>JAGZDZ010000026.1:0-35450 GCA_018368535.1 Collinsella sp. | reverse complement strand
GCCCGTGGGAGGCCAGGGCGCCGCTGACCGGTGGACGGCACCGAGCCGTACGCTAGAACTGAGAAGGGGGAGGCCTCGCGGCCTCCCCCTTTTTGCGTTTGATAGAGAGTTGTAATACAAGAACTCGCCTTCGTTTAGCTTGTCTTACTGTTTGGCTGTATTTTGAGTCCTTCTTTTGTATTTGCGCGATAATAACTCCCATTGGCGTTAGGGAGGACTTGATGTTTACCGTTTTTGTCTTGGGCAATATTGCTTCGGGTAAGTCGACTGCCTGCCGCTACCTCGAATCTCATGGCGCCATGCTTATCGATCTTGATGAGCTTGCCAAATCGCTGTATGTGCCGGGCTTCGATATCGTCAATGCCCTCGCTGAAGAATTCGGTTGGGACATTCTGGACGGGGAGGGCGGCATTCGCCGCAATGTCCTCGCTGCTCGAGCTTTCGCCTCTCCTGATACAGTTGCGCGGCTCAACGACATCGTTCATCCGGTTCTCATCGAACAGCTGTCACTGAGGATTCTCGATCCGGTTTGCTGCACGGTTTCGTCCCCCCGTTATCCCTTTGCGGTTGTCGAAGTTTCTGCCCCGACTGGTTTTGAGGATGCTTTTGGCCTGGCTGATGAAATTCTGGTTATCAGCGCTCCTTTAGCAGTTCGTCGCGAGCGTGCCATTCATCGTGGTATGGAGTCCTCTGATTTTGATGCGCGCTCAGCATGCCAACCTGATGAGGCTTCGCTTTGCAATCTCGCTACGACGGTAATCGATAATGAGGCAGGCGATAACTCGCTCTTTGAACAACTGGACGCATGGCTTGCGCGTCATGGCTTCGGGGATGTAGTGGATAGGGAGGAGACCGATGCCTAAGACACATTTCTTTACGTGGTATCGCGTGGCGCCACTTGCCGTTATGTTCGTCTTCGGCCTTATTTCGCTCGTCTACTCGTATGCTCCCGCCGCCTTCTTTAAGCCTTTGTATCCAATTGACTACGAGGCGTACGTAAAGCAATCGAGCATTTCGCACAATCTTGATCCGTATCTGGTGTGTGCCGTCATAAAGTCGGAATCGAATTGGGATCCCGAGGCCGAGTCGAATCAAGGCGCACAGGGCTTGATGCAGCTGATGCCCGAGACTGCCCAGGATATGATTGCCAAGGGTCTTGTTGATGGCAGCGAGTATTCAGCCGACGACCTTAACGATCCCGCTACGAACATCGAGTTTGGCTGTGCGTATCTTTCGTATCTTCTGACGTATTTTAACGGGTCGACTGACAGTGCCATTGCCGCCTATAACGCCGGCATGGGCAATGTCGACGGATGGGCGCAGCAGAGCACGTCACTTCATAATGCAATCACCTTTCCCGAGACGCAGGCGTATCTGATTCGTGTCAATAATGCCTGGGTTCGCTACAAGACCCTCTATCCCGATTGGTTCGTATAGGACTATGCCTGCCGCCTGCGTATACTGCAGATATATGAGTTAGGAGTATCCATGGCGGAATTTGAAGTTGAGCGTGTTGGAGGAGAGCTCAAACGTTTTGGCGTTGAGGGCTCTGAGGTGCCGTTTGAGGTCGTGTCTCCATACGAGCCCTCTGGTTCCCAGCCTAAGGCCATTGAGTCGCTTGTGCAGGGCGTGAGGGACGGAGATCGCTATCAGGTTTTGCTGGGCGTGACTGGTTCGGGCAAGACCTTCACGATGGCTAAGACTATTGAGGCCCTGGGGAAGCCGACGCTGGTCATGGCTCCCAACAAAACGCTTGCCGCTCAGCTTGCGAGCGAGCTCAAGGAATTCTTCCCTAACAACGCCGTGGTCTATTTTGTATCGTACTACGACTACTATCAGCCCGAGGCATATGTACCTCAGAGTGATACGTATATCGAGAAAGACTCCTCGATTAATGAAGAGGTCGAGATGCTGCGCCATCAGGCGACGGCATCGCTGCTATCTCGACGCGATGTGATCGTCGTCGCATCGGTCTCGTGTATCTATGGCATTGGCTCTCCCGAGGACTATGCGGGCCTAGCTCCGAACGTCGACAAGAAGGTGCCGCTTGAGCGCGATGACTTTATCCATGCGCTTATCGATATTCAGTACGATCGCAATGACTATGATTTGGCACGTGGCACCTTCCGCGTGCGCGGCGATGTCGTCGACGTATATCCGCCCTATGCCGAGCATCCGTTGCGGTTTGAGTTCTTTGGCGACGAGGTCGAGCTGATTGCCGAGATCGACGAGGTCACCGGGGAGATGCTGCGTGAGTACGAGGCCATTCCCGTGTGGCCGGCCTCGCACTACGTGACTGAGAAGCCTAAGGTCAAAGCGGCTCTGAAATCAATCAGCGAAGAGTGCGAGAAGCGTGTGGCCGAGCTCAAGGCGACTGATAAGCTGCTCGAGGCACAGCGCCTGCAGCAGCGCACCGACTATGATCTCGAGATGCTCGAGACCATGGGTTTTTGCAACGGTATCGAGAACTACTCGCGTCATCTGGACGGTCGAAAACCGGGCGAGCCGCCGTTTACCCTGATCGATTACTTTCCTAAGGACATGCTCTGTATCATCGACGAGAGTCATGTAACGGTGCCGCAGATCCGCGGCATGCACGAAGGCGACCGTTCGCGTAAGGTGACGCTGGTGGAGCATGGTTTTCGTCTGCCTTCGGCACTCGATAACCGCCCGCTTCGCTTCGATGAGTTTGAGGCGAGGATTCCCCAGTTCATCTACGTTTCGGCCACGCCGGGCGACTATGAGCTGCGGGTTAGCCAGAACGACGTTGAGCAGATTATTCGTCCGACCGGCCTGCTCGACCCCAAGATTGACGTGCGTCCAGTTCGCGGTCAGATTGACGATCTTGAGGACGAGATTCGCGAGCGCGTTGCCCGCAAGGAGCGCGTGCTGGTGACCACGTTGACCAAGCGCATGGCCGAGGACCTGACCGACCATCTACTTGATGCGGGCATTAAGGTCAATTACATGCACTCCGATACAGCGACGATGGACCGTGTCGAGATCCTGCGAACGCTGCGCGAGGGAAAGATTGATGTTCTCGTCGGCATCAACCTGCTCCGCGAGGGTCTGGACCTTCCCGAGGTCTCGCTGGTGGCAATTCTCGACGCTGACAAGGAAGGCTTCTTGCGCAACCGCCGTTCGTTGATTCAGACGATTGGCCGTGCGGCCCGTAATGCCGACGGCGAGGTCATCATGTATGCAGACGTTGTGACCGATTCGATGAAAGAAGCCATCGAGGAGACGCAGCGCCGTCGTGAGATTCAGATGGCATATAACGAAGAGCATGGCATTGTGCCCAAGACGGTCCGCAAGGCCATTAACGACATTTCGAGCTTTATTGCCGAGGCCGAAAAGACTGTGGGCTCGAAGGGACGCTCGAGAGGCGATTCGCTGGGTCACGGTGCGTTCTATACGCCCGATGAAAACGGCGAGGGCGCCGCGCCGGAGACGGTGGCACCCGAGCAAACGCTTGCCGAGCAGCTGGAAGGGCTACCGCATGACGAGCTCGTGCGGATTGTCGAGACCATGGAGGAAGACATGCGTAACGCTTCCGCCGCCATGGACTTTGAGGAGGCGGCGCGTCTGCGCGATGCCGTCGTTCAGATTCGGGCGATGCTTGAGGGCGCATCTGAGGACGAAACGATTGAGCGTTTGCGTTCGCAGGCTCGCAAGGGCTCTACCTTTGCTTCGGGCAGAAAACGCCAGGGTGCACGATTCAGGAAGTAGTGAACAGGCCCCGAGTTCCCTGTGGAACTCGGGGCCTGTGTCGTTCGGACGCGAGAGTTCGTGCACTAGAGGTCTGCTATCAGCGCCTCAGCGCAACGGATGCCGTCGGTGGCGGCACTCATGATGCCGCCGGCATATCCGGCACCCTCGCCGCAAGGGTAAAGGCCCGGGGTCGACACGGCGTGGCATGTTCGATCGCGGATGACCGTAACCGGGGAGCTCGAACGCGTCTCCACGCCAGTGAGGACCGCATCGGGGCGGTCATAGCCACGCAGTTTCTTACCGAGCAGGGGAATTCCCAAACGAAGCGATTCGACGATATGCTGCGGGAGGGCATCGTCGATCGCCGTCCAGGTCACGCCAAGTGGATAGGTTGGTTTTACCTTTCCGGGTGCCGTGCTGGCGCGCCCCGCAAGGAAATCTCCGACGAGCTGTGCCGGCGCGTTCCAGTTAGAGCCACCCAGGCGATAGGCGGCTCGCTCGCAGGCGCGCTGGAGCTCAATGCCTGCGAGCGGATCATCGCCGGGAAGGTCGTCGGGTGTGACGTTGACGAGTAGGGCGGCATTTGCGTTGCGCCCGTCGCGGGCATTGAGGCTGGCACCGTTGACGCACAGATGGCCCTGCTCGGAAGAAGCCGCGACAACCTGTCCGCCGGGGCACATGCAAAACGAGAACACACTGCGGCCGTTGGGGAGATGGGCGACAAGCTTGTAGGGGGCTGCTCCGAGTGCCGGGTGTCCCGCCGAAGGGCCATATTGGGCACGGTCGATGTCATGCTGTGGATGCTCGATGCGCACACCCATGGCAAAGGTCTTTTGCGCGAGGGTAACGTCATGTTCTTTGAGAAGCTCGAATACGTCGCGGGCGGAATGGCCGCAGGCGAGAATGAGGTGCTTTGTGGCGATTGTCTCGCTTGTGGTTTCTTGGGGCGGTTGGACATCGACGCCGGTGATGGCGCCAGATTCATCGGTTCGAATATTGACGAGCCTTGTTCGATAGCGGACGGTTCCACCGAGCTGCTCGATGTGCTGAGAAATGTTGGTGACGACGGTGGGTAGGATGTCGGAGCCAATGTGCGGTTTGGCGTCCCACAGGATGTCGCGAGGTGAGCCCGCTTTGACGAAGGTCTCAAGAATCAGTCGATGGGCAGGATTCTTGGTTCCCGTGTTGAGCTTGCCGTCCGAGAAGGTCCCTGCGCCGCCCAGGCCAAATTGGATATTGCTTTCGGGGTCGAGGATACGCTCCTTAAGAAAGAGATCAATCGCTTCCGAGCGGCGAAGCGCGGGGTCGCCGCGCTCGATGAGCAGGGGTTTAAGGCCCGCTTCGGCAAGGGTCAGGGCGGCGAAGAGACCGGCGCAACCGGCGCCGACAACGACGGGACGCCCCTTGGGTGCATTTGGGACAGGGTTGGGGAATGAAGGAGCCTCGCCGTCTACCATGCGGATGCGCGAGCGGTCGCGCTCGGCGACGCGGTCGACCACCTCCTGCTCGAGTCGGGAGCTTGTCAGCTCGACTCGAAAGCTCAAAATAAAATGGACATCTCGTTTTTTACGGGCGTCGATTGACTTGCGATGGAGCTCAATGGCTTTAATCTGGGAATCCTCGCATCGCAGGGCTCGTTTGACGGCGCGTCTACCAATAGCAAGGCAGGCGGCTTCGTCGCCGGCCTCATCGAGTGACGCGTGGACTTGGGTGATTTCGATCATCGAGGTCTCCTTAGATGCAAGAAAGAGGCCGCCCGGTGTCCCAGACGGCCCGAATGCGTTTTGATTATAGACTGCGCGGCTATAGGCTGCTTGCAGCGCGAATACCCGAGATCCAAGCCCATGCAAGGTTGAAACCGCCGCAATCGGCATCGATGTCGAGCGCCTCGCCACAGATGTAAAGTGGGGCGTCTGCCGCGTTGCTCACGCAGAGGTTGGGAGCTGAGACGCTCTCGATGGGCACGCCGCCGCGCGTGACCTGGGCCGAACGCTCCTCTGTCGTTCCCTCGACGAGCATCTTAAAGTGCTTGAGGATTGAGACCAGATGGATGACGTCGTACGACCCGGGGTGGCACTGTTCGAATGCGGTGCAGACAACGTGAGAGAACTGTGGGGCAAGCATGCCGTCGAGCCAGCGGGGGTCGCGGGGTGAAAAGCCGCCGAGCAACGCAACTCGCTGATTGAGCATATTGAGCAACACGTCTTTGGAGAGGTCGGGGAAAACGTCGAGCAGAATCGTGTCGTCGCGCTGAACGCGACGGGAGAGGTTAAAGGCAGCAACGCCCGAAATGCCAAAGGTTCGGAAGAGCACTTCGCCGTCTTCGTGCCAGAGCTCCTCGTGATTGCGGGTGAGCGTCAAACGGGCGCGGACGCGCAGGCCATCCAGCGTCTTGAGCGCAGTCTGGTCGCCGAAGACCGATGCCGACACAGGGCAGAGGACGGGATGCTGCGGTGTGAGGGAAAGATTGAACGTCTTCGCGATGTCGGCGGGGCTGCCGCCCGTAGCGATAATTACGGCCTTTGCCTGCAGCGTCTCGTTCTTGCGAGGGGTGTCGGCAAGCGCCTTCCGAAGCGAGCGAACCTCCGATTTTCGGTCGTCGTGCTTTTTTGCCTTGAGTGCTCGCGCGGGACGGTCTATTTGGAGTACCCAGCCCTCGGGGGCTTTGAATGCCGAGGCAACGTTTGCTCCACAGATCAAGGTGATACCCAGGTGATTGCAAGCGTTGAGAAGCGCATCGCGCACCGATTCGGCACGAAGGGAGCGCGGATACAGCCGGCCCTCCTCGGAGGTCGTCATGATGCCCAGCGAGGAGAAGAAACTGCCGAGCTCTTGCTCGGGCCGGAGACCCATGACGGATTCGACGAATGCGGGGTGGTTGTACCGCTGGAAATCAATTGATTCGTTGGAAAGGTTGCAGCGGCCGTTGCCGGTCGCAAGGAGTTTAAGGCCGCAGGCAACATCGCGCTCAACGATGCAGACGCTTTTGCCTGCGCGTGCGGCCGTAATGGCGGCGGCGAGACCCGAGGCCCCGCCGCCGATTACCAAGACGTCATAGGAGGCGTTTGTGTTCACTTAGGCCTCGGCGGTCTCGTGCGGGGCAATGGCCTCGACAGCAGAGACGGCTTGGGGCAGCATACCGTCGGGCAGTGCGGTCTCAACCTCGCCCTTGTCGCAAGCCTCGGCGAGTGCCGGATTGATGGGAAGCTGCCCTAGAATCTCGAGGTTGTAACGCTCGGCGACCTCGGGGAGCTTGCTCTTGCCAAAGACTTCGATCTTCTTGCCGCAATCGGGGCACTCGATATAGCTCATGTTTTCGACGATTCCCAGAATGGGCACGTTCATCTTCTCGGCCATGTTGACCGCCTTGGCGACGATCATCGAGACCAGATCCTGCGGGCTCGTGACGATGACGATGCCATCGACGGGCAGCGACTGGAAGACAGTGAGGGCGACGTCGCCCGTTCCCGGAGGCATGTCGACCAGCAGGTAGTCGATGGGGCCCCATGAGGTTTCGCTCCAGAACTGCCTGATGGCACCCGCGATAACCGGGCCGCGCCAGAGCACGGGGTCGGTTTCGTTTTGGAGCAGCAGGTTAGAGCTCATAACCTTGACGCCGTGCTCGGAGATTTCGGGCAGCATAAGATTGCCGAGGGCATGGACGTGACGTCCGCTCATGCCGAACATCTTAGGGATAGAGGGGCCGGTAATATCGGCATCGAGGACGCCGACCTTGTGACCGTGGCGGGAAAGCTCCGTGGCGATGGCGCCGGTGACGAATGACTTGCCGACGCCGCCCTTACCGGAAAGCACGGCGATAACGCGCTTGACCTCGGACAGCGTATTCTCCTCAAATTGCGACGGCGACGTTTGCCCGCCGGCTGCCTGTGCGTGCTCGCAACCCATGTTTGACTCCTTTGTATATGTTGGGGCCGGAGCCCCGCGGTGTGACACGAGCGTCATTGTACCCTCGTTTGCGAGCGGGAGTCATTTGCGATGCATTTGGGCCGAGCGTGCTTGCAATACGATGGGCCCAAGCGAATGGGCGGGCTTACTGAACTTTGCTGGCGAACTCGAGGTATTGCATGCGCTGCAGCTTGTCGATCGTCGAGGTGTATGGGCTGTCTTCAGATTCCAAGTTGTAGCGCAGCCCGTCGGCACCGAGATAGCCGGCGACATTGATGGTGGGCACATCTGACCTTGTTGCAAGCAGGGCCTTTTGATAGTCGGTGAGCGGGGCGCCGATCTTATTAAGGGTAATGGCTGCAATCTCGTTTGCCCCGACGGTGTCGTAGACGTTGAGCTCGGTATTGCCGGCGATTTCATAGTTAGCCCAGACGAAATAGGTTGACTGATAGACACGGAAAGCGTGGCTTGCCGTATCTTCCTGAGGGTACAGCTCGTCGTTGAGAGTCGTTGCGGCGCTCGGCTGATGGTCGCCAAAAAAGACAAGAACAACCGGTCTGCCGATATTGCGGAGCTCGTTGATAAAGTACTCGAGGTCCCGGTCGGATGCGTTGATGCAGGTGAGATAGGTGTTGAGCGCGCTATTGGCGCCCTCGCTGGCTCCCTCGACCCAATAGTTTGTCAGCTCTTCGGCGGGAACGGTGCCATAGTCGTAGCCGCCGTGATTTTGCATCGTGACGTCAAAGATGAACTGCGGCGCTTCGTCGGTTCTAAGCAGGTCGAGTATCTTGTCGTAGGTGGCGTAGTCGCATACGCCGGCATGGTAACAGGGCGCACCTTCGAAATCGCCGATTGAAAGAAAGTCTCCAAAGCCCAGCTGCTGATAGATCTTATCTCGATGGTAGTTGACGGGGTTTTGCGGGTGCATAGCGGTAGCGGTATACCCAAGCTCTTTAAGGTCCTTTGCCAGGCTGTTGACGCCATTCATCTGATACAGCTGATAGGGGATCTTGCCTAATCCGACAAAGGCCGTTGTCGCTCCGGTCAAAAATTCGAATTCGGAGTTTGCCGTTCCGCCACCGGTGACCGAAGCGAGCATGGTGCCGCGAACAAGTGTGTCGGGAAGCGAGTTGTAGAATGCGGGGCCGGTGTACCCGGCCGCCTGGAGCTGCTCAAAGCACGAAAGGTCGCTAAAACTCTCGTTCATGACGGCAACAATCGTCGGCTTGATTTCATTGAACTGGGCAACGGCAGCCGCGCGCTGCTCGCTCGAGCCATACGTGCTGTCGTAGGCGGCGGCGAGCTCCTGCTCGATGCTCTGCGCCTCATCGGGCGTATAGCCTTCGGGCTTCTCAATGGGCAACTCGTTGGCCATTTCGGTGAACGAAGTGATAAAACCCTGAGACGTATATGTGGTGATGGGCTGCCAACGGTCAAATCAAAAATCCAGCGCCTGCTCCAAGTCGATGCTGGAAAAGCCCGAGAGCTCCACAACGGTCACTAGCAGAAAAGCGCAGAGGTTAGCGGCGATTGCGGGGAAGACATGGGTGGGCGTACGGAGCTTTCGCGGTCGGATAAGCGAAAGAAGCCCCAGGGAAATCTCCAGCAGGGCGAGAGAGGTTACGATTCCGGCGGTAAAGGTAAACTCGTATCCCTCGCTCACTTCCATTGCGGTGCCGAGGGCCAAGATATCGCTTGGCAGGATGGCTTCGCCTTTAAACGTTATGACGAAGTGCTCGGCAATGCCAAGGATGCAACAGGCGACGGGCACGAGGGCCATGACGCCTCCATGACGCTGTCCCAGCAAATAAAGGGAGAGCAGAACCGTCGCGAGCAGCCCGACGGAAAACCCGAATGAGTTGGCGGGAATGCGATAGAACGTTTCGTTACAGGCAATTTCGAGTGAAACGAACGAGAGCGCTGAAACAGCGGCGATGACAAGGATGTCACGGCAAATACAGGCAACCGTTCCCGTCGCAAGATCGGTTTGGTCGATATGTCCCGAAACCAAGGGCTCGACAAGAAGTATGACGGCGGCAGCACCGAGCGCCGAATAAGAAAGGACCCATAGGGAATTGTCCTCATTTACGAGCAATTGATTCGTAATCCATGCAGCTACCATGCCGAGCGGGATGAGGAGCGTCGCGCACCAAAAGACGCGGGCAATGGGCGGCTTTTCATTGTGTTTGATTGAAAAATACACGCGCACGACGACGGTGGCCACGATAAGGACGGCGATGAATATGGGCAGATTGGCCATGTCGCTCGAAGTGATTTCAAGGGGGATATCTTCGGTCATGGACGTTCCTCTGTTACAGCAAATTAAGTTCAGTAGTAGATTACTGTAACCTTTCCACGGCATTTCGAGAAACAAAGCATCCGATACGCAAAGCTAAAGGTCTGCGAATCTTGTATTACGAACATCTGTGCGCGTCGAGTGCGCTAAACTCATCGACAGTATGATTCGATGCAATAGGAGGCAAGGAGCTTCCATGTCTGATTCTTCTATCGTTATTCGCGGCGCTCGTGAGCACAACCTCCGTGATATCGATGTTTCCATTCCGCGTGACCAACTCGTGGTCATTACCGGTCTTTCTGGCTCGGGCAAGAGTTCGCTGGCATTTGACACTATCTATGCCGAGGGCCAGCGTCGATACGTCGAGAGCCTTTCGAGCTATGCGCGCCAGTTCTTGGGCCAGATGGACAAACCCGACTTGGATTCAATCGACGGCCTTTCGCCGGCGGTGTCGATCGACCAAAAGACGACGTCTAAAAACCCTCGCTCGACGGTTGGCACCGTAACCGAGATTTATGACTATCTGCGCCTGCTGTTCGCCCGTGTGGGCACCCCGCACTGTCCCGAATGCGGCCGCGTCATTGAGCGTCAGACGACCGACCAGGTTGCCGACAAGGTCTTGGCGGCGGGGGAGGGCCGCCGCGCGTTTGTGCTGGCACCGGTGGTGCGCGGGCGAAAAGGCGAGTACACCAAACTGTTTGAGGACCTTCGCGCCGAGGGCTTTAGCCGCGTGCGTGTCGACGGTGAAGTGCGCTCGCTCGACGATCCGATCGATCTGGACAAGAAGTTCAAGCACGATATCGAGGTCGTAGTCGATCGCATCGTGATCCGTGAGAACTCTCTGGGCCGTATCGCCGAGTCTGTTGAGCAGGCGACCGCGCTGGCTCACGGCAATGTAAACGTGTACATGCTGCCCGATCGTGATGCTCCCGAGGGGACCGAGGGCGAGCTGCTGGAGTATTCGTTGGCCTTGGCGTGCCCGGAGCATGGTCACTCCATTGACGATCTTCAGCCGCGTGATTTTTCGTTCAACGCTCCCTATGGCGCATGTCCTGAGTGCGACGGCCTGGGCTTTAAGAAAACCGTTGATGCCGAGGCGTTGATCGAGGACCCCTCGAAGTCCATTGCTGACGGAGTCTTTGGTAGCCTGTTTGGCAACTCGAACTACTATCCGCAGATTTTTGCTGCGGTCTGCAAACACTTTAAGGTGAGCACCGATACGCCGTGGGAGGACTTGCCCCCTCGCGTGCGTCGTGCATTCTTGGATGGCCTGGGCGATACGAAGATCTCGGTCGACTACCAAAAGCTCGACGGACGTCGCAGCCAGTGGGATACCAAGTTTTCGGGCGTTCGCAACATCCTGTACGAACGCTATACCGAGACGACGAACGAGAACACCAAGGCGCGCCTGGAGAAGTACATTCGCGAGGAGCCGTGCTCGAGCTGCCACGGCGCTCGTTTGCGCCCTGAGATGCTCGCCGTCACCGTGGGCGGCAAGTCCATTTACGAGGTTTGTTGCCTGTCGTGCCGTGAATCGCTCGAGTTTTTTGAGGGCCTGGAACTCACCGAGCGCCAACAGTTTATCGGCGGCCGTATCGTCAAGGAAATCCTGGAGCGCTTGCGTTTTCTGGTCGATGTTGGACTCGACTATCTGACGCTCGATCGTGCCTCGGCGACGCTTTCCGGTGGCGAGGCGCAGCGTATTCGCCTGGCAACGCAGATCGGCGCGGGTCTCATGGGCGTGCTCTATATTCTGGACGAGCCCTCGATCGGTCTTCATCAGCGTGACAACGAGCGCTTGATCAAGACGCTCGAGCGCCTGCGCGATATCGGCAATACCGTTATCGTCGTCGAACACGACGAGGATACAATCCGTGCCGCCGATTACGTGATCGACATGGGGCCCGGCGCCGGCGTCAACGGCGGACACGTAGTCGCGGCGGGAACGCCTGCCGATATCATGGCGTGTCCTGAGTCGATGACGGGCGCTTATCTGACCGGCAAACGAATGATCCGGGTGCCTGATGAACGGCGCAAGCCCGGTCGCGGCTGCCTTAAAATTACGGGCGCTCGAGCCAACAACCTCAAAAACGTTACTGCCAAAATCGAGTTTGGTACGCTTACGGTTGTTACCGGCGTGTCGGGATCGGGCAAGAGCTCCCTGGTTACCGATACCATTGCGCCTGCCCTTACGAATGCCATTCACCGTTCGACGCGCCCTGTGGGTCCATATAAGAAAATCGAGGGCATCGAGTGTATCGATAAGGTTATCGATATCGACCAGTCGCCGATTGGCCGCACGCCGCGTTCCAACCCTGCTACCTATATCGGCCTGTGGGATGATCTTCGCGCGCTGTTTGCGAGTACGCCGGAGTCGAAGGCGCGCGGCTACTCGCCGGGTCGTTTCTCCTTTAATGTGAGTGGCGGGCGCTGTGAGGCGTGCAAGGGCGACGGGCAGATCAAGATCGAGATGCACTTCCTTCCTGATATCTACGTTCCCTGCGAAGTTTGCGGCGGTAAACGCTACAACCGCGAGACACTCGAGGTCACCTACCGTGGCAAGACCATCTCGGACGTGCTCGACATGAGCGTCACCGAGGCGCTGGCCTTCTTTGGGAATATCCCGCAGATTAAGCGCAAGCTCCAGACGCTGTACGATGTAGGCTTGGGCTACGTGAGCCTGGGCCAGCCCGCCACGACGCTTTCGGGCGGCGAGGCGCAGCGTGTGAAACTCGCCAAGGAGCTTCATCGACGCCAGACGGGCAAGACGTTCTATATTTTGGACGAGCCGACGACCGGCCTTCATTTTGAGGACGTCCGCCAGCTGCTCGATGTGCTGCAGCGCTTGGTCGATGCGGGCAACACGGTGCTGGTGATTGAACACAACCTTGATGTCATCAAGGTTGCCGACCGCCTGATCGATATGGGTCCCGAGGGCGGTAACGGCGGCGGAACCGTCGTGGTTTCGGGCACACCGGAGCAGGTTGCGGACTGTCCGCAGAGTTATACGGGCAAGTTTTTGGCGCCGTTGCTCAGGCGTGACCGGGAGCGTCAGGCTCAACTTGATGCTCAATAAATAGGCGATTCAGTTTATGGGCGCCATCGACTCCTTGTGATTCGATGGCGCTTGCTGTGCCGAAGTGACGTATGCAGCCGAATTGGACATATACTTAATCCTTGCGTCCGAATGCGAGGGAAAGGATATGTCATGGCAAAGGCTGTAAAGACGCCAAAAACCAATGCGATGCGCGAGCTGGAAAGCGCCGGCATTTCCTATGTTCTACATACGTACGAAGACGATGGTGATGAGTCGGTGGGCCTGGGTGTCGCGATTTCGGAGCAGCTTGGCGAGGAGCCCGGTCAAGGATTTAAGACTTTGGTCTGCGTGACACCGTCCAACGACTATGTCGTGTGCTGTATCCCTGTTGCCGACGAGCTCGATCTAAAGTCCGCCGCGCGTGCCGCGGGGGAGAAGTCCTTGGCCTTGATGCATGTGAAGGATTTGCTTGCGGCGACTGGCTACGTTCGCGGCGGCTGCAGCCCGGTCGGTATGAAAAAACGCTACCGGACGCTCATTGATGAGACATGTGTCCTTTGGGATACCATTTTTATTTCGGGAGGCAAGCGTGGTTATCAGCTCGAGCTTGCACCCGATGATTTAATTGCATTTTGCGGGGCGACGGTTGCCGCGATTACGAGAGAGGACTGAGCGATGGCGCAGGAAGAATTGAAGCGCGGAGCTCATTTTGCAAAAGAATCTGCGCCTCAGACACCCTCATCCGAAGCTTCTTCGTCGCGAGATGACACTGACGACATGGGCTCGTCGGACTACTCCACGGTTGGTCGTTCCGCCGGGCTTATGACCATCCTGACCATTGTGTCTCGCGTCACCGGTTTTATCCGCACGTGGGCAATGGCGGCCGCTATCGGCATGTCGCTACTTTCGTCCTCCTATCAGGTCGCCAACAACCTGCCCAATATGCTCTACGAACTCGTGATGGGCGGCATGCTCGTGACGGCGTTTTTGCCCGTGTACATGGGCGTGAGGCGTGAGCAGGGTCGCGAGGCCTCGAACGAGTACGTGGGCAACCTGCTCGGCATTCTGCTTTTGGTGCTGGGTGGCATTTCGTTGCTGGGGACCGTGTTCGCCCCGGGCTTTATCTGGACGCAATCGTTCCTTTCGGGTGACGGCGGCAGCATGGATACCGCTGCGTTCATGTTCCGTTTCTTTGCCATCCAGATTCTGTTTTATGGTTTGGGCTCGGTGTTCTCGGGCGTTCTCAACGCACACCGCGACTACTTCTGGTCGACGTTTGCCCCGGTCCTCAACAATGTGATCGTCATTGCGAGCTTTATGGGTTTTGCGCCCGTGTCCGCACAGTTTGGCGAACGTGCCGGCATCATCTTGATTGCGGCCGGTACGACCCTCGGTGTCTTTGTTCAGATGGCATGTCAGATTCCCGCGCTTAGCAAGCACGGCGTGCATCCCCATATCCATATCGACTTTAAGGACCCCGCGCTGCGCCAGACGATTGCGCTCGGTATCCCGACGCTGCTCGCCACGGTGTGCATGTTTGTCTCGACTTCTATCACCAACGCTGCCGCGCTGGTGGTCCAGCCCGAGACTGGTCCTTCCGTCATCGCCTATGCGCGCCTGTGGTACACGCTGCCCTACGCGCTGATTGCCGCCTCGCTTTCGACGGCGCTCTATACCGAGCTCTCTCACGACGCACAGGAGAAGGATTACGACAGCGTACGCACGGGCATTTCGCGTGGCGTCGCCCAGATGCTGTTCTTCCTGATTCCGTTCGCACTGTACCTGATTGTCTTCGCACGTCCGCTCAACATGATCTACTGTGCTGGCAAGTTCGATGAATCCGGAGTGGCGCTGGTGTCCGAGTACCTTGTCTACCTAGCGCTCTCGCTGCCGCTCTACGGCGTGGTCGTGTTGATGCAGAAGAGCTTCTCTGCCTTGCTCGACATGAAGCCCTATAGCCGCTATTGCCTGTATTCTGCCATCGGCCAGGCCGGCTCGGTTCTGCTGTTTGGCGTTGTGCTGGGCTTCGGTATGCCGGCAATCGCGCTTTCGTATGTTGTCGACTACGTGATCTTGGTCGGCTGTTCGCTGTGGTGGCTGCGTCGTCGCCTGCGTGGCCTTCAGGTCAAATCTATCCTGCATGGCGGTTTCTTTGGCCTTTTGCTCGGTGGTCTAGGTGCTGCCGCAGGCGCCGGCGTCATGTGGGTGCTTGAACACTTTGTCGGGGCACTTGGCGGCTCGATTCTGATTACTCTTGGCTACGTTTGCGTTGCGGGTGTCGTCTCGCTTGCTGTTACCTTTGGCCTTGCCGTCGTCCTTAAGATGCCTGAGGTCTCGGCGCTGCTTCGTCGCAAGTAGGTGCGTGTGGCCGGTCACGACAACATTCCAACGCTTGCCGAGCAGGTTTCGCGCGTTCCCACACAGCCCGGATGCTACCTTTGGAAGGATGCCAAGGGCGATGTCATCTACGTGGGCAAGGCAAAAAACTTGCGTTCCCGTATGCGCCAGTACGTGACACTGCAGGATGAGCGTCAAAAGATCCCGCTGATGATGCAGCTGGTGGCGAGCTTTGACTATATCGTGGTGGAGACCGAGCACGAGGCGTTGGTGCTCGAGCGCAATTTGATTGGTCAGTACCATCCGTACTTTAACGTCGACCTCAAGGATGACAAGAGCTACCCCTTTATCGCCATTACAAAGGGCGACCTGTATCCCGCTATCAAATATACGCGCGAGCGTCATAAGCCGGGAACGCGTTATTTTGGTCCCTATACCGATAGCCGTGCGGCACGTGAGACGATAGATACGCTGCGCAAGGTTATCCCCATCTGCTCCGCATCCTGTGCGGAGTGGCGTCGTTGTCGTCGTATCGTCGAGTCCCACAGGGGCGAGGAAGACATCGTCAATATGATTTGCGCGCAAAACGGGCGTCCCTGCTTTGACTACCATGTCGGGCGCGGCCCGGGTGCGTGTGTCGGCGCGATTTCTCCTACGGACTATGCCAAGAACGTCAAACGTGTCGAACGTTTTTTGTCGGGCCATCGCAAGGATGTCGTCGATGAGCTGACCTCCGAGATGACGGATGCCGCCGAGGCGCTCGACTTTGAGCGCGCGGCACGCGTCAAACGTCGTTTGGAGGTCATCAGGGGTCTGGACGACCGTCAGCAAGTCGTTTTTCCCTCCAGTGTCGATATCGATGTCATCGGTTTCTATCGCGAGGAGACCATCTCCGCCGCTTGCGTCTTTGTCGTGCGTGAGGGTCGAACGGTTCGAACCTGCGAGTTCATTCTTGACAAGGGTCTTGATGTTGACGAGGAAGAGCTCCAGTCGGGCTTTCTTAAGCGCTATTACGACGAGACGGCCGATATTCCAGCTGAGA
The DNA here is from genome assembly GCA_018368535.1 of Collinsella sp. GTDB lineage: Bacteria > Actinomycetota > Coriobacteriia > Coriobacteriales > Coriobacteriaceae > Collinsella. The sequence continues at coordinate 19,121 of JAGZDZ010000026.1, read as the reverse complement.
TAAACCTCTCTGTCGAGCTTGAGGATGCGGAGGCGCTGGGGGAGTGGCTTGCAGGCAAGCGCGAGCGTTCCTGCCATCTCCATAGGCCGCAGCGTGGCGAAAAGCACCGTTTGCTCGATATGGCATCCAAAAATGCGCGCCATGCCCTCATGCGCTACATGATGCGAACGGGGTACGCTGACGACCGCACCAATCAAGCGCTCCTGGAGCTCGAAAGCGCGCTGGCGCTGCCGGCGCCGCCGATGCGTATCGAGTGCTTCGATATCTCGACGCTGCATGGAACCTTTACCGTCGCCTCGATGGTGGTGTTTACCAACGGACGCGCCGACAAGAGCCAGTACCGTCGTTTTAAAATTCAGGCCGAATTGGACGAGGCAAACGACTTCGTGTCGATGTCCGAGGTTTTGGGACGACGCTATGCTCCCGAGCGCATGGCCGACGAGCGCTTTGGCTCGCGCCCCGATTTGCTCGTTGTCGATGGCGGTAAGCCGCAATTGACCGCTGCGATCAAGCAACTTGAGGCTCTTGGGCTCGATATACCAGTTTGTGGCTTGGCAAAGGCCGATGAGGAAGTTTTTGTGCCTTGGGACGAGACTCCCGTCGTGCTGCCGACCGGGTCTGCTTCGCTCTATCTAATTAAACAGGTGCGCGATGAATCGCACCGTTTTGCAATCACATTCCATCGTGAGTTGCGCGATAAAGCCATGACAGTTTCGGTACTCGATGACGTTCCAGGCGTGGGACCCACCAGAAAACGTGCCCTTATGCGCCATTTTGGTTCGATGAAGCGTTTGCGCGCGGCGAGCGAGCAAGAGATCGCGGAAGTTCGCGGCATACCTGCCGATGTTGCCAAGGCGGTCCACGAGGCGCTCGTTGCGTGGAATGCCGAGCGCGCCGAGGCGGCGGCTGGCCATTCCGATAGCTAAACACGAGCCTAAACTACTGATATACATGATTGCGTGATTTTCAACCATTTATTTCGCCATGATTGCATGCTGGTTTCGGGTTTTATTAACGCTAAAACGTTTGACTAGTCATGGTGAACAACCCTGCTATCCTGCGGGTTGACGAAGACTGATATCTCACCTCGTCGATACATACTGTCTGGCGAATCATTTGTCAATGAATTCGGTGAACGGTAGTAAATACCGTTCAAGCGTATGTATGTATCGGTCGCCGAGCGCGGCACCTCAGTTGGGTTCGTCGGTAGGTAAGGTATATATCGTCCGCAAGTTGCGCGGGGGCAAGTCTAGGTGCTCCCGAGTAAGATTCTCTATTGATAGGAGAAGACATGGCCATCATCAACAAGGGTATGTCCAGGCGTTCGTTCCTCGGCCTCACCGGCAGCGTCGCTGCTGTCGCCGGCCTTGGTCTCACTGGCTGCGGTGGCAGCTCTAGCGACGAGGGTTCCGCTTCCGGCTCCACCGATTCCGCCAACCGTGGCGGCGGCGTGATCACCGCTGGTTCCGCTTACGCTCCGTCCAGCTTCGATCCCGCCAGCACCGGCTCCGCTGTGGGCCTGGGTGCTAACTGGCACGTCGTCGAGGGCCTCTACGGCATCGATTACCACGACTACAGCACCTTCAACGAGCTCGCCACCGACGATCCCAAGTCTGTGGACGACACCACTTTCGAGGTCACCATCCGCAAGGGCGCCAAGTTCTCCGATGGCACCGAGGTCACCGCTGACGATGTCGTTGCCTCCTACACCGCTTGCGCCGCTTCCGCTACCTATGCTCCGTTCTTCCAGCCCTTCGAGTCCATCGAGGCCAAGGACGCCAGCACCGTGACGGTCAAGACCAAGGTCCCCAACTTCTCCCTGCTCAAGGATCGTCTGGCCATCGTCCGCGTTACCCCGGCCACCCAGACCGAGGAGGATCGCGCCAAGCAGCCGATCGGCTCCGGCCCCTGGATGTACGACTCTATCTCCGATACCGAGATCACCCTGGTTCCCAACCCCGAGTACAACGGTGAGTATGCTGCCGAGGATAAGAAGATCCAGTACAGCATCCTGACCGACCCCACTGCTCGCGTTACCGCTCAGCAGGAGGGCTCCACGCTCGTTATGGAGCTCGTTACCGCTGACGCCGTCGACCAGCTCGAGAGCGCCGGCTGCAAGATTGACAACGTTCAGGGTTTCGGCACCCGCTTCATCATGTTCAACGTCGCCAAGGAGCCTTGGAACATCGTCAAGGTCCGTCAGGCTGTCATGTATGCGCTCGACACCGAGAAGATGGTCAGCAACACCTTCGCCGGCCTTGCCACCGCTGCCAGCTGCTACCTGCCCAAGAGCTTCACCAACTATCATGAGGCTTCCACGGTGTACAAGACCGACACCAAGAAGGCTAAGAAGCTCATCGAGGAGTCTGGCATCACCCCGGGTGCCATCACCCTGCGCACCACCGACAACGAGCAGATTAAGGGCATGGCCGCCCAGGTCAAGAACGACCTCGACGCTCTCGGCTTCGATGTGACCATCCAGACCGATACCTCGCCGGCCACCTACGCCGCCATCGACGGCGGCGAGGCCTACGATATCCTCCTTGCCCCTGGCGATCCTTCCTGCTTCGGCGCCGACCCCGACCTGCTGCTCAACTGGTGGTACGGCGACAACGTCTGGATGCAGACCCGTTGCCCGTGGAAGGAGTCCGCTGAGTGGCAGAAGCTCCACGGTCTCATGGACGAGGCTCTTGCCGCCGAGGGCGACGAGCAGCAGAAGAAGTGGAACGAGTGTTTCGACATCATTGCCGACAACGCCGTTCTGTACCCCGTTGTCCACGTCAAGACCGTCTCCGCTTCTTGGGACGATCCGTCCACTGCGCCCAATGGCGAGGCCCTCGATGGTTTCAAGGGCATCGGCACGACGAGCATGTCCTTCAGGGGCGTTGCGACCGTCAAGGCGTAAGACTCGCTTGAGTCTATATGCAGGATGTCGGTCGTTGGGACCGTATCCTCATAGTTGAAACAAAGACCCGGGCGGCAACGATGTCGCTCGGGTCTTGTAATGAGTATCCGTACTCATATACCAGTTGGTCCTACCGACAAAAGAAAGGGGAGAGAACGTGAACAACTTGCTACGTTTGATTGGAAGGCGTCTTGTGGCGCTGCCGATCATGGCATTGGGCGTCACCGTCCTGGTGTTCTTCCTTATGTCGTTCTCCAAGACCGACCCCGCCTACACGGCGTTGGGTGACGGTGCCTCGCCCGAGGCGGTTGCCGAGTACCATGAGAAGTATGGTCTGGACGACCCCTGGCCCGTGCGCTACGTGCGCTATATGGGCGATTTGATCCATGGCGACATGGGCACCTATGGTGCTGCCCGCAACTCCGTTGCCAAGCGCATCTCCACGGCCCTGCCCGTCACGATGCAGCTGACCTTCATCGGTCTTGCCATCGGTGCGGTCGTTTCGTTTTTGCTCGGCGTCATCGCGGCACTGTATCGCGACAAATGGCCGGACCAAGTAATCCGTGTCTTTTCCATCGCCGGCTTGGCAACCCCGTCGTTCTGGCTTGCCGTTCTGTTGATCCTGCTGTTCTCTTCCTACCTTAAGGTGCTCCCGGCATCGGGCGCTCTGCCTCACTTCACCACGAATCCGGTTGGCTATCTGGGGCGTATGATCATGCCCGCTATCGCCTTGGCATTTCCGCTGACGGGCCAGATGACTCGTATCGTGCGTACCGCCATGGTCGAGGAGCTCGACAAGGATTATGTCCGTATGGCTCGCGGCGCCGGCGTTCCCGAGAAGGTCGTCGTCGGCATCAACGTTCTTCGCAATGCGCTGATCACCCCGGTCACCACCCTCGGTCTTAAGATCGGTTACCTCATGGGCGGCGCCGTCGTCATCGAGGTTATCTTCAACCTCCCCGGCATGGGCACCGCGATTCTGCAGGGCGTTCAGGGCAACGAGGCGAACCTGGTTCAGGGCGTCGTCATCGTCGTTGCTCTTGCCTTCATCATCATCAACATCGTGGTTGACATGCTCTACCTGCTCATCAACCCGCGCATCAGGACGGTGTAGATTATGGTAAAGATTCGAGAGAAGCAAACCGAGCAGCTCGAGAAGGCTGCCTCCAAGGGGCTCAAGCTCGGTGGCTGGAAGAAGATGACGCTGTCTTCTAAGATTGCCGCCGTCGTGCTGGTGCTGGTCGCCCTGACTGCGATTCTGGCGCCCCTTCTTGCCCCCTATAGCCCGGTCGAGATCTTTACGGCTCGCCAGGCTCCCGGCAACGGATTTATCTTCGGTACCGACGATAAGGGTCGCGACATTCTGTCGCGTATGCTCTACGGTGGTCGTTACTCGCTGATTATCGGCTTTGGCGCCACCGCCATGGCTCTGGTCTGCGGCTCGGTCGTGGGCGCCCTTGCAGCGGTTTCGCGCAAGGCCGTCTCCGAGACGATCATGCGTATCTTGGACATCATCATGTCCATCCCGGGCATCGCCCTCGCGGCCGTCTTCGTCTCCATCCTGGGCAACTCCGTGCCGTCGATCATCTTCGCCATCGGCTTTATGTACACTCCGCAGATTGCCCGTATCGTACGCGCCAATATCGTGTCCGAGTACGGCGAGGACTATGTCCGCGCGGTCATCGTTTCCGGCGCCAAGGCTCCGTGGATTTTGATTAAGCATGTTCTGCGTAACTGCATCGCCCCGATCATGGTCTTCACCGTTACCCTGGTCGCCGACGCCATCATCTTCGAGGCCTCGCTGACCTTCATCGGCGCTGGTATCCAGGAGCCCACCGCTACCTGGGGCAACATCCTCGCCGACGCCCGCGGCGGCGTGCTCGCCGGTCGTTGGTGGCAGGCGCTGTTCCCGGGCCTAGCCATCATGATCACCTGCCTGGCGCTCAACATCCTCTCCGAGGGCATTACCGACGCCATGGCCGCTGCTCCCTCCGCTGCCCTGGATCCTACCGATTCCTCCAAGCGTCGCGAGGCCGACCTGCTGGTCTCCGACCCCGTTCGCGCCTACAAGGAGCAGGCCCAGTCCCTCTCCGCTCGCCTTGGCGCCCTGCGCGATGTCGAGCTCAAGCGTGACGATCGCCACGTGCCCGACGAGTCCGTTGAGCCGATTCTCTCGGTCCGTGACTTCTGCATCCAGTTTGAGCATCACGGTGATATCAACGTCGTCGACCATGTCAACTTTGACGTTCGTCCTGGTCAGACCATGGGCCTGGTGGGCGAGTCCGGTTGCGGTAAGTCCATCACCACGCTGGCCATCATGGGCCTGACCGACGATGACGAGCATCTTTCCGGCGAGGTTCTCTGGGAGGGTCGCGACCTGCTCAAGATGAGCAAGAAGGAGTGGTTCGGCCTGCGCGGTACCGATATCGCTATGGTCTATCAGGACGCCCTGTCCTCGCTTAATCCCTCCATGCTCATCTCTGCCCAGATGAAGCAGCTCACCAAGCGCGGCGGAACCCGCAGCGCCGAGGAGCTCCTGGAGCTCGTCGGCCTCGATCCCAAGCGCACGCTCGAGAGCTATCCGCACGAGCTTTCCGGCGGCCAGCGTCAGCGTGTCCTGATCGCTATGGCCCTTACCCGCGACCCCAAGCTGGTCATCTGCGACGAGCCCACGACCGCTCTGGACGTTACCGTCCAGAAGCAGGTCATCAAGCTGCTCAACGATCTTCAGGCCAAGCTCGGCTTTGCCATGATCTTTGTTTCGCATGACCTGGCTCTGGTCGCCGAGGTTGCCCATAACATCACGGTTATGTACGCTGGCCAGGTTATCGAGCAGGCACCCACCAAGGAGCTGCTCACCAACCCGATCCACGAGTACACCCGCGGTCTTCTGGGCTCCGTTCTGTCCATCGAGAGCGGCTCGGGCCGTCTGCACCAGGTCCCCGGCGCCGTTCCCAGCCCGCGCGATTTCCCCAAGGGCGATCGCTTCGCACCCCGCTCGAGCCATCCGCGTATTGGCCTGGATACCCGTCCGGTCTTCAAGCGCGTGCCCGGCACCGAGCACTTCTATTCCGAGCTCCCCGACGAGGTGCTCAAGGCAAATGGTTTGACCCCTCACGCGGAGGTGATGTAGATGAGCGATACCGCAGTCAACGGCGTCGAGCCGATCATCTTCCTTGATGACGTCCACGTCACCTTTAGGACCCGTACCGGCTCGATTCTGCACCCCAACCTGGTTCACGCCGTCCAGGGTGTAACGATTAAGCTCATGCCCGGTCAGACGATCGGCATCGTCGGCGAGTCCGGTTGCGGTAAGTCCACCACCGCTAACGTCATGTGCGGCCTGCAGGCCCCCACGAGCGGCAAGGTCTACTTTAAGGGCAAGGACGTTACCAAACGTACCGCCGAGGACCGTCGCCACATGGGTCGCGTCATCTCGGTCGTGTTCCAGAACCCGGCCACGGCGCTCAACCCCCGCATGGTCGTTCGCGAGCAGCTGCTCGACCCCATGCGCGTCCACAACCTGGGTACCGAGGCCGAGCAGGAGAAGCGCGTCAAGGAACTCTTGGAGCTCACCGGTCTGCCCAGCTCCGCTGCCGAGGTTCTTCCCGGCCAGCTTTCGGGCGGCCAGCGTCAGCGCGTCGCAATTGCCCGTGCCCTGTCGCTGAACCCCGATGCCATCATCGCCGACGAGCCCACCTCGGCTCTGGACGTTTCGGTCCGCGCGCAGATTCTGAACCTGCTGACTGACCTTAAGAAGGAGCTCGGCCTGGCCATGGTGTTCATCAGCCATGACATCCAGACGGTCCGCTATATCTCTGACGACATCATCGTTATGAATGGCGGCAAGATCGTCGAGCAGGGCGAGGCCAAGCAGGTCTTCCAGCACCCCCAGGACCCCTACACCAAGATGCTGCTCGGCGCTGCGCCGTCGCTGCTGCATCCCAAGCTCGGCGAGTAACCTCGCTTTCCCTCCCGTGCGCCCGGTTCCCTTGCCGGGCGCACCTCCGTTGCGATTTCGAAAGGTTGGGTTCACGAGCCATGCCAAGTGCTCAGGAGCTACAACATCAATTTGGTGAATATCGAGGCGCCATGCCCCGTCCATCAGATTTCGATCTCTTTTGGAAGGATCGCATGGCCGAGGCCGACGCCGTCGGGCTTGACTATGCGATCGAGACGGCATCGGTCACCGATGCCGCGACCTGCCAGCTTTTCGACCTCTGGTATACCGGCATGTGTGGCGCTCGCCTGCATGCCAAGTACCTTAAACCCGTCTCGGACGAGCCCGTGCCATTGGTGCTTCAGTTTCATGGGTATCCGGGTGCAAGCCGCAGCTGGTTTGAGCAGGCGTCGTTTGCGGGCATGGGCATGGCACTCATCGCCCTCGACTGCCCCGGCCAAGGAGGTCCCTCCGAGGACATTGGTGGATTTGAGGGCACAACGGTTGCCGGGCATATCGTCGCCGGCATCGACGGCGACCCGGCCAACCTCTACTATGTCCGCTTACACCAAGATATTCGAATCCTGTGCCGTATTGTTCGTGAGCTCGAGGGCATCGATCTTGCCCGTGTGTTTGTGAACGGCGCGTCGCAGGGCGGCGGTTTGGGTATTGCGACCTGTGCGCTTAATAGCGAGCTTATCAATCGTGCCGCCATCCTCTATCCCTTCCTGTCGGATTTCCGCCTGGTCTGGGATTTGGATGCCGACGACATTGCCTACGAAGGCCTGCGCTATTGGTCTCGCTGGTTTGATGAGGACTCGACTCGTATTGACGAAGCCTATGCCAAGCTGGCGTACTTCGATTCCAAGAATTTTGCCCCCATGGTCAAGTGCCCCGTGCTGTTTGGCACGGGTACGGCCGATATCGTCTGTCCGCCGGCAACGCAGTTTGCGGTGTACAACAACCTGACCTGCGATAAGCGTCATGAGTTCTTTGAGGGCTTTGGCCACGAGGAGATTCAGGACTTTGATGATCTGATCATTCCGTTTTTCTGCAAGGGAGAGGAGGCTCATGTCTAAGTGCGAGAGCAATGTTGACGAGCTGATAGTCCCCGGGCTCGTGGGAATTCCTGGAACGGTTTCGTCAAGGCTCGCAGAATATCGGGACTGGCACGGTGATGTCCAAACAGGTGTTTCTGATTTAGAGGCATGCGCTTCGAATCTTGAGATTCAAGGTCTGGCCATTACGGCGATTGACTTTGTTAACCACTGCGCCCGTTACTCGGAGGTTTCCTTTAAGCTCGGTGACGATGCGGTCCACGCTCGTTTGATTGAGCCTGTCGGTCGTGCCCGAGTATCTGAGCGCGTGCCGCTGTGCCTGATGTTCCACGACATCGATCGGCCTGTGCGCGGCTGGCATCACATGACGAGATTTGCCGCCATGGGGTATGCCGTCCTCGCGCTGGATGACGATGTGGCTGGTGCGGACGACCTGCAGCGGGGAATTGCTTCGCCCGCTTTTGTCGAGCGCGTCCGTTGGGGCTGCGCGTTGGCGAAGGTTGCGCGCAATCTTGATGGCATGGACCCCGACCGCATCTTTGCATGGGGCGAGGGCCTTGGCGGCGGAGTCGCGCTGGCGGTTTCTGCTCTGGACGAGCGGGGCCTTGCCTGTACGGCGGTTGCCAATCCAATTCCCGGTGGCCTCGAGGCGCTGTCGTCTCGGGTGCGCGGCTCGGTGCTCATGGGCACTTCGCTCATGGATACCGTGAGCGACCCCAAGGGCCAGTTTGCCGTGTTCAACGGTCTTGAGTGTGACCGGAGGCATATCATCTATGCCAAATACGCTCACGAGCGCATCAATGCGTTCGAAAACGAAGTCGTCGACTTCTTTAACCAAACGTTCTACCCGTGTTCTTTGGCCTAGACGGCCTGGACACTGCCAACAAGAGTGGGTGGCATAGGGTCGCCCGCCAGACAACTAAGGAGATTCTTGTGGCAACTCAGAAATTCACCGGCGTTATCCCTCCTGTTGTTGTTCCCGATACCGAAGACCACCAGCTCGACGTTACTTCCTTTGAGCGCAGCATCAACCGCATGATCGATGCCGGCGTCGATGGCCTGTTCTTCCTGGGCTCCTCGGGCGAGGTCGTCTTCTCCACCGACGAGCGTCGTCGTCAGATCATCGCCGAGGCCGTGCGCATCGTCGATCACCGCGTGCCTGTTCTGGTCGGCATCATCGACACCGAGACCGAGCGCATGATCGAGCACGGCAAGGTCGCCCAGGAGCTGGGCGCCGATGCCCTCGTCGCCACCTGCCCGTTCTATGCCCTGCAGGGCATGACCGAGGTCGAGGAGCACTTCCGCATCCTGCACGAGGAGCTCGACCTGCCCATCTTCGCCTACGACATCCCCGTGTGCGTCCACACCAAGCTCCCCTGGAAGCTCCTTGCCAAGCTCGGCGCCGAGGGCGTCCTGGCCGGCGTCAAGGATTCCTCGGGCGATGACATCTCGTTCCGCTACCTCGTTCAGGAGAACGAGAAGAACGGCCACCCGATGAGCATCCTCACCGGTCACGAGGTTGTTGTCGACGGCGCCTACCTCGGTGGCGCCGACGGTTCCGTCCCGGGTCTCGCTAACGTTGAGCCCGAGGGCTACGTGCGTCAGTGGAAGGCCGCTCAGGCCGGCGACTGGGCTACCGTCAAGGCCGAGCAGGATCGCCTCAACGAGATCTCCCACATCTGGGATGTCACCTCGGGCGTTCAGGGCTATGCCGGCGGCGTTGGTGCCTTCAAGACCGCTATGAATCTCATGGGCATCTTCGACAGCCCGACCATGCCGCGCCCGGTGAAGGCCATGACCGGCGAGAACGTCGAGGCGATTAAGAAGGTCCTCCAGGACAACGGTCTCCTGTAAAGCTTCCCCAGGCACCCGATCTTGGGGCTCAAGTGGTCGGGCGTGACCCATTAGGTCAACGCCCGACCACTTTCACCCCAACCTCGGGCACCTGGAAAACCTTTACCGCGCTGTGGCGGCTAGCCTGACGGCGCATTTCCTGTAGTTGTTTTTATCTCCTAAGGAGAGCGACATGGAGAACAAGTACGTTTGCTCCGTCGATATCGGCGGCACCAAAATTGCGACTGCCATTATGGAGTATCCGGCTGACGGCAGCGTGCCCCATCCCGTATTTGAGGCCGAGGTTCCTACCGAGGCCCAGGAGGGCGGCGAGGCCGTCTTCCAGCGTATCGAGGCGTCCATCAAGGCCGCTCTTGAGGCGAATCCCGATGTTGAGGTCCTCGGTGTCGGTATCGGTGCCGCAGGCGTCGTCGATCCCAAGACGGGCGCCATCGCGTATGCTAACGAGATCATGCCCGGCTGGTCCGGCGTTCAGTTGGGGCCGCGTCTGCGCGAGGACCTTGGTCTCCCCGTTGCCGTGGTGGGCGACGTGCAGGCTCATGCTCTGGGCGAGGCCCACTGGGGCGTCGGCAAGGGCAAGTTCTCCGTCTTGTGTCTGGGCATCGGTACGGGCATCGGCGGCGCATATGTCGAGAACGGCCGCGTGATGCAGGGCTTCCATGGTGCCGCCGGTCATATGGGCCACATCGAGTGCTCGGCTGCCGCCGGTATTCCCTGCGCCTGCGGACGTTCTGGTCATCTTGAGTCGGTTGCTTCGGGCACTTCCATTGGTCGTATGTACGATGAGCGTTTTGGCCGCGTCGACCCCAGCCGTCCTTCGGTCGGCCGTGACGTGAACGACCTGTGCCGTGCGGGCGACACAAAGGCGACCGAGGTCATCCATGATGCCGGCTTTGCGCTGGGTGCCAGCTTGGGCTCGCTCGCCAACATTCTGGATCCGGAGGTCATCGTGCTTTCGGGTGGCGTGATTCACCAGGGTCCCGATTGGCGTTCGCAGACGTGGAAGGATTCGGTACACGAGGGCTATGCCAGCCAGGCGCTGGATCCGCTTCAGGACACGCCGATCCTCATCGGTTCTCTGGAGGGCGATGCGCCGCTTATCGGTGCCGCCGAACACCTTCTTGCCTCGTTGAAGTAAACATAACTACCAAGTGCGCCTTCTGAGGTGCCGCAGATTGACGTGAAAGAGGAGCGAAGCGTACTTCGGTACGCGAGCGACGGTTTGAACGTCAAGGTGCGGTGTCTCAGAAGGCTGTTTTGAGAAAGGTTGAGTCGAACATGACCGTTGATCCTTTGATCCAGTCCCTGAAGGGCAAGCTCGTCGTGAGCGTTCAGGCGTATATGGGCGAGCCGCTTCGTACGCCCGAGACCATGGCGCAAATGTCTCGCGCTTGCGAGCTCGGCGGCGCCGCCGCCATTCGCTGCCAGGGCCTTGCCGACATTGCCGCCATTAAGGGTCGCTGTGAGGTTCCCGTCATCGGCCTGTGGAAGGATGGGCACGAGGGCGTTTACATCACGCCGACGCTGCGTCACGCTCGCGCCTGCGTTGCTGCCGGTGCCGATATCGTGGCGATCGACGCCACCGATCGTCCGCGCCCCGATGGCAAGACGGTCGAGGATACCTTCCGCCCGCTGCACGAGGAGGGTGTGCTCCTGATGGCGGATTGTGCCACCATCGAGGATATTCGCCGTGCTGTTGATATGGGCTTTGACCTGGTATCCACCACGCTTTCTCACGGCGTCGCCGCCATCGACTGCACCATGGCCGATGGCCCCGACCTGCCGCTCCTGCGTCAGGCGACTGAGGAATTCCCCGGCCTTCCTATCATTTGCGAGGGTCGCGTGCATACGCCCGAGGAGGCTCGCGCCGCGATCGATGCTGGCGCCTGGGCCGTTGTCGTCGGCACCGCCATCACGCACCCCACGAGTATTACGAGTTGGTTCAAGGCTGCACTTGAGGCGTAAGACAGGCCTCGTATCCGCTCGGGGCGGTATACTCAATATAGGCAATTGACCGCGCGGGATCCGGGTTGCTGGGTCCCGCGCTTGTTTTCGGGAGGCAGCACATGCAAAAGGGAGATGCCATGGATGCGGCGGAGCGCTCGGAGCGCATCCCCGATATCGTCATCATCACCGGAATGTCCGGATCGGGCCGCACACAGGCCATGCACGTGTTCGAGGACATGGGCTATTTTTGCATCGATAACCTGCCTCCGCGTCTCATCGCCCAGCTTGCCGAGCTCGTCGGCATCAATACGGGCGTGGGCAGGCATCTCGCCGTCACCTGTGACCTGCGCAGCCAGGGCTTGTTCGATGAGCTGCTCGATGCCGTTGCCGCACTCGAGGAGCGCGAGATGAGCTGTGACATCGTGTTTCTCGAGGCCTCTGACGAGGTGCTGATCCGTCGTTATAGCGAAAACCGCCGCCGCCATCCCATTGCCAAGCCGGGGGAGACTACGGCCGATGCGATTCAGCGCGAGCGCCTGCAGCTGCAGGGTGTGCGCGACCGAGCCGATATGATCATCGACACGAGCCGCCTGCGTACCTCTGCCCTGCGCAACAAATTGCGCATGGCGTTCTCCGAGTTGTCCGACCAGCAGCTCATGGACGTTCACGTGTTCTCGTTTGGCTTTAAGCACGGTATGCCCGTTGAGGCGGACATTATGATCGACGTTCGCTTCCTGCCCAATCCGTTCTACGATCCCGAGATGCGCACCATGACCGGTCTCGATAAGAAGGTCTCCGACTTTGTTCTGGACCATCCCAAGACCCAGGAGTTCTGGAAAGCTTGGACGCAGCTGCTCGATACGGTGATGCCGGGCTATATCGCGGAGGGCAAGCCACAGCTTTCTATTGCCATCGGCTGCACGGGCGGTCAACACCGCAGCGTTGCCATCGCCGAGGCCACGGCACGTTATTTGGAAGGCGCTCAATATCACGTGAGCATTTCCCACCGCGACCTGTCGCGCGCCAACACGAAAGCATAGGCCTGCATGTCGTTTACCGCCGAGGTGCGTGACGAACTCGCGCGCTGCGAACCCGAATGTGAATACTGCGATTTGTCGACGCTTGCCGCCCTGACGCGTGTGAGCGGTACACTTTCGCTGGCCGGCTCCGGGCGGTATCGTTTGACGGTCGCGACCGAGACGGGCGCCGTCGCGCGCACGATGATCACACTGACGCATCGCATCCTTAAGCTCAAAACGGAATTCACCGTTCGTAAATCTGTATTGCATAAGGTTCGAAACTACCTCATCACCTTGCCTGATCAGCCAGACCTGGATAAGGCTCTGGTGCTGCTGGGCATCCTCGACCGCAGGGGAGGACTTGTCGCCGGCGTGCCCCGACATATCGTTGCCCGTCCCTGCTGCAGGCTTGCCTATATCCGCGGCGCGCTCATCGCGGGCGGCTTCGTGGCCGATCCACGCGGCGATTTTCATTTGGAGATCGCGGTGCAGGGCGAGCAATATGCCAAGGGGCTTTGCGATCTGTTGGAGCAGATTGGGGTCCATGCTCGTGTTAATGCGCGGCGGGGGTCATATGCCGTGTACATTAAGAGCGCCGAGGAGATCGAGCAGCTCCTAAAGCTGGTCGGCGCCAAGCGCAGCGTTGCCGAGATCGAGGAAGCGCGCGCGGTCAAATTGGTTAAGAACGACGTAAACCGTCGCGTGAACGCCGAGCTCGCCAACCAGACCAGAAGCGCCGGTGCCGCCCAGCATCAGCTTGCGTTGATCGATGAGCTCGAGCAGCGTGGCCTTCGCGATGCGCTTCCGGATGCCTTGGCGGTCTTTTGCGACCTGCGCGAGCGCTACCCCGATCTGTCACTGCGTGATTTGGGGGAGATGGCTGACCCTCCCTTGTCGAAGTCGGCCCTCTACCATCGTGTTTTACGGCTTGAAAAGCTCATTGAAGCAAACAGGTAGTTTGAAGTATCGACTTATATATGGATTTAACTGCTATTTTAGTCTTTAAAACGTTTTAACGTAAATTTGATTTTCAATTTCGAGCATTCTCGTGAAATTCAAGTCAAAAAAAAGGTATATTAGGCGAGTGGTTAGTTTGTGGGCCTCAACGGCGGGCGCTGTAGCTCGCGGGGGCCTTACGAAAGGAGACACAATGGCAGTAAAGGTTGCTATTAACGGCTTCGGTCGCATCGGTCGTCTGGCTTTCCGTCAGATGTTCGGTCATGAGGGCTCCGAGATCGTCGCTATCAACGACCTCACCTCTCCCGATATGCTCGCTTACCTGCTGAAGTACGACTCCACGCAGGGCAACTACGCTCGCGATCACGAGGTCGTTGCTGGCGAGGATTCCATCACCGTTGACGGCAAGGAGATCAAGATCTACAAGGAGGCCGACGCCAACAACCTGCCTTGGGGCGACCTCGACGTTGACGTCGTTCTCGAGTGCACCGGCTTCTACACCAGCAAGGCTAAGGCTCAGGCCCACATCAACGCTGGCGCCAAGAAGGTCGTCATCTCCGCTCCGGCTGGCAGCGATCTGCCCACCATCGTGTACAACGTCAACCATGAGACGCTGACCGCTGAGGACAACATCATCTCCGCTGCTTCCTGCACCACCAACTGCCTCGCCCCGATGGCCAAGGGTCTGAACGACTTCGCTCCCATCGTGTCCGGCATCATGACCACCATTCACGCCTGGACTGGCGACCAGATGCCGCTCGACGGCCCGCAGCGCAAGGGCAACAAGCGTCGTAGCCGCGCCTGCGCCGTTAACATCGTCCCCAACACCACCGGTGCTGCCAAGGCTATCGGCCTGGTTCTCCCCGAGCTCAACGGTAAGCTCATCGGTGCCGCCCAGCGCGTCCCGACGCCGACCGGCTCCATCACCAACCTCTACGCTGTCGTTGACAAGAAGGTCACCGTCGACGAGGTCAACGCCGCTATGAAGGCCTACGCTGCCACCATCTCCGAGACCTTCGGCTACAACGAGGACGACATCGTCTCCACCGACATCATCGGCGAGACCCACGGCTCCATCTTCGACGCCACTCAGACCATGTGCTCTGACCTCGGCAACGGTCAGACCCTCGTTCAGGTCACCTCTTGGTACGACAACGAGAACTCCTACACCTCTCAGATGGTCCGCACCATCAAGTACTTCGAGAAGTTCGTTGCTTAATTTAGCTTTTAGCGAATAGCTCGTTGAGCGTCTAAAGAAGGGCGCGGCCTTATAGGGCTTACACCCTAAGGTCGCGCCCTTTTTATAAGAAATCGTCTGCCGTAATGGGAGGCAGACACGTACGAAAGGTAGAAGCAAACATGGCCTTTACCAAGAAGACCGTTCGCGACATCGATGTCGACGGCAAGCGCGTTCTCGTCCGCGTTGACTTCAACGTGCCTATCAAGGATGGCGTCGTTGGCGACACCACCCGTATCAAGGCTGCCCTGCCCACCATCAACTATCTCGTTGAGCACAACGCTCGCGTCATCCTCATGAGCCACCTCGGCCGTCCCGAGGGCACCGGCTTCCAGCCCGAGCTCTCCCTTGAGCCTGTCGCCAAGAAGCTCGCCGAGCTCTCTGGTCTCGACGTTGCCTTTGTCGCCGACACCTACGGCGAGAAGGCTGCTGAGGCTGTTGCCGCCGTCGAGCCGGGCAAGGTCCTCGTTCTCGAGAACGTCCGCTTCGATAAGCGTGAGAAGAAGAACGATCCCGAGATCGCCAAGAAGCTCGCTTCCTATGGTGACGTCTTCGTTCTCGATGCCTTCGGCACCGCTCACCGCGCCCAGGGTTCCGTCGTGGGCCCCGCCGCTTACCTGCCTGCCGTCGCCGGCTTCCTGCTCGAGAAGGAGGTCGACACGCTGACCGGCATCTTCGCCGAGCCCGAGCGCCCCTTCGTCGCCATCGTCGGCGGTTCCAAGGTTTCCTCCAAGATCGGCGTTCTCGATCACCTCATCGACTCTGCTGACACCCTGATCATCGGTGGCGGTATGGCCTACACCTTCTTCCTGGCTCAGGGCCTGTCCGTCGGTCAGTCCCTCAAGGAAGAGGACTGGGTCGAGCGCGCTGGCGAGATGCTCAAGAAGGCCGAGGAGAAGGGCGTCAAGATCCTGCTCCCCATCGACAACCGCGTTGCCGATCACTTTGGCGAGGACGCTGTCCCCGAGGTTGTCGCTTCCGACGCTATCCCCGACGATCGTGAGGGTATGGACATCGGCCCCAAGACCGAGGAGCTTTACGCCGAGGCCGTCAAGGGCGCCAAGACTGTGTTCTGGAATGGTCCCATGGGCGTCTTCGAGTTCGACAACTTCGCTCACGGCACCCAGGCTATCGCCGAGGCTGTCGCCGAGGCCGACTGCACCTCGATCATCGGCGGTGGCGACTCTGTCGCAGCTGTCAACAAGTTCAACCTGGCCGACAAGATGAGCTGGATCTCCACCGGTGGTGGCGCTTCCATGGAGCTCGTCGAGGGTAAGGCCCTGCCCGGAGTGGAGGCGCTTCTCGATGCCTAATCGCACCCTTCTTATCGCTGGTAACTGGAAGATGAACAACGACGTCGCCGAGGCCGCCAAGCTCGCCGACGAGCTGGCTCAGGCTCTGCCCGAGGTTCCGGCCGGCGTCGAGGTGCTCGTCTGCCCTCCGACCATCGACATCACCACGGTTCATGACCGTATTCAGGCTGCCCCCATTGCCCTCGGTGCACAGAACGTGTACTGGGAGGCCAAGGGTGCCTTCACCGGTGAGTCCTCTTGCGACATGCTCAAGTCCGCTGGCTGCACCTACTGCATCATCGGTCACTCCGAGCGTCGCGACTACTTCCACGAGACCGACGAGGACCAGAACAAGAAGGCTAAGGCTCTCGTTGCCGCCGGCCTTGTTCCCGTCTTCTGCTGCGGCGAGTCCCTCGAGGTCCGCGAGGCTGGCACCTATGTCGAGCACGTCGTGAACCAGGTCAAGGCTGGCCTTGCTGGTCTTGAGATCACCTGCCCCAAGCAGGTCGTCGTCGCCTACGAGCCCATCTGGGCCATCGGCACCGGCAAGACCGCTACCGCCGAGGACGCTCAGGAGGTCTGCGGTGCTATCCGTGAGACCCTCAAGGAGATGTTCGGCGAGGAGCTCGCTAACGGCATCCGCGTGCTGTATGGCGGTTCCGCCAAGCCCGGCAACATCGCCGAGCTCGTCGCCAAGCCCGACGTTGACGGCGCCCTCGTGGGCGGCGCTTCGCTCAAGGCTGCCGACTTCGCCTCTATGGTCGTCAAGGCAGGCGAGTAGGACATATGGCACAACGTCATCTTCCTGCACTCCTGATTATCATGGATGGCTGCGGCCTTGCTCCGGCCGATGGCGAGAACGCCGTCGCCGCTGCCAAGACGCCCTTCCTTGATGGCCTGTACGAGAAGTACCCCCACACCACGCTCGGTGCTTCGGGCGAGGACGTGGGCCTTCCCGACGGCCAGATGGGTAACTCCGAGGTGGGTCACCTCAACATCGGTGCCGGCCGCATCGTGTTCCAGGAGCTTTCGCGCATCAACAATGCCATCAAGGACGGTTCCATCGCCAAGAACGAGGTTTTCGTCAAGGCTATGGACGATGTCAAGGCTGACGGTAAGACTCTCCACCTCATGGGCCTTATGAGCCCTGGCGGTGTTCATTCTCACATGAACCACGTCGAGGCTCTGGTCAAGATGGCTGCCGAGCACGGTGTCAAGACCGTTCGCGTCCACGCCTTCATGGATGGTCGCGACGTTGACCCGCAGTCCGGTGCCGGTTACATGAGTGAGTTCTGCGCTTTCCTGGCTAAGATCTCCGAGGAGACCGGTTGCGACGCTCGCGTTGCCACCGTCTCGGGCCGTTATTGGGCCATGGACCGCGATAATCGTTGGGAGCGCATCCAGCGCGCCTACGACGTCATGGTCAACGCGTCCGATGCTGATACCGACCCCGTTGCCGGTATCAAGGCCTACTACGAGAAGGACCCGCGCGGCGACGAGTTCGTCGAGCCCTTCGCTGCCCACAACGAGGGCATTCACGAGGGCGACGCGGCCATCTTCTTCAACTTCCGTCCCGACCGTGCTCGTCAGATGACCCGCGTGTTCACGGACAAGGAGTTCGACGGCTTTGAGCGCGAGCAGATCAAGCTTTCGCACTTTGTGACGATGACCGAGTATGATCCGACGTTTGACGTCGAGGTCGCCTTCCCCAAGACGTTCCCCGAGAACGTCCTGGCCGACGTTATCGCCGCCAATGGCCTGAAGCAGCTGCACACTGCCGAGACCGAGAAGTACGCCCACGTGACGTTCTTCCTCAACGGTGGCATCGAGGAGCCCAAGGAGGGCGAGGAGCGCGTGCTCGTCGCTTCCCCCAAGGTTGCTACCTACGATCTGCAGCCCGAGATGAGCGCTCCCGAGGTTACCGAGAAGCTCGTCGCCGCCATCAACGAGGATCGCGCTGATTTCTACATCGTGAACTTCGCGAACTGCGACATGGTTGGTCACACCGGTGTCTTCGACGCTGCCGTTAAGGCCGTTGAGGCTGTTGACGATGCCCTGTCCAAGGTTGTCCCGGCGATTCTCGCCAAGGGCGGCTTTGCACTGATTACCGCCGACCACGGCAACGCCGATCACATGTTTGACGTTGCTTCCGACGGCTCCAAGCATCCGTTTACGGCTCACACCACCAACCGCGTGCCGTTCATCATCGTTGATGAGAAGGCCAAGCTCACCGGTATCGAGGACGGCCGTCTTTCCGATATCGCTCCGACCATGCTCACCATGGCTGGTATTGAGCCTTCCGCCGAGATGACGGGTCGCGTGCTCGCCACCGAGGCCTAATAGAAAACAAATACCGTTTTCTAGCAAGGGGGTTGTCCACAACCGGACAACCCCCTTTTTGGTATTTCTGCCATTTCCACCCCGTCCTTGAGTGGCAGGTAGGGGAGAGCGAGGGATTGTGGTACAGTACTGGAGTTTGAACTGTTCTATTAAGGAGCTTATCTATGGGTCCGTTCCAGATTCTTCTGTTTGTCGTTTGGGCTGTTTCTGCCGTGGCGCTGACGATTCTCGTCCTGATGCATTCCGGTAAGGGTACCGGCGTTTCGGATATGATTGCCAGCTCGCTGTATAACTCCAGCTCTGCCACGGGCGTTATGGAGCAGAACCTTGACCGCCTGACCGTCATCATGGCTGTCGTGTTTGCCGTGTGCGTCGTGCTGTGCATGTTCTTCTTCCCGCAGGGCATCGTGGGCTACTAATCACGAACCGCATAAATACTTGAAAAGGGTCCCGCAAGTGCGGGACCCTTTTTGTTTAGAGGCTTTAGCCTGTGCGGGGCGCGCAGCGCGCCGCATCAGAAACCACCCGCTATGCGGGTGGGGACAACCGGCTTTACAAAGCCGCCCCCTCGC
>JAGZDZ010000025.1:0-36509 GCA_018368535.1 Collinsella sp. | reverse complement strand
CATTCAGCATCAGGGTAGCGCTGCGACGCGGAAATCGCGCGCCGTTGCCGCGCCCCGCAGTGCCCGCTTCCCCCGAGAACAATTATCAGTGCAGGTAAACGGCTAGCCGTCTTTCGGAAAACCCAGGTATGGTCAGCCCCTACGGGTAAAACGTAGTAGATAGGCCGTTTTCGTGGCGCGGCCCCAAAACAGCCTTTTGGGACGGGTGGTATCCTTGGTAGCCCTGTGCTGCAAACGCACCTTAAACGCAAGGAGTCCCATGGATCTTATCGCCCAGCTCGCCCGCGAGCTCAACCTTAAGGCCGCCAACGTCGAGGCAGCCGTCAAGCTCATCGACGAGGGCAGCACCATCCCCTTTATCTCGCGCTACCGCAAGGAAGCCACGGGTGGCATGGACGACGTCGCCCTGCGCGCACTCGACGAGCGCCTGTCCTACCTGCGCAATCTTGAACAGCGCAAAGAGGACGTCATTCTGCTCATCGACGCCCAGGGCAAACTTACGCCCGAGCTCGAACAGCAAATTCGCGAGGCCACGCAGCTCCAGCGTGTCGAGGACCTCTACAAGCCCTACCGCAAAAAGCGCATGACCCGCGCACAGAAGGCCCGCGAGGCAGGCCTGGAGCCGCTTGCCAACATGATCATCATGCAGGCGTCGGCCAAGGGCAGCGCACTCGACGCCGCCGCGGAATACGTCAACGAGGAGGCCGGCTTCGACACGCCCGAGAAGGCGCTCGCTGGCGCGGCGGACATCGTGGCCGAGACGGTAGCCGAGGACCCGGAGAACGTCGCCGACCTGCGCGCCTTTACGCAAAACACTGCCGATATCGTCGTCGAAGCCACCGATCCCGCGGAGAAGACCCCCTACGAGCCCTACTACAACTTTGACGAGCCGCTGCGCCGCATACCCAACCACCGCGTGCTGGCTATCGACCGCGGTGAGCGCGAGGGCAAGCTCCGTGTGCGCGTGAACGTCGACGGCGCCGCCGCCACGGCGCGCCTCGGCAGCCGCTGGCCCCGTCGCCAAGGCGTCTTCGCTCCCGTCTTTGACGCCGCCATCGCCGACGGTTACAAGCGCCTCATGGCTCCCTCGCTGGAGCGCGAGGCCCGCGCCAAACTCACCGTCCGCGCCCAGACCGAGGCCATCAACGTCTTTGCCAAGAATCTCGAGGGCCTGCTCTCGGCACGCCCCGTGCGCGGCGCCCGCGTGCTCGCGCTCGATCCGGGCTACCGCACCGGCTGCAAGGTCGCCGTCATGGACGAGACCGGCAAGCTGCTCGACCACGGCGTGGTCTATCCCACCAAGCCGCGCCACGACGTCGCCGGCACCAAGCGCGAGCTCGCCCGCCTCGTCAAGAAGGACGGCGTCAACACCATCGTCATCGGCAATGGCACTGCCAGCCGCGAGACCGAGGAAGTCGTCTCGGAGTTCATCGCCGAGCAGGCGCCCAGCCTTCGCTACACCATCGTCAACGAAGCCGGCGCGTCGGTGTACTCCGCCTCCGAGCTCGCCAGTCAGGAATACCCCGACCTGGACGTCACCGTTCGTGGCGCCATGAGCCTGGGCCGCCGCCTGCAGGACCCGCTGGCAGAGCTCGTTAAGATTCCGCCCCAGTCCATCGGCGTGGGCCAGTACCAGCACGACCTTGACCAGACCGAGCTTTCGCGCACCCTGGGCCACGTGGTGGAAGACGTCGTCAACCGTGTGGGCGTCGACGTCAACACCGCGAGCGCGAGCCTGCTGGGATACGTATCGGGCATCACGCCAAGCGTGGCCAAGAACATCGTGGCCTACCGCGAGGAAAACGGTGCCTTTACCGATCGCCGCCAGCTCAAGAAAGTCCCCAAGCTGGGACCCAAGGCATATCTCAACGCCGCGGGCTTCCTGCGCATCAGCGATGGCAAGAACCCGCTCGACGCGACAAGCGTCCACCCCGAGAGCTACGAGGTGGCCACGGCCGTCCTGGAGCGCGCAGGCGTTAAAGCCAGCGAGCTCAGCCGCGGCGGCGTGCCCGACATCGAGCGCCGTCTGGGCAGCATCTCGGCGCTGGCAAGCGACCTGGACTGCGGCACCCTGACGCTCATCGACATTGTCAACGAGCTCAAGAAGCCCGGTCGCGACCCGCGCGACGACGCGCCCGAGGTGGTCTTTAGCCGCTCGGCGCTTTCCATCGACGACCTGGAGCCCGGCATGGAGCTCAAGGGCACGGTGCGCAACGTCGTGGACTTTGGCGCCTTCGTCGACGTGGGCGTGCACCAGGACGGCCTCGTGCATATCTCCAAGCTGGCCAACCGCTTCGTCAAGCACCCGAGCGACGTGGTGCGCGTCGGTGACACGGTCAAGGTGTGGGTAGAAAAGGTCGATCGCGACCGCAAGAAAATCTCGCTCACCATGGTGCAGGGGAAGTAAACCGCCTAAAGCAAGGGTCCCCCCTCTCGCGGCGTGCAAAATCGCGAGTATTCTGCAAATTCCGCCGTTCCGGATGTCCCTCAGAAACGAAAAAGCAAAAAACAGCCCCCGTTTTAGCGTCATCAGAGCCAAAACGGGGGTCGTTCCGTGCTTCGATTAACTGGTAAAAGCCTTTACCTTGCTGAATACTCTCAATTTTGCACGTCGCGGGCGGGGGTACCTTTGCCCACGGCAGGATATGGAAGCCAAGCGTCAACTTGTTGGCAAGCTCGTGTCGGCAACCCCGGCCTTTCCTTTGCCTAGCGCGACCCTCGCGAAGCGCGTGAGCGATAGGGAAAGGAAAGGCCGGGACGAGCAGCCCGCGGCGTAGTCAGTGTTCGCGTTACGGCAGAATATGGAAGCCCAAAGCGGCGATATCCTTAGCGAAACCGCGCACGGTATCGAGCGAGACCTCGTACGGGTCGCGGCCGATGTTCTTGCGCTTGGCCAGGATGCTGTTGGGCACCGTGATGATCTGGCAACCGCATCCTTCCGCCTGGTAAATGTTGATGAGCTCGCGCGTGGACGCCCACAGGACCTCGCAGTTGGGCTTGGCGGCGGCCTTCTTGACCGACTCCGTCATAAACGGAATGGGATCGACGCCGGTGTCGGCGATGCGGCCGGCAAAGAGCGAGATGATAGACGGCGTCTCGGCGTCAACGGCCTCGACCATCTCGTCGACCTGCGTAGGCGTAAAGATGGTGGTGACGTTGACCTTGATGCCGTCGGCCGAAAGCTTGCGGACCAACTCGGCGGTGGACTCGCCCTTGGTGGTCACGCACGGAATCTTGACGTAGACGTTCTCGGCCCAGGTAGCGATCTCGCGCGCCTCGACCTCCATGGTCTCGACGTCGTCGGCAAAGACCTCGAACGAGACGGACACATCGGTGATGTGGGTCAGGACCTCCTTGGCAAACGCGCGGTAATCCGTCACGCCGCCCTTCTTCATAAGGGACGGGTTGGTCGTGAAACCCTGAACGTTGCCGTTCTCGTACATGTCGAGCATGCCTTCGAGGTTTGCACCGTCAGCGAACACCTTGATTGCCATCTGCCTGATTCCTTTCGTTAGCATACGGCCGATAAACTGCTAAACACTTTACCTATGTTTATCAAGGCGTGAGCTGCGGGTTTTTATCTTCTCGGCGAACGGTATAAACACCTCAGTGTTTGGATTGATAAATCGATTGAGCATGCAAAAGCAAAGAGTCGCAGTTTGGGCAAACGTCAGAACGCGGGATTCATTAGATGAGGCCGAAATGCTGCATCGCTGTGACGGTACCGTCGCGTGCGACATCGTCGGTCACGTAGTCGGCGACCGCCTTGACCTCGGGCATGGCGTTACCCATGGCCACGGCTGTCTCGACGGCGGCGAGCATGCCCAGGTCGTTGCCCGAATCGCCAAAGCCAAAGGTGCGTGCATTTCCCTCGCGGCCCAGATACGCCAGCGCTCGCGCCACGCCCACGCCCTTGTCAATGCCCTTGGGGCTCAGCTCGCGATTCTGGCCACCGGTGTTGCACAGCTCAAACTCGCGATCGATAAAGCCGTCATCGTTGGCTACGCGAGCCAAACTGGGCACATTGAGGCATACCTTGCCCACGCGCAGACTGCCGTCGACGCGCATTTCCTCGGTGCTGTGCACCACAGAAGTGCCGATCAGAGACGACTGCTCAACACCCGCGGGTTCCAGGGCAAAAGTAGCCACGTTGGTCTCGAAAAAGGCCTCAATCCCTGCCGCGGCCATACGGCGCGCAAGCTCCTCAATAACGTCCTCGTCAAAGCAGTCCTCATGCACCACGCGGCCCTCGACCTCGAGCGTCGCTCCCGCCATGGCAACGACACCCGCCGGGTTCAGCGCGCGCAGGCCATCGGCAATCAGCCACAAGGGACGACCCGTGCAGATAAATGCCTGGTGTCCCGCGTCGCGCAGACGACCAAATGCATCGACAACAGCCTTCGACGGATGGACTGCATTGAAGTCCTTATCGGTCATATCGTCGGGATCGAACGACGTCAGCGTGCCGTCCACGTCAAAAAAGAGCACAGCGGGTTTGGGACACGCATCAATCATATGAGTTCCTTTCGAGGATAAGGGCAAACGAAGCATCCTTTATATAATGGAGCGACGCAACCAGAGAGGTCACCCATGGAATTTTACGCAAGCTGCCCCGAGGGCTTTGAGTCCGCACTCGCCGATGAGCTTAAACGCCTCGGGCTTTCGCATGTTCGCCGGCTGAAGGGCCGCGCTACATTTGAGGGCGAGCTCGAAGAAGGCTACCGCGCCTGTCTGTGGTCGCGCCTGGCGAGCCGTGTGTTCGTGGTACTCGGGCGCTTTGAGGCGCAGGATGCCGATGAACTGTACGATAGCGTTTACGACATCGCTTGGGAGACCATCATCCGCCCCGGCGCCACCATCGCCATTACCGCCCGCGGCGTGACCGAGCAGCTGCGCAACACGCGCTTCTCGGCCCTGCGCGCCAAGGACGCGCTGTGCGACCGCCTGGCCGAGACCACGGGCCGTCGCGCCGACGTCGATGCCGCCGACCCCGATGTTCACCTACTGCTTTCGCTGCGCCAGCGCCGCGCGAGCATAAGCCTGGACCTTTCGGGCGACCCGCTGTTCAAGCGCCTGCCGCCCGCGGCGACCCGTGCCGGCGAGGGCGCGCACGTGTTGCGCCCCGACTACGCCGCCCTGGTGCTCGCGCAGGTCGGCTGGACCGCACTGTGCGAGCGCGAGCTGACGGCCGACGATTACGAGAACGAAGCCCTGCCCACGCTGGTCGACGCCTCGTGCGCCGGCGGCGGTCTGCTGCTGGAAGCCGTGAACATTCTGACTGACCGCGCCCCGGGTTTTGCACGCGAGCACTGGGGTTTTGAGGGCTGGCAGCTGCATGATGCCGCCCTGTGGGAGCAGCTGCTTGCCGAGGCGCGCGAGCGCGAGGCGGCAGCGCGCGAGCGGCAGGCGCGCATCGTGGCCGTAGACATCGACCCCGCCGCCCGCAAGACTGCCGAGCGCATGGTCAAGTGTGCCGGCTACAAGCGTTTTGTCGACTTTTGCGCCGCCAAGTCCGCCACCGTACTGGACCACGCGGGCGCCGTCGCCGGTGCCGCCGTGGTCGCAGATACCACCGAGACCCCGCTTTCGCTCATGCACGACGCCATGACACTCATCGGCGAGCTGCGCCGCGCGCCCGAGCTTACCGCCGCGCCGGTCGCCGCGCTCACCCGCGATGGACTTATGGCCCGCGCGCTCCATGCCGAGTCTGCGCGCTCCATCGCCGTCATGCCCAATAACGAGGAGGCGGCTCTTGAGGTTTGGCCCTCGCTCGACCACGCCGCCGCGGCATTCGATGCTGCGACCAGTGCAAACGCCGAGGAACAGACCGCGGACGCCGTGGACAAAGCCGCCGACGCCCCCATGCCCGAACCTGCTGCCACGCTCGACCTGGGCGACGGCAAGCCGCTGCCCGTGCTCATCCCGGAGTCCGAGCAGTTCGCCAACCGCCTGCGCAAGAATGCCCGTCTGCGCCGCAAGTGGGCCAAGCGCGAGGGCGTGAGCTGCTACCGCGTCTACGATGCCGACCTACCCGACTACTCCGCCGCCATCGACCTGTACGAGGGCTGTCCGCAGACGCCGGGCCGCTGGCTCGTCATCGCCGAATACGCCGCGCCCAAGACCATCGACCCCGCGCTTGCCCAGGCCCGCATGCTCGACATCTTGGCCATCGCGCCGCTCATCTTGGATGTTCCGGCCGAGCACGTGCACGCCAAGGCCCGCATGCGTTCGCGCGGCGGCTCGCAGTACGGCAAGCAGGGCGCCGGCAAGGGCGCATCGGGCGAGCGTGCCAACATCGCGCGCCGTCGTCTGCCGCTCATCGAAGAGGGCGGCCTTACCTTTGCCGTCAACTTTGACGACTACCTGGATGTGGGCATCTTCCTGGACCACCGCGTCACCCGCAACCTGGTGCGTGAACACGCCAAACAGGCGCGCCGCTTTCTCAACCTGTTCGCCTACACCGGCACCGCCACCTGCTATGCGGCAGACGGCGGCGTCGAGGAGACCGTGACAGTCGACCTTTCCAACACCTACCTGGACTGGGCCGAGCGCAACATGCGCCAGAACGGCTTTGTGGGTCCGCAGCATCACTTTGTGCGCGATGACGTGCTCGCTTGGATTCGCGACCAGCGCCAGACGCGCAACCGCTGGGACCTGATCTTTGTCGACCCGCCCACGTTTTCGAACTCGTCCAAGATGGGCCGCCGTACCTGGGATGTCCAGCGCGACCATGTTGAGCTTTTGGCCGGCGTATCTCGCCTGCTCGCACAGGGCGGCCACGCCATCTTTAGCTGCAACCTGCGCGGTTTCCGCCCCGAGACGCGCAAGCTCGCGCGCGCGGGCGTCGTGCTGGAGGACATTACGGCGCAGACCATCCCCAAGGATTTCGCACGCAACCAGAAGGTGCATCATTGCTATATCGTGCGCCGCCTGCCCATCGAGGACGCCATGGCCGAGGTCGGCTTTAGCGCCGAGGAGATTGCCGAGCGAACCGAGGAGCTGCGCAACCCCGAGGCCCGCAAGCCTCGAGCAACGACGCCCGCGCACGCGCAGACCGGCAACGGCAAGTCCAACTTTGCCGGCAAACCCTCCCCCGACGGCAAGCCCAAAAAGAAGAAGTTCTACGCCAGCAAGCCCAAGGGCAAATAAACAAAGTTGCGGTGGAATAGTTCCTAAAAATGCCTGGTAAAGGCGCAAACAGGAACTATTTCACCGCAACTCATATTGGGATGGTGGTTGGCGATCTAGCCTTGGGTGACCAAGCGATAGCCGATACCCACATGCGTTTGGATATAGCGCGGATGCGCGGGGTCGGACTCGATCTTCTTGCGCAGCGTGCCCATAAAGACACGCAAGCTCGCCAGATCGCTCTTAGTTGCCGTGCCCCAAATCTCGTGCAGGATAAACTGGTGCGTCAGCACCTTGTCGGCGTTATGCGCCAGCAGGCACAGGAGCTTGTACTCGATCGGCGTCAGATGCAGCTCCTCGCCATCCATCGTGGCGATGCCGGCATCAAAATCGATATGCAGCTCACCGGTATCGAACGAGCCCTCGGAGGCAACGCCACCCGTTTGCGCATACGAAAGACGCCTAAGCGTCGTGCGAATGCGCGCGAGCAGTTCCTCGACCGAAAACGGCTTGGTCAGATAGTCGTCGGCGCCGGCATCGAGTGCGCGAATCTTGTCCGCATCCTCGCTGCGTGCCGAGACCACAATGATCGGCATGCCCGACCATGCGCGCACCGACTCCACCACCTTGACGCCGTCCATATCGGGCAGGCCCAGATCGAGCAGCACAATGCTCGGCGCCTGCGACGAGGCGGCGGCGATGGCGGCATGGGCGGTCTCCACGGCCATATGGCGCAAGCCGTGCGCCTCGAGCGCGGCAACGATAAGGTTGCGGACGGCGGGATCGTCCTCAACGACCAAGATGAGCGGTTTTACGGCAGAGTTCGGCACGGCGCTACTCCTTATCAAACGAAACGTCGGCGACGGGAAGCTCAATCGTAAAGACCGAGCCGTGCGGGTCCGCCGCGGCAACCTCTATGCTACCGCCATGCGCCAACGCAATGGAGCGGCAGAGCGAAAGACCCAGGCCAACGCTGCGGTGGCTGTCGGCAAGACCGTGGTTGGCGGTATAGAACGACTCAAAGATCCGCTCGCGGTCCTCGGGTGCGATGCCCGGACCATCATCGGCCACCGAGCACGCCACGCGTCCATCGTCGACGCTAATCGAGATCACGATATGCGAGCCTGCGGGCGTATAGGTGATGGCGTTGTTCACCAGATTGACCACCAGCTGCACCATCAGGCGCGCATCGACGTTGACGAGTGCCGGCTCATCGCACGCCACCACCTTAAGGTCGTGCTCGCGCACGGCCGGACTTACGTGGCGCAGCGCCTCCTCGACGATATCGTCCATGAGCTCGAGCGTGGTCGACAGGCGCATACCGCCGCCCTCGAGCTTGGTGATGGCGAGCAGGTTCTCGACGGTGGCGTTGAGCCATTGCGCATCCGAGCGAATGGACAGGAGCATGCTGCGGCGCGTCTGGCTATCGAGCACGGCGGTGCCAGTCGAGCCCTGGTCGAGCAGCACATCGGCATTGCCCGAAATACTGGTGAGCGGCGTGCGCAGGTCGTGCGAGATGGAGCGCAGCAGGTTGGCGCGCAGCTGTTCGTTTTTGGCGAGCACCGCCGCCTCCTCGCGGGCCTCCATGGCGCGGGCGCGATCGAGCGCCAGCTCGCCTTCGCTCACGATGGCATCGGCAAGTGTCCGCTCCTCGTGCGTCAGCACGTCGGGCTCGGCAACGATAGCCAGCACGCCCACCACCGAGGCGGGGTCGCCCGAGCGCACGAAACCGTCACCTGTGCGAACCGTCAGGTAGATGCCATAAAACGCCGAGCCGCCATAGGTGGCATCGAGCGGCGTTCCCACATAGGCGGACGCCGAGAGCCGCGGCGGCATCTGCGGCGCCAGTTCGTGCACCGGCGCGGCATCGCCCACAGCCGTGTATGTCACACGCGGCAGCAGGTCATCGCCCTCGGCGTCGGCGCTGTACCACACGACCGGACAGCCCGAAAGACGCGCCAGCTGCGTTGCCATGGCATGGACAATCTGCTGCTGATCGGCGCACCGCTGCAGCATGCGGTTGGTCTCGAGCACCATGTGTGTGCGACGGTCGCTGGCGGCAGCCTGTGCCAAGGCGCGGCGCAGGGCCAACGCAATCGAGCTCGACACAAGCGAGACCACAAACATGATGAAGAACATGCCGGGATAGACGCGGTCGATAAGCGACAGCGAGTAGCGCGGGTCGACAAACAAGAAGTTGTAGAGCGCCACGGCGGCAGCCGAGCTCAGCAAGCAATACAGGCGACTCCAGGTAAAGAACGCGCACAGCTGAACGGCAAGCACATAAACGATCATGATGCTCGGCGCGAGACCCGGATGGTCGAGCAGCGCGCCCACAATCGTCGCTGCGACCAGCAGCCCCGCCGATACACAGGCATCATACAGAGGGCTGCGGCGCGTCAGCGTTGTGCGCCGCCACCAAAAGCTATCGGCAATATCGCCGTCCGCATGGACGTCCATCAGCGCCCCGCCCCTCTCTCAAAAACAAAAACCACCACAAAGGGGACAGGCACCTTTGTGGTGGTTTTCCCTCGTGGTGGTTCTAAGTGTAAAGCCTTCTACGACCGGCAGCCGCTAGACAAACAGCACGTGTGCGAGCAGTGCGCACACGCACACCGCTCCAAATACCAGTGCCACGATCGAGATCACGCGGTCGGCCATGTCCATGCTGGCGCGATTCGTAAAGAACCGATCTTCGGCGGCGTCGACGCGCGCCTCACGCACCATTTCGACCACCGCCTCGCGGCCATCGAGCGCCTTTGTATCCATGTTTGCCTCCCCAGCCTCAATCTTGTCCATCAAAAACCAACTCCGTGTAGCCGCCGACGTCTACGGCCGCTCGTTGGGAGCCAGGCGCTGCATCTTGCTCACAGCCTTAAACTTGGTGAACAGCGGCACATACTCAAAGCTCACGTTGGAGTTCTCCAGGCCATACCAGCGCGCAGGCGTGCCGGCGGCGCGGCGGATGATGTACTTGAGCGTGATGGCCGTACGCTCGCTCGGCTCCACGTCGCTTTCGGGCGCCAGAAGCTTACGGATCATGACGAACTTGAACGTACCGATGTTGCCCGGATCCTTGTAGACCGAGTAGTCATGCGTCTGCGGCGGCAGCTCGCCGGTGGCAGCCAGGTCCTGAACAACCTGACGCAAGTAGGCATTGACGCGCTGGTTGATCTTGTAGCCCAGGTACAGATGCACGCGGAACACGTAGTCGGTGCCGAACGTCTCGACAGAATAGGCAAAGGTGTGCGGTTCGTCCATGGTCTCGACATTCACAAACCACCAAGCGTGGGCACGCTTGGGATGCTTGTCCAAGATCGAATAGACGATATCGCGGTCGATGTAGTCGGTATGGGTGTCCTTGGTCAGGTACACGATGTTGTCGCTCATGCGCTCGTAACGGTCGTCGTCGCGCAGACGCTTGAGCTGCGGCAGGTAGCTACGCAGCGGCAGCAGCGTAAACTGGCGCTGCTCGACCGCCGTGCCGTTGTACCAGCACACCATAATGCCCATGATGAGTGCAGCCATGAGGATGGTGAAGTAGCCGCCGTGGAAGAACTTGGTGAGCGAGCTCACAAAGAAGAAGCCTTCGAGCAAAAGGAAGAAGGCCGCGAAGATCCACGGAGCAACCTTGAGCTTGCGCTCCTCGTGCAGGTAGAAGAAGAGCAGCAGCGTGGTGCACATCATAGTCAGCGTAATGGCAAGGCCGTAGGCGGCTTCCATATGCGCCGAGTTCTGGAACAGCAGCACCACGATGACGCAGCCGACAAGCATGACGTTGTTGACCATGGGGATGTAGAGCTGGCCTTTGGTCTCGGCAGGGTAGAAGACCTGCATGTGCGGCATGAGGTCCAGACGGCTGGCCTCGGACACCAGCGAGAATGCACCGGTGATGAGCGCCTGCGAGGCGATGATGGCCGCGACGGTGGAAAGGCCGACGGCAAACGGGCGCAGGCCCGGGGCGAGCATCTGGTAGAACGGGTTGAGGTCGGCAATGCCCATGAGCTCGGGGTTGGCAGCGTTGTTCATAAGCCAAGCGCCCTGGCCCATATAGGAAAGCAGCAGGCAGCACTTAACGAACGGCCAGGTAGCGTAGATGTTGCCGCGGCCGACGTGGCCCATGTCGGAGTAGAGCGCCTCGGCACCGGTGGTGGCGAGGAAGCAGCTGCCCAGAATCATGATGCCCGCGTGGTTGTTGGGGCTCAACAAAAAGGCGATGCCGCGCACCGGGTTGAGGCACAGCAGCACGGCGGGGTGCTGGAAGACAAAGAACAGACCCGTGCCGCCCAGGAACAGGAACCACAGCGTCATGATGGGGCCAAAGGCATGACCGATCTTGGCCGTACCGATGCGCTGCACCAAGAAGAGCGCGATGATGATGGCGAGCGTAATGGCGACGACGCGGCCCTGATCATCGCCCAGCACGGCATGGACCGCCGGGATGGTGCGCAGGCCCTCGATGGCCGTGGTAACGGTAACGGCCGGCGTCAGGATGCCGTCGGCGAGCAGCGCGGCGCCACCCAGCATGGCGGGGATGATAAGCCACTTGCCACAGCGCTTGACCAGGCTGTACAGGGCAAAGATGCCGCCCTCACCATGGTTATCGGCGCGCAGCGAGATGAGCACATACTTGATGGTGGTCAGCAGCGTGACCGTCCACACGACAAGGGAGAGCGCGCCGAGCACGAACTCCTCCGTGACGCTTCCGATGCCGCCGTTGCCGGCAACGAGCGCCTTGGTTACATACATAGGGCTGGTGCCGATATCGCCGTACACCACGCCCAGCGTGACGAGCATCGCCGAGATGCTCACAGGAATCGCAGCGTGCGAGGCTGCCTCCTTAGCCTTTTGTTCCATAAGCCGGTTTCCTCCCAACTTTAATGTTCGAAGGAATTATAGGTAATCGGCCCATGGTTTAATGCACTGTTTTCCCAGCTAGATAAAGATTTATACAGTCTTTAGGCTACCGCGGCAATATGAAATGTGACAAAGGGACTATCCCCTTGTCACGTTCGTCATTTTCCGAGCCAGTTTTTGAACCACCACTCCATGGAGCGGCTCATCTCGGCCATAAAGGGGCTCGTGTGCTTGCGGGTGTAGATATCCACGACGCGCTCCCCCACCTCGCGGGCGTGCGGGCGAAACATCGCATCCATCTCGGCCACCTGCGCATCCATGGTCGCGTCGTCCGCACGGCGGTAGCGCTCCTCGTGCACCAGGTTAACCACGGGATGCGCAATCGCCGGACGCTCCTTGCGGGGCGTGCCGATGATGAGCATCGACAGCGGCATGGTATACGGAGGCAGATCCAGCAGCTCGGCCACTTCCTCGGCATTCTCGACGACATCGCCGATATAGCAGCTCCCCAGCCCCAGGGCCTCGGCGGCAACCACGGCGTTTTGGGCGGCGATCACGGCATCTTGCGCCGCAATGGCAAAGTCGCCCAGACCCGGTGCACGACGGGGCGACTTTCCCGTGCGCTCTACAAACTCGGGCTCAAAGCAGCCCACATGCTCAAACAGATCGATCCACTTGGCATAATCGACCACAAATATAAGTGCCCAGGGCGCCTTGGCGATCATGGGCTGATGGTCGCACAGGTCGGCCAGACGGTCCAGCATAGCCTGCTCGCGGATGCTCACGATGGAATACATCATCATGGCGCCTGCCGACGGCGCACGGCTCGCCGCATGCAGAATCGCCGTCCGCTGCTCGTCGGTCACCGCCACGGGGCGGTCGTCGTCATCACGCGCGAAGGCACGCGTGGAGGAACGGTGCTCCAACGTGTCCAGCACCGCATTGCCCGTCGTCTCGACCGGATAGCCACACGTATCCACGCCCGCAGCTCCGTCGCCGCCCATGTCCGCCTTGCAAATCTGCTCGCTCATCGCCCTACCCTCGCCATTTCTTTAAGAAGCCTTTACGTTTCCGTGTAATTCCCGTCCATTATCGCGCAGGTCGCCACAACATTGCGCTACACCGCCGCACCCGCGCGTTATTATGGCTGGTTGTTGTGCGCAGCCCTCAAATGCAGCGCATATCTTGGTAACAATCGGGTAAACCCCCGCTTTCGTACGTTTTAGTTTGTGAGGAGTCTCAGCATGTTCGCTGCCGCCATCTCGCTCGTCGGTCTTGCGGCGACCGTCTACCTTGTTTTGCGCGAGGCCAAGGCCATTCGCGCTCAGTCGGGCACCGTTGCCAAAAGCGCTCTTGGGTGGAGCGTCGCCTTCGGCCTGTTCCAGCTCTTTTTGACCATTTGGGGCGCCATTGGCCTCGTCGCCCAAAACGAGCCGCTCGCCTTTGTGATGCTCATTCTGACCAACGCCATACTCACCGGCTGCGCCTGGGCCAGCATCGCCCGCGACCGCATCGCCCTGCGCGTCTTTGCGTTCGCCGAGCCCGACGCCCCCGCCCCCACCGGCAAGCTCGCCCGCCTGCGCGGCGCTTTTGTGGGCAAACCGCTCGTCGCGGCCGTCTTGTGCCTGCTGCTCGCCGGCGTCTTTGCGCTGCTGGGTATGGAGGTCTCATCCAACCACGACTTTACCTGGGTCTACCCCCTGTGCATCCTGCTCGAGTGGGCCATCATCACCGTGCTCATGACCGGCTTGTTCTTCCTATTCCAGCGCCACGGCGCAGCTCCCGCGGTCCTGGCCTTTGCCCTCTTTGTCCTGGGCATTGCCGAGTTCTTCGTCATCACGTTTAAATCCATGCCCATCCAGCCGGGCGACCTTTCGGCCATCTCCACCGCCGCCGCGGTCGCCGGCAACGGCTACACCTTCTCGATCTCGCTGTTCTGCGTGCTGTCCATGGGCTTTACCGCCATCGCCATGCTGCTGTGCGAGTACGCCGGCCTGGTGGCACCGCACCGTCAGAAGGGTGCCGCCAACGCCAAGCGTATGCTGCTCACCAACCTGCTCGTGGCAGTGCTGTGCCTGGGCGGCGTGACCGCGCATGTCACGCTCATCGACTACTACAACACCCTCGGCATCACCGTCTACACCTGGCGCCCGCTCGAAAGCTACTGGCGCGAGGGCTACCTGCCTGCCTTTATTAGTGCGGCACAGTCCATCAAGCCGCCCAAACCCGCCGACTACTCCGTCGACGATGCCAAGGCCACGCTCAAAAAGTACGCCAAGGCCTACGACAAGTCCGATGCCGCCAAGAGTGACGAGCGCGCCGCCGCAAAAGAGCAATTCGACAGCGAGAAGCCCACGGTCATCGCCATCATGAACGAGACCTTCTCGGACCTTTCAATCTATCAGGAGATGCGCGCCGGCTACGAGGGTCCGCAGTACTTTAAGAGCCTGTCCAACTGCCTCAGCCGCGGCAAGCTCTACGTGAGCGCCTACGGCGGCGGCACCGCCAATACCGAGTTTGAGTTTATGACCGGCAACTCCATGGCCAACCTGGGCTCGGGCGTGTACCCCTACACCATCTACAACATGGAGACGACCGGGAACCTGGCAGAGCAGTTCAAATCGCTCGGCTATTCCACCACGGCTATGCACCCCAACCACGCGACCAACTGGAACCGCGAGAACGTCTACAAGGACTTTGGTTTTGACCAGTTCCTGTCCATCAACGATTTCCAGGGCGCCGATACCCTGCGCGGCATGGTGACCGACCAGGCTACCTACGACAAGATTCTTGAGCTGCTCGACCAGAACGCCGATCCGCAGTTTATCTTCGACGTGACCATGCAGAACCACTCGGGCTACGACACGGGCCTGCTGCCGGTCGACAAGCAGATGCACCTGAACATCGACGCGACCGACCTGGACGCTAAGACCGTCGAGGACGGCACACTGTCCGATGTCGACGAGTATGTCTCGTGCATTGAGCAGTCCGACCAGGCGCTGCGCTACTTCCTCAACGCCTTGAGCAAGCTCGACCGCAAGGTGGTCGTGGTGTTCTGGGGCGATCACCAGCCGTTCTTCCCGTCCAAGTTCAACGATAAGTGGTTTACCGGCGAGGACGACGCTACGCATCAGGAGCGTCTGTGGCAGACCGACTACATCATCTGGGCTAACTACGACGTTGCCGGTTGCGACCAAACGAGTGAGGTCGACGATCTGTCCACCAACTACCTGTCCACGCAGCTTATGCAGCTGATCGGCGCACCGCTGACCGACTACCAGAAAGCGCACATGACGCTGCGCGAGTCGCTGCCCGCCATCAACTCCGTGGGCTACGAGGACGCCAGCCTGCGTTGGGCGCTCTCCTCCAACGTCACCGGTGACGACGCCGCGGCCGCAGCCGCCACCAAGGCGCGCGAGGATTACGCCAAGATGCAGTACTACGAGATGTTCCGCGACGGCAAGAACGTCTACACCGAGCACTTCCAGACCGAGGCCAACGAGACCGACCCCAACCTGGCACCGGGTACAACCAAGATCAAGTAGCAGCGCGTCTTAACTGGTTCGTCTGCCCGGCGACGCGGAACGTAAGGTTCCCTGCTCGGGCAGTCCTGCGCAAGACGGAGGTCACATTAAGTGGCCTCCTTTGCGTGCGGAACTCGCGATGAACCTTACATACCTCCGCCCGGACAGACGCCCTGTTGTTGGAGCGTGGCTTGTCTTGGGTGTATCGCCGAACATATATAAGTTGAAGGCCACGTTATGTGGCCTTCTTTGTTTGCGGAAAGTGTATCCCGGAATTCTTGTCTGGAATGGGATGCAGTTTCCGCTTGGGACCCGATTGGGAAAGTGTGTCCCACTATTCAGCTGGATTCCGGGATGTATTCCGTTCCGGGCGCTAATTGTGGGATGCAGTTTCCGCTTGCGGAGTCTCCACTCAACAGAAAACCCGGGTGGCCTGTTTTTTGGCTACCCGGGTTTTTGGGTTGTCGATATGTTCGACTGGCTACTAGTGGGTCTTGCGGCGCTTGATCAGCATGATGAGGGCTATCACTACGAGCGTTGCTCCCGCTGCTGCTGCGGTGGCGACTAGGGCGAATGTTTGGTCGCCGGTGTTTGCGAGGTTCTTCGCTGTGGTCGTAGTCTTGACCTTGGTGTCGGTCTTAGCTCCGTTGTCGGACTTGGGCTTGTCCGGGTTCGTCGGGGTCTCAGGAGTCTCGGGGTCCTTTGAGCCTTCGGAATCGGTTGGGCCGGCGGTGTTTACCAGCGTATGGTCCAGGAACTTCTTGGCGCCCGCACTTGCCTGTGAGAACAGGCGGCGCGTGCGGATCGGGGTGGCGTTCACCGTTGTGGGCGCCGTCTCCTCGGCCTCGATATTCACGAGCGTCGTGCCGGTGTCGAGGCCCACGTCGTTGTATCCCACGTGGCAGTAATACTGCGCACCGTCATCGTCTGCGGTCAGGTCAATCTCGAGCTTTGAGGCCGTTCCAGCCGCGAGGTTGCCATCGGCACCCACGAGCTTAAACTCTGTCTCGCCGCGGCCCTTGCGGTACCACATATAGGTCGGTGCCAGCCCTGTTTCGCTATCGTCGGCACCGAGTTGCTTCACATGGCCAATCGCCGAGAGCGTCAGGTGGCTTCCCGCCGTGCGCTCAACCGAAGAGCCGTATCCAAGATCCGACCCCTCCGCAGCATCCGCCGCAGGTCCGCTCACGGTCATCGTCATGCCATCGGGCATGGTCTTGACCGTGATGATTGCCGAGCGAATACCTGTTTCGGTCGTGGATCCATTCTTAACGGCGGCGATGGCGAATCGATACTCCGTATTGGGCTGCAGCCCATCCCACTTGATCGAGGTCTGCGTGTTGTCGGCAATCTTCCAGCTATTGACGACCGCATCCGCCGCATTGCTCTGCAGCATGCCCACGCCGTAGCTAAAGCCACTCTTGTTTGCGAGTACATCGTCCCAGCTAAACGTAACGCTGGTCGAATCGACGGCGTTTGCCGTAAAGCCCGTCACGGCCGGCGCGTCGGGCATCTCGACGTCCTTAACGTCATAGCCCACGATCCAGAACTGGTCGGTGTCCTTGGTGCCGAGCTTGTCGCCCGAGTCTGCCTCGAACTTGTCGACATCCACCGCGTTGACGCCCAGACGCCACACAAAACCGTACTTGCCCTGCGCGGCCTCGGGCAGGTTGTCGACGGTGCCGCCGTATTCGGTCGATTCACTCGAGGAGTTACCCGTAGTAAAGCCGGCGTTGGCACCAAAGCACAGGCCGCCAAACAACTCGTGCTTTGCGAGCTTCGCGCCCATGACAACGCTGCCGTTCAGCGTCAAGCCGAGCTCGAGCTCCTGCTCCTTGCCCTCCTCGACTTCGATGGTCTGCTCAATGCTCGCCCCCGACTGCGCGGCGGCGCCGTTAAACCCATCGTGCGTGTAGGCGCGCGTTACGCCAGGCTTGCCCAGGCCAAAGGAATCCCCAACGGGAGTCTCGCCGTTGAGCGTCGTTTGATAGGTTCCGGGTTCTCCCGACCGGTTGGTCAAAAAGTAGCTGAGCGGCGTCATATTGTGCTGTTTGGCAATGCGGTCATAGGCCTCGACATTAACGACCGAGGTCTGCGCGCCGAGCGACACGGGCGCCGCCATCACGCCCTTGCCACCAGTTTCCTCATTTTCGATCTCATACTCGTAATAGACCATCGGAATCGTGTAGAGCACGGCCTTGTCACCCTCGCCGGCATGCGACTCATAGCTTACGCTTGCGCTGACCGTGCGCTCGCTCCGGTAGTCATAGCATCCCTCGGCGGCAAAATCGACTGAAGCATTCATCGCGACCAGGGGCGGACCGGTCTGCACCTCGACGGCAACGCCCAACTCGGCGCCAATGGTATAGCCCTGGGATGCCCCCGTGCCCTTTTCCTCTCCGTATGACGTGCCGCCCAACACCAGATAGCCGTATGCCTGCTCCAGATCCTCAACATAGGGCGCATCCTGCAGCACGGCAAGCACGCGCGGGTTGGTATAGACCTTGTAGCGGTCCTTGTACGTGATCTTGACGCTGTCGTTGTCGACGTCGGGCAGCGCGAGCGAGATAAATGTGCCGTAGGTAGTGCCGCGACGGTTGCTCTCGCTAATCACCTGCTCCTCGCCGCGGCGCACCTTTCCGTTCTCGTCGAGCGAAAAATGCGAGGCGGTCATCCAATAGTAGTCATCGTTCTTGCGCAGGTCCTCGTCGCGGTGCTTGCCCACCACGGCGATAAAGCTCTCGTTATAGCGGTCCGAACCCGAGACGCTGCCCGCCTTGACGTCGCTGATCCACACCTGCTCTATACCCTTGTGGTCATGCTTGTTGCTGCTGTTGTATTGCTGACCGCTCATGCTCATGGTTCCGACCATGGACCCCAAGCCCTGAGCCCCGCTCTGTGCCGTGTTGCAGACAAAGTCGCGGAACACATCGCCGCCCACGAGCACCTCGTCGACCGCCAGCTGCTCGGACAGGCCGTCAAGGTTGGCAGTGGCAAGGGCAATAGGCGCCAAGGTGCACGGATAGCGCTTATCCTGAACGCTATCCTTCCATGCGCTGTTGGGCACATGCATCAGCCCATAGGAGGCGAGGAGCCCGTCTCTGTATTCCTTGCAATCGGAAAGCTTGAACTCGCCAGACTCCGAGTCAAAATACGCGTAGCGGTACAGCGCGCCGTACAGCCCCTTGCTGCCGTCAGAAGCGCCGTAATCAAAAGCGCTGCGTTGCCAGTCATAGCCCGCAAGAATAAGGCCCGTGACGGTTTCACCCGTCTTCTTTCCTTCTTCATCGTAGGCGGCAAACGTGCCGAACGTCGCATTCGCAGCGACCATGGTCTTGCCGTTCGCGGAGAGGGAGATTGCGCCCGCGTCGCCCAGAGCATCGACATGGACGAGCGCACCCTTGGATGCATCCCACGAAAACAGCTCGCAATGCGTCGACTTATCAATATTCTTCTTGCCGTAGGGTGCCGAGACCACGATGGCGAGGTCATCGCAAAAATCGCGATCGAGGTCGCCGGCCGCTAGCGAAACGACAGGAGCTGACTGAAGCTGCGTCCAGGAGTCGTTCCCGCCCTTGTTGTGCGTGGTGTAGTCCGCGGCGTTACCGGCATCGATCTTGACGACGCTTTGCTTCCAGTTGCCGCCCTCCAAGTCATACATGTCGACTACAGCCTTGCGCACGCCGTTCTCGTCGACATAGCAGCCCGCGTAGACAAAAAGCTCGTCGACGCCGTCGCCATCGACATCGCCCGCCTCGACATCAAAGACGGCGTCGTGCTCTTGCAGGTAACCGACATCCAGGTACTTAAAACGGCCTTCGTACATCATACTAGTGTTGACCGTCACCGGCAGGTGTGTGTCGAGAGTGCGCGTACGCCCGTTGCTAAACGAGTAGAGGACCAGCTCAACCTTTCCGGCGTATGACTTGCCGTCAATCGTCGTGGAGGAACTGTCGCCGTAGGCACGGAGCTCGGCAACGCGGCTCTTTTTGCCCGTGCTGGCGTCGCTGCAGAACTCAACACTCGTGGCGTGAATGCCCGAGAAACCGTTGTTGTCGTTGGCGAGTACTGTTGAGGACTCATTGTTGCTTAGGTACGACCAGGTGCCGCCACCGTAGTCGCTATGCTTGTAGAGATCGCTGTTCGTATCGAAGTTGTTGACGTTTTGCCAGAACTTTGCGGCGCCCCACACACTTCCATAGCCATCGGTGAGTTTGCTGCTGCCGCCAATGTTACCACGCTCGACGTTCTCGAGCTTGTCGCGCAGAGTGTAGCGATTGCCATGGCTACCGTTAGCTGCCATATAGACCTCGCCGCGCGTGGCAAACGTCGTGGGGGTATCAGTGGAATAGGGGCCAACGGTATCGGCCGGAATGTCCTCGCTCGTGCCCAGACCCAGGGCTTGATAATCCTGCTCGGTCATATCGGTGATTGCAGGCGCATCTGCCGCCTGGGCAACCTGGGGCGCGGCCGTGAAGCAGGCGACGCTCGTGGCGATCAACGCAGCAAGCGCCGCCGTCCCAACAAGCGGGATTTTCGACAGCCTACGAATACGGGGGCGTGGAACGTACATGAGGGACCTCGCTTTATTCGAGTGGAGTGGACTCATTTTTACAAATGATACGTCCGATGCCCGATATCACGTGTCTCATTTTCGCCAACGGCGTGTCTCATTTTTGAGAATCCGAGATGCCGCGGAAATCTTATCCCAGCTCAAAGGCCATTTCTGGGATGTATTTTCCGTCGAGTGCCTCATCGGGAAACTGCATCCCATTCCAAAGGCAAATTCCGGGACGCATTTTTCGAAAGCCTGCCCATCCGGAAAGCCCGTCCCACTTTGGACGCATCCGGGCACGGAACCATCGACCTATCAGGCCTCCCATCAATAAAGAGGCGTCCTCCCGGACGGCGGGGCACGAAGTTCATCGCGAGTTCCGCACGCAAAGAAGGCCACTTAATGTGGCCTTCGTCTTGCGCAGGACTGTAGAGCAGGGAACTTCGTGCCCGCCGCCCGGGGGGCGTTGCGTTTAGAAGATGGACCTAGCGTTTATTCCTTCGGGACAAGATCAGCGCAGCCATGAAAGCGATAATCGCTAGCGTTAGCAGCGTCAAAAGCAGAGCGAGCGAGTTGTCGCCCGTCGCAGCCAGGCCAAACAGGCTGGGCTTTTTGGAGCCAGCAGGCTGCGCAGGAATTGTTTCGCCATCGTCCTCGGCGGTGATCTCCCAGCGGACGGTCTTGCTTGCGTCGGCAAGCTCGTTACCCACCGACGTCGGGACACTCAGCTGCAGATTGAGCACCGTGCTGCCATCGCTCGTGAACGTGGCGACCTGCGTGGGATAGGCGAACACGCTGCCCGGCGTTCCCGTCTGGAGCCAACCGTCAGACGCATCGCCCGCCGACGCCGTTAAGGTAATGGGCGACAGCAGGTGTGCCGTCTCGTGATTGACAACGGCCCGCACAAACACGCGTACCTGGGATTTTACGCCCGTGGCACGAACCTCGATCTGCTGCTCGCGCGCATCGCCGGGCATTAGATCTTTAAAGGCGGGAAACAGATCGGGCTCCCCCGAGGAGCCCGTCGCCCCCGTTACCGTCAGCTGGCGCGCATTTCCGTCATAGGCAATCGCGGGAGCATCGGCAAACGCGCGGGCGGGAACGGCGAGCGCGACCACGCAGAGAATGGCCGCGACCATGCAACGCAAGGAGCGCGCAACGCCTTTGCGAATCGGGAACGCCATACTTACGCACCTCCGTGCGGCGGCACCAGCACGCCATCTTTGACCGTACAGTTCCATGCCTCGGTGACCGCATCGTCGGGCGTGGACTGAATCGCCTGGGTCGAAATGTCGACGACTAGGTTTTTACCATCTGCCTTCTTCTCGGACACGCTCTTGATGAGCACGCCCGTCTTGTCGAGCGGCTTAACAGAAGACGTCCAGTAGTAGAACCCGTCGCTCGCAAGAACCCAAGACGAAGGTCTGTTAGTGGCGGAGGCATCGCCTTTATCGCCCCACTCAATGGTGTAGTCGGTGCCGGCAACCGGCTCATCCCACAGGCGCGCGCCATCCTTATCCTGCCAGTAGATATCCACCGCGACACGCAGGTATGCCGGAGCCGAGCCCGTGTTTTTTACCGAGACATCCCTTTTCACGTTGTCCTTGAGCGTCTCGTCCACCGAAGGTGCCACCGAGCCAAAGCCAAACTCGTTGACCAGCACGCCCGTAACCGAAAGCCACGCAAAGGTGCCGACGACGCCGGCCAAAAGGAGGACGCCGACAAGGAGGGCAACGATCCGCTTGCGCTTAGTCATCCTTGTCCTCCCCCCACAGCGTGCCGTTTTCCCAAACATTCTTGGCACGAGAGCCGCCATCGACCCATTTGTCCTTCGCGCGCGTGTTGACGCACGTCACCACCGCATCGCCCGCGCTCGAAGCAGACGAAATCGTCAGCTCGGCAGATTTACCGGGCGCCTTGCCCGGCGTGCTCAGCTCACCCTGGTAGCGCCATGCCCAAGCCGTGTCTTCCACGACGGTATAGATGCCCGTCGGCGCGGCGAACTGCACGCTGCCGACATACCAGGTCTCGCCGTCTTCGTCGCGCCTCTCGCTAACTTTCACCTCGACCATGCGCGTCTCGGCAGGAGAATCCTCCGACGCCTTGCGTGCCACCTTAAAGCGGAACGTTTGTCCCATGGCGCTAGCATCGGTGGTCTTTTTGACGATCGTCAGCGCATGGGTCTTGGCGAAGTCGAACACGGCATTGCCGTCGCCTTGCTTGCCTTCGCCCGTCTTCTTGGACTCCAGGCGGTTGGCCAAGTCGAACGAACCGTTACCCGAGCCCAAGCTGTAGAGCGAGACATACTGGTCGTTAACGGGTTCCTCCGTCATGGACGCATCAGGACCGTAGCTCGCCCGCTTAACGGTAACAGTCAGCTGCGTCCCCATAAACGGCTCGGCGAAGCAGGCTTTAAACGGCGCCTCGTCGGCATTGTTGTCGACTGTGTTGGCGGCGTTGGGATCGAGCAGCCACTTAAGCTGCGCTGTCATGGCTACGGGTCTCTCGGTATCGGACGTATCGTTGGCGGCCACTCGATACGTCACGGGATACAGGTCCATGTCTCCCTTGACCGGCTCGTCCTTAAACTCATCCCAAGACTTCGCAGCGCCACCGTCAGGCACATATTGCCACTCCAGGAAGAGTTCGCGCACGTCACCGCTGGCCGCCTGTTCATCGAGCAGCGCGACGATCTTGGAGTGGGCGTCTGGGTCGTATGCCACGGACTTTTTCTCCATCTCGGGATTGCCGTTGTCGTCATAGATCGGGTTGCCGCTCTTATCCACCTTGGGAACATCGACGTTATGGACAAAGCCGGCGCCCGTCGCGCGCTCGCCGTCCGAGTCGACCGTCGCCGTAAAGACGACCGACCCATCGACACCGTGATAGCGAACCTTATACGGCGCGATCTTGTACACCGCGGTGTAGGTCACGCTCTCAAAGGGCTCGCTGCCCTCGAGGGGATACTTCTCGTCATCGGTCAACAGGGTGTATTTGCCATCGGG
Organism: Collinsella sp.; assembly: GCA_018368535.1. GTDB lineage: Bacteria > Actinomycetota > Coriobacteriia > Coriobacteriales > Coriobacteriaceae > Collinsella. Next base: position 13,440 of record JAGZDZ010000025.1, on the reverse strand, counting down.
TTCGTAGTCGCGCGACCAGCCGACAAAGTCGTACTTGGTGCCGTCAATGCCCACAACCTCCTTGACAGCCTTGACCTCAAGAGAAATCTGGTCGCCGGAATCAGTACGGCCGAGACCGCGGACAAGAGCAGGATTCGCGAGATTTGAGTCGATGTTCGATTGAACGGTAACCAGGCTGGGACGGTAGACCGGGTACAGCTCCATGGGGGCCTTGACCACGGTAGAAGCACTCACCATACGGATGCCCTCCGACCAAGCGACATAGCCCTTGCCAGGTGCCGGCTGGGCTTCCGTCCAGCCCACGAAGACGTTGAACGCACCTGTATCCGCATCGATAGTGCGGACGTCATAAGTAGGCTTCGGGATGCCGCCATCAAGGTTGCCGAGCATATCGCCTTGCTGAGCAACTTTGCCATCCACTTTCGAGGCATTGAGATGATACACGACCGCCAACGGCGAATAGTACGCAACAAATGTATAGGCCCCGCCGGGTTTCACCTGATGGGAATACGAGTTATCGCCGTTAGGTTTGAGCTCTTGAACTTCGCCATTCGGAAGCTCGATCTCAACCTTCTGCAACTTATACAGCTCACCGCCTGCTTTATAAACCGGCGTCGTGACGTCAGGGGTCACCGTTGCCGTAGCAGGATCGGTGTCCGCGTTGATAACGGGATCGATGTCGTACCTAGGCACATTGACCTTGTCCGTGCCCTTAAAACCGGCGCGATACAGGTTGGTGGTGTAGTTGACGTCGTACTTCGCGTACACCGGATAGGCATCCTGGCACTGGGTGACCTTGGAGTCAGGTGTCGCCAAGTATGGCGTCGCCTTCTCCGGATCACTCGTCACATAGGGGTCGCCGGCAACATCATAGATATATTTCCAGACGGGAGAATCCTGCTGGACCTCGGCGGTCGAAATCCAGCCCAGGAACTTATAGCCCGGCACCGCCATCTCCGCATCGGTCGGGGAAGCTTCGAGGGTCAGGGGACTCTCATACGATCCCTTCTCACCATCTTCTGGCTTTTCTGCCACTTTAACCGACGTATTAACATGCGGGTAGTAATACGTGAACGTCGGATCAACCCCGTTCACCTTGGCCTGCAGCAAGTTACTCTCATAGCGCCGCGTGGCAGTCCTCACGACCTTATCGCCCTTGTTGTAGAAATTAACGTCCGTGGTAATCATCGCGCGAACGTAGTACTTCTTATCTGTACGCACCATGCTCTCGATGGGATTTTTCACATATGTCCAATATTCACCATCGCGCTCAAGCGTCCAGAAATTCAGGCGATAGCGATCATTCACCGGTTTGACCGTTACGTTCAGCGAAGCCGAAGTCCAAGTATCGCTTAGCGTTGCAGCGCCTGGAAAATCGGTATCGGCATAGAGGTTTTTCAGAGTATCGGCTCCCGTATCGTTTTTAACGTTGTGCGAGTACGCATTAAGGGGACTCACGACAAGGGTATTCGCCGTGAAGCGCGTGCCACACGTTTCGTCATACCTATCCTTCTTTATACCGTGGTCAACATGCTCCGGACCCCAGTGGACGACGTTTTCACGCACGAAGGTACTACCGACGTTTTCCTCAAAGGGCGTTCGATAGCGATTCCAAACGGAACAAAGTAGCTTGCTGTCCGTAAACTCATGGTTGGTATAAGCCCGAACGTAATAATCCACTCGGTACTCAAAGCGGGCGATGTAGGTGTGTCGCACGGTTAGATCGACATCGGCAGGGAGTGTATAGCTGGGGTCGCGGCTTACGCGCACCTCTAGCGGGGCATCTTCGGTCCCCTTGTTTTCATACCAACCCAAGAAGCGATAGCCATCGGGCAGCTTGCCGTCCTCGGACAGAGGCTTATTGTCCTTATCTCGTACCTGCACGGTATAGGAGCTCGTTCCATTCTCGCCCGGCTGCACGTCCACATGAGTATTACCCACGCCAACGCGCTGGGTCACATCACCGAGTTCATCCTGCTCATTGCCTTCGAACACCGTCATGATGTTCGAAACATAGTCGCTGTACACGGGATAGAAATCGGTGGGGCCGACCACGGCAATCTCGCTGCCCACGGGATAGAATGCTCCCTTGTTTTTCAGATCAGCCAGCTGATCTGAGGTAATGGCAGCATAGGCGCCATTCATGCTCTTATCGGCGTTCGGCTGCGTGGTCCATCCAATAAACGTCGCGGTAGGCGGCAAGCCGCCGCGATCCGCGGGGGCAGCCGGCGTCAAACCGACGCCATAGCGGTACCAGTCCGTGGACGGATCGTGTGCCTTGCCGTCTTTCCAATCAAGCGTCTCGCCCTTAACGTTATAGAGCAGCACCTGCGCCTCGTATGAAGCGATAAAGAGGTCATTGCCCTTGAAGCCCTCACTCTCGGCATGATCCTTGCCGTTGTCGGCAGTGTAGATAGAGGTCGCCTCGTGCTTCGTGTTGTCCTGAACGCGCTTGCCATCCCTCACAGCAGCACCATCGGTCTTGCCGTCAAACCAGCTGTTGTCTTGGCCAATGTGGTTCACACGCACATCGGGTTCGCGGAACCAACCCATAAAGCGGTAACCGTCGTTCGCCTCGCTCAGCCCCTCAGGCTTTGCAGAGGTCTCCTGCTTAAACGTTACCGACGTATCGCCTTGGGCCAAGCCCTGTGCCGTTCCGGCTAGCACGGCGCTCACCGCAAAGGTGTACGGATCGCTGGTGGACTGGTCTTTGCCCAACATGGTTGCCAGAACAGTTGCCGTGCCCGCACCGGGAAAATCAATCGTCGCCTTAACGCTCTGGCCATGCACGGGGATATTCAGCTTGTAATCCATCGCCCACTCATTGGTGTGCTGACCACCCAGAGCCTTGTCGTTATCAGTCGAGCGCTTGGTGCCGGCGCAAAAGTCATAGTCGTGCTCTTCCCACAGCTCGCGCGTGGTGTAGCGCTCGTCATCCCACGGGCCGTAGCCGTCGCCCTTGGTGGTACCGTCACCGCCAAACGAGGGGATCTTCTTTTTGGCAGGATTGCCCTGGCTATTGCCAGACAGGCTCACGCTCGGCTTAAAGTAGCACTCGGTGACCGTGGCGTCGCCCTTGTTGGCGCGCGCGGCAATACCGCCCAAGTTCACGTCGTTTTGAATAATGGGGATCACGGCGATGGGATTGTACTGACGCGAGCTCAAATCGCCGGCGAAATGGCTGCGAGTGATTTCATTACCGCTCTTAGACAAGATGCGGCCTGCAAGACCGCCCGTCCAAGCGCGCGTTACGGAGACAACGCCCACGTAAGAAGCAGCATAGCTATAGCATTTCGCCGTTGAAAAGCAATCGATGACTTTAGCGCCTTCCGCCATGCAACCGACGAAGCCCGAAGCGTACACGTTGTTGCCACCCAGGGCGCCAATGGCCACATCGTACTTATTGGTGACGTCGGTCATGCCCTTCTCGGCAATCGAGCCATCCTTTTTGCGCGTAGGCGTCACGCGGCAATACTCGATGGTCGAGTTCTTAACGTAGCCGGCAAACGCCGCCATATACAGGCCCTCGCCACCGATTGCCTGTACGCCCGAAGTCGTGTTGTTAACGGCGCGACCACCACGGACCTCGCAGTTGTAGAGCGTGCAGCCGTCGAGCTCGCCGGCAATCAGGCCCCCCTCAAAGCCCGCATTGGTAATCACGTTGAGCATGTTGTTGGCGCACGTAACGTGCAGGGTGCTCTCCATGACCATAACGTTTTCGAAGTGGGTGTTGATCGCCCTGCCCACGATAATGCCGCCGCGGAAGTCAGCCCAAATGTTGGCATCCTTGACCAGGAAGTTCTTGATGGTGGCGCCATCGGTCTCGGCAAAGAAGCCCGTGTCGCGCTCTGGGTCCAAGACCTAATTCTCGTAGTTCAGGCCCTTCACGGTATGGTTTTGACCGTCAAAGACGCCCTTAAAGGGATGTTCCTTGTTGCCAAAGGAGAGGTGCTTGACCGTATCCTCAACAATGGCTTTCATATCATCATCGTTAAGAACGATATCGTTATCGAGATAGACGCGCCACTGCGACGTGTCGCGTTGACGCGACAGCGCGACGCACGCCAGGAAGTCGTTCCTGTTTGTGATATGGAATTCGGTCTGATCCTCGGCATGCGCTGCCGCCGGCAGCGCCATAACGCAGCAAAGGGCAATCGCCGCGACGGCAATCAGCCTGTTGAGCACACCTCGGTTCACGATCTTAATCTTCATGGGCTAGTTCGCCTCCGGCCAGCCCGCGACGTCAAGCACGTCGAGGACAGAATCGTTTGTCTGCTGGTTTTTGGCCTGCACGGCCTGAACGTCGATATCGAGTTTGAATGAGCCGCCGCGCGCGGCATCGTGGTAGTCGCCCACAAATCGCAGCGAGTCCATAAGGCTCTCCGTCATGACGCCGGGATCGAGCACACCCCCGCGTCCGGCAAGGCCGCGATAGTAAAACCACCCATCGCCACCATCGACCCACGGGGAGCCATCGCCCGCGCTCACGTTAAAGGCGACGTTGTCCGAGGCATCCGCGGTCGAGCCGTCAGACGCCACCGACGTCATGCGCAGACGGGCGCGAACATACTCGGGCTGTGCGCCGGCATTCTCCACGCGCACGATGCGGCTAATGTCAGAGCCCGTGGCCTTGGTGTCGGGATAGTCCCCGTGCTCGTTGGCCTCAAACGGAATCTCTTCGCCTTGCTCGTTGAGGGTGTATTCGCAGACTCGTACCTTCACGCTGCCAAACGATAGGACGTTGTTCGCCGGAACCATATCAACGGTAAAAGCCATCGTGCCGCACAGGCACGCCAGGGCCAACAGCGCCATCGCGGCAAGCGCCAAGGTGCGTTTCTGATTGTCGGAAAGATTGTTGAGCATTACGTTCGCCAATCGTCGATCAAAGGGGGACCGAGATCCCGACCCGAAAATGGGGATGGGGAGCGGGCCGGGATCTCGGTGGAGGGGGGGGATTAAGCCTGAGCCTGTTGATCAGCCCAAGCCTTGGCCTGCTTCAGGGCGTTGGCGGCAGCGTCGGGCTCGTCACCCTTCTGGTCGGCCCCGAAAATGTAGGCGGAAACCTTCATCTTGGGAGTATTTTCGACCATGGTGCTCTCCAGGGTGCTGGGGAACACAACCTTGCTAAAGAGCTCGCCGGTGTAGACGTCCGTGTCAGCATCCTTAGCAGTCAAAACGGCGGGACCGTTCGTGGCGCCCTTGGCATACATGAACAGACCGCTCAGGTACTTGCCATCGGCGGAGGTGGTCACCTTACCATCAACCTGCTTCCAGTTGCTGTTGAGCGTGAAGTACGGGGTGTCCCCGGCAGCGGTGCTGTCCTTGACCATGGCGTTCTTCACATAGATAAACACGTAGGCGTCATCGGAGCCCTTCTTGATGCCGACGTTGGGGTTCTTATCAGCGGTGGCGCCGGGAACGATCTTGGAGTCTTTGACCCACTTGGTCTCGAACAGGTAGGCCTTGCCAGTGTTCGGATCATTGGGTTTCGGCGTCTCGGGATTGTCCGGATCAGGCTTGTTTTCCGGTTGGCCAAAGCTACCCACCGTAAACACGTTCTCCAGCGACTGCGTGGCCGTCAGCCATGCATAGGTGCCCACGCCGGCGGCCAGCACCAGCAGCAGCAAGGCGGCAATGATGCCGTAGCGCTTTTTCTTCTTGTTTTCCATCGTCCTCTTCCTTTCGAAAATCGACTTCCCCGGCAACGGCCCTTGCCGTTGCCGACACCTCTCCCCTGCCGCTATGGACGCCGCCCCCTCGCATGCGCGCGGGCATGCTTGCCCGCAGGCTCATCGGGAACCATCCGATCGAGCACAATCGACGCCGCGACCAGCAGCGCCAGAACGGCCACCACAACAAGCAAACCGGGCATCGTCGTGCAATATGCGTTAACGAAGCCCAGGTAAGGGACACAAAGAGAGACGACGCCGATCACGCGCGAAAAAGGCGTCTGCTCGGCATCGTGCACGATGCTTCCATCTGCATTTTTGTTTGCGATTCCCTGCGTGCCGATCATCTGCGCCACAGGGTCGACCTCGTACACCTGGTGAGTCACCACGGCGCCGTCCGATCGGTAAAAAGTTGCATTGTCGCCCACGGCAATATCCGTTGGGTCAACCTGGTGAACAAACACCATGGAACCAACGGGAAGCTCGGGCTCCATAGAGCCAGAAAGCACTGCATAGGGCGTATAACCAAATGCACGGGGAGCGAAAGAAACAACGGCAAGGGCTATGACAAGCGCGAGCGCCATACCACTAAGAAGTGAAATAAATCGTCTGAATCCGCGCGCTGCCAACGTGATTATTTCATCCCCATCGAGGCCATATTCGATCCCATCAAGGATTAGCCGCTTTTCTAAGACGTTTAATAGATGAGTTCGAAAAAGCCAATCTGAAATCTATTTCTAACAATCACCGTAGCTACTTCCGCGTTTTTATCAACGTCTTTCCGCCAAATGCTACTATTTTTGCCGTAAGTGGTTATTTGTCCCCACACTTGTCTGCTTTATCCAACAACTGCGGCTAACCCCTACACAACTTTTCAATAGAGGGTCTGATATTTTGTACGGCTCAGATATCGTACCCCCCCCCCCCACATTAAATATATACTGCATTTAGTATCGTTTATTTTCAACCCCCTTATTCATGCCTCTACGGCTACCCCGCGTAGCTCTTAGCCCATACCTTCTGGAAACCGTGTCCATCCGGAAAGCCCGTCCCACTCTGAATACATCCAGCGAACGCATGCGAGCGTGTTGTCCAGAACGGTCTCGTCATCGGGGTGATGGAAAATGTCACCACAAACGCTTGCCACGGTTGCGCCCACAAGTGGCAAGAAAAAAGCCTCGAGAGTTTCGAGGCTTTCACATTTGTATTGTTTTGCACGAAGGACCGCGAGCAGCGAGCTACTCGCCCAGCACGGCCTTTTTGGCGGCTGCAGCCATGTTGTCCAGATCTTCCTTGGTGGGGTGATCCTTTGCGGCGACCCAGTTGTCGAGCAGCAACTTAGCGCGGGCGTTATCGGGATCTTGCTCGAGCATAGCCTCGTAGCGCTGCTTGACCGCAGGGCCCATCTTGCCCTGGCACATCGCCCAGCCTACAAGCTCGGCATCATTGGCCAAATTTGAAGTCACGCGATCGATAATCTGCCTAAAGTACTCCTCGCTAGCGCCAAAACCGCAGGTGCCAAACAGGAAGACGCGCTTGCCGTGCAGAGCGGAGAGCAGCGCGGCAACCGAAGGCGTGCACGCGCCCTTGTCGCACCAAAAACCGACGAGCACCGTGTCGGCCGCGCAGGCGCCCTGCGCCTCGAGCGCAACCTGATCTGCATCCGCATCGTCGCTCAACGCCGCGGCATGGACAAACTCAACGCCCGCAGCCTGCAGCGCGCGCTTGATCGCACCCGAAACCATCCTGGTATTACCGCTCTTGCTGTTAACCACCAAAGAGCACGTCATAGTCACGTTGCCTCGTATCCCCCAAAACTAAAGCCACTAATGCAATTTATTAGATGAATATCTTAGTACTAACGTGACAGATGTAAACCACCGTCTGTCGATTGATTAATTTGCCCCACGACCATGCTTACTGGGCGAACTGGCTGCGGTAAAGCTCGGCGTAAAAGCCGCCTGCCGCGAGCAGTTCATCGTGCGTGCCGCGCTCGATAATCTGGCCGTCGCGCATGACCAGAATGCAATCGGCGTTGCGGATCGTCGACAGGCGGTGCGCCACCACAAAGCTTGTGCGGCCGGCCATAAGCTCGTCGAATGCAGCCTGCACCTGCAGCTCGGTGCGCGTATCGATACTCGAAGTCGCCTCGTCCAGCAGCAAGATGGCCGGGTCGGTGAGCATAACGCGCGCAATGCACAGCAGCTGCTTTTGGCCCTGGCTAAACGTGCCGCCGTCCTCGCCGATGACCGTATCGTAGCCGCCTGGCAGCTGCACGATAAACTTGTGCGCATGCGCGCGCTTGGCGGCTTCGATAACCTGCTCGCGCGTGGCTCCTGGGCAACCGTAGGCGATGTTTTCCGCCACCGTGCCCTCGAACAGCCAAGTGTCCTGCAGCACCATGCCAAAGGCGCGGCGCAGGCTTGCGCGCGTGTAGTCGCGCGAGGAGCGACCATCGACCGCAATGCGGCCGGCATCGATATCGTAAAACCGCAGCAGCAGGTTGATGAGCGTTGTCTTTCCGCAGCCCGTGGGGCCAACGAGGGCAAAGCGCATGCCGGGTTTGGCCTCGATGCAGATATCCTGCAGCAGCTTGCGGTCGGGTACATAGCTAAAGTCCACGTGTTCAAAGGTCACCTCGCCCTGCGGAGCAGCAGGCTCCACGGCATCTGGCGCATCGGGTTCCTGCTCGCGGGCATCGAGCAGCGCAAACATGCGGCGCGCCGAGGCGTACGCGGTCTGGATCTGCGTGATGACGTTCGTGACCTCGTTGAACGGTTTAGTGTACTGGTTGGCGTAGGACAGGAAGATCTGCACGCCGCCCACCGTGAGCGCCGCAGGCACGCCCGTGATCACGCCCGCGCAGCCGATCACGGCGACCACGGCGTAGATGATGTTATTGATAAAGCGCGTACCGGGGTTGGAAAGCGAACCCATAAACTGTGCGCGCTCGCCCGCCGTATAGAGCTCGGCATTGAGGGCATCAAAGCGCGCTTGGGCGTGCGGGCCGTAGGCGAAGGCGTCCACGAGCTTTTGCTCACCCACATACTCCTCGATATGACCGCCGAGTTGGCCCTGGATGCGCTGTTGAGCAGTGAAGCTCTTATTGGAAAGCTTGGCGATGGCACCGGCCGCAAAGATGGAAAGCGGCGTGACGAGCACCACCACGAGCGTCATGGTCAGGTTAATGGAGAGCATAAACGCGAGCGTGCCAACGATGGTGATAACGCCGGTGAAAAGCTGGGTAAAGCCCTGCAGCAGACCGTCGCCCACCTGATCGACGTCGTTGACCACGCGGCTCATAAGGTCGCCGTGGGCATGGCTGTCGATAAAGCTGAGCGGCATGCGGCTGAGCTTATCGCTCGCCTCCACGCGCATGTCGCGCACCGTTTCGTAGGACAAACGGTTGACGCAGTAGCCCTGCAGCCACTGGAAGGCCGCCGCGCCCACCACGACAATCGCGAGCTTGGTAACGAGCGGCAGCAGCGCGTCAAAGTCCACCTGCCCGGCGGCGACGATCAGGTCGATGCCCTCGCCGATGAGGATGGGCGTATAGAGTTGCAAGATCACCGAGATGGCGGCGCTCACAAACGACGCCGTAAACGAGACGCGGTGCGGACGGACGTAGCCCAGTAGGCGGCAAGTTACCGCGCCCACGGGATAGCGCTCGGGGTCGCCGGGCTGACGCGGGCCGTCACCCAAGTCGCTGAGGTTATCGTTGCCGGACACGTTGGCCGTCATCGTGGCGACCGAACCGGAAGAAGTATACGGATTCATTTAGCAGCCCTCCTTTGCGCAGACGGATGCGGGGGCGCACGCGGCGCCTGGGACGGGCGCGGGACTTGGAGCGGGCGCGGGTGCCGCACTCCCCTGCTGGCCCTCGAGCTCCTCGCGGCGAAGCTGCGACTGGCAGATCTCTCGGTAGAGCTGGCAGGTCGTGTACAGCTCATCGTGCGTGCCCAGGCCCGCAACCGAACCGTGGTCGAGTACGCAGATCATGTCGGCGTCGCGCACGGTCGAGACGCGCTGGCTCACGATGACGGTCGTCAGCGGCAGCCCGCCCTCGGCGGCACCACGCACGCTGCGCTCGCGAATGGCATGGCGAAGCGCCGCGTCGGTCTTAAAATCGAGCGCCGAGGCGGAGTCGTCCATGATCAATATCTGAGGCGAACCCACCAAGGCGCGCGCGATAGTCAGACGCTGACGTTGGCCACCGCTAAAGTTCTTGCCGCCCGCCTCGACCGGGGCATCTAAGCCCTGGGGCTTGTTGCGCACGAACTCGCTGGCCTGCGCCATATCGAGCGCCGCCCAGAGCTCCTCATCGGTTGCCGACTCGTCGCGCCAGGTCAGGTTGCTGCGGATCGTGCCGCTCACGAGCGACGCGCGCTGCGGTACGGTCGCGACCACATGGCGCAGCTGATCGAGCGGCCAGGCGCGCACGTCGGCACCCATTACGCTCACGCTGCCGACGCCCGTGTCGTACAGGCGCGGGATGAGCGAGACGAGCGTCGACTTACCGCTGCCCGTGCCGCCGATAATGCCGAGCGTTTTGCCCAGCGGCAGCTCCAGGGTCACGTCATTGACAGCGTTGGCGGCGCCCGCGCCAAAGGAGAAGCTCGCATGGCTCAAGCTCAGCGCGGGGACCGGAACGGCGTTGCCCATCGCGCTCGGCTCGGGCAGCGCGACCGGCTGGTTGCCCTCGTCGGTGATGCTCGGCTCGCAGTTGAGCACCTCGTTGATACGCGACGCGCTCGCGCTCGCCTTGGTAAAGACCACGACCAGGTTGGCGACATACACGATGGAGGTCAGGGTCTGCGTCATGTAGTTCACAAACGCCATGACCTGGCCCTGCGTGAGCTCGCCCACGTTGACCTGGATGCCACCCACCCACAGGATGGCGCACACGCCCAGATTCATCACCAAAAACGTGACGGGGTTAAGGACCGACGAGAGCTTGCCCACCGCGATGGCGGTATAAGCCTGGTCATCGGCGGCTTGGGCAAAGCGCTCACGCTCGTGATCTTCGCGCACAAAGGCGCGAACCACGCGGGCGCCCGAAAGCCCCTCACGGCAAATGAGCGCAATGCGGTCGAGCTTTGCCTGCAGCTGCTTGTAATACGGAATGCAGCGCGCCATAACAAACCAAAACACCAAGCCGATGGCGGGCGTGCAAATCAAAAAGATCACGCCGAGCTTAAGGTCGATGGCGAGGGCCGCGCACATAGAACCCACTGCTAGGAAGGGCCAGCGGATGAGCATGCGCACACCGAGCGCCACAGCGAGCTGCACCTGGTTGACATCGTTGGTGATACGCGAGATGAGCGACGGCGTGCCAAAGCGGTCGAGTTCGGCATAGCTCAGTTTGTTGATGTGCTCGTAGAGCGCGCCGCGAATGTCGGTGCCCATGCCCTGCGAGGTGAGCGCCGCCATCTTTTGGCAGACAAGCGTAAACGAGATGCCGATCACAGCCATGGCGCCAAGCACCATACCGTAGTGGATAACGGCGTTCACGTCGTGCGCCCCAATGCCCTTATCGATCATCTGGGCAATCACCAGCGGCGTCAGCAGGTCAAAGATAACTTCGATCAGCTTGCACGCAGGGCCGATCACCATATATCGGCGAAACTTACCACCAAAACGCCTGAGCAGCTCAATCATGTATAGGCGCTCCCTATCATCATCCACATTCAATTCGAACCATGATAGTACCGCCACCCCAAAAGAAGCGTAAACAACTCGTCATTTCTAACGGGATTCAGTTTTCAGAGGGGTATACGCGCACACCCGATCAATGGCGGGCAAACCGCCTGATATACTTACATTAGTGCTACCAAGTTAGTCGCCGACCCTTGAAATGAGGTGCCGAGATGAACGACATTCTCGCAAGAAGAGCAAGACGAGCAACTGTGGGCATCGCCCTTTCCGCGGCACTTGTCGCGGGAATCGCCCCCGCAACGGCGATCGCGGCAGAAACCAGCTCCCCCACCGGTGCAGTTGCCTTGCAAACGGAAGATGCGACCGCCGCAAAAGAAAGAGCGTATGCAGCCATGCAGGAAGCGCTCAAAAACCTCGAGGCCGCAAAAGACGCCGCAGGTCCTGAGATATTAGAGACTATCGAGCATGTGATTACCGATTTGCAATCGCTCCGCGACAGGATGCTGAAGGAAGCCGACGACTCAAGGGGACCTCTTCTTTACCTACAAGCGCAGGTCAATGAAGCCCAAGCCAGATACGACGCGGCCCACAACCGGACAAGCGGCCTTCAGGCAGAATTAAATAAGGCAATCGGCGACGGAGCTTCTAACGAAACTATTAAGCAGTTGCGAAGTGAGATCATGTCGGCAGAAAGGCGAGAAAAATCTTGTGAAGATGATCTTCACCACTACCAACGCCGGCTCGAAAGCCAGAAAAGTGTCGTCGCGAAGTTCGAAGCCAATGCGGAAAAATGTCAAACCGATATCGACGAAGAGACAGCCAAGCGAGATGCGCTCCTCGACGATTTGAAAAAGGCACAAGCGGCCTATGACGACGCCTGCAAGGCATACGAAGAGGCAAAGGCCGCGGCAGACAAGGCCACCTCTCCCGAGATAACGAAACCCGCCGAGACGACAAAACCCTCCAGCTCAGCGCAGCCGGCCGAAACGGCACAGCCCGCCAGCTCGCCCGCGACCGGCAAATACGCTCCATCGAGCTCCACCAAGCAAGCAAATACGACCACCGGCAAGCTCGCAAACACGGGCGACACAGCGCCGAGCGCAATCGCACTCGCAGCAGTCGCCGCCGCAGGCCTCGGAATAACCGCCACAGCCACACGCCGCATCAGGAACTCAAAATAGCTGCCAGAGCATACCACCTTCGCCAATCCACAAACCCAGAGAGAAAAGAGGCCCGTTTCCCCAACCCAGGGAAACGGGCCTCTTTAACTGCAAAAATTCAAGCAACAGCACCGCCGCCTCTTGAACCACATAGCCATCAATGCCCAGACAACACCAGCAAGCCGCATTCCACAAGGGATAGATTTAAATTAGATAAACGCGCCTTTACGGATGATTTTTGGACGACGGGGCCCGGTCGGCGGCGAGGTGTTTGGTAGTCGAGCGATTCCGCAGGCGAAGCCGAGGACCAGCGAGACACCAAACACCTCGCCGCCTCCTGACGCGTAGCCATCGATGTTTTGGCAAAGCCAGCGAGCGCCACCCAGAGCGAACAAGTTGGCATGAAAAAGGCAAGGCATAGACCTTCTGGTCATGCCTTGCCTTTTGAATGACAAATTGTCGCTCTGGGTGGCGCGCAGCGTCGAGCATTGCGCGGTTTGGTAAAACCGCGCAAAAAGAAAGCCCGTGCGCTCGATGGATTCGGATGCCCGACAGAGGCTCCTTATGGCTGCTTCCTTCCGGACCTGACCAGATTCGAATCATGTCGTCATCCGAACCCATCGAACGCGCTAGGCGCTCGGTATATCTTACCTGCTCCCGCCCGCCAGAGCAAGGTAGCTAATTTGGGACGGAGCTTTTTTGACTACTTTTGCAGCCCGATTGCCAGAGCAGCCAATGAGTAGTCAAAATAGTCCCATCCCAAAATGACCGGCTTGGTGCCGCACCACAGAAAGGGCCCATCTACTACGTTTAGGCCACAGGGGTCGACCATAGCCGACTTTTTCGAAAATCGGCAAGCTTTCTACCTGCACTGATAATTGTTCTCGGGGGAAGCGGGCACTGCGGGGCGCGGCAACGGCGCGCGATTTCCGCGTCGCAGCGCTACCCTGATGCTG
>JAGZDZ010000001.1:0-157911 GCA_018368535.1 Collinsella sp. | reverse complement strand
AAAAAGCACCGGGGCCAGTGTCGGCCCCGGTGCCCAAGCGCGATATCGGCGGTGCTGTTTCGCGATATTCAACAGCGCTCAAGCGAGCAAATACTCAGCTTACCTCCTTAGTAATCGGAGGGGCCTTAAGATTCAGCGGAAATAACGGCTGGCCGTCTGTTTGTCATTGGTTAAGACTAAGGCGAAACTTTGTTAGTTCTTGCGCGCTTGAGTACAATTTAATATTGCGAAACAGTGCCGACATTATTGTGCTTGGGCACCTGAATCGGCAAATAGTCCATTGTCGTTTTTTGTCAGCGGCTGACCTTATGTCGTTGTCAAATGCTGGTCTTGACCATGCCGATACTGACCGTGTTGATTCGCAATATTTAGCGGTGCTTATGCGGGCAAATACTCACTCACTCGCAGCTGCCGATACCACCTTATGGACGTTAATAATAATCTAGAGAGATTTTTTCGCATGCTTATCGAAACTCTTCATTGCTTTTTTGTAAGCTTTTGGATGGTTGAGATAATAAGTCGCCTTAGCTTCGACTTCCTCTTGATTGGGTTCGTAAGGTAAAACGGCCCCGCATCGAGAGCAAAACCAGTTCAGTGTTCCTGGCGGCGAGTAAAAGAGCGGGCTAACTTGAACACTATTATCATCACGAGGAATAAAATCCAAATGCGGGCAGTAGCTCTGTGCTAACTTTCGGTGTCGTTCTTTGCGGCTTGCAATATACATATTGATGTCGAATTTGATGCCAAAATGCAAGATCGCAATTATTGCAAGAACGAATATTACAACGAGAAAGACCATCACTCCGTATCTCTCTATTAGTAATTTTGAAACAGAGTCGCTCATTTCACACTCCTTTTGTTGTGTAGAGATATTTCGAATGTGGGCAGTTGACCGGAATGTTCAATTCCGGTCAACGCCTTGAATATGCCATCTCAAATTGATTGGAAACGCCATGGGGGGCTAGGGACGACCATACTTAGTCTATCCGATAATTCCAGGAAGAATAGGGGCGATGAGTACGCCCAGCTTCGTTACGTTCTCAATAAACGTAGCCCCTTCGTTGATGCCCTTTAGGGTGTTCCATAGCGACTTTAGTATTGACGGTTTAGGCTGCGGAGTCTCAAAAACGTCTTTCATCGCGGCGATTGCATCCGCAGCAATTGTCCTGTTCTCACTGGAAAGCTCGTGGAGGGAGCTTTCCAGTTTTCCGATTATGTCGTTGAGCGCGTTAACGTCTATGCCGTTTGACTGATTGATGGTCGTACTTGACCCGTTCGTTGTCTGGGAAGCGATGGCGGCTCCCGAGTTGCCGAAATTGTTTACCTGTGTCACGGATTCATCCAATCCTAGTTCGATGCCCTTTAGTGTGATGGCCTGATTGACTCCGTTTACGAGGCGTCTCGCTACGTCATTCAGGAAGCCTTCGGCCATATCGTCATATTTCCTTGAACCGTGTGCATAGCCTAGAAGGAGGTGAAACGACTGGCATAGCTTTCTGTCGACTATTGCTTTGAGTACGAGATACGTTACGGCGCTTTCGCCCTCGCAGCTAGGCGGGAAGTTAAATATGGTATATGGGTCCGAATTTACTTCATCGATTTCGGCGTTTTTGTCGAACCCGCTAGGCAAATGGTTTGCCACGCAATCCTCAATGAACGCTCGTGTTACAGGCTGCCCATCAATAAAGTTGAGGTAGCGAGTGAGGGCTGTGTTGAGGCCATTGTAGTCAGACCTTAAAAGATTGCTGGCTTCAGCACTATGCTTGAAGAGTAGTTTTCGCAGCTCAATCTTCTCGGAATCCATTGAATTGTCCTATTCCGCAGTAGGGGCATGTGTATAAAGACATCGCAAGTGCAGGGGACACCTTTGATATGCGCTTGCAGTCCTTGCAGGTTACCTTCTGAAGGGCTTCGATTGCTTGCCGGATGGGAATCTCGGGTTCCTCTTCATTGTATGATTTCACACTGAAAGAGACGTGATCATTGCCCTTTCCGCCAAGCTCCTTCTTAAGCAGTTCTTCTAGCTCCGGCACGACCACATTCGCTGTTTTTGATAAGGCCAGGTCGATGACGTCCGGTGTGAAGAAGTTGTCCGAGATAAGGCCGCACAGAGGGCAGTGGATATCTAGGACGGAATCACTCTCATACTCATCAACGACGACTTTGAATAGCTCTCCGCAGTTCGGACATTGGAAAAGTACGCAGCCGTCTTCATCGGAAGGTATCGAGATGTTGAACCGAAGGTTGTCCATATTGCCTCCTTTCAGGAAATCTAATCGATAATATCTTGACTTCGGGGTAAATAACGTAACGCCTCAAGGCGTCCGTGGAGCTCGGAATCGTCGTTAATTCGCCCAACGAATCCAAGGGCCTCGAGCAGCTTTCGGACCCTTGTTATATCCGCGCATGGGGTGCCTCACGTATTGATTGTAATGGGAAACCGCTGCTACCGTAGTGGATTGATGTTTCGGTTTCGTCCATAGAATCGCACAGTTTAAACAGCCTGGAGCGATCTATTGTCTGATATGCGACTTCGTTGAGCTCTTTCATCATGAGGCGATTAAGTATGAACAAGGCACCCATTGATTCAATTACGATCGCGTCGGAAATGTTGGTGTAACCGCACGGCTGCTTCATCCATCCTTTCCGAGTGATCTCGCCAAATTGCCCGTCCGGGAGAACAATGGATCGAGCGTTGCGCCCCGCTCCCAGGGGTGCGGCGCTCCTGATTAAACTGTTCACTTTTAAATGACCCCTGTGCTCAATTCTCTGTGGCTATTTGAGGAGGATGAGCTCGATTTAAGTGAGTTGCTCGAGTATCTGAGGGCGCTCATCACGGACGATCGCAAGATAATCCACGGTAATAGCGAGCTAAAACGGCTTATTAGAATGTATGATTTTCTTAAGTACAAGAAGGCCTTCGACATATCGGCTACTAGTGAGTAATCCCACCTAGCGTCTATGAAGAAGGCCGTCTTTGTAAACTATGGCATCTGAGCGTATAGTGCGAACACCACGTGCAAATGCATACTTAATATAACGCTTTCTGCTTGAAATCACAATGGTGTCTGTTTCGACCTGCCAATCAAGGGAAGATGGTGTAGAGTATCTTCCTGCAATACAAAAGCTCTTTGGGAGCTTTAAGGGTGACGCTTTCAAACTGAGAGTCTTGCCCTTTTTTATGCGTGCAATGCCTGATATGCTAGCCAGACATCGTTTGATTTGGTTGAAAATCATGTGTGTCTTGATTTGAATTACATGATTGTCGCTTGCCTCAAATTTGCAGCTTTGACTTACGGATTGATAATCAGTAGCCTATCTAAAAAGCGGTATTGACGAGGGTAACCTACGGGTCCCGCGTCCAGAGGAAAGGCGGCTGTCCTTCTTGGGATGGCTGCCTTTCTTCTTTTTAGGAACCGCGATGGCGGCTGACCGGGAGACCTACCGCGGCGACCTCTCTGGCGTCCCTGAAGATTTGCATGGCCCCCTGTCTTCTTTGGACTTTCATGAGATAGAAACGACTGGGGTTGGGAACAAGATGGATGCGCTTCTTAGTTACATAGCTGCTTTTTAAGAGCTGCTCCCTAAAAGTGAAGATAATTTCTACTTGTGGCAGAGCCTGTAGACAAACAAGGGATATCGGCTAAATTAAAGTCAATTGCGGTGGGAGCCTTCGGGCGACACCTGAAGAGGGTTGATGCGTCGGCCCTCTTTTTTGTTTGGATGTAAGATTCGGCCTGTCAAAACTTACATCTCAATTGAGAATAGGCGAAATTGCGTGCGATTATCTGCTTGTATGCAACTTTGCTGACGTGTTGTTGGTAAGTCTAAGTTCGCAACGGGTTCTTGGCAGAGGATTGACCGGGATTGTGAATTGCGACTCTTCGAGACGCGGCACCGAGGCCTTCCTGGATAAGTCCGTGAGGCTGCCGCTCAGGTCAAGTTCTGCATGGCCGTATTCTTCGATTATGCAGCCAGGGTGATTCTCGTCTGGTAAAACTGGCCGCGAAGTGATTATCACTCGACGTGTCTCAAGTGACTCATTAGTTTCCACGCGTTTCTCTATCATGTAATCGCTACGTCATGCGGTCGTTCGCACGGGTATCATGTTGAAAGCGATTTCAACGACGGGGGTACTCGTGGTAAAGATGAAGGATGTCGCCGAGCTGGCGGGTGTTTCGAACGCCGCGGTTTCGCGCTATCTCAACGGTGGATATATCTCGGCTGATAAGGCCGAGCGCATTAAACAGGCGATCGAGCAGACCGGCTATGTGCGGTCCAACCAGGCTCGTGCCTTGCGTACCGGCTCTACCAAGCTCATCGGTGTCATCGTGCCTAAGATTAACTCCGAGTCGGTGAGCCGAATTACCGCAGGCATTGGCCAGGTGCTTGGTCGCCGCGGGTATCAGATGTTGCTCGCCAACACCGACAACGTTGCCGAGCGTGAGCTCGAGTACCTCGACTTGTTCCAGAACCACCCGGTCGATGGCATCGTGCTGGTAGCGACCATGATTACCGATGAGCATCGTGCGGCTATTGCATCGTGCCGCGTGCCCATTGTGCTGATTGGCCAAAACGTCGAGGGCGCGGCCTGCGTCTACCATGACGATTACGAGGCGGCATATGAGCTGGGCCATGCGCTCGTGGGGCGCGTGGAGGGAAAGATCGCCTACATCGGTGTTACCGAAGAAGACCGCGCCGCGGGCTACGACCGACGCCGTGGCTTTGAGGCAGGCTTGCTGGCTGCGGGGGTTGTGCTCGATCCCCACCTGGTGCGTCGTGGCTCCTTCGCGCTCGACTCGGGATATCGTGCGGCGCGCGAGTTGTTGGCCGACGTGCCCGACGTCTCGTTTATCGCCTGCGCGACCGATACCATGGCCGCCGGCGCCCTGCGCGCTCTTGATGAGGCGCGTGGCGTGGGCGAGGGCTTACATCGCGTGAGCGGATTTGGCGACAACGCGTTTTTGCGCGCGCTGACGGGCGGCATTCCCACCGTCCATTATGGCTATCTGACCAGTGGCGTCGAGGCCACCAATATGCTGCTCGACACGCTCGATGGCGTGGAAGGGGAGGGCGGCCTGCGTACGCTCAAGCTCGGTCATCAGCTTATGAATGTCTAGGTTTTGGGCGCCCGCCGCTATCTTCGGACCACTGTTATTTGTCCCAAACTACCTTTCACCGGCGAAAATCTACCGTTTACCGCTATATGAAAACGATTACAGTAATATGAAACTGAAAACGATTACAGTGTAAGTGTCAAAGATGGCCGGGTGTAAAACGCCCGTTAGACGAAAGGGAAGTCATGGACTACCGCAAATCAGCCCAAGAGGTGCTCGACAACATCGGTGGCGCCGGCAACGTCGTGTCGGCCGCGCATTGCGCCACGCGTCTGCGCCTGGTGATTGCCGACAACGCAAGGGTCGACAAGGAAGCCATCGAGAATATCGACGGTGCCAAGGG
The DNA here is from genome assembly GCA_018368535.1 of Collinsella sp. GTDB lineage: Bacteria > Actinomycetota > Coriobacteriia > Coriobacteriales > Coriobacteriaceae > Collinsella. The sequence goes on along the minus strand of JAGZDZ010000001.1, from coordinate 152,451 downwards.
CGTCTTTGAGGCCCAAGGCCAGCTCCAGATTATTTTTGGCACCGGTACCGTCAACAAGGTCTATGACGAGTTCATCGCCCTCGGCGGCATCAATGCTGCTTCCAAGGCTGAGGTCAAGGAGGCCGCGGCGCAGCAGCAGAACATCTTTATGCGCGCCATTAAGGTCCTCGGCGATATCTTCGTTCCCATCATTCCCGCCATCGTGGCTTCGGGCCTGCTGCTGGGCATCATGAGCGCCCTCAACTTTATGGCCTCCAACGGCTTTATCGCGCTCGACACCAATAACTGCATCTACAAGATTGCCGACCTGGTCTCGGGTACGTCCTTTGGCATCCTGCAGATCCTGATTGGCTACTCCGCGGCCAAGGCTTTCGGCGCTAATCCGTACCTGGGCGCCGTCGTCGGCGGCGCGTTCATCAACTCCTCGCTGCAGAGCTCCTACACGGTCGCCTCCGAGGGCGTGCAGACCATGGTCACCGTCATCCCCGGCGTGTACAGCTTTGAGTGGGTTGGCTATCAGGGCCACGTCATCCCCATCGTCATCGCTTGCGCGATCCTTGCCTTCCTCGAGAAGCGTCTGCACAAGATCGTTCCCGAGATGTTCGACCTCTTTGTAACCCCGCTTGTCTCCGTGTTCGTGACCGTGCTCGTGACGCTTATCGCCGTCGGTCCCGTCTTTGTGTGGGCCGAGAATGCCGTCCTCGGTCTGATCCAGGCTCTGCTCACCCTGCCCTTTGGCATCGGTTCCTTTATCGTCGGCCTGTTCTATGCCCCCACGGTCGTCACCGGTATTCACCAGATGTACACCGCCATCGACCTGGGCCAGCTTGCCCAGTACGGCGTGACCTATTGGCTGCCCATTGCCAGTGCCGCCAACATCGCCCAGGGCGGCGCCGCGCTTGCCGTTGCCTTTAAGACCCACGATGCCAAGATCAAGGGCCTAGCGCTTCCTTCGGCTCTGTCCGCCTTCATGGGTATTACCGAGCCTGCCATCTTTGGTGTGAACCTGCGCTTCTTTAAGCCCTTCATCGCTGGCTGCATCGGCGGCGGCTGCGGCGCCCTGGTCTGCGCGCTCACCTCGCTCGCCGCTTCCGGTACGGGCGTTACGGGTATCTTCGGTATCCTGCTGTGCCTGGCCCAGCCCGTGCAGTACGCGATCATGTTTGCGGTCGCCGCGCTGGTTTCCTTTGGCGTCTCGTTTGTCCTGTACAAGGACGAGCCCAAGGCTTCCGAGCAGGCCTAAGAGCTTTTGATTGAAGGGTGCCCGCGGGTTGTATGCTCGCGGGCGTTTCCCGTATCCGGTGTCGATCTCTGGCGCCTTGTTACTTTCGATCCGTTAGGACTTTGATATGTCTAATGCACTTGGCCGCGACCTTGCAAAGCTGGTTGCCGCTGTTGACGCTGCCGCCTCTGAGTGCGGCCATGGCGCGTATGGCCAGCGCTTCCATATTATGCCGCCGGCGGGCTGGCTCAACGACCCCAACGGTCTTTGCCAAGCGGGCGGCGTGTTTCACGCGTACTTCCAGTATGCCCCGTTTGATGTGAACGGTGGCGTAAAGATGTGGGGCCATGCCACAAGCCGCGACCTTATGAACTGGGAATATGTTGGCGCCCCGCTGCTGCCCGACGAGCCGTTCGATTGCCATGGCGTGTATTCAGGCTCCGCGCTTGCCGAGGACGGCCGCATTCGCGTGCTCTATACGGGCAACGTTAAGCTTTCCGATGCGGACGGCACGTACGACTACGTCAATACCGGCCGTCGCGCCGATACTGTTTATGTCGAGAGCGTTGATGGCCTTGCCGGTCGGGAGTTCAGCCAAAAGCGCGTGGTGCTGGCGTCCGATGATTATCCCGAGGATTTGACCTGCCACGTGCGTGACCCCAAGGTGTGGCGCGATGATGACGGGCGTTACCACATGGTGCTGGGCGCGCGTCGTCGCGTGGATGGGCCGCATGTCGATAGTCGATTTTGCGCCATGCACGGCGAGGGTGCCGGGCGCGATGTGGGCGAGATCCTGGTGTATGGCTCGGCCGATATGCTGAGTTGGGAGCTCGAGAGTCGTGTGTCTACGCCCGAGCGCTTTGGCTTTATGTGGGAGTGCCCCGGCTATATCGAGCTCGATGCGAATGGCGATACCGCTGCATTTTTGTCGTTCTCGCCCCAGGGGCTCGAGGGCGGTCGTTGGGACCGCGGCAATGTGTATGCAGCGGGCTACATGCCTGTAACGGGCGACATTACGGGTGGTGACGGTGTCTATGAGCTGGGCGAGTTCCGCCTGTGGGACGCCGGTTTTGACTTCTATGCTCCGCAGGAGTTCACGGCCGAGGACGGTCGCCACATTCTGATTGGCTGGATGGGTATGCCCGATGAGCCGACCTATGGCAACGCGCCCACCGTGGCGTGCGGCTGGCAGCACTGCATGACGGTGCCGCGCGAGCTTACGGCCGGTGACGGCGGCGTGGTGCTGCAGCAGCCGGCGTGCGAGATCGAGCGCCATTATGCCTCGGTGCGTGTGGGGGAGGGCTCGTTGGAGGTTGACGGCGATACCTGCTTTGACCTTGCTGTCGACGGTGTCGACGGCGCGTTTACCGCGATTGTTGATGGCGAGCTGAAGCTGGCGTATGTGCCCGCCGAGGGCGGACTGCCCTCGCGCTTTGAGATGCGATTTACCGATGAGGGTCGCGCTTCTGCCGGCTGCGGTCGTACCGTGCGTTGGGAGCCCGTCGACGAGGTTCGTAACGTGCGCATTGTTGGCGATGTCTCCTCGGTCGAGGTGTTTGTGAACGATGGCGCGCTGGTGTTCTCGACGCGCATCTATCCTGAGGCCTATGGTGTGACCGTTGACGCTCCGGGTGCGAGCGTGAACTATCACACGCTCAACATCTAGGCGATTCGTCGCATATCGGCGCTATACTGCAGCCGTTGCCCACGATGCGGGTAACACCCGCATCGTGGGTTTTTGTTTGTGAAGGGACGGTGCCGCGTGGACGTGCAACAGCTAGAAGAGGCTTGGGCTTTGAGAGCCGGCGCGCGTGAGGTGCGGTTGCTTGCGGCCTCGCATGTGCCAGCAGCGCTGTCTCAGCTGGGGATTGTGCGTCCCGGTGACCGCCTGGTCGCGTTTGCCGATGACTTTACCGATGCGTTTGAGCGCGGCTTTGATGGCTGCGATGTTGTTCTCGTGGACCCGCCGTCGGTTGCGGCGTTTGCTGCTGCTTCCGAGGGCTATGATGCTTCGTTTGATGCCGAGGGGCCGCACCTGTGGTGGTTTGTCAACTCCATCGGCGGGTTTGGTCTGCGCGTGCCCGATCTGCGTGCGCTGGGTCGTGCGGCTCGCGAGGCCCATGCGCTGTTGGTTGTGGACAACACCGTGGCGTCGGCTTTTGGCTGCGATCCGCTGCGGCTGGGTGCCGTGCTGTCGCTCGAGGCGCTCGACCGCGTGTGTGCTGGTAAGGCGCCGCGCAAGTTCGTTGCCGCTTCGGTGGCGCGCTCGCAGCTCAAGCGTCATCGTGTGGATGCCGCGGCTGAGTGCGCGCATGCCCTGCTTGAGGGCTGTGGCTTGGCCAAGCTTGATATGCCTGCTGACGAGGCCGGTGTGCTGGAGCGCGGGCTGGACTCGCTCGATGTCCGCATGCAGGCACATTTCGACCGCGCCCGTGCGCTGGCCGAGTACTTGGCTGCGAACGAGATGGTACGCAACGTGCGCTATCCCGGGCTGAGCTCGCATCCCGACCATGTGGTTGCAACGGGGATCCTCGAGCATGGTTTTGGCCCGGCAGTTGAATTCGATCTTATCGAGCTTAGCGCAGGGGAGCTGTTCGATGCTTTGTCGGGGGAGTTCCGCACATCGCTCGCCGGCGGCGCAGCGACGCGCCTTTCGGCCCCACGCGGCAAGCAGGGGAGCACCATCCGTCTTTTCGCCGGCACCGACAATCCCCTGGTCGTAGCGTCCGCCCTAGACAATGCCCTTCGTAAACTAGCTACTCTTTAATGCTTGCGATGAGGTCGCTTGCTTTGGTGGCGATGACGTTGTTGACGTCGGCCCGCAGCTCCTCGTAGACCGCTATGGCTCGCTCGCCGGCGGGGGTGAGGGTGGATCCGCGGGCGCCGTCGCGCTCGATGAGTTTGCAGCCCAGCTGACCTTCGGCCTCGTTCACGATGCGCCAGGCCTTGGAATACGCCATGCCCATGCTCTTGGCGGCGCGGTTGAGCGAGTGCTCGCGGGCGATACCCTGCAGCAGCAAGACGCAGCCGTGTCCAAACACGCCCGGCAGATCTTTGTCGCACGCTTGAATGACCAACTTTGCCGTCGTCTTGTACTCCATACGCTCCACGTCTCCCCGCTAAAGTGTTTGCTGGGCAAACGCAAAGCCTGCGTCAAACCCTCGTGTGCTCTTCTTAAATCATGCATTGTAGCAGTCAAAGTGCGTTAAGATACTTCCCCAGTATTGGGCGCCCAAGGTTGGGCTGGGTCCTACGAGGCCTGCAGCCGACCGGTCGCATGGAAAAAGGAGAAACATGGCTACGTTCTTTCCCGGTGAGTCCCACACGTTTTCGGAGTATCTGCTGGTCCCTGGTTACTCGTCCTCGCAGTGCATCCCCAACAACGTCTCTCTTAAGACGCCGCTAACCCGCTTTAAGCGCGGTGAGAAGCCGGCAATCACCCTGAACATCCCCATGGTTTCCGCCATCATGCAGTCCGTCTCGGGCGTCGATATGGGTGTCGCGCTCGCTACCGAGGGTGGCCTGTCCTTCATTTACGGTTCCCAGAGCGCCGAGTCCGAGGCCGCTATGGTCAAGGCCGTCAAGGATCACAAGGCCGGTTTCGTTCAGTCCGATTCCACGCTGACCCCCGACATGACCATGGAGCAGGTCATCGAGCTCAAGGAGAAGACCGGTCACTCCACTATGCCGGTCACCGACGACGGCACTCCCAAGGGTAAGCTCCTGGGCATCGTCACCAGCCGTGACTATCGCCCCAGCCGCGATGACCACCAGACGAAGGTCTCCGAGTTCATGACCCCGCGTGAGCAGCTCATCGTGGGTGACAAGAACATCAGCCTCAAGGTTGCCAACGACGTTATCTGGGACAACAAGCTCAACGCCCTGCCCATCGTCGACGATAACGATCACCTCATGGGCATTGTGTTCCGCAAGGACTACGACAGTCACAAGACTAACCCCAACGAGCTGCTCGATAACGACAAGCGCTACATGGTCGGCGCCGGTATCAACACCCGCGACTATGCCGAGCGCGTGCCGCTGCTCATCGAGGCCGGTGCCGATGTCCTGTGCATCGACTCCTCCGAGGGCTTCAGCGAGTGGCAGAAGCGCACCATCGAGTGGATCCGCGCCAACTACGGCGAGGACGTCAAGGTCGGTGCCGGTAACGTTGTCGACGCCGAGGGCTTCCGCTTCCTGGCCGACTGCGGTGCCGACTTCATCAAGGTCGGTATCGGCGGTGGTTCCATCTGCATCACCCGCGAGACCAAGGGCATCGGTCGTGGCCAGGCCACCGCGCTGATCGACGTCTGCCGCGCCCGTGACGAGTACTACGAGGAGACCGGCGTCTACGTGCCCGTGTGCTCCGACGGCGGTATCGTCTACGACTACCACATGACGCTTGCCCTTGCCATGGGTGCCGACTTTATGATGCTGGGCCGTTACTTCGCCCGCTTTGACGAGAGCCCGACTGAGCGCGTCAACGTCAACGGCCAGTACATGAAGGAGTACTGGGGCGAGGGTTCTGCGCGTGCTCGCAATTGGCAGCGCTACGACCTGGGCGGCGCCGCGAAGCTCAGCTTCGTCGAGGGCGTCGACTCCTACGTCCCGTACGCCGGATCCCTCAAGGACGGCGTGGGCGGCACGCTCTACAAGGTTAAGTCCACGATGTGCAACTGCGGCGCCCTCTCGATCCCCGAGCTCCAGGAAAAGGCACGCCTAACGCTGGTCAGCTCCACCTCCATCGTCGAAGGCGGCGCCCACGACGTTGTCGTGAAGGACTCCCAGCAAAGCGTCAGCTACCGCTAAGCGGCTTTCCCAAGCACCGCACCTTGCCGTTCAAACCGTCGCTCGCGTACCAAAGTACGCGACGCTCCTCTTTCACGGCAATCTGCGGCACCTGGAAAACCCGTTCGTGCTAGAACGAGTTTCAGACAAAGGTTGATTCCCAACCACGTTATTTAGATAAAGCGAGATGCCTGCAAGTCGCAGGCATCTCGCTTGTTGTATTTGCTATCATCATGCGAGTTAACGATGTGGCGGGGCGTTCTTACCTTTGCTCGCTGCAAGTTCCGCACGAGCCGAAGAGCACTTAATGTGCTCTTCGTGCGAGCAGGACTGTCCGCAGCAGCGAGCAAAGGTAAGAACGCCCCGCCCCAACCGAGATAACAAAGGAGCTGATATGTGCGATTGCACAGATCATAAGGACGAGATTCCTGTTTACGACGCGCAGGCCATCGAGTCCCGGTGGATGAAGGCCTGGGAGGACTCCAACCTCTTTGCTGTCGACACCGACGACAGCAAGCCCAAGAAGTACGTGCTCGAGATGTTCCCGTATCCGTCGGGCGACCTGCACATGGGCCACGCGCGCAACTATACCATCGGCGATGCCATGGCCCGTCAGGCCCGCATGCGCGGCTATGACGTGCTGCATCCCATCGGCTTTGACGCCTTTGGCCTGCCTGCCGAGAACGCCGCCATCAAGCACAACACGCAGGCTGCCGCCTGGACGTATAAGAACATGGACCAGGCGCTCGCCACGATGAAGCGCATGGGCTTCTCCTACGATCTGGATCGCATGGTCAAGACCTGCAGCCCCGATTATTACCGCTGGGGCCAGTGGATCTTTGAGAAGATGTGGGAAAAGGGCCTGGTCTACCGCAAGAAGAACCCGGTCAACTGGTGCCCCACCTGCAAGACCGTTCTGGCTAACGAGCAGGTTACCGAGGGCAAGTGCTGGCGCTGCGGCACCGAGCCTGAGAAGCGCGACCTTGAGCAGTGGTACTACAAGATTACCGAGTACTCTCAGGAGCTGCTCGACGACCTGGAGAAGCTCCCCGGCTGGCCCGAGCGCGTTAAGCAGATGCAGGCCAACTGGATCGGTCGCTCCGAGGGCGCCGAGGTCGACTTTACCCTGTGCGACCAGGATGGCGAGCCCATCGAGGGCGATGAGGGCAAGATCACCGTCTTTACCACGCGTGCCGACACCCTTTTTGGCGTCTCCTTCTTTGTCCTGGCTCCCGAGTACGCCGGCCTGCATGAGCTCGTCGAGGGCACGGAGTACGAGGAGGCCGTCACCAAGATCGTCGAGGACTCCAAGCATATCTCTGCCGTCGAGCGTGCCCAGGGCACCCTCGAGAAGCACGGTGCCTTTACGGGCCGCTATGTGGTAAACCCCGTCAACGGCGAGAAGGTCCCCGTGTGGGTTGCCGATTATGTCGTCGCCGACTACGGTACCGGTGCCGTCATGGCCGTTCCCTGTGGCGACCAGCGCGACTTTGAGTTTGCCCGTAAGTACGACCTGCCGATCGTGCCGATCATCCTAGACGATGACGATCGCGCTGCCGTCGAGGCCAGCGGCGAGACCATCGATACCTTCCATGCCGAGACCGTCGACTGGGATTGCGCTCACGCTGCCGAGGGCACCCTCGTCCAGTCCGGCAAGTACACCGGCATGCGCGGTGGTAAGCACTCCGAGGGCGAGGCTGCAATCGTGGCCGACCTCGAGGCCATGGGCTGTGGTCGTCGCAAGGTCGAGTTTCGTCTGCGCGACTGGCTCATCAGCCGCCAGCGCTATTGGGGCAACCCCATCCCGGCCATCCACTGCGAGCACTGCGGCATCGTGCCCGTGCCCGAGGATCAGCTGCCGGTGACGCTGCCCGAGAACCTTGACCTGGGCGCCGGCGAGACCCTTGCCGAGTGCAAGGAGTTCTACGAGACCACCTGCCCGGTGTGCGGCCGCCCGGCCAAGCGTGAGACCGATACCATGGACACCTTCACCTGCTCCAGCTGGTATTACCTGCGCTATACCGATCCGCACAACACCAAGCTGCCCTTCTCCCGAGAGGCCGCCGACCGTTGGATGCCCGTCGATAACTACATTGGCGGCATCGAGCACGCCATTCTGCACCTGCTCTACAGTCGCTTCTTTACCAAGGCGCTGCGCGACCTGGGCCTGCTGAGCGTGGACGAGCCCTTCACCAACCTGCTGTGCCAGGGCATGGTCAAGGACGAGAACGGCGACACCATGTCCAAGTCCAAGGGCAATGTCGTGCCCCCGAGCTCGGTCATCGAGCCCTACGGCGCCGACACCATGCGTTTGGCGATCCTGTTTATCGCTCCGCCCGAGAAGGACTTCGACTGGGATCCCAAGGCCGTTGAGGGCGCCAACCGCTTCATCAAGCGCGCCTGGCGTATCGTTTGGCAGCTCGTCCAGTCCGGTGACGCCAACGTGGCCTTCGACAAGTCCGCGCTCGACGAGGTTGCGATGAAGCTCTATCGCGAGCGTCACCGCACCATCGCCAAGTGCACCGAGGACTTCGATCGCGGCCAGTTCAACACCGCGATCTCGGCCGTCATGGAGCTCGTCAACGCGGCGAGCGCCTACCTCAACGCCACCGAGGGTACCGCCCGCGACAAGGCGCTGTGCTACGGCGTGGCTAAGGATATCGTGAGCGTCCTTGCCCCCATCTGCCCGTTCTGGGCCGACGAGCTGTGGCACGAGGCCCTCGGCTGCGAGGGCAACGCCTACACCGCCGCCTGGCCCGAGTTCGACCTGGCCGAGTCCGTTGAGGACACGGTGCAGATCGTGGTCCAGGTGCTCGGCAAGGTCCGCGGCCGCGTCGACGTTGCCCGCGATGCCTCCAACGAGGAGATGCAGGCTGCCGCCGAGGCCGCCGTCGCCAAGTGGCTCGAGGGCAAGACGGTCGTCAAGGCCATCTGCGTGCCCGGCAAGCTGGTCAACCTGGTGGTCAAGTAAGCGCTGCGCGCAAAGCTGACATGCAATAAACGAGGGACGGTCCGTTTGGGCCGTCCCTCGTTTTGCATGTACCTGCCATGGTGTCTTCGGTCAATTGTCCTATTCTTGTGGAGAAGCTGTGCGCACGCTGACCTGCAGATTCGTACTGTGCTTGCACGTTTCCGCAGCTATTGGTATAGTTTGCTTGCAAATGAAGTTGTAATTGAAAGAAGTGGGGTTTCGGCCCCGCTTCTTTTTTGTATGGATGGAGGTGCCGCAATGGTCAAGACCAAGACCGAGCAGGCGATCATCGACGCGCTCGAGGCCGTCGCTCCCCAGCACGATGTCGATATTGTCGACGTTGAGCTCGTGGGCGCCACCAAGGCCCCCTGCGTGCGTGTGCGTATCGAGGGTGCCGAGGGTCAGAGCCTGTCGCTCAACGACGTCACGGCCAATACCAAGTGGGTCGGCGACGTGATCGAGGAGCTCGACCCCATTTCTTCGAGCTACACGCTCGAGGTGTCGAGCCCGGGTATGGCGCGCCCGCTGCGCCGTCCGCGTGACTTTGCCCGCTTTGTGGGCGAGAACTGCGAGCTCACCTCCACCGCCACCGAGGGCCGTCGCAAGTACTCCGGCAAGATTGCTGCCGCGACCGAGACGAACGTGACCCTCGAGCTCGAGGACGGCGAGTCCGTCATCCTCGATTTCTCTGATGTTAAAAAGTGCAAGTTGAAGCCCACCTACGACTTCAAGCCCGCGAAGGAAGGAAACTAACATGGCAGCATCCGACATGATGTCCGCCCTGATGGAGCTTTGCCAGGAGAGGCACATCGACCAGCTCTACCTGATCGACCGCCTGGAGCAGTCGCTCGCCAAGAGCTATGCCGAGATCCTGCATCTTGAGTGGGGCGCCAAGGTGACCATCGACCGCACCACCGGCAAGATCTACGTTTACCGTCTGGAGCCGATCGACGATTCCATGGACGAGGAGGGCAACTTCACCGAGTTCGAGGAGATCGACGTCACCCCCAAGAACACGAGCCGCATCGCCGCCCAGCATGCCAAGGCCGAGATCAACGCCATCGTGCGCAACTCCGCCCGCGAGCAGATCTACGAGGAGTTCTCCGGCCGTATCGGTGACCTCATCAGCGGTACCGTGCTGCAGTCCACGCCCGACTTCACGATCGTCAAGATCCGCGATGGCGTCGAGGCCGAGCTGCCACATTTTGACCAGCGTCGTTACGAGAACGAGCGCAACGAGCGTCCGATGGGCGAGCGCTATCTGCACAACCAGCACATCAAGGCCGTGATCATCGACGTCCGCGATCCCAACTCCAACCTGCAGCCGGTTCGCGGCGAGCACAGCCGTCCGCCGATTGTCATCTCCCGTACCCACCCCGAGCTCATGCGTCGTCTGTTTGAGCAGGAGGTGCCCGAGATCTATGAGGGCACCGTCCAGATTAAGTCGATCGCCCGCGAGCCCGGCCAGCGCTCCAAGGTCGCCGTCCACTCGCTCGACGACCGCCTGGATCCCGTGGGCGCTTGCGTCGGCCCCAAGGGCAGCCGTGTCCGTGCCGTCGTGGGCGAGCTCCGCGGAGAGCGTGTCGACGTCATCCTGTGGGATGCCGATCCGGCCGTCTACGTCGCCAACGCCCTGTCGCCCGCCAAGGTCACCCGCGTCCTCATCGACGAGGAGAAGGCCTATGCCGGCGTCATCGTGCCCGACGACCAGCTTTCGCTCGCCATCGGCAAGGAGGGCCAGAATGCCCGTCTCGCCGCTCGCCTGACCGGCTGGCACATCGACATCAAGTCCGAGACCCTTGCCGCCGACATCCTCAAGAACGTCCCCGTTCACGAGGAGCCCGCCGCCGACCTGATCGGTGACGAGGAGGACGATGACGTCCGTCGCTGCGAGTACGTGTCCGAGGACGGCGTCCAGTGCCGCAACCAGGCCCGCCCCGGCTCCCGTTTCTGCGGTGTCCACGACACCGACGCCTTCGATGATGCGGAGGACCTGATCTAGCGCGCGGTCGCGTCGGGCGGGTCCCGGCGCATCTCCCACGCTCGTTCAGTCTCTAGGCACCCAAGGTGCCAGAAAGGGTAGGTGAAGTCATATGGCAAAAGTCCGTGTGTCCACCCTGGCCAAAGAGTTCGGCATGACCTCCAAGGAACTGATGGGTCATCTCGCCGAAATGAAGATTCCCGCTAAGTCCGCTTCCTCCGCCCTGGAGGACGCTTACGTCGCCATGGTCCGCAAGCAGCTCGCCTCGGTGATCGAGGCCCGCGCCAAGGAAGTCGAGGCCGCCAAGCAGGCCGAGGAGGAGGCAGCCGCCGCCGAGGAGGCAGCGCGCGCTGCCGAGGCCGAGCGCGAGCGCATCGCCGCCGAGAAGGCACGCGAGGAGGAGCGCCGCCAGTTCGCCGCGGCCCAGGCTGCCGAGGAGGCTGCCCGCGCCGAGGCCGAGGCCAAGAAGAAGGCCGAGCAGGAGCGCCTTGCCCGCGAGAAGGAGGAGGCTGCCCGTGAGGCCCAGCGCCGCGCCGTCCCCGCTTCCGACTCCGGTTCGCGCTTCCGTTCGCTGCTCGACCAGATCGCCGCACAGGAGACCGTGCTCAAGGAGAAGAAGGACGCCGAAGACAAGGCCAAGGCCGAGCGCGCCGCCGAGCGCGGCAACCGTCGTGGCGGCAACAACGACCGCCGCGGTGGCCGTCGCAACGATCGCAACGCCTCCGACAACAACTCCGAGCGCAACGCCTCCGAGAGCCGTCCGCACAGCCATCGCACCAACGCCAGCAACAACGTCGCTGCCGGCATGGACTTCCCCAACCCCGATAAGCAGGGCAAGGGCAAGAAGCGCAAAGGCGGTCACGGTAACGATGAGGACCACTACAGCCGCATGGCTCGTGAGGCCGAGGAGTACAGCCGCGAGAAGGTGCTCGAGGAGGCCCGCGCCGCCGTCGAGGAGGCCTCTCGCGAGTCCACCGGTCGCCGCAAGAAGCGCAAGGAGAAGCGCGAGCGCGAGGCTGCTAAGGCTCAGGAGGAGCGCAAGATTGAGGAGGCGCTGGCCCAGGGCGTGAACCCCGAGGAGCTCGATGCCATCAAGGTCTCCCAGGGCGTTACCGTCCAGGAGCTCGCCGAGGCGCTCGACGTTCCGGCCAACGACATCATCAAGCGCCTGTTCCTGCTGGGCACGCCGCTCACCATGACGCAGTCCATGTCCGACGACCTCGTCGAGCTCGTTGCCGACGACCTGGGCCGTCAGATCAAGATCATCACCCCCGAGGAGGAGAACACCTTCTCGTTCTACGACGATCCCGCCGACCTTAAGCCTCGCGCCCCGGTCGTCACCGTCATGGGTCACGTCGACCACGGCAAGACGAGCCTGCTCGACGCCATCCGTCATACCGGCGTCGCTGCCGGCGAGGCAGGCGGCATCACCCAGGCCATCGGCGCTTCGCAGGTCATGATTAACGACCGCAAGATCACCTTCATCGATACCCCGGGCCACGCCACCTTTACGGCTATGCGTGCCCGCGGCGCCAAGGTGACCGACATCGTCATCCTAATCGTGGCTGCCGACGACGGCGTCATGCCTCAGACCATCGAGTCGATCAATCACGCCAAGGCCGCCGGCGTACCCATCGTCGTCGCCGTCAACAAGATCGATAAGCCGGGCGCCAACCCCGACCGCGTGCGCCAGGAGCTCACCGAGTACGGCATCATCCCCGAGGAGTGGGGCGGACAGAACATGTTCGTCAACATCTCGGCCAAGCAGAAGATCGGTATCGACGACCTGCTCGAGACCGTGCTGCTCCAGGCCGACGTGCTCGAGCTCAAGGCCAACCCCGACACCTTTGCCTCCGGTAACGTCCTCGAGGCTAAGCTCGACAAGGGCCGCGGTTCGGTTGCCACGGTTCTCGTGACACGCGGTACCCTGCACGTGGGCGATACGTTGGTCGCCGGCCTTACCTACGGCCGCGTTCGTGCCATGCTCGATCCAAAGGGCAACGCCGTCACCGAGGCCGGCCCCTCCGACGCCGTCGAGATCCTGGGTCTGCAGTCCGTGCCCAACGCCGGCGACGAGTTCCGCGTGTTCGAGGACGAGCGCGAGGCTCGCGCTCTGGCCGATGAGCGTTCGCTCAAGGCACGTATTGAGGAGCAGAGCCGCGTGAAGCACGTCACGCTCGAGAACCTCTTCGAGACCATCGCCGACGCCGAGGTTAAGGAGCTCAACCTGATCATCAAGGCCGACGTCCAGGGTTCCATCGAGGCCCTTCAGGACTCGCTCGACAAGATGGATCAGTCCGAGGTCCGTATCAACACGATTCACTCCGCCGTCGGTGCCATCAATGAGACCGACGTCGTCCTGGCCGACGCCTCCAACGCCATCATCATCGGCTTTGGCGTGCGTCCCGACGGCAAGGCCCGCTCCGCTGCCGAGCGCGAGGGTGTCGAGATCCGTTGCTACGACGTTATCTACAAGTGCCTCGAGGAGCTCGACGCTGCCCGCATCGGCATGCTCAAGCCCACCGAGGTCGAGGTCTCCACGGGTACCGCGACCGTCTTGGACACCTTCAAGGTGCCCAAAGTCGGTATCGCCGCCGGTGTCCGCGTCGAAGAGGGCGAGATCGCCGCGACCGATTCCGTGCGCCTGGTACGTGACGGCATTGTGGTCTTTAACGGCAAGATCGCCTCGATGCGCCACTACAAGGACGAGGCCAAGAGTCTCAAGAGCGGTTCCGAGGGTGGCATTGGCCTGGAGAACTTCCAGGACATCAAGCCTGGCGACCAGATTGAGGGTTACCGTATCGACCAGGTTGCCCGTACCGAGTAGGGGGTAGCGCTATGAAGCAAACGCAGGCAACCCGCCGTCTGGGCGAGCAGCTTCGCGAGAAGCTTGGTTATATCCTGCTCTTTGAGGTTTCCGATCCGCGTCTCGACCTGGTCACCCTGACCGCGGTCGAGGTCGCGGTGGACCGTTCGTTCGCACGCGTGTACGTGTCGTGCGATGCGAGCCGCTACGATGAGGTCATGGAGGCGCTCGCCAGCGCCAAGGGCCGCATCCGCAGTCTGTTGGCTCGCTCGCTCGATTGGCGCGTCACGCCCGAGCTCGATTTTCGCATCGATCGCTCGACCGATGAGGCCGAGCGCATAACGCGTGCGCTGGAAAACGTTCCGGCCACGCTTGCGATCGAAAAGGACGAGGACGGCTACCCCATAGCGGATGCCGCCCAGGAGGCAGCTTTAGATGACTGATTCCGCCGATCTCGCCTCGTGCGAGTCTGCAGATATTAAACGACGCATCCTCGAGCTTATCGAGGATGCGTCCTCCATTGCGATCTCGGGTCACACCTCTCCCGATGGCGATGCCCTGGGCTCCGTGTTGGGCCTTGGCCTTTCGCTTATGAAGGTGTTTCCCGACAAGGACATCGCCCTGCTGTTGGCAGACGACGATCCCGTTCCGCGTATCTACCGTTTTATGGAGGGTGCCGATCTTCTGGTGCCGGCATCTGCCTACACCGGCAACCCGGACCTGTTCATTTCGGTAGACGTGCCGGTCGTCGAGCGCCTCAATAATTCCGCCGAGGTCCTGCGTCGTTCGGCCCACGTGGCTTGCTTTGATCATCACCCGGCACGTGAGGAGTTTGCCGAGGTCAGCCTTAGGTGCGTCAATGCTGCTGCTTGCGCCATGATTATCGACCGATTTTTGGCCGATTGCGGCATTACCGCAAGCGACAGTATCGCTACCTGCCTGCTGTGCGGCCTGGTCACCGACACCGGTCGTTTTCAGTATCAGAACGCCGACGCCGCAGCGTTTCATGCCGCCTCGCGTCTGGTGGCGCACGGTGCCGATCCGGCACGCGTCGCGCTCGAGGTCTACCAGAGCCAGCGCGTCGAGTTCTTGCACCTCAAGTCCATCGTCATGGGTCGCATCAAGACGGTCGCGCACGGGCGCGTGGCGTATAGCTACGCGTACGAAAGTGACCTTAAGGAATGCGGCGTCACCTCTGATGAGTGCGACGGCCTGGTCGATGTGGTGCGCTCGGTGATGGGTGTCGAGGTCTGCCTGTTTCTTAAGGGCATCGAGGACGATACCAAGGTACGAGGCAACCTGCGCTCCAAGGGCGATCTTGATGTTTCCGAGATTGCGGCTAACTTTGGCGGAGGTGGGCACCACGCTGCCGCCGGCTTTACCAACGCCGGAACGATTTCCGAGACGCTCACCACGGCACTTCCCATGCTGGCCGAGCTGGTAGGGGAGGATCCCGCTTCGGTGACCGTCGAGCTCTAACTTTTTGGATGGTACATGGCTCGTCGTACACCTTCTCAACTTAATATGCTGCTCGCCGTCGATAAGCCGGTGGGCTGCACGTCTCATGACGTTGTTTCGCAATGCCGACGCGCCCTCCATGAGCGGCGCGTCGGTCATGCCGGAACGCTCGACCCCATGGCATCGGGTGTCATGGTGGTGGGCGTGGGCCAGGCCACGCGTCTGCTGGGCATGCTCACGCTCGATACCAAAAGCTACGTCGCCGACATTTCGTTTGGCGTCGAGACCAATACCGATGATGCGGAAGGCGAGGCCGTCCGCACAGTGCCCATTGCCGCCGACCTGCGCGATCCGGCCTATGCCCGCGAGCGCCTGTGCGCTATGTTGGGCCCTCAGATGCAGGTGCCGCCGGCGTTTTCGGCCATTTCTGTCAACGGCGTGCGCGCCTATAAGGCTGCGCGCGAGGGCAATGCCGTTGAGTTGCCCCCGCGTCCGGTCGAGGTATATTCCGCCGACCTGATTGCCGTGAGCGGCGAGGGCGACGCTTGCGTTTGGACCGCGGCGTTTTCCGTGAGCAAGGGCACCTATATCCGTGCGCTCGCTCGCGACCTAGGTCGTGCCTGCGACAACGCGGCACATATTTCCGCGCTGCGTCGTACGGCCTCCGGTGTTGTTTCCATCGGTGCCTGCCATGCGGTCGAGGAACTTTCTGCCGAGTCCGCTGCCGGCTTTGCCCTGGATCCCATTGCGGCACTGGGCGCCACACGCGTCGACTTGCCGGGCGACCTTGCCGATGATCTGCTGTGCGGACGTCGTATTCCTATTGAGCGCGCGCTTGTGGGCTTCGATGCGTCGAAGGCGCCGTTTGCGCTCGTGCTCGATGGCGGGCTCAAGGCACTCTCCCGTATCGAGGGCGGTCGCTTTGTTATGGAGCATGTCTTTCCGCAGGCGATCGGCGGTGTTCGATGATGCTGGCCTCCCACGAGCTCGCGCGTATTTTTTTCGCGGGCGAGTCGGATGAGGCCCGCATCGTCGCCGCCGATGCGTTTGATGATTGCGCTTGCCTGGGCGCTGCGTCGATCGCCATCGGCGTGTTCGATGGCGTGCATCGGGGACATCGCGAGCTGATCGACGCGGTCGTTCGCGATGCGCGTGACCATGACTGCAAGGCGGTCGTGGTCACCTTTGATCCCGACCCGGACGTGGTGGTGAGCCCCTCGCCTGCTCAAAAACTGATGACGACGGCCGACCGTCTGCATGCCCTGGCTCTCACCGGGGTCGATGCGGTCGTGGCTGTTCCCTTTACGCCTTCGGTGGCGGCACTCGACCACGCGGGCTTTCTTAAACTGCTGTCGCATGTGGTCGATATCCGCTCGATTCGCGTGGGCAGCGACTTTAGGCTGGGCCGCGGCGGTGCCTCGGGCGTTGCCGAGATGAAAGAATGGGGAGCCGAGCGCGACGTTGACGTTTATGGCCACGAGTTGCTGTGCGTCGATGGACAGACGGTCTGCGCCACCCGTATTCGCCAGGAGCTTCGCCAGGGACATGTTGAGCTTGCCGCCGAGCTGCTCGGCCGCCCGTACATGCTGCGAGGTGTTGTTGCCGGAGGTCGTCACCAGGGCTCCGACATGGGTTTTCCCACGGCAAACATCCAGGTGCCCGAGGGCATCCAGGTTCCTGCCGATGGTGTCTACGAGGGCCTGGTGCTGGTCGACGATACCGTGTGGCCTGCTGCCGTCAATGTGGGCTTGCCGCCGACGTATGCCGACGATGCCGCCTCGGCTCATCTCGAGGCCAACTTAATCGGGTATGCGGGCGACCTGTACGGCGCCTCGGTTTCGCTGGCGTTTACGCGCTGGCTGCGCCCGTCGCGCCTGTTCGATTCGTTGGACGAGCTTATCGCGACCGTCGAGGGTAACATTGACGATATCCGTCATCATTTGGGCGAGCAGGGGGTGAGCATCCGTGATTAGCGATGAGGAAAAAGACCAGGTACGCGCTGCGTCCGATCTGGTTGCCATCGTGCAGGAAACGGTTGAGCTCAAGCCCCGCGGCCATGAGTTTTGGGGTTGCTGCCCCTTCCATGGCGAAAAGACCCCGTCGTTTCACATTATCCCTGCTACGCAGGTGTGGCACTGCTTTGGCTGTGGCGAGGGCGGCGACGTCTTCACCTACATCATGAAGCGCGAGAACCTGAGCTTTCCCGAGTCGATTCGCTACCTGGCCGACCGTGCCGGCATTGAGCTGCACGATACCGGCGCTTATCGCGAGCGCGGCACCAAGCGCGTCCGCATCTACGACCTATGTGCGGAAACCGCCCAGTTCTATCACACCATGCTTATGCGCGGTAAGGACAGCCGTCCGCGCGAGTACTTCGCCAGTCGCGGTATGGGCAGCGATGTCTGCCGCCGCTACTGCCTGGGCTTTGCACCGGGTCGCAATGCGCTGGTGTCGCATCTGTCGCAGGCGGGCTTTACCCCGCAGGAGATGATCGACGCCAATGTGGCCGTGAGCCGTGGTCGCGGGCAGCTTGCCGACCGTTTTTACGACCGCGTGATGTTTCCCATTTTTGACGAGCAGGGTCATAACATCGCCTTTGGCGGGCGCATTATGGGCGACGGCCAGCCTAAGTACCTCAACACCGCCGAGACGAGCGTGTTCCATAAAAAGCGAAACCTCTATGGCTTTAACTGGGCCAAGGAGTTTATCGTCGCGCAGGATACCGCCATCGTGGTGGAGGGATATACCGACTGTATCGCCTGCTGGGAGGCGGGGATTAAAAACGTCGTCGCCACGCTGGGCACGGCGCTGACGGAACATCATGTAAAGACGCTCACCCGCTTTGCCAAGCGCATTGTATATATGTTCGATGGCGACGCCGCCGGTCAAAAGGCCGCACGCCGCGCGATTCAGTTTATCGAGCAGGATTCGATGGACCTGCGCTGCGTGGTGCTTCCCGACGGCAACGACCCCATGGAGTTCATCACCGCGCATGGTGGCGAGGCTCTGCAGGCGCGCATCGATGCCGCCGAGCCCCTCATGGACTTTGTGTACCGCTCACTGCAGGAGTCGAGCGACATTACCACGCCGGGCGGTCGTGCCAAGGCGCTCGAGGATGCACTGACGCTCATCTATCCGCTGCGCGATAGCTACATGATCGATACGTACTTTATCCAGATTGCCGACCTGCTGGGTTTGGATCTGGAGACGGTGCGCTCGAGCTCGGGCCGTGTGTTTCGCGATGTTGCCAAGCGCGAGGACGCCGAGCGCCGCCGTGAGCAGAACTACGAGCGTCAACGCGCGCAAGCTGAGCGCGCGGGCAGCGCGGGCGGTCGGGCGTCTGGTTTGCTGGGGACGTCTCGCGGTGCCTGGGCCGCGGGTGCGACGCCGCCGGTGTCCGCACCGGTCGAGGAAGAACCGTACGACTATGTGCCGCTCGAGGCCTACGGGGCCGCGCCGGTCGAGGCTGTCGACGATATGCCGCCGATTGATGTGCCGGTTGGTATGGATGGCGCGGCACCGGTCGCCGATATAATGGGCGCGCCCGCGTCGCCGACGATGCCGATCGTGCTGACCGACCTAGAGCGAAAGTCTTTGGCGGGGGAGCGCGAGTTGCTGACGATGCTCACGAGCTACCCCGACCTGTTCCGCACGTATGCCGATCGCATCTGCTCGATCGAGTGGGTGGATCCGCGTCACGAGTCCATCGCGTGGGCCGTGCTCGCGACGCCGCCGGGCACCGACCCCACGGCGTGCATGGATGCGGCGCGCGCCGTGTGTCCCGAGGCAGCGTCGCTTGTTAGTGCCGGGCGCATTTCGTCGACGAGTAAGCACCCCACCGAGACGAACATCGTGTTTATGCTCGACACCCTCGAGCTCTACACCATCAAGCGCCGCATGCGCGCCGCACAGGCCAAGCTTCGCCAGGACCGGTCGCTCGACGATGAGGCACGCCGTGTGCTGACGATGCAGGCGATGCAAGATTCTCAGCGCCAGCGTGAGCTCCAAAAGTCGATCGGCGGCGTGGCGGATCCGTTCCGTTTGATCGGTTTGGAGACTGCGGGCGCCGAGCAGGCCTAGATGTTGTGGTCAACCAGCGTATTTGCGCCTATATCCAGTCTGAATTTTGGGTATAGACGTGTAAGTGTGTGCTAAAGTAATGAGTCCTGTGGACTATGAAGGGAGAATCTGTGCCAAATAAGAGTGAGAGCACGGGTACTGGGCTGGAATCCTACGTTGCAAAGCTCATGGGCAACGGCTCAAACAGGACTTCGGTAACCGAGGACGAGATTCAGGTCGCCCTGAAGGATATCGATGTATCTGACGAGCAACTCAACGCGGTGTATTCCGCGCTGCGCAACAGCGGCATCCAGATTATCTCCGCGAGCGGAAACGACGACGCTCCCATGGGCGTCGAAGATGACGATAGCGATAGCGATACCGATGATTTCGATGACGACGAGCACGATTCCGGTTCACTCGACGATCACGAGCTTAAGATGGCCCGTCAGGCCGACGCCGAGATGGGTTCTTCCAAGAGCAAGAAGAAGCGCACCGTGCGTACGTCCCGTTCGCGCTCGCGCGTGCGCGGCATCGATGCCTCCACGGTGATGCTGACCGGTGACCCGGTTCGTATGTACCTTAAGGAGATCGGTAAGGTCGACCTGCTGACCGCCTCCGAAGAGGTCGATCTGGCCATGAAGATCGAGGCCGGTCTCGATGCCACCGAGAAGCTCGAGGCCGCCGAGGCGGGCGAGATCGAGCTTACCCGCGCCGAGATACGTCGCCTGACCCGTATCGAGAACGTGGGTCTCGAGGCCAAGCAGGCGCTCATCAGCGCCAACCTGCGTCTGGTCGTCTCCATCGCCAAGCGCTACGTCGGTCGCGGCATGCTGTTCTTGGACCTGATCCAGGAGGGCAACCTCGGTCTGATCCGCGCCGTCGAGAAGTTCGACTACCAGAAGGGCTTTAAGTTCTCCACGTACGCCACGTGGTGGATCCGTCAGGCCATCACGCGCGCTATCGCCGACCAGGCCCGTACCATCCGTATTCCCGTGCACATGGTCGAGACCATCAACAAACTCGTTCGCGTGCAGCGCCAGCTTCTCCAGGACCTGGGTCGCGATCCGACCCCCGAGGAGATCGGTGCCGAGATGGACATGAGTGCCGACCGCGTCCGCGAGATCCAGAAGATTTCGCAGGAGCCCGTGTCGCTCGAGACCCCTATCGGCGAGGAAGAGGATTCCCAGCTGGGCGACTTCATCGAGGACTCCCAGGCTATCGTTCCGCCCGATGCCGCCAGCTTCTCCATGCTGCAGGAGCAGCTCACCCAGGTGCTCGACTCGCTTGCCGATCGTGAGCGCAAGGTTATCGAGCTGCGCTTTGGCCTTGTTGACGGACATCCCCGTACGCTCGAGGAAGTCGGCCGCGAGTTTGGCGTCACGCGTGAGCGCATCCGTCAGATCGAGTCCAAGACCTTGGCCAAGCTCCGCCACCCGAGCCGCAGCAGCAAGCTCAAAGACTATATCGAAAGCTAGTCAAGCAAGAAGCGCCCTCAAGCACATCCGCTTGGGGGCGCTTTCATGTGGTCATTGGGGACGTCCCCAATGACTAGGTCGGAAAAAATCTCAAAAAAGTTCTTGCCCTAAGCTGATTCGTCCGTATAATAAACTTCGTTGCTTGAGAGCACGCACCTATTCCTCGGTAGCTCAATGGTAGAGCACGCGGCTGTTAACCGCGCTGTTGTAGGTTCGAGTCCTACCCGGGGAGCCAGAATTTATCAGCCCTTTCCGTTGGGCTTTAAATTCCTCGGTAGCTCAATGGTAGAGCACGCGGCTGTTAACCGCGCTGTTGTAGGTTCGAGTCCTACCCGGGGAGCCAGGTTGTAAAACCCGTCGCTTATGCGGCGGGTTTTTTCATGTCGCGGTCGCCGTTCGCGAACGTTACCATATCAACATTTCGTGTCGAGGATGTAATCCCGCGACCCACCACCTCAACACGGCGCGCTCGTTGTAGAATATTGCAATGATTGCTCCCACGACATGGTGCCGCGAGCACCAGATAAGGAGATTCTTGTGTCTGAGACCATTAACGGCAGCCTGAGCGTCTCGAACGACGTTATTGCCGATATTGCCGGTTATGCCGCGATGACGTGCTATGGCGTCGTCGGTATGGCCGAACAGCTCCAGGGCGCCGAGAGCGTGCGCCTGCTTGCCGGTCAGCGCCTCCGCAAGGGCGTGCTTGTCTCCGCCGACGAGAACGGCCTTACGGTCGATCTTCACGTCGTGCTCGAGAACGGCGTCAACATGAAGTCCGTCTGCCACAATCTTTCGAGCTCCGTTGCCTTCACCCTGCAGGAGATCGCCCAGATCGATCCCGCCAGCCTTAAGATCGGCATCCACATCGACGCGCTCAAGAGCCGTCTGAACTAGCATCCGAAAACGGAGATTCAAATACCCATGATTGCAAAGACCATTCGCACCTGTTTTCCGATCGCTGCGGCTGCCGTTTCCGACAAGGCCGAGGAGATCAACAAGCTCAACGTCTTCCCCGTGCCCGACGGCGACACCGGTACCAACATGTCGCTCACGCTCGCCTCGGTGACCAAGGAGCTTTCCGCCCTTCCCGCCGATGCCGACATGGAGGCCATCGCAGGCGCCATCACGCACGGCTCCCTGATGGGTGCCCGCGGCAACTCCGGCGTCATCACCTCGCAGATCCTGCGCGGTGTTGCCGAGGGTCTCGTTTCTGCCGATGAGCCCATCACGTCCGCCAACATCGCCTTCGCCTTCCGTCGCGCCGTCAAGGTCGCCTTCCAGGCCGTCCGCAAGCCCATCGAAGGCACGATCCTCACGGTCCTGCGAGATGTTTCGACCAAGGCCGACGAGTGCGAAAAGAAGAAGTTCTCGGCCGAGGACGCGCTCGATGCTATCGTCGTCGAGGCCTACCAGTCCGTCGCCCGCACGCCCGACCTGCTGCCCGTTCTGAAGGAGAACGGCGTGGTCGACTCTGGCGCCTTTGGCTTTGCCATCTTCCTGGAGAACTTTGTTGCCGCCGCTCTTGGCCGCAGCACCGTTGTCGAGGATTTCTCCGCCACGTTTGATTCCGCTGGCTCTGCCCGCGACGCGGCCCTTGGTCGCGTTGAGATCGAGGCCAACGACGACTGGGAGGGCTCGGAGTTCCGCTACTGCAACGAGTTCCTCTTTAAGGCCGACGCCCCGTTTGACGAGGACGAGTGCCTTAAGTTCCTGGGCTCCATGGGCGACTGTGAGCTTCTCGTGGGTGCCTACCCCGACTACAAGATCCATGTGCACTCCAACACGCCTAACCTGGTGCTCGAGCACATGCTGCAGCTTGGTCAGATCTACGAGGTCTTTATCCACAACATGGAGATGGAGGCCCACGACCGTACCGCCAAGATTCATGAGGACCAGGAAAAGGCTGCCGAACCTGTCAAGGCTTTGGGCTTTGTCGCCGTTGCCGCCGGTTCCGGCGAGGCCGACATCCTCAAGTCCCTCGGCGTTGACGTGATCGTCTCGGGTGGTCAGACCATGAACCCCTCGACCGCCGACCTGCTGGGCGCCGTCGACCAGGTCAACGCGACCTCGGTCATCATCCTGCCCAATAACGGCAACATCCGCATGGCTGCCGAGGCCGCTGCCTCTGCCTGCACCGACAAGAAAGTCGCCGTCGTTCCCACTAAGACCGTTCCGCAGGCCTTCTCCGCGCTGTTCGCGGTCCTGCCCGATTCCGAGCTCGAGGACGCCGTCGCCGCTATGGTCGACGCCATCAGCGAGGTCCGCGATGGCGAGGTCACCCGTGCCGTGCGCGATTCCAGCGCCTCTGACGGCTCTCCGATTCACTCCGGTGATGTCATGGGTATCATTGCCGGCTCCATCGACGTGGTCGGCTCCGATGTGAAGCAGGTCACGCTCGATTGCATCAACCGCATGCAGGAGGAAGAGGAGGGCGACGCACTGACGATTCTGGCCGGCGAGGAGCTGTCCGATGAGGCCTTCCAGGAGATCGTCGACGCCATCGAGGAGGCTCAGCCCGACCTGGAGATCGATGCTCATCGTGGCGAGCAGCCGCTCTATCCCGTGATCTTCTCGATCGAGTAGGCATCTACCCATGTCCGAGCTGTGCTCCGTGCCGCGCGCCTCGGAGCGCTTTGCCCAGAGCAATGCGCTCGACGAGGATATCGCGCGACTCAAATATGTTTCGGGTAAACGTGAGGAGGCCCTTCGCCGTCTGGGAATTCGGACGGTGGGGGACCTCCTTCTCCATATCCCTCACCGATATCTCGACTTTACGCGCTCCTGGTCCATCGAGATGGCTCCCATCGGTACCGTGTGCACGATTGTCGCCACGGTCGATCGTATCGTTCAAAAGCAGCCCCGCCCGCGTATGCAGGTGACCGAGGTCTCGCTGGTGGACGAGACGGGCGTGCTGCAGGTCGCCTTTTTCCGTCAGCCCTGGATCGCCCAGCAGTTTAAGCAGGGAGACCGCCTGGCCGTGATGGGTAAGGTCGAGTTTGCCTACGGCTTTAAGCAGATGGCCTCGCCGCATTTCGAAAAGCTCGAGGATGGGCGTGCCGCGGGCACCATACTGCCGGTCCATTATGTGAGCGATGGCGTGAGCCAGGCGTGGATGCGCCGCATCGTAAGCGGCGCGCTCGAGGTTGTCGGCAATCCCTTCGACCCGATTCCCGCACGCTTACGCGTCAAGCGCCAGCTGATGAGCAATGCTCGTGCGCTGCGCTCAATTCACTTTCCATCGAGCATGGCCGAGCGCGATATTGCGCGCGCACGGCTTGCCTACGAGGAGTGCCTCTACCTTCAGCTGGCGCTGCGTCTGCGCAACGACGGTGGCATGGTCGGCGTCGTTCCCTACGCCCACACCGCGGGCGAGCATCTGGCCGCGCTTAAGCAGGCCCTCCCGTTTTCGCTGAGCGACGAGCAAGAGGCCGCGTTCCAAGACATCCTGCACGACATGTGCGATGGCGGGCGCGTTATGAACCGCCTGCTGCTGGGCGACGTCGGAACCGGCAAGACCGCCGTCGCCGCCTGCGCGCTGGCCGTTGCGGCCGATAGCGGCACCCAGTCCTGCGTTATGGCGCCAACGGGTGTGCTGGCGCGCCAATATGCCGATAAGACCGGCCCCTTGCTCTCGCAGGCCGGCATGTCCTGGGCGCTCCTGACGGGTGCCACGCCGGCAGCCGAGCGCGAGCAGATCCATGCGCAGCTGAAATCGGGCGAGCTCGATGTCCTCTTTGGAACCCACGCGGTCCTTTCGGATGACGTGACGTTTAAGCATCTGTCGCTTGTCGTCATCGACGAGCAGCACCGCTTTGGTGTGGGCCAGCGCAATGCCCTGCGTGCCAAGGGCCCGGGTGCCGACCTGCTCGTTATGACGGCGACGCCGATTCCGCGCACGTTGGCGCTCTCGGTCTACGGCGACCTTGACACGAGCATCATCCGCCATCGGCCTGTTCCGGGGGCGGGCGTTACGACGCGTGTGCTCACCGAGTCGAGCCGCGACCTGGCCTACGGCGCCATTCGCGAGGCGCATGAAAAGGGCCAGCAGGTTTACGTGATCTGCCCGCTTGTGGAGCCGAGCGACTCGGCCGATGAGCTTGAGGATGTCCCCGGTATCGCCCGCGACGATGAGGGCCGCGTGACCGTCCCCGTGCCGCTGCACGATACGGCAACCGAGCTCGACCGGCTGCGCCTGGCGTTGCCGGGGCTTACTATCGAGCGCCTTCATGGCCGCATGCCGGCGGGGGAGAAGGACCGCGTGATCGATGCCTTCAAGCGCGGTGAGATCGACGTGCTCGTTTCGACCACGGTGGTCGAGGTGGGCGTCGACGTGCCCAACGCCACCGTCATGGTCATCGAGAACGGTGAGCGCTTTGGCTTGGCGGCCCTGCACCAGTTGCGCGGCCGTGTGGGCCGCGGCAGCGTGTCGGGCACCTGCCTGGTCATGACGCACTCCAAGGGCAACGGCGGCGCGTCGGCGGCACAAGACCGCCTCCAGTCGCTCGAAAAGACCTCAGACGGCTTTACGCTCGCCCAGATGGACCTGCGCTTGCGCCATGAGGGCGAAATCCTGGGCTACCGTCAGCATGGCGGCGTGACCCTGCGCTTTGTGGACCTGGACGCCGACGAGGATCTTATCGAATGGGCCCATTTGGACGCGGTCGAGCTCTTGCGGTATGCTTGCAACCTTGACTCCGTGGCGACGCGTCCCTTGCGCGACGCGGTCGCCACGCGCTATCGACATATCTTTAAGGAGGTCAGCGGAGGATGAGAATCATCGGCGGTGAATGGCGCGGCCGTAAGATCGAAGAGCCGCGCGGGCGCGATGTCACCCGTCCCACGACCGATCGCGTGCGCGAGGCATGTGCATCCATGGTCATGTCGGCGTTCGACTTCGATTTGGACGAGGTCCGCGTGCTGGACGCTTTTGGCGGCTCCGGCGCCCTGGGAATCGAGATGCTCTCGCGTGGCGCCCGCACGCTCACCACGTTCGAGATCGATCGCAACGCCGCCCGTCTGATCACCAAGAACGTCGAGTCGCTGTGCCGCGACCGTTCGCGTTGGCGTGTCGTTACCGGCGATGTGCTGGCGAGTGCCTCGCGCGGTCGCGTGCCGGGCGGTCCTTTTGATCTGGTCCTGCTCGATCCGCCGTATGCCTTTGGCGCCGAGCCGGTCGAGGAGCTGCTGCAAAATCTTTCCCAGCAGGAGCTGCTGACGCCCGGGGCCTTTGCCCTGTTTGAGCATGCCGCAACCGATGCGGGCGCTCATCCAGCTGGTTTTGAGACCGTGCGAGAGAAGCGCTACGGCATTACCTCGGTTGACTTGCTGCGCTGGGTGGCCGAGGACGTGAAGGACCATGGTGACGAGAACGAAAATGACGAGGATGCGCCTTCGGAGGACGCCCATGAATGACACCATCAACCGCGTGATCGTCCCGGGCACCTTCGACCCCATCACCTTTGGCCATATCGATGTGATTCGCCGTGCCCGCCGCATCTTTCCCAGCGTGATTGTCGCCGTGGCCGAGTCGCAGGGTAAAAACGGCGTGGGTACCACCTTTATGCTCGACGAGCGCGTGGCGCTGGCCCGCGAGGCCCTCGGCGATTTGGACGGCATCGAGGTACTGCCTTTCACCGGCCTGCTGGTCGACTTTGCACGTGAACAGGGGGCAGGTGCCGTCGTTAAGGGCCTGCGCGCCATGACCGACTTTGAGTACGAGCTGCAGCAGGCCGACCTCAACTACCGCCTGGATAACGAGCTGGAGTCTATCTTTGTCATGAGTGCTCCGCAGTACGGCTATATCTCGAGCTCGGTGGTGCGCCAGATCGCGTCGCTTGGCAGCGACGTGTCGACGTTTGTGCCGCCCAACGTGGTCGAAGCGCTCAAACATCGCTTTTCGTGACATTTTTTATTGCCTGGTGGCATGTGGTAAACTAACTCGATGATATGTTACCTATGAAAGGAGACCGGATGCCGGGCGAGAATTTTCCTGGCGACAGGATCGTGAGTCTTGTCGACGAGCTCGAGGGGCTCATCGAAGAGGCTAAGACGCCGTTCGGCAAGAACGCCCAGATGAAGGTTATCGACGCCGACGTCTTCTTTAACATCCTCGATGAGATCCGCATGAGCTATCCCGAGGAGTGGCAGAAGTCCCGCCGTATCCTCAAAGAGCGTGAGGAGCTTATGGCTTCCGCCGCCGCTCAGGCCGATTCCATCATTGCCGACGCTCAGCAGCAGGCCCTCACCATTGCCGGTGAGCAGGAGATCGTTCGCCTAGCCCAGCAGCAGGCCGACGACATTCGCGACCGTGCCCAGCAGTACGAGCGCGAGACGCGTTATGCCGCCGAGGATTACGCAGAGCAGGTCTTTACGCACCTTGAGGAGAACCTTAAGAGCCTGACCGGCACCGTCACCCGTTGCCGTCAGCAGCTCAACGAGGGTGCCGCCCAGCAGAACGGTCAGTGGTAATGGCTGAGTTCCCGAGCGTAACCGTCGATCTTTCCGAGCAACTCGAGTTTCCCGGAGACTCTTATCCGCTGACCGGCAAGGTCGATGTCGCCGCCTTCACGGTTGGCGAGAAGGAGTACCAGCTGCAGGACGGCATTGCCTACGACGTTGTCTTTACCAACGCCGGTACCGGCGTTCTGCTCTCGGGCATGGTCCGCGCCCACGCCACCGGCGAGTGCGATCGCTGCCTAGAGCCCGCCTCGTTTGATATCGCAGGCGAGATCGAGGAGTTCTACCTCTTTGAGGAGCCCGAGGACCCCGAGGCCTACGAAGACGGCTACGAGTTGCTGGGCGAGGATCGCATCGTCGATCTGGGTGAGCCCATCAACGACGCGGTCGTCATGGACACGCCGTTCGTTGTCCTGTGCAAGCCCGATTGCCGCGGCCTTTGCCCCACCTGCGGCATCAATCTCAACGTCGAGCAATGCGATTGCGCCGCCCAGGCAGAGGCCGAATGGGCCGCTGCCACGGAAAATCCATTTGCAGCATTGAAGAATCTCAAGCTTGACGAGTAAAACTGTGGTAGTATCGCTACTTGCGCGTAATCGCCACACTGGATAGTTCATAAGGAAGGTCACTATGCCCGTACCTAAACAAAAGCAGGGTCGTATCCGCACCCATACCCGTCGTTCCGCCAACATGAAGATCTCGGCTGCGGCTCAGTCCACGTGCCCCCGTTGCGGTGCTGTTAAGCTCCCGCACCACGTGTGCCCCAGCTGCGGTTTCTACAAGGACCGCGAGGTTATCGTTACCGAGTAACTGTATACTCTGGATGCGATGCCGTTCCAACTGGAACCACAATGGCCGGCTCAATGAGTCGGCCATTTTTGTATAAGGAGCTTGTATATGAGTAACGTTCGCGTTTGTGTAGACGTTGTGGGCGGAGACGAGAAACCTCAGGTTGTTCTTGATGGTATCGAGGCTGCGCTTGCCGCCGATTCCGATATCGAGGTCTTGGCAGCTGGCCCCGCCGAAATCGTCAATCCCTTTGCAGCTTCCCATGCACGTGTTGAGGCCCTTGAGGCACCTGACGTTATCGCCATGGATGACAATCCCATTCGCGCCGTGATGACCAAGCGTAAGTCGTCGATCGTGCTTTCTTGCCGCGCCATTAAGAAGGGCAACGCGGATGCGTTCTTCTCCGCCGGCTCCACCGGTGCCATGACCGCCGCCGCCACCGCCTATGTGACGCCGTTTAGGTATCAGGCCGAAGGCAAGAAGCAGCCGGTGCGTCCCTGTCTGACCAATGCGCTGCCCAATCGCGCCGGCGGTCTGACGGTGCTGTGCGACATGGGTGCCAACCCCGATGTGGAGGTCGATGACATGGTGCGTTTTGCCCAGATGGGTAGCGCCTATGCCCGCGTCGTCCTGGGCATCGAGCATCCTCGCGTGGGCCTGCTTGCCAATGGCACCGAGGATGAGAAGGGCTCCAACTTTACCAAGGCCTGTTTCCCTGCTATGAAGGCCGCCGTTCCCGGCTTTGTTGGTAACTGCGAGGGCACCGACCTCACCTCAGGTAACTTCGATGTCGTCGTTGCCGATGGCATGTCGGGTAATATCGCTCTCAAAGCTACCGAGGGCGCTGCCAAGTTTTTGCTGCAGGAGCTCAAGGGCGCCTTTATGGCCTCGCTCGGCACCAAGATCGCCGCGCTGCTCATCAAAAAGCAGATGCGCGAGATTAAGGCCAAGCTCTCTGGCGACGCCAAGGGCGGCGCGATTCTTCTGGGCCTGCGCGGCGTGGTCCTGATCGGCCATGGCGCCACCTCGGTCGAGGCTGTCAAAAACGGTACGCTCGCGGCGGCCGAAGCCGTGCGCGCCGGGCTGGTCGAGAATGTCGCCAACTCTATGGACAGTATCGTTTTGTAAGAGCGAGTTAGAGCGCTGTTATGTGCTTCGCGGCGCACGTCGTGGGGTAGAATCAGAACCGTGTCTTGGTACCGCCCGGGCGGTACCATTCTTTTGGTATTCATGTACTATGAGAGGAAGCGCTATGGACCGCTCCGAAATCTTCGACAAGATCGCCGAGGTCGCTGCTGACGTTCTGGGCGTCGATGTTGCCGAAATTAGCGAGGAGACCACCTTTGACGACCTCGATGCCAACTCGCTCGAGCGCCTGCAGCTGGTTACGGCTATCGAGGACGAGTTCAACCTCGAGATCGATGACGAGACCCTGCTCTCGCTCAACTCTGTCGCCGACGCCGTCGACGCTATCGAAGCTGCCAAGGAGGCCTAAGTCTTGGCTTTATCCGAACGACTTACGCGCGCCCAGGAAATCCTGGGCCACGAGTTCAACAATAAGGTGCTGCTGCGCGCGGCCCTTACGCATCCCTCGGCAGTCGAGGGCCAGCCGGTTTCTGCCAGCTATGAGCGCCTTGAGTTCTTGGGCGATTCCATTTTGGGCGCTGTGGTCGCACGCTCCCTGTTTGAGTCCTATCCCGAGTTTGACGAGGGCAAGCTCACTCGCTTGAAGGTGTCGCTCGTCTCGGGCGCCACGCTATCCGAGGTTTCTCACGAGTTGGGCATTGACGACATCATTATCTTTGGTGCCTCCGAGACCGGTACCGGTGCGCGCGGCCTGCATTCGGCCCTCGAGAACGTCTATGAGTCGCTCGTGGGCGCGCTGTACCTGGATGCCGGCTGGGACGTTGCGGCGGAGTTCATTCACCGTACGCTTAAGCCGCATTTGGCTTCCGAGCGTGCCGAGCATCCTGCGAACCCCAAGTCGTTTTTGCAGGAGTGCGTGCAAGCCGACGGTCACGAGCCCCCGGCGTACAAGCTCGTTGGCTCCGAGGGCCCGGCGCATGCGCCCACCTTTACCGCTGTGGTTTTGATCGATGGTATTCGCCAGGGTCGCGGCTCCGGCTCCTCAAAGAAGGAAGCCGAGGGAGCTGCCGCGCTTGAAGCGCTCGACCGCATGGGTTACACCACCAACGGCGTGATTCTGAACAAGAAGCACGTGTAAGCGAGGAACCGTGTATCTCAAGTCCCTTACGCTCAAGGGGTTCAAGTCGTTTGCCGACCGCGCCCATATGACGTTTGAGCCGGGCCTGACCGTCATCGTCGGTCCAAACGGCTCGGGAAAATCGAACATCTCTGACTCGATTCTGTGGGTCCTGGGCGAGCAGAGCGCCAAGCAGCTGCGCGGCCAGGCCATGGAGGATGTCATCTTCTCGGGCTCGTCGGCGCGCAAGCCGGTGGGTGTCGCCGAGGTCACGCTGGTGCTCGATAACTCGGACCATATGTTGCCCGTCGACTTTGACGAGGTCGCCATCACCCGTCGCATGTATCGCTCGGGCGAAAGCGAGTACCTCATCAACTCGAGTCCGTGCCGCCTGATGGACATTCAGGACATCCTGCACGATTCGGGCCTGGGCAAGGATACGCATTCCATCATCAGCCAGGGCAAGCTCGACGCCATTTTGCAGAGCCGCCCCGAGGAGCGTCGCGCCCTCATCGAGGAGGCCGCCGGCATTTCCAAGCACAAGCGCCGCAAGGAGCGAGCGCTCAAAAAGATTAAGTCGATGGACGAGCACCTGATGCGTGCCCGCGACATCAATAAGGAAATCGCCCGTCAGCTGCGACCGCTGGAGCGTCAGGTCGATCGCGCGCGCAAGTACAAAGAGCTGTCCTCGCGCGCGAACGAGCTTACGCAGATGCTGGCTGTCGATGAGCTTCGTTCGCTGCAGTCGCAGTGGAACGACCTGGAGAGCCGCTCCAAGGAAGGTGCTGCCGAGCTGGAGCTTGCGCAGTACCGCCTGGGTGAGAAAGAGCGCGAGCTCGAGAAGCTCCAGGTTATGCTTGAGGAAAAGGGCCTGTTTGTGGGCGACTTGGGCGAGCAGCGCCGCCATATGCAAGATGTGGTCGGCCGTATTAACTCCGACATGCGCCTGCTCGAGGAAAAGGGTCACAACATGGTGTCGCGCCTGTCTGACATGCGCGGGCAGATTTCGAGCTCCGAGCATCAGCGTCGTCGCGTGGTCGAGGAGCTCGAGGACGCGCGTGCGCAGCTTGAGGAAGTGACCGGCGCGCACATGCAGGCCCAGGAGGACGTTGACGCCGCTGGTCCTGCCGCCGCAGAGCTCCACGAGCGGCGCGTGGCGCTCGACAATCAGATTTCGCAGCTTACGCGTGAGCAACGCGATGTGCAGCGCGTGGCCGACAACGCCGCGCTCGAGCTCGCCAAGGTGAAGGACTCGCTGAGCAATGCCGAGGTCGAGGACAACATGTATGCCTCGCGCCTGGAGCAGATCGACGAGCAGCTCGAGGAGGTCATGGCTTCGCTCGAGAGCCGTCGCGACCGCGCCGAGGAGCTTGAGGGCGCTCTTGAGGAAGCGCGCCAGGCTCAGGTCGATGCGCGTGAGGCCACCGAGACGGCACGCGCGGCCCTGAAGGACCTGCGTGCCCGTGAGAGCGAGGCACGCAACAAGTTATCCGAGGTGCGCTCGGAGCTTGCCAGCCAAAAGAAACTCGATGCCCGCATGGCCGACAGCTCGCCGCTCGTGAGCCGTCTGGTGGGTGCGCTGGGCGACGATGTCTTGGGTCGTCTGGGCGACGTGCTGGAGGCCCCGCGCGAGCTTGAGGGCCTGGTTGAGCAATTGCTCGCCGGCGATATCGATGCGCTGCTGTTTGATGACGCCGCCACGCTTGAGCGTGCCGGTCGTGCGGCTCTGGACCAAAAGAAGGCCTCGGGCGAGGCACTGCTGGTGGCGCGCGGCGTGAGCGGCTCTACCGCCGCTGAGGGCGCCTCCGGTACCCGTCTGGTTGATCGTCTGTCCGTGCGCGCAGGCTACGGTCCCGTCGTCGAGGCGCTGCTCGGCGGCTATTACGTCGTTGACGATCTTGCTGCCGCGCTGTCGGCGCCGGTCGTTGAAGGCGTGACTTACGTGACCCCCGATGGCGCCCGCGTCGCCTGCGGCGGCCTGGTGCGCGTGGGGCTTGATGCCGGCGAGGCTTTGGGTGCCTTGGAGCGCAAGCGCCGCATCCGTGAGCTCGAGGGCCTGGAACCCGATCTGGCTGCCATCTTTGAGCATGCTTCGGACCAAGTCGTCGAGGCCAACGTTGCCGTCGAGGAGGCCCGTGCCGCCGAGGGCGATGCCGCCGGTGAGATCGCCCGTCTTGAGGGCGAGCGCCGCTCGCTGCTCTCCGAGATCGGCCGCTTGGAGCAAAGCGCCAACAATGCCGAGGTCGAGCGCGTGCGCATCTCCAAGCGCCGCGAGCAGGCTGCCGAGGCCGTTCGTGCCGCGCGCCCGCGCGTTGACGAGCTCACCCGTTCGCGTGACGAGGCGCGTGCACAGGCAAGCGACCTGGGTCTCCAGATTGCCGAGGCCAACGATGAGCTCGATCGCGTTCGCCGTGACGATTCCGAGGCCGCCGGTAAGCTCGCCGATGCCAAGGTGCGCCTGGCCCAGACGAGCGAGCGCCTGCGTTCGCTGAAGGGCCGCGTGCCCGACCTTGAGCATCGTCTTGAGGGCATCGACCGTCGTATCCGCGGAACACGCCAGGCTTCGCGCTCGCTCGAGCTGCTGCGCCTGCGCGTCGACCCCATGCACGAACGCTATTCTGCCCTGTTGGAACGCGCGTCGGATTGGGCAGCGCGCCTGCGTGACCAGGCCTCTCTGGAGGAGGCGGACTCCGCTTCGCTCAAGAAGACCATCGAGGATGCCAAGGCAGAGGTTGCCCGCGCTAAGGAGCGAGTCGATACCGCCTCCGCCGCGCAAAACGAGTTCAAGGTCGCGCGTGGCAAGCTCGAGGTGCAGGTCGAGGCTGCCATCAAGGCCATTACCGCCGATGGCACGACGGTGCTCGAGGAAGCGCTCATGCTTCCGGTGCCCACGGACCGCGATGCCGCCGAGCGCGAACTCAACCAGCTTGTGCGCCAGATCAACAACCTTGGTCCCGTTAACCAAGTTGCCATGGAGGAGTACGAGCAGCTCAAGCGCCGCGCCGACTACATCGAGGAACAGCTGGCCGATCTGGAGAGCGCGCGCAAGGCGCTCACCAAGATCACGGTGGCCATTGATCGCAAGATGCGGAAGGCCTTCCTGGTGACGTTTGAGAAGGTCGACGCGAACTTCCGCGAGATCTTCGCTATGCTCTTCCCGGGCGGCCAGGCTCATCTGGAGATGACCGATCCCGAGCATCCTGCCGAGACGGGTATCGAGGTCGTGGCGCAGCCGCGCGGCAAGCGCATCACCAAGATGATGCTCATGTCGGGCGGCGAGAAGAGTCTGACGGCGCTCGCCCTGCTTTTTGCCGTGTACCGCACACGTACGGTTCCGTTCTATGTGCTGGACGAGGTCGAGGCGGCGCTTGATGACGCTAACCTGTCCAAGCTCATCGGAGCCCTCGATGTGCTGCGTTCCGATACGCAGCTCTTGGTTATCTCGCATCAGCGCCGTACTATGGAGGACGCTGACGTCCTCTATGGCGTCTCGATGCAAGCCGACGGCGTCAGTCGCGTCGTCTCGCAAAAACTCGATCGCGAAACCGGAAAGGTCGTGAATGCATAATGGGATTCTTCGATGCTCTCTCGCGCGGACTTGAGCGCAGCCGCGAGGCCCTCAACGAGGTCTTCTACTTTGGCGGTGAGGTCGACGAGGATTTTTGGGAGGACCTGGAGGACACCCTCGTAATGGGTGACATGGGCGCCGAGGTCGCTATCAAGGTCTCCGATGACCTGCGCGATGCCGCGGCCAAGAAGAACCTCAAGACCGCTCCGCAGCTTCGCCGCGCCCTGGCCGAGCAGCTTGAGCAGCACTTTGTGCCCATCGAGCGAGATCCGTTCTCCGATACGCCGAGCTGCGTGCTGTTTGTGGGCATTAACGGTGCCGGCAAGACCACGACGGTCGGTAAGATCGCGAGCGCCATGGCTGCCCGCGGCAAGAACGTGGTGATCGGTTCGGCCGACACCTTCCGCGCCGCCGCCATCGAGCAGCTTGATGTGTGGGGCCAGCGCGCTGGCGTCCCCGTCATCAAGCGCGATCGCGGCTCCGACCCGGCAAGTGTTTGCTACGACGTGCTCGACGAGGCCGACAAGCGCGGCAGCGACCTGGTGCTTATCGATACCGCCGGCCGTCTACACACGAGCCCTGAGCTCATGCGCGAGCTTGCCAAGGTGGTCAATGTGACCCGTAAGCGCGCCGCCAATATGGCCGCCGGTCCCATGCCGGTTTCGGTCGTGCTTGTGATCGACGCCGCGACGGGCCAAAACGGTCTGAACCAGGCGCTCGAGTTTAACGAGGCGCTGGGCCTGGACGGTATTATCATGACTAAGCTCGACGGCACGGCTAAGGGCGGCATCGCCATGGCCGTGGCCGAGAAGCTCAAGCTCCCGATCCTGCGCATCGGCGTGGGCGAGCAGGTCGATGACCTGCAGGAGTTCAATGCCAAAGATTTCTGCCGCGCCCTGGTGGGCGAGTCCAATTAAGGAGTGACTAGTGTTTGATTCCCTGAGCGATCGCCTCAACGACACATTTGACCGCCTGCGCGGCAAGGGCAAGCTGACCGAGGCCGATATTACTTCGGCCATGCGCGATATTCGCATGGCGCTGCTCGAGGCCGACGTTAACTTTAAGGTTGTCAAGGAGTTCGTCGCCAAGACTAAGGAGCGCTGCATGACCGCAGAGGTCATGGAGTCGCTCTCTCCGGCGCAAAACGTCGTCAAGATCGTGCTCGACGAGCTTACCGAGATGCTCGGCTCCACCGAGAGCAAGCTCGTCTTTAGCAACCGTATTCCCAATGTCATCATGCTCGTGGGCCTGCAGGGCTCCGGTAAGACCACGGCTGCCGTAAAGCTGGCCTACCTGCTCAAGAAGCAGGGTCGCTCGCCGTTGCTCGCCGCGTGCGACGTCTACCGTCCCGCCGCTGCCGACCAGCTGGCCACGCTCGGTGGCGAGATCGGCGTGCCAGTCTTCCGCGGTGACGGCGCGCACCCGGTCGACATTGCCAAGGGTGCCATCCAGGAGGCCGTCGACCACCTGCGCGATGTGGTCATCGTCGATACCGCCGGTCGTCTGCAGATCGACGAGCAGATGATGCAGGAGGCCGTGGATATCAAGAAGGCTGTCAAGCCCGATCAGGTGCTGATGGTCGTCGATGCCATGACCGGCCAGGATATCGTCAACGTCGTCTCGACCTTCGCCGAGCGCACCGACTTTGACGGCGTGATCATCTCCAAGCTCGATGGCGACGCTCGTGGCGGCGGCGCGCTTTCCGTGCGCCAGGTGACCGGCAAGCCCATCAAGTTCGTGAGCATGGGCGAGAAACCCGATTCGCTTGAGCCGTTCTACCCCGATCGTATGGCCAAGCGCATTCTGGGTATGGGCGACGTTGTCGGAATTATCGAGAAGGCCCAGGAGGCCGCCGATGCCGAGCAGCTCGAGGCCGCCGAGCGCATGCTGCGCGAGGGCTTCACCATGAATGACATGCTCGACCAGATGAAGGCCGTCAAGAAGATGGGCGGCATGAAGGGCATCCTGGGCATGCTCCCCGGCGGCCAGCGTGCGCTCAACCAGATGGGCGGCAACCTGGACGAGGGCATCTTCGACAAGAACGAGGCCATCATCATGTCGATGACCAAGGAGGAGCGTCTGCGTCCTTCCATCATTAACGGCCAGCGCCGTGCCCGCATTGCCAAGGGCGCCGGCGTGACTCCCACCGAGGTCAATAGCCTTATGAAGCAGTGGGGCGAGATGAACAAGATGATGGGCCGCATGCGCACGATGGCCAATCAGGCTCAGGCCGGCGGCAAGAAGGGCAAAAAGGGCAAGAAGGGCAAGAAGATGCGCATGCCCAATATCCCTGGCCTGGACGCTATGGGTCTGGGCGGCATGGGCGGCCTGGGTACGGGCGGCCCCAAGTCCGATATGGACCTGCTGCGCCAGATGGAAGCGCAGATGCGCAATAAGAAATAACGACTGGTTGAGTCGTGTATGGCGAAGGCCGCCTGGATCGTATTCCAGGCGGCCTTCGCCGTTCGTTCGCAGGTTGTCGCACGCGCGGAAGCGTGTTGACGTTGAGATGCTTGCCGTTAGTGGCAGCCGCAGCCCTCGTGGCCCTCGTGCTCGTGATGGCCGTGGCAACCACAGGATTCGCCGTGCTCATGGGCGTGCTCGTGGTCATGGCCATGGCAGTCGCAGGTGGCCTCGTCGTTCTGTGCGAGCGTGCCGGCAATGAGGGCCTCGACGCAGGCATCGCAGCTGCCCTGGGCGCCCGCATAGACCGTGATGCCGGCTTGGGCAAGCGCGTTGATAGCGCCGCCGCCGATACCGCCGCAAATGAGCGTGTCAACGCCACCGTTGGCAAGCAGGCCCGCCAAGGCGCCGTGGCCGGTGCCACCGGTGCCTACGACCTGCTCGTTGAGCACCTTGCCATCCTGGATGTCGTAGATCTTGAACTGCTCGCTGCGGCCAAAGTGCATAAAGATGTTGCCGTTGTCGTACGTCGTTGCCACCCTCATGGTGCCGACCTCCTTTGCTGGCCATGCGGCCGTCGTCGTGGCGATGGGGGAGTACGCGATATTGCCGCCCGCGATGACGAGCGCTCGTCCGTTGACCAGCGCTTCGGCCACCTTGCGATGCGCGCGGCTGCAAATGGCCGCCACCGTTGCGCGGGCGATGCCCATCTGCTGGGCGACCGCCTCTTGGTTGAGACCTTCCAGGTCGCACAGGCGCAGCACCTCAAGCTCGTCGACGGTCATGTCGATGGCATCACCGCTGGCCAGGCCATCGGGGGTAAAGCCGCGGTATTCGGGGATGATCCCGACGCGGCGCAGTTTTTCGCGTCTTCCTGCCATGCACACTCCTTATCTGACATATGTCAACAATAGGATAACGCGTTAGTCGTTGGGCGCAAGGCATTTCTGTCATATGTCAGAAAAAGGCTAAGATGCCTCGTTGCCGCATGCGGAGCCGCGCTGCCGTGCATTGCGTGTGCCGGACTAAGTGTCCAATTCGACACTCGCGCGCCTGGGCTACAATAAATCTCGCTTATAGGCGACTGACAGGAGGGTCAATGAGCAAAGCTGATCAGCAGTTTGTAACCATGTGCCGCGATATCTTGGACCATGGCACCACCACCGAGGGCCAAAAGGTCCGTCCGGTGTGGGAGGACGGCACCCCTGCCTATACCATTAAAAACTTTGGTGTCACGGCGCGCTATGATCTGCGCGAGGAGTTCCCCGCGCTCACCCTGCGTCGTACGGCGCTTAAGTCTGCCATGGACGAGATTCTGTGGATCTATCAAAAGAAGTCCAATAACGTGCATGATCTCAACAGCCATATCTGGGATGAGTGGGCCGATGAGACCGGTTCCATCGGTAAAGCCTACGGCTATCAGATTGGTCAGAAGAGCCATTACGCCGAGGGCGACTTCGACCAGATGGACCGTGTGCTGTACGACCTTAAGCACACGCCGTATAGTCGCCGCATTATGACCAATACGTACGTGTTTAGCGATCTGTCCGAGATGCACCTTTATCCGTGCGCCTATAGCGTGACCTATAACGTGACGCAGCGTCCTCAGGACGACAAGCCGACGCTCAACATGATTCTCAACCAGCGCAGCCAGGACATTTTGGCCGCGAACAACTGGAACGTGTGCCAGTACGCCATTTTGCTGATGATGGTCGCGCAGTCGGTCGATATGATTCCCGGTGAGCTGCTGCACGTGATCGCCGACGCCCATATCTATGATCGTCATGTCGATATCGTCCGCGAGCTTATCGAGCGTCCGCAGTTTGCGGCACCCAAGGTAACGCTCAACCCCGATGTGCATGACTTCTATGCGTTTACGACCGATGACCTGATCGTCGAGGGCTATGAGCACGGCCCGCAGGTCAAGAACATTCCCATTGCGGTGTAGGTGGTGCTCATGACGTGTAAGCTATCTGCTATCGTCGCCGTGTGTGACGATTGGGGCATTGGGTGCGAGGGCGACATGGTGGTGTCCAATCGCGCCGATATGCGCCATTTTGTGGCCTGCACCAAGGGCTGCCCGGTTATCATGGGACGCAAGACCCTGCTGAGTTTTCCCGGCGGGCGTCCGCTCAAGAACCGCCGCAATATCGTGCTCACCCGCGACGAGAGCTTTGCCCCCGAGGGCGTCGACGTGGTGCATAGTATCGACGAGGCGCTCGCCGCGGTTGCCGATGAGCCCGTTGCCTGGGTGATCGGTGGCGGCGATGTCTATCGGCATTTTTTGCCGTATTGCGTCGAGGCCGAGGTCACGCATAACCACTGCGTCCATGTCGTGGATACGTACTTTCCCGATTTGGAAGCCGATCCTGCGTGGGAGATTGCGCAGCGTAGCGGGGTCGCGACGATTGCCGCCGGTGAGGGTGACGAGGGCGTCGATTATGAGTTCGTGACGTATCGTCGCATCGAGGCGTAAATCGTCTGGCGTGAACGGTATCATCGGGTTGATTGAATGCATGGGGCGGCGCTTAGCGTCGCCTCGTTTGGTATAGATGTGCTGTAAAGAAGGGTGCGGGCTGGCTGCTATGACTGATGCCGTTGAGGTTCTGCGAATTGATTCGCTCGAGGACGAGCGGCTCGATGCCTACGTGCGACTGACCGAGCGTGAGCTTCGCTGCGTGCTGGAGCCGCAGAAGGGCATTTTTATCGCTGAGAGTGCCAAGGTCATCGAGCGTGCGGTTCGCGCCGGATATGAGCCGGTGAGCTTTCTTCTGGGCGAGCGCTGGCTCGACCAGATGATGCCGCTGTTTGACCAGCTTGTCGTGCGCGAGGGAGCGGGTCCGGTTCCCGTGTTCGTGGCCTCCATGGAGCTCATGGAGCAGTTGACGGGCTTTAACGTGACGCGCGGCGCGCTGGCGGCGTTCCGTCGCCCGCGTCAGATTCCGGTTGATGAGTTCTTGGGCGGCGTTGTTGAGGCGGCGGGGGGTCGTCCGGTGCGCGTGTGCGTGCTTGAGGGTATTGTCGATCACACCAATGTTGGCGCGATTTTCCGCTCGGCTGCCGCATTGAACGTTGACGGTATTTTGGTCAGCCCGACGTGCTGCGATCCACTGTATCGTCGCTCGGCCCGCGTGAGCATGGGCACCGTGTTTCAGGTGCCGTGGACGCGCATTGGCAGCGAGGCTCGTGTGTGGCCGCATGATGGTCTGAGCGCGTTGCACGATGCCGGTTTTTCGTGTGCCGCTATGGCGTTGACGGACGACTCTGTTTCGCTTGATGATCCTGTACTGCGGAAGATTGATCGCTTGGCGATTTTTATGGGCACCGAGGGTGCCGGCTTGGGCGCCAAGACCATTGCCGGCTGTGACCACGCGGTGCGCATTCCGATGGCGCACGGGGTCGATTCGCTCAACGTGGCCGCGGCGAGCGCCGTCGCCTTTTGGCAGCTGTGCCCGCACGTGAGCAATGAGTATCACTACCAGCCGGGTTTGTATCACTAGGCAGATATTTTGCACTGGGCTCTGATTCGGGGTGTTTCGGTCGACGCCGGTCGGTGCTAAGCTGGTATTTGCTTTGGTCTTAAATTGCCGTTTTGTTGTTTAACATACGTTGGCGGGGAGGGCGTGTGGCTAAGAAATCTACGGCTATCGATGTAACGCAGGGTGTCATTTGGCAACAGCTGCTGTCGCTGTGCGTTCCCATCTTTTTTAGTTCGTTTTTTCAGCAGGCCTACACGCTTATCGGTACGTATATCGTTGGCCAGTTTGGCGGCAAGCTCGCGCTGGGTGGCATTCAAGCCACGATGGTGCTCACCGAGCTCTGCATTGGCTTTTGCGTTGGCGTCGGCGCCGGCTGCGCGGTCATTACCGGTCAGTATTTTGGCCAGCACGATGATGAGCGACTGAGTCGTTCGGTCCATACAGCCATGACGCTCGCGCTGGTGGGCGGTATCGCTTTCTCGATTCTTGGCATAGTGTTCGTTGAGCCCATGCTGGTGCTTATGAACACGCCGCATGAACTATTGGCCGAGGGCGTGGCCTATGCTCGCTGTTATTTTGCCGCGATGGTTGCGGCACTGCTGCTTAATATGGGAACCGCACTGCTGCGTGCCGTGGGCGACACGCGCGGCCCCGCCGTGATCATTGCCTCTGGCTGCCTGGTTAACGTGGTGCTGGATATCATTTTTGTCGCTGTGTTGCATATGGAGGCGCTGGGCTGCGGCATCGCGGTGGCGCTGACCATTTGCTCCAATGCAACGATGATCGTGTTGCGCATGATGCGCGCTCCGGGTGCATGGCGTCTTTCGCTGTCTAAGCTCGGTATCGATCGCGGTATTTGCAAGAGTATGATCTCGTGTGGTCTGCCACTCGGTTTTCAATCGGCTGCCTATTCGATCTCGAACGTGCTGATCCAGGTATCGGTTAATTCGTTTGGCGCCGATGTCACGACTGCTTGGGGTCTATCTGGGCGCCTGGATGGCATTATCTGGATGGTGACCGAGGCGCTCGGCGTATCGATCACTACGTTCTCGGCGCAGAACTTTGGCGCGCGCAACTACGAGCGCATGCGCAAGGGCTACCATACGTCGCTCGTGCTGTCGTTTATGCTCATTGGTGGCCTGTCTGCCGTGCTGCTGGTGTTCTCGGGCCCGCTGTCGCGTTTGTTTGTCGACGATGCTTTGATTTCGGCGTACACCACGACTATCCTCCATTTCATTGCGCCGTTCTATGCGATTTTCTCGATTATCGAGAACGCCTCGGGTTCCATCCGCGGCGCCGGCGTGAGTTTGCAGCCTATGATGCTCACCATCTTTGGCACCGTTGTCTTGAGGGTGATCTGGGTGTTTGCGATCATGCCCTTCGATCCGTCGCTCGAGCATCTACTGCTGGTCTACCCCGTAACGTGGCTCATTACGGCCACGATGTTCACCATCTACCACCACAGCGGCAACTGGCTCGGCCGCGCCACCGCCTAGCCATTCGGGACGTCCCCAATGGCTAGTATTCGATGCCTTGGCGGGCTAGGAGTCCTTCGTCGAAGTAGTGTTTGATGGGGCGCATTTCGGTGACAAGGTCGGCGAGGTTCGCGAGGGGCAGCAGGCCGCGGCCGGTTAGCACGAGCTCCGTGGTGGCGGGCTTCTGCGCGATCAGCCCCTCCACATCCTTGCGCGTTACAAAGCCGCGGCGCATCGCTTCGCCGAGTTCGTCCAGGATGAGCACATCGACCTGCGAGATCTGCTCGCGTGCTAGCTCCAGAATCTGTGCCGCGCAGGCCTCGGGCGTGTCGCGGTCGGCTTGTACGATGCGCAGACCCAAACGGGGCGCCGCATCATGCTCGGCGCAGTGAAGTTTCTTGGCAAACTGCAGCCTAAGAACGTCGAGTCCGTAGCCCGTCGCGCGCAGCGCGAGCCCCAGCGCAGCCGTCGTCTTGCCCTTGCCGTCGCCTGTATAGATTTGAACCTTGCCGACTTCAAGTGATGCCATCTCTGTCCTTTCGTGCCCGGCGTCGGTTTATCGCCGTCCGGGTTGGGTATTCTAGTTAGCATTATCAACCCCAGTAGATGGAGTTCAAGCAGATGGAGATGGATGACAACAAACGTAGACGGAATATGATCCTCTACGTGCTCATCGCCTTCGTCGTCTACCTCGTGCTCTCGACCGTTCTGTTCCCCAACATCGGTCACACGCAGCAGATTACGAAGACCGATTACTCGACGTTTGTCAAAGCGCTCGATAAGAAGAGCGTTGACAAGGTTGAGTACAACACGGACGATTACACGATTTATTACACCAAGAAGGGCGAGGACGAGAACATCGCCTACAAGACGACCGGTGTGCCGAATGATGCGGGCTTTACCGATCGCGTGCTTGAATCTGGCGCCTCGCTTGAGTCGGTCGTTCCCGATAAGAACTCGGGTCTGATGACCTACTACCTGCTCACCCTCATTCTTCCCATGGCGATTTTCTTCCTCATCGGCTGGTGGCTCAACCGCCGTATGAAGAAGGCCATGGGCGAAGACGGTCCGTCGATGAACTTTGGCGGTGGTGGCTTTGGCGGCGGCGGACTGGGTAAGTCCGGCGCTCGCGTTATCGCCTCCAAAGATGTGGGCGTGACCTTTAAGGATGTTGCAGGCCAGGAAGAGGCCAAGGAATCCCTTAAGGAGGTCGTCGACTTTCTGGAGAAGCCGCAGCGCTACGAGGAAATTGGCGCCAAGCTGCCGCGCGGTGCCCTCCTTGTCGGCCCTCCGGGTACCGGTAAAACCCTGCTCGCCAAGGCCGTTGCCGGTGAGGCGGGCGTTCCGTTCTTTAGCATTTCGGGTTCTGAGTTCGTCGAGATGTTCGTCGGCCGCGGTGCCGCCAAGGTTCGTGACCTGTTTAAGCAGGCCAAGGAAAAGGCCCCGTGTATCGTCTTTATCGATGAGATCGATACCATCGGCAAGAAGCGCGATGGCGGCGGCTTTAGTGGCAACGACGAGCGCGAGCAGACGCTCAACCAGCTGCTGACCGAGATGGACGGCTTCGATAACCACAAGGGCATCGTCGTCCTCGCTGCGACCAACCGTCCCGACAGCCTCGATCCCGCCCTGCTGCGCCCCGGTCGTTTTGACCGCCGCATTCCCGTTGAGCTGCCCGACCTGACTGGCCGCAAGAACATCCTCGAGCTGCATGCCAAGAGCGTGAAGACGCAGCCGCCGATCGACCTGACCGCTATTGCCCGCGCCACGCCCGGTGCCTCGGGCGCCGACCTTGCCAATATCATCAACGAGGGTGCCCTGCGCGCTGTTCGCGAAGGCCGCAAGCGCGCGACCCAGGACGACTTCGAGGAGTCGGTGGAGGTCGTCATTGCCGGCCAGCAGCGTAAGTCCACGGTGCTTTCCGACCACGAGAAGCAGGTCGTTTCCTACCACGAGATCGGTCATGCCATCGTCGCTGCCCGCCAAAAGGGTTCCGCGCCGGTTACCAAGATCACCATCGTGCCGCGCACGAGCGGCGCTCTGGGCTACACCATGCAGGTCGAGGAGGACGAGCGCTTCCTGACCACGCGCCAGGAGGTCCTGGACAAGCTCGCCGTCTACTGCGGTGGCCGCGCGGCCGAGGAGCTCATCTTTGGCGAGATGACGACCGGCGCCGCCAACGATATCGAGCAGGCCACCA
This sequence comes from Collinsella sp., assembly GCA_018368535.1. GTDB lineage: Bacteria > Actinomycetota > Coriobacteriia > Coriobacteriales > Coriobacteriaceae > Collinsella. The sequence goes on along the minus strand of JAGZDZ010000001.1, from coordinate 109,118 downwards.
AACTCGCCCGTAACATGGTGACGCGCTTTGGTATGTCCGATGAGTTTGGCATGATGGCGCTCGGTACCGTCCAGAACGCGTACCTCAACCAGGACACGTCGCTCACCTGCGCCCCCGGTACGGCCGAGCGCGTGGACGCGATTGTCGCCAAGCTGATCGAGGACGCGCATGATCGCGCCCTGCAGATCCTGAAGGAGAACAAGTTCAAGCTCCATGAGCTGGCTCGTTATCTGTACAAGAAGGAGACGATCACGGGCGAGGAGTTCATGAACCTCCTCACACGCGAAAATCCGCTGATGCCGAAGCAGCAGTAATACTGGTTGCGCAGTCTCAATCGCCCCATTTGAGTGTCCATCTCAAATGGGGCGTTTTGCGTAGGGAGAGTTGTATATGAAGATCGTGGTAAGTGCCTGCTTGATGGGCGAGAGCTGCAAGTATAACGGGCTCGACAACTATCATCGAGAGTTGGTCGAGGCCTGCGAGCGCACGGGGACCGAGGTCCTCCTCGTGTGCCCCGAGGTCTTTGGGGGCCTGCCCACGCCGCGCAAGCCGTCCGAGATTGTGAACGGCGAGGTTCGTACCTGCGAGGGCATCTCGGTCGATCGCGAGTATCGCCTTGGTGCCCAACGTGCGCTCGATATGTGTGAGCAGGCAGGCGGCCCGTCCCAGATCGCTGCGTGCGTCTTGCAGGACCGTAGCCCCTCGTGCGGTGCGGGTCACATCTACGACGGCACCTTTAGCGGTACGCTCACCGCGGGCAACGGTGTTTTTGTCGACCTGCTCCTGCGCAATGGGTACCGTGTGATCCAAGCGAGTGAATTCGATCCCAGCATGCTGGAGCAATAAAAAAACCACCACAAAGGTGCCTGTCCCCTTTGTGGTGGTTTTGGGTTAGAGCTAGAGCGTGTGACCGTAGGTGTTGGCAGCCTTTATGGCGGCGGCGAACTTTTCGTCGGTGAAGGGCTCCGGGTTGCCCTGCTTCCACTCGTTGGTGGCGTGCGCGTGCTTGCACAGGGCAGGGATATCGGCCTCGGAAAGCCCGACCTGCTCAAGCGTCACGGGCAGCCCCATCTGCTTGTTAAAGGCAGCATAGCGCTCAAGGTTCTCGGTGTCGCCCGTATAGGCAAACAGCACGAGCACGCCCAGGCTCACGACCTCGCCGTGCAGGTAAGTGCCCTCACGCGGAATGCTGCAGGTGGCGTTGTAGAACGCGTGCGCCACGCTCGAGTTGTAGTAGTAATCGTTCTGGTTGGTCAGGTTGGAGACGTAGCCCGTGTTGACCACGATGTCGAGCGCGATCTGCTTGACGGCCTCGCTCGACAGGTTCTCGCGCACGTCCTTAAGACCCTGCAAGCCGTAGGTAAACAGCGGCTCGGAGCAGGTGTGCGCGAGTGCCAGGCCAAGTCCGGCGGTGTGCTCCAGGTTGCCGGCGCTCGTGGCGTACTCGACCTCGGGCTGCTTCGACAGGGCATCGCCCACGCCGGCCCAGAAGTACTCCGCCGGAGCCTCGGCGATGATCTTGGGGTTGATGAAGATGTGCGCCGGTCGGTTGGGGTACGAATAGCCCTCGAGCGAGCCATCGTCGTTGTACACGACGGCAATGGCGGTCGCAGCGGAGCAGTTGGAGCAAATCGTCGGCACCGTAAAGACGATCTTCTTGAGCTCGATGGCTGCGGTCTTCACGGTGTCGAGCGCCTTGCCGCCGCCGCAAGCAATGAGCACGTCGGCTTCCTGGCAGGCGGGGGAGTTTACGACCTTGGCGATATTGGCGCGCGTACTGTTGGTGCCGTAGACGCGCGTCTCCAGAATCTCGACGTCGGTACCCGCTAGCGCAGCTTCGATACCGGGAAGTGCTGCGGCCAGTGCCCGCTTGCCACCGATGATCGCGACCTTGGTCGCTCCGTACTCCGCCAGTGCGGTGGGCAGCTCGTCAAAGCAATCCTCGCCAACGGTGTAGTCGCTCATTCCAATCGTGCGCATAGCAACCTTCTTTCGTTCGATAAAGTGCTTTCAGGTATTTTGCTCCAAGAGAAGGTCCACAGCCGCGAGAAATTTCGAACGTATAAAACCAATGTTGAGGGTTTTTCGCCGGCGCGGAACGTGCTAGCATACACCGTATAAGCGTTGATGGGGACGAGTAGTCGGCCGTCCGCATGCTACAGAGAGCGGGGGGCGCTGAGAACCCGTGCATGCGACCGATGAAAATCACCCCGGAGCTGCGGTCCCAACGGACGCGCCGCATGGGCACGTCTTAGTAGATATCGCCGAGATGGTCGTCGATACAGGCCAGCCGAGTAACGGATGCGAGCGCGCGATTACGCGGGCGAGGGCATCTAAGCTGGGTGGTTAAGCGAAGAGCTTTTGCGGGCGTACGGCTCGTTTTGTGGCGCTTCGTCCCAGCTTGTAGGGACGGGCGCTTTTTTGGTGCCCAACGGGCGTGCGCGCCCACGACATGAAAGGGGTACCGTGGCAAACGAGTACAAGCAGACGATGAATCTGCCCAAGACCGGTTTTCCCATGCGTGCCGGTCTTTCCAAGTCCGAGCCCAAGCGACTCAAGGACTGGCAGGACAACAAGGTCTACGAGCAAGTTCTAAAGAAGAACGAGGGGCATAAGAAGTTCGTGCTGCACGACGGCCCTCCGTACGCCAACGGCCCGATCCACATCGGCCATGCCATGAACAAGATCTCCAAGGACATGATCAACCGCTACTGGATGATGCAGGGCTATGAGGTTCCCTATGTCCCCGGTTGGGACTGCCACGGCCAGCCGATCGAGCACAAGGTCGAGGAAAAGCTCGGCACCGAGAAGTTCAACCAGACCTCCACGGCTAAGATCCGCGAGCTTTGCAATAAGTTCGCTGTCGAGAACATCGAGCTGCAGAAGGCCGGCTTCCGTCGCCTGGGCGTGCTCGGCGATTGGGACAACCCGTATCTGACGCTCTATCACCAGCATGACGCCGCCGACATCGAGGTCTTCAAGGCTATGTTCGACAAGGGCATGATCTATCGCGGCCACAAGCCCGTCCACTGGTGCAAGCACTGCCACACCGCACTCGCCGAGGCCGAGATTGAGTACTCTGACGAGACGAGCCCCTCCATTTTCGTGCGCTTCGAGATGACTTCCAAGCCCGCCGGCCTCGAGAACTTCGACGGCCCGGTCGACTTTATCATCTGGACGACTACGCCGTGGACCATCCCCTCCGACCAGGCCGTTTCCCTTAAGCCCGGCGCCGCCTATGTCGCCGTTGAGCACGAGGGTCGTGCCGAGGTCATGCTCGAGGACCTGGCTCCCAAGTGCTGCGAGGAGTTTGGCTGGGAGTACACCCCGGTTATGGTCGACGGCAAGCCCTACGTGGTTCCTGCCGAGACCTTCCACCACATCCACTACAAGCAGCCGATCTTCGACGGTGTCGAGGGCGTGGCGCTGCTGGCCGATTACGTCGGTGTCGATGACGGTACCGGTATCGTCCACAACTCGCCCGGCCACGGCGTCGACGACTACTTTGCCTGCCTCAAGGAGGGCATCACCGACATCTGCATGCCGGTCGATGACGACGGCAAGTTCTACACCGGTGAGGAGTTTGGCACCGGTGGCCCCTTCAGCGGTATGGATACCGATGAGGCCAACCCGCACATCATCGAGTTCCTGCGCGAGCGCGGCACCCTGGTCCTCGAGAAGAAGATCACCCACAGCTATCCGCACTGCTGGCGCTGCAAGCACCCGGTGCTCTTCCGTGCTACTGACCAGTGGTTTGTCTCGATGGACAAGACCGGCTTGCGCGAGCAGGCTGGCAAAGAGGTCCGCGAGAACGTCAAGTGGTATCCGGCCCACGCGGCAAACCGCATCGGCGCCATGGTCGAGCAGCGTCCCGACTGGTGCATCAGCCGTCAGCGCAACTGGGGCGTGCCTATCCCCAGCTACACCTGCGCCGACTGCGGCGAGAAGGTCATGAACGACGCCACGCTCGACGCCGTTATCAAGCTCTTCCACGAGAAGGGCTCCGACGCCTGGTTCACCGACGCTCCCGAGAACTACCTGGGCGAGGCTTGCGTCTGCCCCAAGTGCGGCGGCCATCACCTCAAGGCCGATAAGGACATTCTCGACGTGTGGTGGGACTCCGGCGTGTCTTGGAAGGCCGTCTGCGAGTATCGCCCCGAGCTTGAGTACCCGGCTGACGTGTATCTCGAGGGCTCCGACCAGCACCGCGGTTGGTTCCAGAGCTCGCTGCTGACCTCGGTGGGTGCCAACGGCCACGCTCCGTACAAGGCAGTCGTCTCGCAGGGCTTCACCCTCGACGGCCAGGGCCGCAAGATGTCCAAGTCGCTCGGCAACGTCATCGACCCCAATAAGGTCTGCGACGAGATGGGTGCCGACATCATCCGCCTGTGGGTTGCCTCCGTCGACACCAGCTCCGACGTGTCCATCGACCACGAGATTCTTGCCCGTACGTCCGATGCCTACCGTCGTTTCCGCAACACGCTGCGCTTCCTGCTCTCCGAGCTCGAGGGTCAGTTTGAGCCCGAGACCGACGGCGTCGCCTTTGCCGACCTGCTGCCGCTCGACAAGCTCATGGTTGCCCGCCTGACCCAGGTCCAGGCCGAGGTCGACGATGCCTACGCCAGCTACGAGTTCCCGCGCGCCTACCGTGCGCTCTACGACTTTGTTGTTACCGAGCTTTCCAACGTGTACCTCGACGCCCTGAAGGACCGTCTGTACTGCGAAAAGCCCGGCTCGCTCGAGCGCCGCAGCGCCCAGACCGTGCTCGCCGAGCTCTTCTCGATGCTCATGCGCGATCTGCAGCCGATCCTGTCCTACACCGTCGATGAGGCCATGGCCTATGCGCCCGCCGGCTGCGTCGATCATCAGAAGTACGCCGCGCTGCTCGATTGGTACAAGTCGCCCATCACGGTCGACGAGGCCAATGAGTTCGAGGGCGTGCTCGAGGCTTCGCTCGAGCTCCGTAGCGCCGTGACCAAGGCCCTTGAGGATGCCCGCTCTGCCGGCACCTTCACCAAGAGCCAACAGGTCCGCGTCAAGGCGGTCGTTCCCGCCGAGATGTATGCGCTGCTGACCGGCGACAAGGCCGTCGACCTGGCCGAGTTCTACATCGTCTCCGATGTTGAGCTGACCCAGGGCGAGGAGCTCTCCGTTGCCATTGAGGCTGCCGAGGGCGAGTGCTGCGACCGTTGCTGGAACTATCGCACCACCGTCGGCGAGTACAACGGTCACGCACATATCTGCAAGCGCTGCGCTGACGCGCTGTAGGTTACGGCGTTCGTAGAACGCCGTAACCTACCGACGCTGCAAACGCTCCTAAGCGGCAATCTGACGTTCAATCGTCGGTCGCGTACCAAAGTACGCTTCCCTCCTCTTTCACGTCACCTTGCTCGCTTAGGGACGTTTTCGCTGTTGATGACGGTAATGCGGCGTTTCTATGGACCTAGTCGTTGGGGACGGTCTTAAAAGCCGAGTCAAACAAGAACGTCCCCAACGACTACCTGTGTCATATTTAAGCGGCATTCTGTTTTTCGGAATGTCGCTTTCGTTTTGTGCTGGTTATTTCGCTTGCGTTGGTGGATATGTCGTGCGCTCTGCGTATGGCAATATAAGATGGTTAATTGCGTTCAACGGAATCCGATTGTTCTGAGGGCAGGGGATTGATTTGGGTCGTACTGGGGATATGACGCCGCCTTTGGGTTGGCGGTTGGGTGTTGCTGGTGGGGTGGCGCTCGTTGTGCTGTTTGTTGACCAGTTGACCAAGCTTGCGGTTCGTGCCATGGGCGACGCACTGCATGTGACCGTCATCCCCGGCGTGATCGACTTCCTGTTTGTCCGCAATATTGGCGCTGCCTTTAGCATGGGCGAGGGGCATGGCATCGCGTTTGCCGTGCTGGCGTTGGCGGTCATTGTCGCTATTGCCGTGTACCTCGTTCGTGCACCCCAGCTCGCCCATCTTGAGGTTGTGGGCATGGCGATGGTTGCGGGCGGTGCTATCGGCAACGCTATCGATCGTTTGGCCTTTGGCTTCGTGACCGATTTTATTGCCACCACCTTCATCGACTTTCCCGTCTTCAATGTGGCCGATATCGGCATTACGGTCGGTGTTGTGCTGGCGCTTATCGGTTACATGTTCTTGAGTCCCGCCGCTCGCGAGGTCGATGCGACTGCTGAGCTCAATGCCCGTGATGAGGCCCGCGCCAAGCGCAAAGCCAAGCAGCGTGGGGAGCGTGCCCGCAAGATTCGCGAAAGGAATGAGCGTTAATGGCCGACATCCATATTCTTGTTGCCGACGATTGCTCTGGCCAGCGTCTCGACGCCTTTCTGGGTGCCAACGACGGCTGCCCCACGCGCTCTGCCTGCGCGCATCTGATCGAGGGAGGCGCCGTTGCCGTCAACGGTGAGATTTGTCTCTCTAAAAAGTACGCCGTACGCGCCGGCGATCGCATCTCGGTCGACTTGCCCGAGCCGCACGACCCGACCGATGTGATTCCCGAGGCCATTCCCCTCGATATCCGCTACGAGGACGACTACCTTATCGTGCTCTCCAAGCAGCGGGGCCTGGTGTGCCATCCCGCCCATGGCCACGAGAGCGGCACCCTTGCGAACGCTCTGGTCTACCACTGTGGCATCGACCATCTTGGTACCGTGCAGGGTGAGGACCGCCCTGGGATCGTGCATCGTTTGGATCGCGATACCTCGGGCCTTATGCTCGCGGCAAAGGACGACGACACGCAGCGCGCGCTTCAAAATCTCATTCGCACGCGTACGCTCGACCGCCGCTATATCACGCTTGTCCACGGGCACATCGCCATGGACGAGGGCACCATCAATACCGGTATCGCCCGTTCTACGCGCGACCGCGTCAAGATGGCGGTTTCGGACGACCCCTTTTCCCGTCAGGCCATTACGACCTTTAAAGTCCTCGAGCGCTTTGATTCCACGCGCTTTGACGATGGTTATACGCTCGTTGAGTGCCATCTGTTTACCGGTCGCACGCACCAGATTCGCGTGCATATGCGTCATATCAACCACGCCTGCGTGGGCGATCCACTCTACGGCAAGTGCGATGCGCGCGCCGACCAGGGCCTGACCAGGCAGTTCCTTCATTCCTGGCGCGTGGCGTTCGACCATCCCGTGACGGGGGAGCGCATTGAGTGCCGCGACGAGTTGCCGTGGGATCTCGCTGCGGTTCTCGACGATCTGGCTCCGCGCTCGCTCGGTCGCACGGCCGTTGGAGATGAAATCGTTCCGCAGCTCGGTCTTCTCGAAGCCTAGCCAGTATTAGGTGGTTTCTTGAACTCGGTAAGCCTGCGGTAAGATATACGATTGTTTACGTTACGCGTTGCTGGGAGCCTGCATGCTCGCCTTTTTACAAACCAACACACCCATCGTGATCTTCAACCAGATTGTCGTCACGCTGCTCACGGTCTGCTTTCTGTACCAGGTGGTCTTCTTTGTCATTGGCGCTCTTCGTGGCGAGGTCGCGCCTCCCAAGGCCAAAAAACTCCATCGCTATGCCTTTTTTATTGCGGCGCATAATGAGGAGGCCGTGATCGCCAACCTCGTTCGCTCCATCAAGGACCAGGATTATCCGTCCGAGCTCATCGAGGTTTTCGTGGTCGCCGATGCCTGCACCGACAACACGGCGCAGCTCGCGCGCGAGGCCGGTGCCATTGTTTACGAGCGCAATGACCTGGCCCGCAAGGGCAAGAGCTGGGTCATGGACTTTGGCTTCGACCGCATTCTCAACGAGTATCCCGACACGTTTGAGGGCTACTTTATCTTCGATGCCGATAACGTTATCTCCCGCGATTACGTTTCCAAGATGAATGATGCCTTTGACCAGGGCTTCCATGTGGTCACGAGCTATCGCAATTCCAAGAACTTCGGCAGCTCGTGGATCTCGGCAGCTAATGCCACGTGGTATCTACGCGAGGCGCGCTTCCTCAACAACGCGCGTAATATCTGCAAGACGTCCTGCGCTGTTTCGGGTTCGGGTTACCTTATCTCGTCAAGCGTTATCGAGGGCATGCACGGTTGGCAGTTCCACACGCTGACCGAGGACATTCAGTTCACTACGTTCTGCGCTATTCACGGTATTCGCATTGGCTATGCGCCGGCGGAGTTCTTTGACGAGCAACCCGTGACGTTCAAGGCATCCTGGAAGCAGCGTATGCGCTGGACCAAGGGCTTTTACCAGGTGTTCTTTACCTACGGTAAGCATCTGGTCAAGTCGACGTTCCGCTATCATCGCTTTGCCGCCTACGACATGTTCATGACGATCGCCCCGGGTATGCTGCTATCGCTGATCTCGATGCTCGCTAATGCGACGTTCTTGATTGTGGGTGGCCTTTCGCATGGTTTCTTGGCTACCGAAGTCGAGATGCAGGCGTGCGCCGCTTCGCTCATTATGACCTTCGCCATGATGTATCAGACCTTCTTTATCCTGGCGCTGCTCACGACTATCTTTGAGTACAAGCACATTCACTGCGCGCAAAAGTGGCGTCTGGTGACTAACCTGTTTACCTTCCCGATCTTTATGTTCAGCTATATCCCCATCACGGTGGCCGCGCTGTTCCTGAAGGTCGACTGGGTTCCTACCCAGCACGCCGTCAACGTTACCCTTGACGAGGTCATGCAAGGCGCCAAATAACCACCACCAAAACCACCGCAAAGGGGACAGGCACCTTTGTGGTGGTTTTTGCTTTTGCGATGCAGCTCGAGGAGGAGTCCGATGGTCTATATCCCGTTTTGGATTTGCATCTTTGCCGGCGTGGCAATTGATGCCCTAGAGCGACGGTTTCCCAATGGGCTTGCCGGCGCATGTGCCGTGGCGGCGTTGGCGGGCGTTTGGCTCGACCTCGGTTTGAACACAGCGCTTGACCACGCCGGTCTTGCGGTCATCGTCTACCTTGCCCTTGTGCTCACTGAGTCGCTCTGGCGGCGCCTTCGCCACGCGCCGGGCATCGGCATGGGGGATGCCAAGGCGCTCTTCGCGCTTTGCACGCTCGACCCTATGGGTGGCATCGTGGCATTTGCCGTCGCACTCCTGGCCCTGGCCCTCTCCTGCCTCTTCACAAAATCGCGCTCCCTGCCATTGCTCCCGTTTTTAGTGCCGATTTTTGCCATAATCGAGGTCGTGGGCTGCACTTTGTAACCGATTGCGCATCCTTCTTAAGGAGCATGCCATGGCAACTAATCAAGAAACGGCCGTCATTAAGGCGCGCATGGACCGTATTCCCTCGGCGTTGTCGCCCGAGCTTGTCGAGCGCATTGCCGCCGATCGTGCTTCGGGCTATGTCAACCCGTATCGTTGCAACGACGATCAGGTCATTCGTCGTATTGATCGCGCCGCCGACAAAGGCACGCTTATGCGTCCGGCGTTTATGCGCGATACTGAAAAGATACTTCATCTTCCGGCGTACACCCGTTATGCAGGCAAAACGCAGGTCTTTAGCTTCCGTAGCAATGACGATCTGTCACGCCGCGGTTTGCACGTGCAGCTCGTCTCCCGCATTGCGCGCGATATCGGTCGCGCCCTGGGGCTCAATTGCGATCTGATCGAGGCGATTGGCCTGGGTCACGACTTGGGACACACGCCTTTCGGCCATGCCGGCGAGCGCTTCCTCAACGATATCTATCATGAGCGTACGGGGCGTTATTTTTTCCATAACGTGCAGTCGGTCCGCGTGCTCGACGCCCTGTACGGCCGCAACGTGTCGCTCCAGACGCTCGACGGCGTGCTATGCCATAACGGCGAGTACGAGCAACGTGTGTTTGAGCTCTCGGACATGGGCTCCTTTGACCAGTTTGACCAGACGGTTGAGGATTGCATTGCCACGGGCTATAGCGCAATTGAGCATCTGCGTCCCATGACGCTCGAGGGCTGCGTCGTTCGCATCTCGGATATTCTTGCCTACGTCGGTCGTGACCGTCAGGATGCGATCGCGGCGGGCCTGCTTTCGCCCGACGCTTTTGATGATGGCCGGGGCGGTGCCTACAACAGTTGGATCCTCACGCATGCCTCCATCGATATCGTTGAGCACAGCTATGGTAAGCCGCGCATCGGGATGAGCGAGGACCTGTTTGAGGAAATTCGCCGAGCCAAGCGCGAGAACTACGAGAAGATCTATAGCAAGGGCGGTATCGAAGGCGATTCCGAGGCGGAGCTGCGCGAGGCGTTCGTAAAGCTCTACGACCGTTGCCTGCGGGATCTTAACAGTGGCGACGAGTCCTCTTACATCTTTAAGCACCATATTTCGCGCATTGAGCAGCAGCTTTCCTACTATGATCGCACCTATGCCTGGCAGGACGACAAGGATCAAGCCGTGGTGGATTATATCGCGAGCATGACGGACGGTTATTTCTGCGAGCTGACGAGCAAGCTGTTCCCTGGTCTGGAGTTTCCGCACCGTACCTATATTAACGAACGGTAGTTCGTATTAATTCGGTATACTGTTAGTGGAAAACGTTTTTGATTGATACACGGGATGGCTATGGACGACCTTTTTTCTGCTTCGACGCGCGAGCGTTCCTTTCAGAATGCGCCGCTTGCGGTGCGCATGCGCCCCAATTCGCTCGACGAGTACGTGGGCCAGCAAAAGGCCGTCGGTAAGGGTTCATGGCTGCGTGCCGCGATCGAGCACGACGTGCTTTCGAGCGTGATTCTGTACGGGCCTGCCGGTACGGGCAAGACGACGCTGGCCCACATTATCGCCAACCATACCAAGAGCGAGTTTGTTGAGGTCAGCGCCGTCACGGGTACCGTGAAGGACCTGCGTCGTGTGATTGATGAGGCCAAGACGCGCCTGAATACGTACGACCGCCGCACCATTCTATTCATCGATGAGATTCACCGCTTCTCTAAGTCGCAGCAGGATGCCCTGCTGCATGCAGTTGAGAACCGTACCGTCATTATGATTGGCGCTACGACAGAGAACCCGTACTTTGAGGTCAACTCGGCACTGTTGTCGCGCGGGCGCGTGGTGGAGCTTGAACATCTGAAGGATGAGGATATCGCCACGCTTATTGAGCGTGCGCTCGAGGCACCACAGGGCTTGAACGGAAAGTTCTCGGCCGATGAGGATACGGTCAAGACCATTTGCACGCTGGCAGCGGGTGACGCTCGCTCGGCGCTCACGACGCTCGAGCTTGCGAGCGAGATTGCCGTCACGCGTCCCGATACCGAGGGAACGCCAGCGCCTGCGGCGGGGGAGCGCTATCCCATCACCGTGGATGACGTGAAGATTGCCAACCCGCGTCGCGGCTTTACGTATGACAAAAACGGCGACATGCACTACGACATCATCAGTGCGTTCATCAAGTCCATGCGCGGTAGTGACCCCGATGCCACGATCTATTGGCTCGCGCGCATGATCGATGCTGGGGAGGATCCTAAGTTTATCGCTCGCCGCATTATGATTCACGCTTCTGAGGATGTTGGCAACGCCGACCCGCAGGCGCTTTTGGTGGCGCATGCCGCGTTTAAGTCTGCCGAGGTCATTGGCTATCCCGAGTGCCGCATTAACCTGGCTCAGGCTGCACTCTATGTGTGCTTGGCGCCAAAATCCAACGCGTGTGAGGCTTCGATCGATGCGGCGCTGGCCGATATCCATTCTAGTGGGCTTCGCGAGGTGCCGAGTTATCTGCGCGATCGCCATCGCCCGGGCAGCGATGAATACGGTGTGTATAAGTATCCACATGATTATCCCGAAGGCTGGGTCGATCAGCGCTATTTGCCCGAAGGCTTGGAACGCGGTGCATTTTGGCAGCCTGCCGGGCGCGGCTGGGAAGAGTGGCGCGTAGAGCAAAGCGAACGAGACCGCAGCGGGAATGCACCGAGGTAGCTGCTGATAATTTTGTCCCACGTTGCTGCTCTTGGCATGTTCGGTCCCCTTTGGGGTACCATGAAAAGCGTCTGTATTTCGATTCTTCCGGGAGGCTTGTATGAGTCCCATTCAAATCGCCCTGCTGCTGCTCGCCGTTGCCGGCGTGTGGGCCATCGCTGAGCTCGCGCTTACCCTGCGCAAGACCCGCAATGTTGTCGACTCGCTCGATAAGACCGTGAACGACCTCAACAACACCATCGCCGAGGCTCAGCCTGTGGTGGCAAAGCTCGATGGCGCTGTCGATGAGCTTACGCCGGCGCTTGCCCAGATGGAGCCGCTGCTTAAGTCGAGCAAGACGGCAGTTGATGCCCTTACCTCCAATCTCGTAGAGGTCGAAGCCGTGGTTCGCGACATTTCCGAGGTTACGGGCAGCATGGCCGAGGCCAGCAATGCTGTGTCGAGCGTGACCGACTCTGCCGCCGGTGCTGTGCAGAAGCTCTTCAATAAGGTGAAGGCTCCTGCAGCCGACGCCGATCGCAAGCTCGCCGCTGCCGCTGCGGAGGCCGAGCAGCCTACCGAGCGCGTCCTAATTGGCGAGGACGAGGCCGCCGCGGGCGACGATGATGGTCAGAAGTCTGTATCCAAGCCGGCTCAGTATTACACCTATACGCCCGCCGAGACCTCTGAGGAGTCCTGCGATGAGTAGCGAAGCAACCTGCCCTATCACGCTGACCGTTGCCGGTGACCCGCGTCTCGCTCGCCTTGTGCGCATGACGGCAGCCAACGTTGGTGCCCTGTGCTCTATGTCTGTCGATCGCATCGAGGACATCCGCATGGCTGCTGAGGAGGCTTTCATCTTTGGTTGCACCGCGGTCGACTGCGATGACATCACCATCAAATTCGATGTCGATGAGACCCACGTTGGCATGACTATTACCTTTGGCGACCAGGCTACGGTCGATGAAGACGACCAGGCTGCGGTGTATGCCGAGCTCATCCTCGCGAGCGTGTGCGACTCCTACGAAAAGACTACGGCGCCCCTGACGCTTTCCCTCGACCTCAAGGCGGATATCTAATATGACCGAACGTTCCCGGAGCGGCAAGACCGCTTGGGACAAGGAGAAAACCCGCGAGCTGTTTCGTCGTTACAAGGAGACCGGTGATCCGGACGCCCGTGAGCAGCTCGTCATGTCCCATATGAACCTGGTAAGGTTTCTTGCCAACAAATTTAAGAATCGCGGCGAGCCGCTCGACGACCTCATGCAGGTCGGCTATCTGGGCTTGCTCAAGGCTATCGACCGTTTTGATCCCGAGCGCGGACTCGAGTTCACGACGTTTGCGACACCCACTATCCTGGGCGAGATCAAACGGCATTTTCGCGACAAGGGCTGGAGTGTGCGCGTACCGCGTCGTCTGCAGGAGCTCTCGGCCAAGGTCAACCAGGCTACTGACAATCTTACCAACGAGCTGCAGCGTTCGCCCAAGGTTGAGGAGATCGCTGAGTATCTAGATGTGACTGTCGATGAGGTCCTCGAGGCTATGGAATCGTCTTCGGCCTATACCTCGGTGCCCATCGAGGCTCCTGGTGCGTCCGATTCCGACGATGCCCCTTCGATTCTCGACCGTTACGCCGACGACGACAACGAGCTCGACTTTACTGATGACCGCCTAGTGATCGAGGAAGCCATCCGTGATTTCTCGCCGCGCGAGCGCGAGGTGATCGAGCTGCGCTTTCTGAAGGGCATGACCCAGATCGAGATCGCCAAGAAGCTGGGTATTTCTCAGGTGCAGGTTTCGCGTCTGCTGCGCCGCACGCTTAAGAAGATTCAGGACAAGATCGACCCCGACGGAGTGATGATTCGTTCATGAGTGAGCACCCCCAACAAACCGATCGCGTGCTGCGCGACACCCGCATTCTGACGCTGCGCATTTGGGCTGTTGTCGGCTGCATTGTCATCGCCGCTGTCATCTTTAACCTTATGGGCATCCTGGCGCCGGTTATCGAGTTTCTCGCTGTTGGTTCCATCATTGCCTTTGTGATGTCCCCGATCACCAACTGGCTCGAGCACCATGGCGTGAATCGCGGCATCGGTTCGCTTATCGCGGTTATTGTTGTTGTTGCCGTGCTCGTCGGTGTCGTTTGCATCTTGTCGCCGATTCTCTTTGGTCAGATCATGGAAGTCCTGAGCCGCCTGCCCGAGCAGCTTCGTGTTGCGGGTGGCGATCTCAACGAGATGATCTCGCATGCCAAGACGCTCAATAACACGCCGCTCAAGGAGTATTTGGACGATAATCTTTCGTCGCTGGTTACCGTGGCATCGAAGTATGTGTCTCAGATTGCTGCCGAGCTTGGCCGCGGTGTGTTCCCGCTCATCACCAATACGGCCTCGCAGTTGTTCGTGATCTTCCTTGGTCTGGTGCTTGCCTACTGGATGGCCTGCGACTACCCTCGCATGCATCACGAGATTTGCACCATCATCGGTCAGGAGAAGGAGACCTCGTACCGCTTTATGGTCGCCATCCTTTCTCGCTCTGTCGGCGGCTACATGCGCGGTATGGTCGTGACGTCCATCTGCGGTGGTTTCCTCGCCTTTATCGGCTTCCTGATTATCGGCCATCCGTATGCGGCGCTCATGGCTATCTTCACTGGCATCATGCACTTGGTTCCGGTCGTCGGTCCCTGGGTGAGCGCGGCAATCGCTACGGTACTCGGCTTTATGTTCAGCCCCATGTTGGCGTTATGGACGCTCATCGTGACGATGGTCGCGCAAAACGTCACCGACAATGTGATTTCGCCTAAGGTCATGCAGAGCTCAGTGCAGGTGCATCCCATTATGAGCCTTACGGCTCTCGTTATTGGTTCGGCACTCATGGGGCCCATCGGCATGATTATTGCCATCCCGCTTTGTGCGGCCCTCAAGGGCATCTTCGTGTACTACTTCGAGAATGAGACCGGCCGTCAGCTTGTGGCCTATGACGGAGCCGTGTTTAAGGGCACGCCGTACCGCGATGCCGATGGCAACCCGGTCGCCGCCTACGACGCGCTCGGCGACGACACCTTCATCTATGAGTCCGAGCTCATCGGTAACGAGACTGCGCCCGAGGCCCAGGCCATGCCCAAACCCGAGCTCGATAATCCCTGGATGAAGCTCTCGGGCCTTCAGCCCGATGCTACGGGCTTTTTCAAGAATCCCTTCGCCAAAGACGACGATTTCAATATGAACGACGACACCAAAACCGGCATCGACGGCTCCATGGACGATTCGGATTCTAAATAGGTTCTATTAACGTTTCTTGAAGTTGTAAATGACAAGAAACGCGACCAAAGCGATTGATAAGGGGCCGGCTACATAGAAAAAGAGAACGTCAATTGCGCGTAGAGTGTAATAAGCCTTATCGCCGGACATTACTGTATACAATACGTATCCAAATGATGGTTGGTTTGCATACCAGCATGAGAAGGCCAAGAGCGCTAAAAGTGCTACAACCAGAAGTGCATTCAGGACAAATCGTTTGCTTTTCATCGATCGCTCCTTCCGGGTGAATCTTATATGCAATTATACAGCAGTCCTTTTTCAAAGGATCGCGCAGTACTAAATAACGTGCACTTTCGCTGGAGGGTCGCTGTTTGGCGACCCTCTTTTTTGCACTTGCGCGGTGGGATGGTAATATCGTTACGTTTGAACTGTTTCGATGTGAAACCGAGGAGATTCCCTCTATGAGTGCTGACTACCCGTCAATGACTACGGCCGAGATTCGCTCCAAGTTCCTCAACTTCTTTGAGGAGCGCGGTCTTAAGCTCTATCCTTCTTCGTCCCTCGTCCCCGACGATCCTTCGCTGCTGCTTGCCAACGCCGGCATGAACCAGTTTAAGGAGTACTACCAGGGCAAGAAGACCATGAAGGAGATCGGCGCTATCTCCTGCCAGAAGTGCGTCCGCACCAACGACATCGATTGCATCGGCGAGGACGGCCGTCACCTGTCCTTCTTCGAGATGCTCGGCGACTTCTCCTTTGGCGGCGTCTCCAAGCAGCAGGCTTGCGCCTGGGCCTTTGAGCTCATCACCAAGGAGTTCAAGCTGCCGCTCGACCGCCTGTACTTTACCGTCTTTACCGAGGACGACGAGACCCACGACGTGTGGCGTTCTCTGGGCGTTGCCGAGGACCACATCTCCCGCCTGGGCGAGGACGACAACTTCTGGGCCGCTGGCCCCACTGGCCCCTGCGGTCCCTGCTCCGAGATCTACTTTGACATGGGCGAGGAGGTCGGCTGCGGTAGTCCCGACTGCAAGCCCGGCTGCGACTGCGACCGCTTCCTGGAGTTCTGGAACCTCGTCTTTACCCAGTATGATCGCCAGGAGGACGGCTCCATGCCGGAGCTGCCGCACCGCAACCTCGATACGGGCATGGGCCTGGAGCGCATGGCCGCCATCATGCAGCACAAGACCGCCAACTACGACGGCGACTTGATGCAGCATCTCATCAAGCTGGGCGAGAAGATTAGCGGCAAGACCTATGACGCCGATGATTACTCCGGCGCCAGCCGCTCCCTGCGTATCATCGCCGACCACTCCCGTGCCGTCGACTTTATGATCTCGGACGGCATCCTTCCCGGTAACGAGGGTCGCGAGTACGTCCTTCGCCGCCTGCTCCGTCGTGCCGTGTTCCACGGTCGCCTGCTGGGCATCGAGGGCGCCTTCCTGACCAAGTTCATCGACGAAGTCAACGCTCAGATGGGCGAGGCTTATCCCGAGCTGCTCAAGAACGTCGCCCTCGTCAAGGGTATCGTCGCCTCCGAGGAGGAGCGCTTCTCCACGACGCTCGACAACGGCCGTGTTTACCTGGACGAGGCCCTGGCAGCGCTTGCCGAGGGCGCTGTGCTTCCGGGCGACGTTGCCTTTAAGCTGCACGACACCTTTGGTTTCCCCATCGACCTGACCGTCGAGATCGCCGGCACCGCTGGCCACGATGTCGATATGGACGGCTTCACTGCCTGCATGGAGGACCAGAAGGCCCGCGCCCGCGCCAATGCCAAAGGCGACGCCTGGGGCAGCTTCAACGACGTTTGGGTCGAGCTTTCCGACAAGGTCGCCGCGACTGAGTTCGACGGCTATGACAACGATGTGATCGAGGGCGCCAAGGTTGTTGCCATCGTGCGCAACGGCGAGTCCGTCGAGTCCGCTGCCGCCGGCGAGGACGTCGAGGTCGTTCTCGACCGCACTCCGTTCTATGCCGAGATGGGTGGCCAGCAGGGCGATGCCGGCGAGCTTTCCGCCGAGGGCGTTTCGCTGACCGTTTCCGATACCAAGAACCACAACGGCCTGTATGCTCACGTCGCCCACATTGCCGAGGGCACGCTGGCCGTCGGTGCTACCGTGACCGCCGCGCTCGACGCCGAGCGCCGTGGCTTCCTGCGCCGCAACCACACCGCCACGCACCTGCTCGACGCCGCCCTTAAGCAGGTCCTGGGCGAGCACGTCTCCCAGGCCGGCTCGCTGGTGACGCCCGAGCACCTGCGCTTTGACTTTACGCACTTCGAGGCCCTGTCCTCCGAGCAGCTCAAGGCTGTCGAGGACCTGGTCAACCAGCAGATCTTCGCTTCCAAGCCGGTCGTGACCCGTGTCATGGGCATCGACGAGGCTAAGGCTGTCGGCGCTGTCGCCCTGTTTGGCGAGAAGTATGGCGACGTCGTCCGCGTTGTCTCCGTGGGCGCTGAGGACCAGCCGTTCTCCCGCGAACTCTGCGGTGGCACACACGCTGCCAACACCGCCGAGATCGGCCTGTTCAAGATCATTTCCGAGTCCTCCACGGGCTCCAATGTCCGCCGTATCGAGGCCGTGACCTCTAAGGGTGCCCTCGACTATATGGCCGACCGCCTGGCACTCGTTGACGCCGCCGCCGCTGCGCTCAAGTGCCGCGTGGATGAGGTTCCCGCTCGTGTGGAGAACCTGCAGGCCGAGCTGCGCGAGACGTCCAATAAGCTCAAAAAGGCTCTGACCGGTGGCTCCTCCGACGCCATCTCCAGCGCCATCGAGGGCGCCGTCGAGCTCGACGGCTATAAGCTCGTTGTCGCTGAGCTCCAGGGCCTTGAGGCTGACGACCTGCGCAACGTATGGGATACCGTGCATCAGAAGGTCGCCGGCCCTGTCGCTTGTGTCGTCGCCAGCGTGACTGAGAAGGGCACTCCGGCCCTGCTCGCTGCCGGCTCTGATGACGCCGTCAAGGCCGGTTTCCACGCCGGTAACGTGATCAAGCAGATCGCGGGTCTGGTCGACGGTCGCGGTGGCGGTCGTCCCAACATGGCCCAGGCCGGTGGCAAGAATGCTGCCGGCATCGCCGATGCCCTCGCGGCCGCTAAGACCGCGCTCGGCGCCTAAGAATCTAAGAAGTCACTGTGGTTGCGCTCGCACTGGACATAGGGGAGACCAGGATTGGCATCGCCGTCTCGAGCCGTGATGGCAAGATGGCGATGCCTGTCAAGGTGCTTCCGGCTGCCGAGGTCACCGGTATGGCCAAGACGTTCCGCTACCTGGTTGAGGACTATGAGCCCGACATCCTGGTAAGCGGACGTCCCCTGACCATGGCCGGTGAGCCCGGCCCTCAGGCCGAGCGCGTTGCCGCTGTGGCGCAAAAGATTGCCGACGAGCTCGATCTTCCGTTGGAGTTTGAGGACGAGCGTCTGTCCTCGCAAGAGGCCAAGCGTATCCTGCGCGAGCAGGGACTCAACGAAAAGCAGATGAGGGGCAAGATCGACATGATTGCCGCCAGCCTGTTTTTGCAGACGTGGCTCGATCGTAAAAACGAGGAGGTTTCGCATGCCTAGTGCTTCCGATCCGCGCCAGCCGAATCGTACACAGCAGCCGGCGTCGCGCCCTGCCCAGCCTGGCCAGCGTCCGGCACAGCCGACGCAGCGCGCAGCTCAGCCTGCCGCGCGCCCGGCGCAGTCCTTCTCTCGTTCGGCCCAACCTGTTCAACGGACGGGTCAGCAGCCTTCTGCTCGTTCGGTTCAGCATTCGGCTTCTCACGCGGTTCAGCAGCCCACTGCTCGTACGGCCCAGCCTGCAGGCGGCACCCGCTTTAAGCAGCAGGCACCTACCCAGCGAACGCAGGCCCCCCAATCGCATTCGCATCACGCTCGTGGTTCGCATGGCGTTGCTCCGGCGACCCGCTCGAGCTACAACACGCATGCTCGTCGCGGTGCTCAAAAGAAAAGCTCCCCGGTGCCTATGATTATCGGTGGCGTTGTTGCCGTGCTTGCGCTTGTCGCGATCGTTTTCTTTGTCGTGCCAGCCGTCAAGGGCTTCTTTGGCGGTGAGGGTGCGAAAGTCGTTGCAGGCCAGCAGGTTACTATCACGATTC
Source organism: Collinsella sp. (assembly GCA_018368535.1). GTDB lineage: Bacteria > Actinomycetota > Coriobacteriia > Coriobacteriales > Coriobacteriaceae > Collinsella. Next base: position 89,929 of record JAGZDZ010000001.1, on the reverse strand, counting down.
CCGATGGTGCCTCGGGTGACAGCATCGCTTCGATTCTCTCCGAGAACCATATCGTAGAAAATCCCAAGGATTACTATGCGGCGGTGAAAAAGCTCAACGCCGATATGTCGCTCAAGCCTGGTGATTATTCGTTCACCACACTCATGGATGCGACCAAGGTTGTTCAGCAGCTCATGGAAGGCCCCAACGCGGGCTCCAATACGCTGACTATCCCTGAGGGCCTGACGGTCGATCAAGTCGCCGACCGTGTGGCCCAGGCCTACGACAGCATCTCTAAGGAAGACTTCCTCAACCAGGCCAAGGCCTCCAACTACGTGGACGACTATAGCTTCCTTAAGGGCGCCGCCAACGATTCGCTCGAGGGTTTCTTGTTCCCCAAGACCTATTCGCTGGGCGATTCGCCGACGGCCGATGACGTGATTCGCGCTATGCTCGATCAGTTTAAGACCGAGTACAAGTCGCTTGACTTTGCGAGCTGCGAAGCCAAGATCAAGGAACGCTACGGTGTGGAGATGTCCGACTACGACATCGTCAACTTGGCCTCTATCGTTGAGCGCGAGGGCCTCAACGCCGATCAACGTGCGCATGTGGCCTCGGTTTTCTACAACCGCCTTGCCGGCAAGCTCGACGGTCTGCGCTATCTCAATAGCGATGCGACTATGATGTATGTCACCGGTGGCGAGGTTACCGCCGACGACCTGCAGAGCGATAGTCCGTATAACACCTATAAGCATGAGGGTCTGCCGCCCACGCCCATCTGCTCTCCGTCGCTCGAGGCACTCAAGGCCACGCTTGAGCCGACCGACTCCGATGACCTGTATTTCTACATTACGCAGGACGAGGAGTACTTCTCGCAAACCTACGAAGAGCATCAACAGTCTTGGAATTAGCATGAGGATTTTTAGCCCCAAACGTTACGTTGCCTCGGTCGATCGCATCGACCTTAATACCCTGTGGGCCGACGGCAAACGCGCCATTCTGCTCGATCGCGATAACACCTTGGTGCCGCGCGACACCGAGCAGGTTCCCGCCGCGGTTTCCGCTTGGCTCGATGTCGCCCGCGCCAAAGGCTTTAAGCTGTGCATGGTGTCCAACAACTGGCATCGCGACCAGGTCATGAGCTCTGCACGCGAGCTGGGACTCGAGGCCATCAGCCACGCCATGAAGCCGGCGCCGTTTGCCCTCAAGGCGGGTCTTAAGCGCCTCGGCGCCACGGCCGACGAGGCGGTGCTGATCGGTGATCAGCTCTACACGGACGTGTGGAGCGGCAACTTCGCCGGCGTCGATACCATCCTGGTAAAGCCGCAGGCGACGCAGGACCTGTGGTATACGCAGATCTTCCGTATCTTTGAGCGCCGGGCCCTTCGCGACCTTCCCTGCGAGGAATAGGTCTCGCTATGTCCCAGCACACCAAACACGGCTGCGACCATATCTTCTTTATCGGCTTTTTGGGCGCGGGCAAATCGACGCTCGCGCGCAACGTCGGCACTATGTTCAAGCGGCGTTTTATCGATACCGACCGTCTGGTCGTGCGCCGTTGCGGCAAGTCGGTAACCGAGATTTTTCAGACCGAGGGCGAGGATCGTTTTCGCGAGCTCGAGACCTCGGCGCTCCGTTCGCTCCAAAGTGAGCGCAGCCTGTTGGTTTCGTGCGGGGGCGGCATTGTCGAGACGCCGGTGAATATTGAGCTGATGCACGAAATGGGTACGTGCGTGTACCTCGAGGGTGACTTCGAGGATTCGATTCGCCAGATTCGTCGGTCCGACACGCGCCCCGATTTTCGCTCTCCCGAGCATGCCGCGCGCCTGTTTGAGCATCGCCGTCCGCTGTATCGCCGGGCCGCCGACCTTACCCTTGATATTCGCAACAAGTCCTTCGAGGACGTTTCCTACCTTTGTGCCGAGATGCTTTTGGAGCGTGGGCTGCTATGATTCGCCGTCAACTGATCAATTTCCAAAACCGCAGCGTCGATGTCCGCGTCGGATTGGGCGCGTTCGATGAACTGTCGCGTATGTTTGCCTCGGCCGTGGGCAAGCCTAAGCGCGCGATGGTCGTTTGGAACACCGCCACATCTGAGCGTTTTGGTGAAGTCGTCGAGCATGCGCTGGTCGACGCCGGTTTTGCCGTGTCGCTGCTAGTCCTTGAGGTTTCGCCTGCTGGTGCCACGCTGGCCGATGCTGATGCTATTTTTGGCGCCCTGTCTGCCAACGGCGTTACCTGCGACGATCTGGTTGTCGCCGTTGGCGATGCCGCAACCTGCTCGGTTGTTAGCTGGTGCGCCAACCAGTGGTGCGGCCGAACCGAGTGCGCGCTGTTGCCGACGACCTTTGACGCCATGCTCACGGTCGCGACGACCATGAAGCCGCTCGTCGCCTCGTCGGCCAATGCGCTTCCCGCTATCGCGTTCCGTCCCGAACCGGGCTTGGTCGTGTGTGACCTCGACCTTGTTCGTGAGGCGGACCCCGAGGACCTCAAGCTCGGCTTTGTGGTGCTTGTTGGCACCATGCTTTCGAGCAGTAAGTCCCGCTGGAATCAGTTTACTGAGACCGTCCCCGAGATTCTCGCGGGCGAGGAGGTCGCGCTCGTCAATGCCGTTCAATGGTCTCAGACTGCCCGTAAGGACGTACTGATGGCCACGAACCCGAGCGCTCGCCATGCGCTCGATTTTGGCAAGACGGGGGAGCGTACCCTGCGCGCCTGCTTGGGCGATGCCGCCTCGCAGGTCCCTGCCTATCAGCTGTTATCCGAGGGCATGCGCTTTGAGGCGCGCCTAGCACATGATGCCTGCGACTTTGATATCGATTACGTCTTTGAGGTCGATGACTGCCTGGAGGACTTTGGCATCGAGGAACTTGCCTTCGATCTGGAGCCTGCCGCATATATCGAGGAGTTCCGCAGGCAGCAGTTTGTCCGCTCGAACCGCAGTATGTTGCCGCTGCCCGCGGCACTCGGCGCTATTCGTCTAACGTGCGTTGAGGACGAGGTTCTTGAGCGCCATGCTCACGCCTACTTGGCTTCTCGCAAAGAACTTCTCTAAGTTTTATTGACATCCATCGTCTTTCGTATCATGTTGAGGGGCGGGTTTCCAATCGGTTGCGGATCGCATGCGATTCCGTCGTTCGGTTGAGACCCGTCCCGTCTTTATAGAGACAACAAGAAAGGAATCTGCATGTCTGAGTTTGCTGCCGGTCCTGCCGGTCGTATCGAGCGTGTCCGTGCCCTGATGGCCGAGCGTGGCTACGACGCCATCGTGGTGCGCGACGAGGCCAACCTTCGTTGGCTTACGGGCGTGAAGGGCGTTTTCGATTACACCTTTGAATTCCCGCACGCGGCGTTTATTACGGCCGACCAGTGCCTGTTCCATACCGACTCGCGCTACCTCAACAGCTTTGAGGAGAACACGCCCGCCGGCAGCCCCTGGGTTTACGACATGGACGAGGGTACCATCCCCGGCTGGGTCGCCGGCAAGATTGCGGCTAACAAGTGCCGTGTCTGTGCTGTCGAGGACGATATGCAGATTAACTTCTACCAGGGTATTCAGCGCGGCCTGGAGGACCGTTCCGTCGCCTGCATCCTACCGCTGATGCACGACGACATCCGCAAGATGCGCGCCATCAAGGATGCCGAGGAGATTGAGCTTATGCGCCATGCGCAGTCGATCACCGATGCCGCTTTCCAGCATATGCTCGGCTTTATTAAGCCCGGTATGACCGAGAAGCAGGTTCGCAACGAGCTCGAGAACTTTATGTTCGCCAACGGCGCCGACAGCCTTGCCTTCGGCTCCATCGTGGCGAGCGGTCCCAACACCGCCAACCCGCATGCCGTGCCGAGCGATCGCGTGATCGAGAAGGGCGATTTCGTTCTCATGGATTACGGCGCGGGCCACTGCGATTACCGCTCCGACATGACGCGCACCGTCGTGATGGGCGAGCCCACGCAGGAGCAGCTCGACCTGTACGCGCTCGTGCGCCGCACGCACGAGGAGTGCGTCACCGCCATCCATCCGGGCGTTGAGGGTAACGACATCTTCAAGCTTTCCAAGAAGATCATCGGCGATGCCGGCTATGGCGATTACTACAATCATGGCCTGGGCCACGGCGTCGGTATCGACATCCACGAGCTGCCCAACTTCAACCGCAGCAAGAACACCATCGCGATCGGCTCGGTTGTCACCATGGAGCCCGGCGTTTACCTGCCCGGCGTGGGCGGCGTGCGCCTGGAGGATTACGGCGTGGTCACCGAGAACGGCTACGAGCCTTTCACCAAGACCCCGCACGACCTGCACGTCATCGATTGCTAGCCCATTTCGATAGATTTTTGGGGCGGGGCGTCCGAATCGATTCGGACGCCCCGCGTTCTCTTTTTATGCGCTCGCCGCAGGCGCCGTCTGCAAGTGTATAATTTCTGTCGTATGTAATTTGGACGCTTGTGCGTTCTGCCCATAACAAGAAAGGTCGCTATGCCTACCATTTCTACCGCCGACTTCAAGAACGGCCTCGGTCTCCGTATCAAGGACAAGGTCTACACCATCGTCGAGTTCCAGCATGTCAAGCCGGGCAAGGGCGGCGCGTTTGTGCGCTACAAGACCCGCGACATCAAGAGCGGCCGCGTCGTCGAGAACACCTGCAACGCCGGCACCAAGTTCGAGAGCGTCATGCTCACCACCCGTGAGTTCCAGTACCTCTACAACGATGGCACCGACTACATCTTCATGGACAATGAGACCTATGAGCAGGTTCCCGTTCCCGAGGACATGGTGGGCGAGAACTCCAAGTGGCTGCGCGAGAACGACATCTGCCAGCTGCTCTTCGCCGACGATGAGCTCATGGGCGTGACGCCGCCGATGTTCATCGAGACCACCATCGTCCAGACCGACCCGGGCTTTAAGGGCGACACCGTCCAGGGTTCCACCAAGCCGGCCACGATTGACACCGGCGCTGTCATCCAGGTCCCCATGTACCTCAACGAGGGCGAGGTCATCAAGGTTGACACCCGCGACGGCAAGTTCGTCTCCCGCGTCTAGCAACCAACTCTTCTAGGAGGACTCATGCCCCAGGAAATCAAGATTGACGGCATCGGCATTTCGCCCGATGTTCTGACCGCCATCGTCTCGCGCGCCGTGTCGGATGTCGAGGGCATCGCCTCCGTTGGCGTCAAGGACCTTGCCACCAACCTTGTCTCCATGATGCTCTCGTCCAAGGCCCCGGCTTCCGAGCCGGCGGTCGAGGCCGAGGTCGTCGGCGACAAGCTCGCACTCACCGTGCGTGTCGTGGTGTTCTTTGGCTATCCGTTCAAGAAACTCGCCGAGGCCGTTCGCGCCGCCGTGGTCGCCGCCATCGATGCTCAGGTGGGCGTCGAGGTCGAGCGCGTTGACGTTTGCATCGATGGCCTCGTTTTCCCCAAGGAGTAACCTTTGAGCCTTAAGGTTTATCGCGGGCGTACGCTTGCCCGCAGTCAGGCGCTGCAGCTGCTGTTTCAGGCCGAGGCCACGGACAGCCCGCTCGAGCGCGTCCTCGAGGGCGATTTCCTGATCTCGAAGGGCCCCCTCGACCCCTATGCGCTGGAGCTTTGCCGTGGTGCCTACGAGCATATCGATCGCATCGACTGTGCCCTGCGCGCCGTCGCCAAGAACTGGGATCTTGTGCGCATGCCCGGCGCCGACCGCAACCTGCTGCGTATCGCCGTCTACGAGATGCGCTTCCTCACCGACGAGGAGGTCTCGGACGCCATCGTGATCAACGAGGCCGTCGAGCTTGCCAAGGCCTATGGCACCGATCAGTCCGCGTCGTTTGTCAATGGCGTGCTGGGCAAGATCGCTCGCAGCGAGGAGCTGCCGGGCGAGGACCTGTACCAAGAGCTGCTGGCCGAGGACCGCGCTCGCGAGGAGGCGCAGGCTGCAGAGGCTGCCGCAAAGGTCGCCGCCGCTCAGGCTGCCGCCGGTGTACTTGCCGAGGATGCGGACGCTGCCGAGGCTGTCGTCGACTCCGTCGAGGAGTAGCCATGCCAGAGGGTTCTGTCCGCAACTTTGACGAGATTTCGGACCGTCTGGACCAGATCATCGCTACCGTTCGCTCCAAGGATACCTCCTTGGAGCGTTCACTCGATCTGTTTGACGAGGCGATTGAGCTGGGCTCCCGCGCGGTCGATATGGTCGACAAGTTTGAGCTTACGCCGCGAGAAGCCGACAAGCTCGAGCAGGAATACGATGAGGATGCGGCAAACGAATCCCAGGATAGCTAGGCCGCATCTCCGGATACGAATGGTTGATGGCATTCATGAAACGTGTGCGTCTTGATGACGAACTGATTTCACAGGGCATCTGCGCCGATCGCGCGGATGCCCTTCGCACTCTTATGGCCGGCTTGGTCTCGAGTGGCGGCGAGCGCTTGACTTCGCCGGGCCTTAAGGTGATCCCGGGGCTGCCGCTGCACGTGAAGGGGCGCATTCCCTATGTTGGCCGCGGCGGTCTTAAGCTCGAAGGCGCGCTTGATGCGTTTGGCATCAATCCGACGGGCCTTGCCTGTCTGGATGTGGGCTGCTCTACCGGCGGCTTTACCGATTGTCTGCTCAAGCGCGGAGCTGCGGCCGTTGTCTCGGTGGACGTGGGTCGCGCCCAATTCGATTGGTCGTTGCGTCAGGACGATCGCGTAACGCTGCATGAGCGCACAAACGTGACGCAGCTGCCTGAGCTTGGCTATGCCGGCGCTCTCGACCTGGCTGTGTGCGATGTCTCGTTTACCAGCATCGCGAACATTATCGATGCGGTGCTGGCGTGCCTGGCGCCTACGGGTGCATTCTGCACGCTCGTAAAGCCGCAGTTTGAGGCTCCGGCGGCGCTGGTGGGCGAGGGCGGTATTGTGACCGATCCCGCCGTGCGCCGCGATACACTTGTTGCGGCAGTTGAACTCTTTGCTGCCAAGGGGCTGTTCCCGGTCGATGTGTGCGTGTCGCCCATTCATGGTGCCAAGGGCAACGTTGAGTTTTTCCTGTACGGCACGAGGTTTGTCCCCGGCGAACGCACCGACGATGAGCTGCAATCCCAGGTATCGGTTTTGAGCGAGAAATCTGCAACGCTATGAAGGTCTTTCTGGTTCCCAATTACTACAAACAAGAGGCGGTCGAGAGCGGCCTGATGCTTGAGCTTTGGCTGACGCGCCAGGGCTATGAGGTCGCATGGGCTGCCGACCAGCGATCGAAGATTCAGAGCACGCCTGATATTGACGGCTCCGATCTGGTCATTACGCTCGGCGGCGACGGTACGTTGCTGCGCGCTGCCCGCATCCTCAACCATCGCGAGATTCCTATCCTCGGTCTTTCCTATGGTCACCTGGGCTTTTTAACTGCTGCGAGCCCCGAGGAGCGCGACATTCTGCAGGTCGTGAGCGACGCCCTGTCCGGTGAGCTGCACGTGAGCCGTCGCGCCACCATCGCCGCGGATATCGTATCCGTGCGCGAAGACGGTACGAAGGATGTCGTGCGCACCTTCGCTCTCAACGACATGGCGCTTACCCGCGGTCCGCTGTCCGATATGGTCGAGTTCGACATCACGGTGTCGGGCCACCATATCGACCGACTGCGTGGCGACGGCGTGGTCGTGTCCACGGCGACTGGTTCTACGGGGTACGCGCTCAGTGCCGGTGGCCCCATCGTGAGCCCCGACTATACGGGTATGGTCTGCGTACCTATTGCGCCGCACACCATTCAGGCCCGTGCCTTCTTGACTTCGCCGAGTGATGTCGTCGAAATCTTTATGTCTGATGACCGTCCGAGCGTTCCGGCGATCGCTATCGATGGACAATTTATTACTTGCGATGGCACCGTTGAGAGCGTGGCGGTGCGTCGCGGGCCCGGTGATGTGCTGCTGCTGGATTACGGCCCCGAGAGCTTCTATAACTCGGTGAGCCGCGTATTCTACGGAGTCCGTCATGATCGATGAGCTGCAGGTTTCTAACATTGCGCTCATTCGCGAGGCGACGCTGCTGCCGAGTGCCGGCCTGACTGTCCTGACCGGCGAGACCGGTGCCGGCAAGACCGCGCTGCTCTCGGCCCTCAAGCTTATTTTGGGTGAGCGCGCGGATTCGTCTATGGTGCGCGAGGGCGAGGCGCTGGCGAGCGTCGAGGCGCGCCTGTTTGACGGCCCGCACGACACGGAGGGCTTCATCGTGCAGCGCAGTCTTTCTGCCGAGGGCCGCAGCCGCGTGAAGATTGACGGACGCATCGCCAGTGTGCGCGAGCTTTCGGAGCGCGTTGGCGTGATGATGGATCTGTGCGGCCAACACGAGCACCAGCGCTTGCTCGATCCGGCGCATCATGTTGCGATGGTCGATGTCTGGGCAGGGCGCCCTGCACTCGAGGCGCTCGAGCACTACCGCGCCTGCTTTAAGGCTTCGCGCGCTGCCGCTAAGGAGGTTCGACGTGTCGAAGAGACCTCGCGTGCGCAGGGGAGCCGCGTCGAGGAAGCGCGCTTTGCGCTCGAGCGCATCGGCGAGGTCGACCCCAAACCGGGCGAGTATGAGGAACTCGAGGAACTGCTGCCGCGCTCCGAACATGCCGAGGTGCTGGTTGCCACAGCTAATGATGCCCATGCATCGCTTGCCTCTGAAGGGGGAGCACTCGATGCCGTGAACAGCGCCGTGGCAGAACTTTCCCGTATGGCTTCCGTCGATCGCAAACTTGGCGACATTGCCGATTTGCTTTCGGATGCCTGTATCTCACTTGAGGATTGCGCGAACGAGCTTCGTGCCTATCGCGATGGCGTCGCCTTCGACCCGCGCGAGCTCGCTCGCATGCGTGAGCGGTATTCCGACCTCAAGGGCCTGTTGCGTCAGTGGGGCCCCACCATGGACGATGTTTTTGCCATGCGCGATCGCTCGCAAGAGCTGCTGTCCCTGGTCGATGATGGCGATGAACAGATCAAAAAGGCGCGTGAGGCACTCGGGAGCGCTGAGCGCGAGTTGTTTGCCGCTGCCAAGGCACTTAAGCGCGCCCGCAATACGGCGGCCCCGCGCTTCTGTCACGAGGTTGGCCGCCAGATGGCTCGCCTGGAGATGGGCGGCGCCGAGCTCGTCTGGGAGTCGCGCGATCTTCCCCGTGCTGAGTGGACGCCCGTTGGTCCTTCGAGCTACGAGCTGCTATACCGCAGCGGTGCCGGTTTGACTCCACGTCCCCTGCGCCGCATTGCGTCGGGCGGCGAGCTCAGCCGCGTCATGTTGGCAAGTAAGGTTGTCCTCGGAAACACGGACGGTGTCGATACGCTGGTGTTTGACGAGGTCGATGCTGGCGTCGGTGGCTCCACGGCGCGTGCGCTCGCGGGCGTGCTGGCAGATCTCGCCGCTACGCATCAGGTGATGGTCGTAACCCACTTGGCGCAGGTCGCCGTCATGGCTGACAAGCATTATGTCGTCAGCAAGGAACCGGGCGATGTTCCCCAGACGCATTTGGACGAGGTAACCGGCGAAGCGCGTACCGCCGAGATCGCCCGCATGTTGAGCGGCGATCAATCGGAGGCGAGCTTGGCGCATGCCAAGCAGATGCTTGAAGAAGCTCGAGGTTAGGTCGTATCAGCGGTGTTGGTGGGACAAAATAGACTGAATTTTTTGTCCCACTTCGTGTTTTACTCCACGACCTTATCCGGTTGGATGAGTTCCTCATAGTAGCTGATGTGCTCTCGGGCGTCCTCGATTTCGGGCAGCAGGAAGTTGTAGATGACCTCGATGATCATCGTGGCGCTCATCTTGGAGAACGCGAAGTCGCCCGTTGTCAGCAGTGCTTCGTGGTTGACGGTATTAAAAGTGTAGTCTGCCAGGCGCGCGAGTGGAGACTTGCTGTCGCTGCTGATGACGACTACGGTTGCGCCGCAGTCGCGAGCCGCTTTTGCCATGCGATTCAGTCGGCGCGATTTGCCGGAGTTTGAGATTAGCACGATGACGTCACCCGGGCGCAACGTGAGCGCAAAGCCGATCGATGTCTCGCTAATGGTACTCGTCATGCAGCGCAGGCCCAGCTGCGAAAACTTAAATGTTGCGTCGAGCGCGACCGCGTTTGTATTGCCCACGGCGGCGAACTCAATAACGCCGGCATTCTTAAGCGCGTGTACAACTGCGGCCAACGTGTCGTGATCAATGCCGTCGATGGTCGCATTAAGCTCACTCACCTTGGCGGCGAGGATATTTTTAAGGCTCTGCTCCATGTTGTCGAGCGAGACCTCGTCGGTCAGGCCCTCGTTTCGCTGGCTTTCCAAATCCCTCGCCAACGAAAACTGAAAGCTGCGGAAGCTGCCAAACCCAAGCTTGCGGCAGAAGCGCGAAACGGTCGCCTCGGACGTGGCAGCGGCGCGTGAGAGCTGAGCCGCCGTGAGGCGTGGAGCCTCGGACTGGTGCTCCAATATATAGTCGACAATGCGCTGCTCGGATTCGCTGTATCCCTGATGGGTGCTAATGAGGGAAAGTGCGCTCTTGCTACTATCGGTCATGGATGGCTCCTGGTTGGCATGAAAATCTAATTTGATTCGCAATGCCATAGTATACGGGCATTTTCAATTACAAGATACACCTTGCCGTTTCAAGTGTTGATGGTAAACTTTCACTTACCGTTTACGGTTATGAAAGAACCTTTCACCGGAGAATTTCGCCTTGTCTCTTCTCACGCGGACGGTAGGTTGGTATCTTTCAAGTGTGGAAAAACGCGCATTGAAGCGCGTGTAGGGGAGCGCCTGCGGGCGCAAAACTTAAAAAGGAGGGACACATGGCTAAGTTTGACATCATCGCCGCGACCGGTTGCCCGACCGGCATTGCGCACACCTTCATGGCGAAGGAGGCGCTGGAGAAGGCAGCTGCCGAGCGAGGTCTGACCATTAAGGTCGAGACTCATGGCCAGGTCGGTGTCGAGAACGAGCTCACCAAGAGCGAGATCGCCGGTGCCAAGGCCGTCGTCGTCGCAGCCGATAAGGATGTCCAGGCTGAGCGTTTCGCCGGTAAGCCCATGGTTTCCGTCGGTGTTTCCAAGGCCCTGTCCGTCGAGGCCGCCGGAAAGCTGATCGACCGCGCGCTCGCCGCCAAGGGCGACGACACGGTTGCCACTGCCGCCGATGTCGAGGACGAGGTCGAGGAGAAGGAGTCCATCGGTCACGTCATCTACAAGCACCTCATGAACGGCGTCAGCCACATGCTGGTCTTCGTCGTTGCCGGTGGTGTTCTGACCGCCATTTCGTTCCTGTGGGGCATCACGTCCTTTGATTCGACGGCTGCCGACTACAACAGCTTTGCCGCGATGCTCAAGATTATCGGCGGTATCGCCATGAACCTCATGGTTCCGGTGCTCTCCGCCTACATCGCCGAGTCTATCGGCAAGCGCCCGGCGCTCGTCCCCGGCTTTGTTGCCGGTATGATTGCCATCCAGGGTCTGCCCGTTAACGCCGATACCGGCATGATCGACGCTGGAGGCTCGGGTGTGGGCTTTGGCTTCCTGGGCGGCATCGTCGGCGGCTTCCTCGCCGGCTATGTCATTTTGATGCTCGAGAAGGTTTTCTCTAAAATTCCCGCGAGCCTTAATGGCCTGAAGGCGATCTTCCTGTATCCGCTGTGCTCTACCGCCATCGTCGGCCTGGTCATGCTCGGTATTTCCGGCCCCATGGCTGCCATTAACCAGGGCATGATGGATTTCCTGCAGAGCCTCGGTAACTCCGGTCCGGTGATCCTTGGCCTGGCCATCGGCTGCATGTGCGCCTTTGATATGGGCGGCCCGGTCAACAAGGCTGCTTACGCTACTGGCACCTTCCTGCTCGGTACCGCTCTCGAAGCTGGCGTCGGCACCGAGACCTACAACTTCGGCACCAACTTCATGGCTGCCGTCTCCGCCGCTTGCATCGTTCCGCCGCTGATCACCACCTTCGCCGTCGTTGTCGGCAAGAAGTACTTCAGCCAGGAGGATCATGACGCCGGTATCGTCAACCTCATCCTTGGTTGCACCCACATCACCGAGGGCGCCATTCCGTTCATGACCAAGAACATCTGGCCCGTCATGCCCATCATGATGCTCGGTTCTTCCATCGCTTCCATCTTGACCATCTTCTTCAACGTTCACGATCCGGCGCCTCACGGCGGCTTCCTGGTCCTGCCCGTTGTCGAGAACGGTCCGCTGTGGGTCCTCGCGATCCTCATCGGCGCTGTGGTCGGTGGCATCCTGTTCGTGGCCTTCAAGAAGTACGACTTCGAGAAGAATCAGAAGGCCGCTCCTGTAGCCAGGTCCGTTGAGGCCCCCAAGGCCGCTGCCGTCGAGGCCCCCAAGGCCGAGGCTGCCGACTTCGTGAAGGTCGAGAATGTCTTTGTCGCCGAGGACTTCGCTTCTCGTGACGAGGCTCTGAGCTTCGTTTCCAACCAGGCTGTCAAGGCCGGTATCGCCTGCGACGCCGACGCCGTGATGAACGCCTTCCTGGCCCGCGAGGCCGAGGGCACCACGGGCATGATGGAGGGTTTCGCCATCCCGCATGCCAAGTCCGACGCCATTACCGAGGCTGCCGTCATCGTCGTCAAGGACGAGTCCGGTGTGACCGGTTGGGACACCATGGACGGCGCTCCCGTCAACGTGGCCATCGCGCTGCTCATCCCGGGTGCCCAGGCCGGCACCACGCACCTTAAGATCCTGTCCAAGGTCGCCGAGGCGCTCATGGACGAGGACTTCCGTGCCACCGTCAAGGGTTCCACCGACGCCGCCAAGATCGCCAAGACGATCAACGCCCGCCTGGTCTAATCCCGCAACACGCGAATACCATCGCCCCCTGTATATAAGGCGGAGTCCCTCTCCAGGGCCTCCGCCTTTTTCTACCCCTCCTATAAGTTGCGGTGAAATAGGGACTGTTTAAACGATTCAACTCCAAATTCAGTCCCTATTTCACCGCAACTTACAAAAGGGCATAGAGGGGGCTACCTATCGAGTCTTTGTCGCGAACAGATCATCAGCCAGATTTCCGTTTGCACGATATTGCTCTGGACCGACCGAGTTTCCGCAGCTCGCCCGCCGGGCGGGGCGATTAAGTTTGTCTCGAGTTCCGCACGCAAAGGAAAGCACTTAATGTGCTTTCCGTCTTGCGCAGGACTGTAGAGCAGCAAACTTAATCGCCCCGCCCGGCGAGCAAGCGGACGACAAACACATCTGTCCAATAATTCGTCTGAAACATAATGAAAAACCGTTTGATGTGAGTTAATATAAACAACGTCGTGAATCTGACTCCTGCCACATGCATGACAGGGGTTAAACACAAAAAGGAGTCAATTATGGTTTCTGAGAAGGCTACCCTCGTTAATCCTCAGGGTCTGCACATGCGTCCGGCTGGTCTGTTCGCCTCCACCATGGGCAAGTACGCCTGTGACGTGACGGTCGTCACCCCCGAGAAGGAGGTCAACGGCAAGTCCCCGATGGCCCTCATGGCTGCTGGTATCCCTTGCGGTACCGAGGTCGAGGTCAAGTGCGACGGCGCCGACGAGGCCGAGGCTCTGGCTGCTGCCATCGAGCTCATCAAGAGCGGTCTTGGCGAGTAGAACTCAAACGGGTCGCATGTTGAACAATTAAGTTCATACTTGGGGGCGCAGTGACCTGTTCAAGGTAGCTGCGCTCTTTTGTCATGGATATGGCAAAACGCTTTATCACATGACACGGAGAGAGGAATGGGAATGTATCAGGGAGTCAACGCATCCGAGGGCATCGGTATCGGCACCGTCATGGTCGCCGTCGATCCCGACTTGACGTTTGAACCGCACGAGGTCGCTGATTCGGCAGCAGAGAAAGAGCGCTATCAGGCTGCTCTTTCGGTCTTCTGCGAGAAGACTCAGGCTCAGGCCGACCACATGAAGGAGACGGTGGGCGAGGCCGAGGCCGAGATCATGAGCGGACACATTGTCCTGGCTCAGGATCCGGGCATGACCGACGCCATTAACGCCGCTATTGACGGCGGCACCTGCGCCGAGCAGGCGCTCATGGACACCTCGACCATGTTCGAGAACATGTTTCTGTCCATGGACGACGAGATGTTCCGTCTGCGCGCGGCCGACATCGCCGACATCCGCACCGGTATTCTGGCCGAGCTGCTGGGCAAGGAGGTCGTCGACCTTTCCGTCCTGCCCGAGAACACCGTCGTTGTCGTGCACGACCTTACGCCGTCCATGACCGCCACGATCGATAAGGCCCACGTTGCCGGTATCGTCACCGAGACCGGTGGCCGCACGTCGCACTCCGCGATCATCGCGCGTGCCCTCGAGATCCCGGCCGTCCTTTCGGTCTCTAACAGCTGCACCGCGCTTCGCAACGGTATGACCGTTGTCGTCGACGGTGGCAAGGGTGTTGTCGAGGCCGATCCCGACGAGGAGACGCTCGCCGCCTATGCCGCCAAGGCTGAGGCCTTTGCTGCCGAGAAGGCAGCCCTCGAGGCCTTCCGTGGCAAGCCGTCCGTGACTGCCGATGGCATCAAGAAGATCATCGCCTGCAACATCGGTAACCCCGATGACGTGCCCAACGCGCTCGATCACGACGCCGAGGCCATCGGTCTGTTCCGCTCCGAGTTCCTGTTCATGGACTCTGCCGAGCTTCCTTCCGAGGAGGAGCAGTTCAACGCCTACCGCAAGGTCGCCAGCGCGCTCAAGGGCGCTCCGGTCATCATCCGCACGCTCGATGTGGGTGGCGACAAGGAGATTCCGTATCTGCATATGGTCAAGGAAGACAACCCCTTCATGGGCTTCCGCGCCGTGCGTTACTGCCTGGCCAATCCCGACCAGTACAAGGTCCAGCTCCGCGCTCTGCTGCGCGCTAGCGCCTTCGGTGACGTCAAGATCATGATCCCGCTCGTCACCTGCGTCGAGGAGGTCTTGGCTGTCAAGGAGCTCGTCGAGCAGTGCAAGGCCGAGCTTACCGAAGAGGGTCGCAAGTTCAACGAGAACATCGAGGTCGGCATCATGGTCGAGACGCCCGCCGCTTCGCTGCTCGCAGACCGTCTGGCCGAGGTTGCCGACTTCTTCTCCATCGGCACCAACGACCTGATCGGCTACACCATGTGCGCCGACCGTGGTAACGACACCATCTCCAACCTGTACCAGGTTTACTATCCCGCCGTGCTCCGCTCGCTCAAGAACATCATCGAGAGCGGCGTGAAGGCCGGCATCATGGTCGGTATGTGCGGCGAGGCCGCTGCCGATCCGCTGCTCGAGCCGCTGCTGATCAGCTGGGGCCTGGAGGAGTTCTCGATGAGCGCTCCGTCGATCCTGCGCGCCCGCAAGACCATCAGCCAGTGGACCAAGGCCGAGTGCGACGAGCTCGCCGAGAAGGCACTCGCCTGCAACACCGCCGCCGAGGTCAAGGCACTGCTCGAGTCCGCAGCTCGCTAATTTGGTATCAGAGGTAACCGCGTGGTTGGAATGGGCCGGCCACGCGGCCCTCACATATACAGGGGGTACTGTAAATGTTCTACACGCTAACCGCTAACCCGGCTGTCGACATGACGGTTTCGAGCTCTCCGCTCGAGCCCGACGAGAACGTCCGCACCGGCTCGGCCAGCTACACGGCTAACGGCAAGGGCCTCGACGTGTCCTTCGCCTTTAAGAAGATGGGCGTCGACACCGTCGCGCTCGGCTTCTTCGCCGGCTTCACGGGCAAGTTCATCGTCGAGGAGGTCATGAACCTGGGTTGCCTCTGCCGCCCGGTCTGGACCGACGGTATCACGCGCATTAACACCTACGTCAACGATGGCCAGCACGAGTACGGCATCCTGAACCCCGGCGCCCCGATTACGCCGCAGCACCAGGAGGGGCTCTACAACATCCTGGACACCGCGGGCGATCTCGAGTGCCTGATCGTCTCCGGCTCCGTGCCTCCCAAAGCTACGCCCGACTTCCTGGCTCAGGTCATGGAGCACGCTCAGGCTCGTGGCGCTGACGTCGTCCTGGACCTGTCCTCCGACAAGCTCAAGGAGCTCGCTCACAAGAAGCCGCTGCTCATCAAGCCGAACCATCACGAGATGAAGGCCATCTTCGGCGTGCCGGTCGACACCGACGACGAGGTTCGTGTCGCCATGAAGATGGCTCACGACGCTGGCGTTCAGAACGTGCTGCTCACCCGTGGTAGCCGCGGCGACGCTTACTTCTCCAACGGCGAGGACATCTGGTACGCCAAGCGTGAGTTCAACATCAAGCTGGTCTCTTCCGTCTGCGCCGGCGACTGCACCCTCGCTGCGTTCCTGCACAAGTGGTACAGGGATCGCGACAACGTCGAGGAGGCCATGAAGCTCGCTATGGCCACCGGCGCCAACGTTGCCGAGTCCGTCGGCATTGGTGACTTCGGTCACGTCGACGAGTACAGCAAGCGCGTTGCTGTCCGCAAGCTCGATCGTCAGTAATCGAAACGCGACATATTCGTGCGCATGCGGCGCCCCGGTTTCGGCCGGGGCGCCTTTTTTGTTCCGCCATGGGGGAGAGGTGTCCTGCCGTACTTCATCGCTTCCACACCGTTCACCGAGTTGTCCTAGCCTTTTACCGATGCGTGGAATATACTTTCATTAACACGTTGCTTCGTGAAAGGAACATTCATGATTTACACGCTCACTGCTAATCCCGCCATTGATTACAACATCGCCTGCGACGGCCTTACTGCCAATACCGTCACGCGTACCCGCAATGCCGTCTACACGCCCAACGGCAAAGGCCTCAACGTCTCGTTTACGCTTGACCACTATGGTGTCGACACCACGATCCTAGGTTTCTTCGCCGGCTTCTCGGGTGAGTTTATCGTTAAGGGCGCCGAGGCCCTGGGCGTGCCCGTCAAGCCCGTGTGGACCGACGGTATTACGCGCGTCAATGTGTTCCTCAACGCCGGTCCCGACACCGAGTACAACATGGTCAATGCCGGTGCCGCCATCAATGAGGCCAACGAGCAGGAGATGTTTGAACTTATCGATTCGCTCGATGACATGACCTGCCTGGTCATCAGCGGCTCGCTGCCTCCCAACACTTCCGAGGGCTTCTTGGCCGAGGTCCTGCGCCGTGTCAAGGCCAAGGGGGCCGAGTTCGTCCTCGACATCTCGAGCCATCAGCTGGCAGACCTCATTGCTCTGGAGCCACTGCTGATCAAGCCCAATGACGACGAGCTGCTCGACATCTTTGGCATCAAGGTGAGCGGTGGCGACGACGAGTCCGTCAAGGGCGCTATGGCCGAGCTGCACGCCAAGGGCGCCAAGAACGTGCTGCTGACCCTTGGTGGCGCCGGTGCGTACTTCTCCAACGGCGAGCATATCTGGTTTGCCAACCGCACCTTCGACGTCAAGCTGCTGTCGACGGTGTGCGCCGGCGATTCCTCGCTCGCTGCCTTCCTGTCCGTGTGGCACGACGCCCCCGAGCGCGTCGAGGACGCCCTGCGCCTTTCGATGGCCACTGGCGCCAACGTGGTCGAGTGCCCCGGTCTGGGTGATTTTGCCAAGGTGGACGAATATAAGAAGCACATCGAGGTTCGCCAGGTCTGCTAGTTCCGGCACCTTGTCTGAATAGTTTGATTATTTCGCATCCGTCTTAGACTAGGATGGATGCGTTTTTGTTTATCGGACTTGCGTGTGCAGTGGAGGCTGTTTCTTGCTAGACTTCTTGCAGACGCAATCGATAGCCAATTTGATAGTCGCAGGAGGCCATAGGCATGTGCAATGTTTCGCTCAACGGTACTCAACCGTCCGATGCGTCCCTGCGCGTCCTGCGCGCGCTTGAGGCGGCTGGTCTTGAGGCTTGGTACGTGGGCGGTTGGGTGCGCGACGCCCTGATGGGGTGCCCCAGCCATGATGTTGATATGTGCTGTAGCGGCCTGTGGCAGGAGTCCAAAGTGGCGCTCGAGGCCGCCGGCATCGCGGTTGTGGAGTCGGGCATTAAATTTGGCGGAATCACGGCTATTTCCGATGGCGAGCGTATCGAGGTCACCACGTACCGTCTGGATGGCTTTTACACCGATGGTCGCCATCCCCAGAGTGTGGAGCGTGCCGCCTCGCTCGAGGACGATCTGGCGCGCCGCGACTTTACCGTCAACGCCATGGCCTGGCATCCCGAGCGCGAGCTTGTCGACCGCTACGACGGCCAGGGTGACTTGGAGCGCAAGCTGATTCGCGCTGTCGGCGATCCCAAGCGTCGCTTTAACGAGGACGCCCTGCGCATGCTGCGTGCGGTGCGCTTTGCCTGCCGTCTGGACTTTATGATTGAGCCCGAGACCAAGCGTGCGCTTGCCGAGTGCGCGCCGCTGCTCGATGCCGTGGCGCGTGAGCGTGTGGGTATTGAGCTCGAGGGCATTCTTTCGACCGGTCATGGGGGAGACGCGATGCTCCGCTATCCCGAGCTCATCTGCGCCGCCGTGCCCGAGTTGGCAGCGGGTCGCGGGTTTGATCAGCGCAGTGTCTATCATGCGTTTAACGTCTACGTGCATATCGCCCGTGTGCTGACGGTGGCGGGGGAGCTCGCGCTGTGTGACGGCGTCGCGCCCTCGTCGAGCCTTATGTGGGCGGCGTTTTTGCACGATGTGTCCAAGCCCGAGTGCTTCACGGTCGATCACGCCGGCAGCGGACACTTCTACGGTCATCCCGAGCTCGGCGCCAAGAAGGCGCGCGTCATTATGGATCGCCTGGCCCTCTCGCACGACTTGGTGCGCGACGTGTGCCTGCTCATCAAATACCATGACAAGCCGCTGCGCCCCGAGCGCTCCTGCCTGCTCAATATGATGCGCGCGCTTTCGGGTGAGGGCGTCGACACGGCCCGCCTGATTGACGAGCTCATGGACCTTAAGCGTGCCGACACACTTGGCAAGGCCCCGTCGTGCTTCTATTATGTTGAGACGATTGAGGAGATGCGCGCGCTGGCGCACGAGCTGCTGAAGGCAGGGGAGCCCTATACGCTCAAGATGCTCGCCATCAACGGCGGCGACCTGATCCGTGCCGGAGTCAAGCCCGGGCCGGAACTGGGTCAGCTTCTCAACTCCGCCCTCGACGCCGTGATCGAAGACGATATTCCCAACGAGCGCGAAGCTCTTTTGGTTCATCTCAACTTGAATTAGCTACCAAGTTTACCTGCGTATTCCATAACCTGCCGACAATTTTTCGGCAATTTGGAATTTCTTCTTGCGCTGACGTTTTTTGTCCCGTAATATATTTCCTCGCAGCACGGCAGTGTAGATGTCATGTGGCCCGTTCGTCTAGCGGTTTAGGACGCCGCCCTCTCAAGGCGGAGATCACCAGTTCGAATCTGGTACGGGCTACCACTTCTTTTCTGCTGAGGCTTATGGCCCGTTCGTCTAGCGGTTTAGGACGCCGCCCTCTCAAGGCGGAGATCACCAGTTCGAATCTGGTACGGGCTACCACGCATCTGATACCCGGACTTCCTATGGAAGGCCGGGTTTTTTTATTTTCAAACAACCGTCTGCAATTCCCGTTTGAACCAGAGCTTTGCGTTCTGCCTATGGCCCTTACGGGTACAATATCCAAGATATTTTGACTGTTAGAAGGAGTCTCATGACGGAGTCCTCTCAGCATACGTCTAAGCCCCAGGTCGAGGTTGAGGCCTCGGGCGGAGATGACAATAAGAGCGCACGCCGCGGCGCCATCTTTATCGGCGTCGTGCTGGTAGGTTATATCGTCTATCTGGTGGTAACCGGGCAGATGGGGCAGTTCTGGGCCGCTATGTCGAGCGTCCAGGCGCCATGGCTCGTTGTCGCGTGTCTTTGCATGTTCATGTACCTGTTCTTTGGCATTGTGGCCTATGCGATCGCCGTCTGGCTCGATCCCAATTCGCCCGTCGGCATCCGCGACCTGATCTCGGTCGAGGCGAGTGGCATCTTCTTTGGCAACCTGACGCCCATGATGATGGGCTCCACCCCGGCTCAAATCTATCGCCTGACCAAGGCCGGCCAAAACGTGGGCGAGGCCGGCGCCACGCAATTCACGCGTTTTATCGTGTACCAGTTTGGCCTTGTTGCCTGGGGCGCTATCCTACTGCTTGCTCGTATGCCGTTTTTTGCCGAGCGCTATGGCGACATGACGCTGCTGTGCGTCTTTAGCTTTGGTGGGCACTGCTGCATCTTGCTTGGCATCTTCGCCGTCGCGCTCATGCCTAAGACCGTCACGCGCGTCGCCCATTGCATCATCAATTGGCTGGAGCGCATAGGTGTCTCGGCCACTAAGATCGAGGGATGGCGCACGTTTGTCGACGGCGAGATCTACTCCTTCTCCGAGAAGTTCAAGCTTTCGGCCGGACATTTTTCTTCCATGCTGCTCACCGTGTTTATCACCATGCTGCAACTCGCGTTTTTCTATCTGGTTCCGTATTTCCTGATGCTTGCCTTTGGCCACCACGAGGTCGACTTTTTTTCGGTCATGGCCGCGAGCGCCTTTGTCCAGCTGCTGAGCTCTGCGGTTCCCTTGCCCGGTGGAACTGGTGGCGCTGAGGGCGGCTTTGCATTGTTCTTGGGTCATTTCTTTGGGTCGGCTTCGACCGCCGGCTATCTGCTGTGGCGCCTCATTACGTTTATTGCGCCGACCATTTTGGCTGCGCCCCTGCTGGGACTTAAGAGCGCCCACAACGAGAGCATCCATGCGCGTTGGGATCGTGTGATGCACAAGCTCGGCCGCACGCCTCAGACGCCCTCTGCGCCCACTAAGCCGCACCCCACGAATGCTGTTACCGTTGATCCCAAGAAGCGCGCTCAGAAGGCTTCTGGGACCGCTAAGCCGGCTCATAAAGCCTATGTGCGCCAGACAGGCGATGGTATTCGCGTATCTCCGTCGGCACTCAATAAGAAGAAGCATCCCAAGTCGCAGTAGGGCAGTCGTGCGTTCTTCATGGTGCGGGGCATATTTGTGCTGTATGGGGGATAATCCTCTTACGTAGATTATCTCTCATCTGTTGATGAATGCTCGCATATCGAAGGGACACGCCCATGGCAACCAGCAAACCGCGTCTTGATCGTCGCATCATTCGCAGCCGTAATGCCATCCTTTCCGCTTTCGAGCGCCTGCTCATGGAAAAGCCGCTGGCAGACATTACGGTGAGTGCCATCGCGCGCGAGGCCAATGTCGACCGCAAGACCTTTTACGTTCACTTTGGTACTGTTGACGGCCTGCTCGATGCCATTGCCGTCGATGTGGTGGAGATGATTGTCGACTCGGTCGAGAAAACGCTTGCTTCTATGGACGGTGACACCAACGAGCGCGCTCTTGGCGCGGCGGCGACCTTCTTTAAAACCGTTAACGAGGCACTGTGCAACAACTTGGTGCTCAATCGTCAGCTGATCGAGAACATTCCGCTCGATGATTTTATGGCTCGTCTTCGTGCGCCGCTCGAGCACAAGATTGCCGAGCGCGATCTGCTGCCCCAAGGTCTCAAGGACGAGATGTTCGATTACTATCTGGCGTTTTTGCTGTCGGGTATTATCGGTATCTATCGCACGTGGGCGCTGTCTGACGGTTCGGTTCCTATCGAGCGTGTCTCTGAGGTCGCCAACGACCTGACTCTCAACGGTCTGTCGAGTCTGGAATCTCGCTTCGAATAGCATCGATAATTCAACAACTTATAGAAGTTGCGGTGGAATAGGGATTGTTTTGGTTATTGGAAGGCCGTTCTGGTCCCTATTTCACCGCAACTTAGTAAAACTGTTTTGATGGTAAGGCGGAGCAGCCTCGAAGATGAGCCTCGAGACTGCTCCGCTTCATTTCTGAGCGTTTGTCGTGTAGGGCAGCATTAATCGCCGTATTTGAGTATGCGGCCCTGTTTTTCGAACTTGTGCATGTCGCTATCGGCCATGCCCTGCGACTTGTCCTCGTGACGCTTGGCGTATAACGGATCGTCGGAGTCGTTCCAGATGCGGTCGGCGACAGGTGACCATGCCTCGGCGGCAGCCTGGGTCTTTTCGCGCAGCTGCTCGGGTGACTCCTTCTCGATTAGGTCGGTGCTCATTGCGCCACTCTCGGCGACCAGTTTGGGTAGCACGTCGGGATTCTCGAGCATGGGGCATGGTTTGAGGTAGTTGTCGTTAAACGGCATGTTCTCGTAGTACTTCATAAAGAGGGGAGAGCGCAGCGCGTCGAGTAAGCTCACATCGTGGATGTTGGCGTTTGAGTAGTGGATGAACACGCACGGCTCCACGTCTCCGGCGGCGTTGATGTGCAGGTAGCGGCGGCCGCCGGCGATACATCCGCCTACAAACTCGCCGTCGTTTTGGAAGTCGAGCGTAAACAGCGGCTTCTTCTCACGCATTTCGCGGATAAAGTGATACATGTGCTCGCGCTGCTCGGGCGTGGGCATGAGCTCGGAGGTTGCATTGCGGCCAACCGGCATAAAGTGGAAGTACCAGCAGAAGAGTGCTCCCTCGCCGATCATCCAGTCCATGTTCTCCTCGGTAGCAACCGTATCGGCATTGGCGCTGGTCCAACAGGTGGAGATACCAAACGGCAAGTCGCGCTCGCGCAGGAGTTTCATGGCGTGCTCGATCTTTGCGTAGGTACCTTCGCCGCGGCGGGCGTCGGTTGTGTGCTCATTGCCCTCGGCGCTGATGGCGGGGACAAAATTACCTACGCGAATCATGTCGTCGCAGAAGGCCTCGTCGATCAGCGTGGAGTTGGTAAAGCAGAGAAACACGCAGTCCTGATGTTTTTCGCAAATTCTGATCAGGTCGTGCTTGCGGACGAGCGGCTCGCCGCCGGTATAGATGTAGATATGCGTACCGAGCTCTTTGCCCTGCGTAACGATAGAGTCGATGTCTTCGAACGAGAGATTCTGCTTGTAGCCGTACTCGGCGGCCCAGCAGCCCGTGCAATGCAGGTTGCAGGCGCTCGTGGGATCGAGCAGGATGGCCCACGGAACGTTGCACTGGTACTTTTCGCGGTTCTTTTCCTGCTCTGGCCAAGCAAGCAGGTTGGCGTCGACAATGAGGGTCTTAAGCAGCTTGGTTCGCATCTGGGGATTAAGGCTGAACACACGCATAATCAGGTCATACCAATTGCCGCGGCTCTTGATGACATTGGTGAATGCCTCTCGCTGTACAGGAAATACGCGATTGGGGACCAGCTTGTTCACGAGATCCATGATTTTGTCGATGTTTTCTTGCGGGTTGTCGTCGAGATAATCGATGAGCTTGTTAAGCGCTGCACGCTCTGCTGACTGTGTAAGCGACATGGGTATATCCTTTCACGTGTGCTTCATGTGTGATAATACCCACTTGTGGATTAAACGAAGTCTAAAGATTTGTAATGTGCCTATTCAACGAATCAATTTAATTTGGGGTGAAGCGTTATACGCCGACACCTTCTAAGTTGCGGTGAAATAGTGTCAGATGGGGATGCGGACGATTTCTTGGACCGCGCCTAGGCGTATCCATTGGAATCCTCCGATGCGCCTTCGCACGCTCGCATGACCTCGATACCATGCGAGCGTGCGAACTCGACGAGCTCTGCGTTGCGGGCGTTTATGGTGCCGAAGGCGGCGGGGCACACGATAAGGCGCGCACAGTGGACGAGGAGCTCTTTGGCGTGGGCTATGGTTTTATCCCCGATAGGCTCGAAGGCGCGCTCGGCCACGCATTCCGCCGCCAGGTCGCGCGCGAGCTCACAGTCGATGTCCCCTTCGTGCAGAACGCCCGCGTAGAACGCCTTGCCCTGCCGGATGAGCTGGCGAAACATAGCCGACCCCGTACCCGCGCCGGCGATGACGAACGTGTGCGCATCGCCGTGCGGGCGCCCAATTTCCACGCTGCCGAAGCGCTCGTTGAAGGTGCCATGTTGAAGGCCGTAGAGCTCGCCAATCGTCTCGCGCGTGAATATGTCCTCGGGTGCGCCGGCGCGGAAGACCCGACCGTCCTTCACGCAAATCACCTTGTCGGCGCTTTTCTGCGCGAGCTCGAGTTCGTGGATGGACATGATGACAGCCACATTCTGCGATTTCGCAAGGTGGCGAAGTATTCGCAGCAGGTCGATCTGGTAGCGGATATCGAGATACGATGTGGGCTCGTCGAGCACGAGCACACGCGGATCCTGCGCGATGGCGCGTGCGAGCATGACGCGCTGGCGTTGCCCGTCGCTTATCTGCATGAAGTCGCGCTCGGCGAGCTCTTCCACATGTGCGGTTTTCATGGCCTCGTCGACCCGACTATGGTCGTCGGGCAAGAGTGTGCCCATTCGCCCGGTGTAGGGATGCCTTCCTGCCTCTACGATATCGCGGCAGGTGAGGAGCTCGGTCCGGGGGCGATCTGTCAGCATAACGGCAAGGTTCCTTGCGAACTCCGCCGTCTTCCATCGGGAAATCTCCCGCCCGTCGAGCTCGACCGCGCCGGCAAGCGGTGCCAGATGGCGTGTGATGGTTTTCAAGATGGTCGACTTGCCCGAGCCGTTCGGCCCGATGAGCGCCACGACGTCGCCCGCGCGAACCTCCAGATCGACGCCTTCGACTACGACCTTCTTGTCGTAGCCCGCCGACAGGTCGCTTATGCGGAAAAGCGGTGCTCCGTCAGCCTGCGTTTCGACCGGGGTTTCGAGGTTCGACTCCGCTCGGAGGAGGCGTTCCGCGCGCAGTCCCGCACGAGCCGAAAGTGCCTTCTGGCGCTTTCGCGCGAGCTCAGGACTGTCTAAGCATGGAATGCCCCCTCCGAGCGTTTTGGGCCGCGGCATGAATTCCCCCATCTACCTCACTCGTTTCTTCAACATGAGCGCGATAACCACCGGCGCGCCGAAGATGGCGGTGACGGCGCTGATGGAAAGCTCGACGGGAGAGAACAGCGTGCGCGCGATCAAATCGCAGCCCGCGCAGAAGATGGCGCCTCCCAAGAAGCACGCAGGAATCACGCGGATGGGCTTCGACGACTTCAGCGCCGACTTCACGAGATGCGGAACTGCGATGCCTACGAACGACACCGGACCAGCGAAAGCGGTCACGCAGGCGGAGAGCATGCTCGCTAGAAGGACGAGCACCACGCGGAAGCGTGCGACGTTCACGCCGACGCTTTTCGCGTAGGCTTCTCCCAGCTGGAAGGCGGAAAGGGGCTTCGATATCGCGAATACGCATGCGCTCACGGTGATCACCACGACCGCGATGACCGCGACGTCGTCCCAGCTCGAACCCGAGAAGCTACCCAAAGACCAGTTGTGCAGGTTCACGATGGACTGGTCGTCGGCGAAGGCGATGAGGAAGTTCGTCGCCGCTGAGCAGATGTATCCCACCATGACGCCTGCCACGATGAGCATGGCCATGGAACTTATGCGCCGTGCGATGAGGAGCACGAAGCTGATGGTGATAAGCGAGCCCAGAAACGCTGCGGCCACCATGGCCGGGGAGGACATGGCCTGGTTCGCGCCCAGAAGTACAATCATCGTAAGCGCGACGACGAACTTTGCGCCCGAGGAGACGCCCAAGATGAACGGGTCGGCGATGGGGTTGTTGAAAAACGTCTGCAGCAGGAACCCGGAGAGCGAAAGTGCCCCGCCGAGAAGCACGGCTGAAAGCACGCGCGGCAGGCGAATCTCCCAGATGACTTGGCTTTCCATGGAATTGGCCGCGCCGCCCGAAAGGATGCCGGGGATGTGGTCTGCGGGCACGAGCACGCTCCCGATGCACAGGTTGGCCCCGACGAGCACGATGAGGGCAACAGCGAGCAGCGCCGTCACGACGCGACACCGCGCGGCGCGCCCCGATTCGTCGTATGCCATGGAAAGCCGGCTTCTCATGGCGCTAGCCGAGCTTTCTCAGATAATGGAAGTCGCTCGCGTCATCGCCGGTGAACGCCCCGTGCAGCTCGTCGATAATGTCGGCGGTAGAAGTCATCTGCTGGTACATGTCGGCGCTTGTGACCCAGACGTTGCCGTTCTTCACGGCTTTGAACTGCGACAATAGCGCGTTTTTGCCTACGAAGTCGTTCAAGGTGACAACCGATTCGTCGATGGTGCCGTTGTAGATGATGATGTCGGCATCCTTCGCCGTCGCGTAGAAGCGCTCCATTTCGAGCGTTACTGACGAGCCTGACGTCGACGCCGTCTGCGCGTCATCGAGCGCGTAGTTGCCGCCTGCAAGCTCGATCATCTGCGCCACGTAGTCGCCCGCCCGCCGCGTGACGGCGGCCCCGTTTGAGTTAATGTAGAAATACGCCACGGTTTTACCTGACGACGCGAGCCCCGACGTTTGCTCGACGCGGGCCTTCTGCTCGTTGAACAGGTGCGCGGCCTCGTCTTCCTTGTCGAACAGGATGCCGAAAAGCTTAATCCACTCGACGCGCCCGAGTGCTTCGGGCTCGCTCGACGACTGTTCGGTGAGCACGACGAGCCCGAGTTTCTGCAGCTTTTCCTTCACATCGGGTGTGTGGTTGATCATGGTATTCTCGATGGCGAGCGTGCAGCCCGAGGCCGATATTCGCTCGTAGTCGGGCGCGCTGTACTTGCCGCCGTAGGCGATCGCCCCACTTTCGAGTGCGCTTTTGAAGCCCGCGACCGAGCAATCGTCGGCCTTCGTGCCCGACATGATGATATTGTCGTTCGCATCGAGTGCGTCGACCAGGCACATCGTCGCCGACGACACGAGGTACACCTTGTCGGCGGGGCGCCTTATGACCGCGATGTCGGAGCTCAACCCATCAGGTACCTTCGCATCTTGCGGCACCACGAGGAAGCGCTCCCCGTTCGAAATGCAGATAAGCCGCAGGCCGCCTTCGAACTCGTCGACAGTGAAGTGCTCGGCGTATTCAAGCTGAAGCGTCCCCGTCGGCTTCCAGCCGCAGCCTAAATCGGCGTTGTGGAAGTCGGCCGCGGCGCTTGAGGCCGTTCCCGCAGGGGAGCCGCCGCTTGCTTCGTCGCCCGATTTCTCCTTCATGGTGGATGAGTCGAAGTAGAGCGTGTAGTCGATGGTGTGCGGCGTCGACATGGCGACGGTCTCGGCCGACACGGCGATGTCCTCGTCGAGCGTGACGGGTATCTCGAACGTGGAGTTGCCGCCGTCGTTTACGGGCGCGTAGTCCACGCCGTCGACGGTCATCTTGTCGTAGTTCGAACTCGACCAGGTGATGGTCGCGGTGTAGGTGTCGCCATCCTTCACAATTGTGGTTGGTGAGGCGATGCTTGCGCGCCCTGACCCGCCGGAAAGCGAGACGCTCACAGTGTATTCCTGAGAGCCCGTCGTGGCACCGGTCGCGTTCGGGCTCGCACTGCACCCCGCGAAGGGAAGCGCGAGCAGGGCGACGAGAACGCAGGCGACCGCGCGCGCCGCGATGCTGTGGCGCTTCCTGTTTTCCCCCTTGGGAAGAATCGACCGCATGGCGTTACTTCAGTGCGTCGGCGCGCAGATCGACGCCGGCGGATTCGAACACGAGCGTGCGGTCGTACCACTGCTCTTTTCTAATACTCCACGCGGCGCAGGCGGTGTCCTCGTCGAGCGCTTTAACGGGCACGTCGTAGGTGTACTTGCCTTCCGCGTTTTCCACATAGGGGATGAAGTCGGCCTCGCTCGCGGCGGCAGCCTCGTCGCCCGTGCCCATGAAGAGCTTGCCGTAGCCCGTGCCGGAAAGCGTCATCACGCAGTGCATGGAGCCGTTTTCCACGATGAGCTGGGCGTCCACAATCCTGAACATGTTCGAGCTGGAATCTACGGTGATCGGATAGGTGCCGTCGGCCACCTTGTCGGCGGTGATGGGGGCAGCGCTTGCGCCCTCGGGCGCATCGGCCGCCTGTTCGGTCTTTTCCTGGGAATCGGCATCGCTTGCCTTTGCGCTGTCGATTGAATTTCCGCCGCAGCCGGCGAGCGAGAACGCGAAAAGCGCCGCTGACAGGGCGAAGGCGAGGGTTTTCTTCAACATGGAGGGGGTTCCTTTCAATCGCTTCGACCGCCCGCGCCGTGCGGTGGGCGGGCGGGATGCGAATGCAACGGGCATGCGCCGTCGGTCGGGGAAGGCGCATGCCCGTTGCACGGGGACGCGACCGGCGCCCCCGTGCGCGGCGAGTTTACAGCTTGGCGATGGCGTCGTCCACGTGCGAGACGTAGATGTCGTCGACCGCGGCGTTCTGTCCCAGACCCTGGAGCAGGCACGTCACTTCGAAGCCAGCGGCCACGAACTTTGCAGCCCAGCTGTCGGGGTCGGTCTCGTCTGCCATGTCGTTGTTCGCGTGGTCGCCCGCGACCACCATGAACGGCGCGAGCACGGCCTTCTTGTACCCTGCGGCGCTCGCGGCGGCGATAACATCCTCGCAGGTCGGCTCAGCCTCGACGGTGCCGACGAAGAACTGCGTCAAGCCCTCGTTCTTGAACACTTCCTGCATCTTGGCATAGTCGGCGTTGGAATCGGCTTCGGTGCCGTGGCCCATGAGGCACAGCGCCGTCTTGCCGTCGTCGAAGGACGCCATGTTCTCCTTAATGGCTGCGGCCACCTTCTTGTAGTCGTCGTCGGAGGTGAGCAGCGGGTCGCCGAGCGAGATCTTGTCGAACTTGTCGGCGTACTTGTCGAGCTCGTCTTTCACGTCGGCGTATTCCAGGCCAGCCATGAGATGCGTCGGCTGCACGACAATTTCCTTCACGCCGTCTTCCACGCAGCGGTCGAGCGCCTCGGTCATGTTGTCGATCGTGATGCCGTCGCGCTTCTTCAGCTTGTCGATGATGATCTGCGCGGTGAAGGCGCGGCGGATGTCGTAGTCCTGCCAGTACTTCTCGCGGATAGCGTCTTCGATGGCGCCGATGGTGATGTGGCGCGAGTCGTTGTAGCTCGTGCCGAAGCTCGTGACGAGGATGACCGGCTTCACGGCCTTCTCCTTTTCACTCGATTTCTCGGAACTCGCGGAGGTGTTGGAGCAGCCCGCGAGCGCGACTCCGGCGAGCGCGACGGCTCCGGTTGCTGCGGCGCCCATGAAGCCGCGGCGTGACATCTGGTCGGACATGGTTTTTCCTTTCCTCGGTTTGCCGGTCCCCCGGCGACAGTTGCTTGTCGGCACAAGCGAAAGAAAAGCGCACCCCTCGGGGTTCACAAGGAGCTAACGCCACGGCGATGCCGTGAGGAAAAGGCGAAGCAGTCTGGCTTGGGGCGCGAGGCGGTTTGCCCGCGCGTCCTATACAGTAATGTCCCTTGCCCAGGATTCCCACCTGGTTCCCTCCGCAAGCCAGCGCGGGCTGTGCGGGCGCCGCGCCGGTCATTTCCTTTTATCCGATTGTCATATGCTCGTTGCCGAAACTTTTACTATGATAGTGGGCACTTGTGAACGTGTCAAAGCCAGGGCGGGCGGCATTGCGCCTCCTGCCTGCGTATTTGCGCCGATTGCCACCGCAGACGCCGTGTTTTGCCCGCTGCGCGAAGGGCGGCGTAAACGGTTGAGATGAGAAACAGGAAGGGAAGGCTCGGATGATTCATATCGTTGGCGCAGGCTCGGGCGCCGCCGACCTTATCACGCTGCGCGGGGCGCGCCTTCTGCGCGCGGCCGACGTGGTCGTTTGGGCGGGAAGCCTTGTGAACACCGAGCTGCTCGCTGAGTGCAAGGAATCCTGCATCGTCTACGACAGCGCGCACATGACCTTGGAGGAAGTGCTCGACGTGATGTGCGCGGCGGATGCGCGGGGCGAGGAAGTGGTGCGCCTGCACACGGGCGACCCGTGCCTGTACGGCGCCATCCAGGAGCAGATGGACGCACTCGACGCGCGCGGCGTGGACTACGAGGTGGTGCCCGGCGTGTCGAGCTTTTGCGGTGCCGCGGCGGCGCTTCGCCAGGAATACACGCTGCCGGGAATCAGCCAGTCGGTCGTGATCACGCGGCTTTCCGGGCGCACCCCCATGCCCGCGGGCGAGAGCATGCGCACCATGGCGGAAAGCGGCTCGACTATGGTCATCTTCCTGAGCTCGGGTATGCTCGCCGAGCTTTCCGCCGAGCTTTTGGCCGCGGGCCGCAGCTCCGACGAGCCGGCGGCGCTCGTGTACAAGGCGACCTGGCCTGAGGAGCGCGTGGTGCGCTGTACAGTGGGCACGCTCGCCGATGCGGGCGCGCGAGAGGGCATCGACCGCACGGCGCTCGTGGTGGTGGGCCGCGTGCTCGGAGCTCGCGGCGGACTTGCGCACGACGGCGCGCAAGCGGAGTCGTACGAGCGCAGCAAGCTTTACGACCCTTCGTTTGCCACGGGGTATCGGAAGGCGAGCAGCTAGCGTGGCCTTCGAGCACTACATATATACCGGGACGACCCGCCTGCGCTGCGGCTACACCACGGGGAGCTGCGCCGCGCTCGCGGCGAAGGCGGCCTGCGAGATGCTCTTGTCACGAAAGCCCGTCGGCCTCGTGTCGATCGTCACCCCCGGCGGGCTGCCCGTCGAAGCGAACGTGGTCGACGCATGCATCGGTGAGGGGTGCGCCCAGTGCGCCGTGCGAAAGGACGCAGGCGACGATGCCGATGTGACCGACGGCGTGCTCGTGTACGCGCGCGTGGAACATGCGGGGTCGGGCACGGGTGCTGCGGGCAGCAAGGGCGTGCCTGCGCGCGAATCGGAAGTTTCCGTCGATGGCGGCGTGGGCGTGGGGCGCGTGACTTTGCCCGGGCTCGAGCAGCCGGTGGGGGCGGCCGCCATCAACGCGACGCCGCGCGCGATGATCACTTCGGCGGTGCGCGAGGTGTGCGCCGCGCACGGCTTTTCTGGAAATATTGCTGTGACGATTTCGGTACCCGAGGGTGTTGCCCTTGCCGAAAAGACCTTCAACCCGCACCTGGGGATAAAGGACGGCATCTCCATCCTGGGCACGACGGGCATCGTCGAGCCGCGCAGCCTCGCTGCTTTGCGCGACAGCATCGAGCTCGAGATTCGGCAGCATGCGGCTATGGGGCGGCGCGGAGTCGTGCTCACGCCCGGCAACTACGGCGGGCAGTTCATCTCGGGGCATTTCCACCTAAACGGTGCGCCGGTGGTCTTTATCTCCAACTTTGTGGGCGATGCGATTGATTGCTGCGTTCGCGAGGGATTTACTAATGTCCTTCTTGTGGGACACATCGGCAAGTTGGTGAAGGTCGCGGGCGGCATCATGGACACCCATTCGCGTACCGCCGACTGCCGCGCGGAGATTCTGGCCGCCCACGCGGCCTTGGCCGGCGCGGGCGCGAAGACCGTGCGTGAGATCCTGTCGTCGGTCACGACCACGGCGGCGCTCGAGGTAATCGAGGCCGCCGGCGTGGGGGACGCTGCGCGCGCCTCGCTCGCTGCGGCAATCGAGGACAGGTTGCGCCGCCGCGCGGCGGGCGCATGCGACATCGCCGCGGTCGTGTTCGACGCCGAGCGCCGCGAGCTTTTCCGCACGTCGGGCGCCGATGCAGTTATCGGGAAATTGGGGGCGACGTATGAGTAAAGGCGTTCTGTACGGGGTGCGCCGTGCAATCGGCTGGCCGGGGACGAAGGTGGTCATGAAGGCGCGCCGCTCGCTTGCGGACACGAAGCGCTTCCTTTGCGAGGAGGGTGCCTTCGACGGTGCCGAGCTTGTAGAGGACTGTGGGCTTCCGGGCGAGCGCGTGTACCGCTCGCTCGACGATGTGCCCGATCGGGGCAGCTACTTCTCGACGATGGTGGTGCGCTAGATGAGGGTTTCCTGCATAGCGTTCACTGAGAGGGGGTATGCGTTGGCGGTGCGCACCGCACACGCGCTTTCCGATTGCGCACAGACAGGTGAAGACGACCCTGGCTGGGACGTTTCCGTTTCGCGCGGGTTCGGCGAGGGGAAGGCCGACCTGCGCGCATGGACGGCGCTCGCGTGGGAAGCGTCGGACGCGCTTCTGTTCGTGGGCGCGGCGGGCATCGCCGTGCGGGCGATCGCGCCGCATGTCGCTTCGAAGGCAACCGATTCCGCGGTTGTGGTGATTGACGAGGCGGGGCGCTTTGCCGTCCCGCTTTTGTCGGGGCATTTGGGCGGTGCGAACGAGCTTGCGCAAACTGTGGCCCGCGCGGTAGGGGCCATCCCCGTCATCACCACGGCGACCGACGTCCGCGGCGTGTGGGCGGTGGATACGTGGGCGCGCTGTGCGGGGCTCGCCGTTTCGAATCCCGAGGCCATCAAGCGAGTGTCGGCGCGGCTGCTTTCGGGCGGGCGCGTGGCACTCTATTCCGACATGCCGATTTCGGGACAGCCGCCTGAGGGGGTAGACATTGCGTCCGACCGCGCTCGGGCCGATATCGTCGTGTCGCCGTTCGCTGGCGCGAATGCAGGCGCGTTCGTTCGCGCGGCGGAGACAACGGACGAGGTCGTGCCCGCCGGTGAGACGGGGATGCCGGCGGGCATGCGGGTGCAGGCGCCTGCGCCCGAGCCGCTTCGCCTTGTCGTGCCCTGTATCGTTGCGGGCATAGGGTGCCGTCGCGGTGCGTGCGCCGAAGCGATCGGGGAGGCGTTTCTTCTCGCGTGCGGGCAGGCGGGCATCTCGCCTTTGGCCGTGCGCGAGGCGGCGACGATCGACGTGAAGGCGCACGAGGAGGGTCTGCTCGCCTTCTGCCGCGCGCGCAATATCCCGCTTGCGACGTATTCCGCAGAGGAGTTGTCGCAGGTCGAAGGCAGCGTTTCGCCATCTGATTTCGTGCGCGCGACGGTGGGGGTCGACAATGTGTGCGAGCGCGCGGCGCTCGCGGGCGGGGGCAAACTTATCTTCCCGAAGCTCGCTCACGGCGGCGTGACCGTCGCGTTTTCCAAAGTATCTATCGAACTTTCGTTTAAGGAGCGGTGATGGGAAAGCTCTTCGTGGTGGGGATCGGCCCGGGCGGCCCCGACGGCATGACGATTGCGGCTCGGCGCGCGCTCGAGGCGGCCGACATCGTTGTTGGGTACACGAAATACGTGGAGCTCGCGCTTGCCGCCGTGCCCGACGCGGCGCATCTCGCGACGCCGATGATGCACGAGGTCGAACGGTGCCGTCTGGCGCTTTCGCGCGCGCAGAGCGGAGAAGCCGTGGCGCTCGTGTGCAGCGGTGACGCGGGCGTTTACGGCATGGCGAGCCCCGTGCTGGAGCTTGCGGAGGACTACCCCGATGTAGACGTGGAAGTTATCTCCGGGGCCACCGCGGCTCAGAGCGGGTCGGCGGTGCTCGGCGCCCCGCTTGCCCACGACTTCGCGGTCGTGTCGCTCTCCGACCTGCTCACGCCGTGGGAGGTCATCGAGCGCAGGCTCGCCGCCGTGGCGAGCGCCGACTTCTGCATCTGTTTGTACAACCCGCGCAGCAGAAAGCGCGCCGACAGGCTCTCGCGCGCGGCGAAGATTATGCTCGAATGGAAGGCCCCCGACACGCTCTGCGGCTGGGTACGCAACATCGGGCGCGAGGGGCAGCAGTCGGGCATGTGCAGGCTCTCCGAGCTGGGGGAGCTCGACGCCGACATGTTCACCACCGTGTTCGTCGGCAACGCGGACACGAAGCGCGTAGGCGGCCGTATGGTCACGCCGCGCGGGTATCGGGAGATTCCATGCGAAAGGTAACGATAATCGGGGCGGGGCCCGGAAACCCCGACTTGCTCTCGCGCGCGGCGCTCGACGCGATCGACATCGCCGATGTGGTCATCGGCGCTCATCGCGCGCTTGCCGGCATCGACGTGCCGCCCGACGTGGTGAGATGCGAGCTCGTGAAGACGGCGGACATCGTCGCCGCGCTCACCGATGCGGCGTCGTGGCAGCGCGCCGTGGTCGTGATGACGGGCGATGTGGGGCTGTTCAGTGGCGCGCGCCGCCTGGTGGAGGCGCTCTCCGGCGACGCGCAGGTGGACGTGCGCGTCATTCCCGGCATAAGCTCAGCGTCGTATCTCGCCGCGCGCCTCGCGCGTCCATGGCAGGATTGGCGCTTCGCGAGCGCTCACGGCGTGGCGTGCGACATCGTGGCCGAGGCCGAGCGCGCAGGTGAACTCTTCCTCGTCACGTCGGGCGGGGAAGACCCCTCGCGGCTTTCGGGTGAGCTTGTGCATGCGGGCTTCGGGGACGCGCGCGTGACGGTGGCCGAGCGCCTGTCGTACCCCGAGGAGCGCATCACCTGCGCGACCGCAAGTGAAATTGCAGGTCAGACGTTCGACGACTTGAACGTGATGCTTATCGAGTTCGCAGGCGGCGCCGGCTCGCCCGCGGGCTCTAGCGTAGCCTCTGAGGCGCCTGCCGGTGCGTCTGCGCCCACGGCGGCTTCTTCCGCGGCGGACTCTGCGGGCGCATCCCGCGCCGCGAGCTCCCGCTGGCCGTACGCTTCCTCGGGCATTCCCGACGAGCTCTTCATCCGCGGCGACGTTCCCATGACCAAGCAGGAGGTGCGCGCCGTCGCGCTCGCGAAGCTGCGCCTTACCGCGACCGACACCGTGTGGGACGTCGGCGCCGGCACGGGGAGCGTGTCGATCGAGGCGGCGCTCGTCGCGCGAGTGGGGTCGGTATGGGCGGTCGAGCGCAACGCGGCCGGCGTGCGGCTCATCCGAGAGAACGCGGATGCATTCGGCTGCGGCAACGTGCATGCGGTCCCCGGTGTCGCCCCCGAAGCGCTCGCGAAACTGCCCGTCCCCGACGCCGTGTTCGTCGGCGGGAGCGCGGGTGAGCTTCCCTCCATCGTGGAGGCGGCGCTCGAGAAAAACTCGCAGGTTCGCCTGTGTGTGCCATGCGTCACCGTTGAGACGCTCACCGAGGCGTGCGCGCTCCTCTCGGGTTCGCGCTTTAAGGGGTTCGAGGCGTGCCAGGTGTCGGCCGCCCGCGCCGAGGCTGTAGGCTCGCACCATCTTATGAAGGCGCAAAACCCCGTGTTCCTCGTCAGCGCGCGTGGTGCAGGTGGGGAAGGCGGCGCCCGGTGAGCACGACCATCCCGCGCTTCATGGTCGCTGCGCCCTCGAGCGGGAGCGGCAAGACGGTCGTTACGTGCGCGCTCCTGCGCGCGCTCGCACGCCGCGGCCTTGCATGCGCGGCCTTCAAATGCGGCCCCGACTACATTGACCCGCTCTTTCATCGTCGCGTCGTGGGTGCGCGCTCGGGCAACTTAGACGGCTTCTTCACCGACGCCCCGACGCTGCGCGCCCTGCTCGCACGCGGCGCCGCGAGTGCGGATGTCGCGGTGCTCGAGGGGGTCATGGGCTTCTACGACGGCATGGCGCCCGGCGTGGCCGACGCGAGCAGCTACCAGGTTGCGCGCGACACGGAAACGCCGGTCGTTTTAGTGGTGAACGGGCGCGGGGCGTCTTTATCGCTCGCCGCCGTAATCCGCGGCATCGCCGAGTTCCTGCCTTGTGCGAACGTGCGCGGCGTCGTGTTGAACAAGACGAGCGCCGCTGCCTGCGCCTACGCGGCGCCTGCGATCGAGAAGCACACGGGCGTCGCGGTTTTGGGGAATATCCCCGCCGACGAGGCGTTCTCGCTCGAAAGCCGGCATCTGGGGCTTGTGACCGCCGACGAGGTCGAGCAGCTCTCCGCGCGCATCGACAAGATGGCCGAGCTGGTGGAAAAGACCGTCGACGTCGACCGCTTGCTCGAAACAGCGGCGACGGCACCCGATATCCGCGAGGAACCTTACCGGTTGGAGCCGATCGCGGGAGCGCGGCCCATCGTCGCCGTCGCCCGTGACGAGGCGTTCTCGTTCTACTACGAGGAGAACCTGCGCGCGCTCGAGGACCTGGGTTGCGAGCTGGCCTTTTTCAGCCCCTTGTGTGATAGTGAGTTGCCCCGGGGGACAAGCGCCCTCTATCTGGGAGGCGGCTACCCGGAGCTCCATGCGCGGCAGCTCTCCGAGAACGCGCCTATGCGCGAGGCGGTGCGGCGCGCGGTGGAATCCGGCATGCCGACGGTCGCCGAATGCGGTGGGTTTCTGTACCTGCAGCGTGAAATCGCCGATAGCGAGGGGCGGCGCTGGCCTGTTGCGGGCGCCCTTGAAGGCGCAAGCGAGAACGGGGGAAGGCTGTCCCATTTCGGGTACGTGGAGCTCACTTCCCAACGCGACGGGCTCTACGGGCCGCGCGGCACACGCATCCGCGCGCACGAGTTCCACTACTGGCAGTCCACCTGCCCGGGCGGCGACTTCTGGGCGCAGAAGCTCCGGCGCGACAAGGGCTGGCCGTGCATGACGACCACCCCGTCCCTGGTTGCGGGCTTCCCGCATGTGTACTATCCTGCGAACCCCGACGTTGCGCGCACGTTCGCGTCTGCCGCAGCGTCGTTCGCAGAGAGGAGACGGCATGGCTGAAGCAACCGAAACCGCGTTGGCCTGCATCCGCGAGGAAGTCGAGCGCGCGTTCTCGTCGGCGCCGGGCGCCGTGCTCGAAGCCGCGCTCTCCCGGATCGCGCCCGCAGACGAGTGCGCCCGCGCCGCCGCGTACGCCGAGTGGGACTCCATCGCGCATCCCTTGCGGGGATTGGGCGACTTTGAAGACGCCGTCGCGTGTATCGCCGCGGCTCAGGGGAGCGCCGAGGTGGCCGAGTTTCCCCGTGCACTCGCGGTATTCTTCTCCGACAACGGGGTCGTTGCCGAAGGCGTGTCGCAAAGCGGGCAAGACGTGACGCGAGCCGTCGCGCGCAACATGTGCGAGGGGGCCACGAGTGCCTGCCGCATGGCGGCGTTCGCGGGTGCCGAGGTCGTGCCCGTCGACGTGGGTATGGCCCGGGGCATAGAAGACGCGCGCATGGTGCGCGCGAACGTGCGGCGGGGGAGCGACAACATCGCGCACGGCGCCGCTATGTCTCGCGATGGGGCCGTGCGCGCGATCGAGGTCGGAATCGCCGTAGCGTGCGGGCTTGTCCGTGCCGGCGTGCGCCTTCTCGCCGCGGGCGAGATGGGCATCGGCAACACGACCACCTCGGCGGCGGTGGCCGCAGTGCTCATCCGGGCGGACGCGCGGAGCCTCGTCGGGCGCGGCGCGGGGCTCTCGGACGCCTCGCTCGCGCGCAAGCGCGACGTGGTCGAGCGCGCTATCGACGCGAACTCGCCCGATTCCGCCGACCCGATCGACGTGCTCTCGAAGGTGGGCGGCTTTGACATCGCGGCGATGTGCGGCTTCTACCTGGGGGCCGCGGCCTCGAAGGCGCCTGCGCTCCTTGACGGGGTCATATCCTGCACGGCGGCCCTGTGCACGGCGCGCCTGTGCCCCAACGTCTTGGGCTACCTCGTGGGCACCCACGCATCAAGCGAACCCGCAAGCCAGGAGCTCCTTCGCGAGCTCGGCATAAAGGCACCCCTCGACGCAGGCATGCACTTGGGCGAGGGCGCGGGCGCCATGGCGTATCTGCCCCTTCTGGATTCGGCGCTGCGCGTGTACCGGGATGGGAAGACGTTCACGGCGACTGGCATGGCTGCTTACGAGCATTTCGAGGCCGGGAAATGACGGTGACGTTCGTTATCGGCGCCGCCGCGAGCGGCAAGAGCGCCTATGCCGAGTCCCTGTGCCTCGGGCACGACGGCCCCCGCGTGTACCTGGCAACGATGGAGCCCTTCGGGGAAGAGGGCACCCGCCGTATCGCGCGCCATCGGGCGATGCGCGAGGGCAAGGGGTTTTCCACCCTCGAGCGCACGCGTGACGTGGGCGCCGCAGTGCCCGGGCTTCCGCGCGGCTGCACGCTTCTTTTGGAGGACGTGGGCAACCTGGTTGCGAACGAGCTCTTCACGGAAGGCGGCTTGTCCCCACGTGACCCCGACGCTGTGGCGCGCGAGGTGCTCGGAGGCATCGAACGACTCACTCAGGCCGCTGCGTATACGGTGGTGGTCTCCGTCGACGTGTTCGCCGATGGGATGCGCTACGATGAGGGGACCGAGGCATGGAGGCGCGCGCTCGCGCGCGTGAACGCGGGCGTGGCGGCGCTGGCCGACCGCGCTGTCGAAGTGGTATGTGGGATTCCCGTGTGGATGAAAGGCGAAGGACCTACAAGGTGAAGATAACAGAGGCAATTGGCGCGGCGTTCGGAACGTTCTCGCGCATCCCCGTCCCGAAATCGGCCTGGTCCGATTTCGGATCAACCCATGCGCTTGCCGCGTTTCCCCTGGTGGGCGTTGCGGAAGGTTTCCTCATGACGGCGTGGGGGCACGTGGCGAACCTGCTCGGCGTGCCCGCTACCATCGTCGCGGCCGTGCTCGTGGCGTTGCCTGTGGCGGTGACGGGAGGCATCCACCTAGACGGGCTCTGCGACACCTCCGATGCGCTTGCAAGTTGGGCCCCGCGCGAGCGAAAGCTCGAGATCATGCACGACCCGCGGGCGGGCGCCTTCGGGGTCATCGGTGTTGTTGTGTACCTTATTCTGCAGTTTTCCCTGTTCACCGCGCTGCCGCTTACGGCGGGGGCGTTCCTCGCGCTTCTGTGCTCGCTCGTGTTCTCCCGCGCGCTTTCGGGGCTCGCCGTAGAATGCTGGCCTGCCGCGCGGGCGGACGGCATGGCCGCGGGACTCTCGCCTGCTAAGAAGCGCGCGGCGATCTTCGTGCCGCTTTGCGCTTTCGCTGCGGCTTCGGCTGCAGGGATGGTCGCGTGCGCTCAGGCCGTCGGCGCCCTTATGGCGGTGGCGGGGCTTTTGGCGCTCGCGTGGTACCGTCATGTTGCCCTGTCCCGCTTCGGCGGGGTGACGGGTGATTTGGCCGGATGGTTTCTGCAATGGGCCGAGCTCGCGATGCTTGCCATGCTGGTGGCGGGGAGTATGCTCCTATGATTCTCGTGGTAGGTGGCGCGCATTCGGGGAAGAGGACCTTCGTGCGCGAAAAGCTCGGGTTCGCGGCGGACGATTTCGTCGACGCGGCGCAGCTTGCGGAGGGCGGCGTGCCCGCGGCTTTTGCCGGCCGTGTCGTGTACCGTGCTGAGGAACTCGTACGCGCGCTCGACGCTGACCGGGCGCTCGAGCGGCTGATCGGCTTCGACGCAGTGATTCTGCCCTTGGTCGGTTCGGGGGTCGTCCCCATGCGTGCGGAAGACGCCCAATGGCGCGAGCGCGCGGGGCGCCTGGGATGCGCGCTCGCTGCGCGCGCCGACGTCGTCGTGCGCATGACGTGCGGGATTCCCCAGGTCATCAAAGGAAACCTTGCCGATGCGCCTCGAGGGACGCAGGGCGCGGGCGCGCCTTTGGAAGTCGTCTTCGTGCGCCATGGTGCCACGGCGGGCACGGAAGATCATCGCTACAGCGGGGCGGGCACCGACGAGCCCCTGTCGAGCGCGGGCGAGCGCGCTTTGCGCGACCTCGCGTGCGATCGTGACGTGTTCCGTGTTATCACGAGCGGTATGGCCCGCACCGACCAGACGGCGCGCATCCTCTTCCCGAACGCGGAGCTTATGGCGTGCCCCGGTCTGCGCGAGATGGATTTCGGTGACTTCGAGGGGCGAAGCGCCGCCGAGCTAAAAGAGGATGTGCGCTACCGCGCCTGGGTAGACTCTTGGTGCGAGACGCGCTGCCCGCATGGCGAGGGCAAGAGCGATTTCACCCGCCGCGTCGTCGCCGCGTTTCGGGACGCGTGCGAATCGGAGTGCGCCCAGGGGAGTGGGCGCGCCGTCTTCGTCGTTCACGCGGGTACCGTGAAAGCGCTGCTCTCCGAGCTAGCTGTCCCGAAAATGGGATACTTCGACGTGCATACCGAGCCGGGCGGCGCATGGGCCGCCACCTGGGATGGGCGCTGCCTTCGCGACGTTCGCCCCGCTTTGGGGGGCGATGCCCGGTGATGACGATTCTTGCCGTCGCCGCCGGGTTCGCGGCCGACCTTGCCTTCGGCGACCCGCGCTGGCTTCCCCATCCCGTCGTCGCCATGGGGCGCGCGATCACGTGGGCCGAAGGCCGCCTGCGGGGCGCATTCCCGCAAACGTCCGCGGGCACGCGCGCCGCAGGGCTTGTGCTCGCCGTGGCGCTTCCGCTTGCGTGTGGGCTTTTGACCTGGGGAATCCTGCATCTTTGCGGCATGGTTCACCCCGGCTTGCGCTTCGTGGTCGAGGCATGGGCGAGCTATCAGATTCTCGCGGCATGCGAGCTGCGCCGCCAGAGCCTGGCCGTGGCCAGCGCGTTCTCGAAGGGCGGCCTTGTCGCGGCGCGCGAAGCCGTCGGGCTCATCGTGGGACGCGACACGTCTGTTCTCGACGAGCAGGGCGTCGCGCGCGCCGCTGTGGAAACGGTGGCGGAGAACGCGAGCGACGGCGTCATCGCGCCGCTTTTCTACCTTTTGATCGGAGGTGCACCCTTGGGCATGGCGTACAAGGCGGTGAACACGCTCGACAGCATGGTGGGCTACAAAAACGAGCGCTACATCGACTTCGGCTGCGCCTCGGCGCGCCTCGACGATGCGGTGAACTGGATTCCCTCGCGCTTATCGGCCTTGTTCATGATCGCCGTGTGCCCGATCGTCGGGCTCGACGCGCGCGGGGCGGCGCGCATCTGGCGCCGCGACAGGCGTCGCCATGCGAGCCCCAACTCGGCGCAGACCGAGTCATCGTGCGCGGGCGCGCTCGGGCTGCGCCTGGCAGGACCCGCGGTGTATTTCGGCAAGCTCGTTGAGAAACCGACGATAGGCGACGCGTCCCGCGAAATCGAGTGGGGCGACATCGCCCGGGCGACAAGGCTCATGCTCGCCGCGTCCGTATGCGCGCTCGTCGTCTTCGGCGCCGCGCGCGCGGCGGTCGTGCTCGCCGTGGGGGCGATGGCATGAGGGAAGACCACACCGCGCTCCGGGCTACCGGGGGAATCCTGCGCGCCCGTACGCATGGGGGCAGCGCGCAATCGCTCGGCATCGGTTGCGAAGGGGGCGCCTCCGACCTCATCGACTTCTCGGTGAACGTGAATCCGGCAGGCCCATCGCCGCGCGCTGTCGCCGCAGCTTGCAAGGCGCTTTCTCGAATCGACGCATACCCCGATAGGGAAAGCCGCGCCCTCGTTCGCGCCCTAGCGCGCGCCCGGGCCATTCCCGAAGATACTATCGTCTGCGGCGCGGGCGCGTCCGACATCATCTGGCGGCTCGCTGCGGCGGTGCGCCCGAAACGCATCGTCGTGTGTGCGCCGACGTTCTCTGAATATGCGGAGGCGGCATCGTACTACGGCGCATGCGTGCAGGAGTTCCCGCTCTCCGAAGCGGACGACTTCGACGTGCCCGCCTCCTTCGCCCGCGCGATTGAGGGGCCGGGAGACGTGGCGTACCTCTGCAATCCGAACAACCCGACGGGGCGCCTCGTCGACCCCAGCGTGATCGATGCCGCGGCTTGCCGCTGCGAGCAGGTGGGCGCGCTGCTCGTCATGGACGAGTGCTTCCTCGGATTTGCGCCCGACGCCCGCGAAAGGAGCGTGGCCGCACGCGCCGCGTGTTCGCGCCATGTGGCCGTGCTCTCCGCGTTCACCAAGCTCTACGGAATGGCGGGGTTGCGGTTGGGATATCTGATCAGCGGAAACGCCCAACTCATCGAGGGGATTCGCCGGGCGGGGCAGGCATGGCCCGTCTCGTCGGTCGCCGAGGCCGCGGGCATCGCCGCCCTGGAAGACGTCGAATACGTCTCGCGCACGCGTGATGTATTGGCGGGCGAGCGAGCGTGGCTTTTCCACGAGCTCTCCTCGCTCGGGCTTTCCGTCGTGCCGTCGGATGCGAACTTCCTTTTAGTCCGCACGCCGGCGAAAGACATCCCCGAGCGCCTATATAAACAGGGGGTTTTGGTCCGCACGTGCGACTCGTTTTCGGTACTGTCCCGTTTCTGGTGCCGCGTCGCGGTGCGCACGCGCAAGGAGAATGCCCGGCTTGCGATGGCGTTCAGCCGCGCGCTTCGGGCGGAAGGCGCATCAGGCGAAGGCGAACCCGACGAACGGGGCGGCGCTTCTTGCAGCGGCGCTATGGCGGGCTCGGATGGCCGAGGCTCTGCGAAGGAGGTCGATACCCGTGGGTAGGGCGAAGCCCATCATGATCCAGGGCACCATGTCGAACGCGGGGAAGAGCCTGCTTGCGGCGGGGCTGTGCCGCGTGCTTTCGCAGGACGGCCTGCGCGTGGCTCCCTTCAAGAGCCAGAACATGGCGCTCAACAGCGGTGTCACGGCCGACGGGCTCGAGATGGGGCGTGCCCAGATCATGCAGGCCGAGGCGTGCGGCATCGCGCCCGACGTGCGCATGAACCCCATCCTGCTCAAGCCCGAAAGCGACCACCGAAGCCAGCTCATCGTGGCCGGCAAGGCGCAGGGAGCCTTCGCTGCGAGGGACTACTTCGCGCGAAAGAAGGCGCTCATGCCGCAGATTTTGGAGGCGTTCGATTCGCTCACGGAGGAAAACGACGTCATCGTCATCGAGGGCGCCGGCAGCCCCGTCGAAATCAACCTTGCCGAAAACGACATCGTCAACATGGGGCTCGCGCGCGCCGTGTCCTCCCCCGTGCTGCTCGCGGGCGACATCGACCCAGGCGGGGTGTTTGCCCAGCTCTACGGCACGGTCGCGCTCTTTGCGCCCGAGGATCGTGCGCTTTTGCGGGGGCTTGTGGTAAACAAGTTCCGCGGCGATGTGGAAATCCTGCGCCCGGGTTTGGCCCCGCTCGAGAAGATGTGCGGGGTTCCCGTCGTGGGGGTCGTGCCGTATCTTACGCTCGACCTGGACGACGAGGACTCGCTCGCGCCGCGCCTATCTGCCCGCGAGGCGCGCGGCGTCATCGACGTCGCCGTCGTGCGCCTTCCGCATCTGTCGAACTTCACCGACTTCGACCCGCTTTCGCGCGTGCCCGGCATGGGCGTGCGCTACGTTTCCTCGACGACCGATCTGGGCCGACCCGACCTGGTGGTGCTTCCCGGCTCGAAGTCCACGGTCGACGACGCGCGCTGGCTTGCGGCTAGCGGCATCGGAGCCTGTGTACGCGCGCTTTCGGGCGCGGGCACGCCGGTGCTCGGCATATGCGGAGGCTACCAGCTTTTGGGAGACGAGCTTTCCGACCCGCACGGCAGGGAAGGCGCTGGCACCGCGCGCGGGCTCGGGCTCATCCCTGCAAGTACGGTGTTCAAGGAGGAAAAGCGCCTCGCCCAGTCGGAGCTGCGCATCACGGGCGCCCAAGGCGCGTTCTCGGTGTGGAACGGCATGACGGCGCGCGGGTACGAGATTCACGACGGCGAAACGACCGTCTCCTGCGCCCCTGCGGGCACGATTGGCGGCAAACCAGAAGGCGCGGCCTGCGGAAACGTGTTCGGAACCTATCTCCACGGCCTGTTCGACGAACCGGGGGTGGCACTCGCCCTCGCGCGCTCGCTCGCGCGCATGCGCGGCCTGCCCGAGAGCGTCGTGGGTGCTGAGGGCGCGGTGTCCGCGGCCGATCACCGTGCGCGCGAGTTCGACCGCCTGGCCGACTCCGTGCGCGGGGCGCTCGACATGGAGTATGTCTACCGCATTATCGAGGAGGGCGTATGATCCACGTGTATCATGGCGACGGCAAA
This sequence comes from Collinsella sp., assembly GCA_018368535.1. Classification (GTDB taxonomy): domain Bacteria; phylum Actinomycetota; class Coriobacteriia; order Coriobacteriales; family Coriobacteriaceae; genus Collinsella. Next base: position 46,623 of record JAGZDZ010000001.1, on the reverse strand, counting down.
GGCAAGACCACGGCGGCGATGGGGCTCGCCCTTCGCATGCTCGCCGCAGGCCGCCGCGTCGTCGTTGTGCAGTTCCTGAAAGACGGCGAAAGCGGGGAGGCGCGCCTGCTCGCCGAGCATTTCGGCGTGCCCGTGTTCGCGGGGAAGGCGTCGGACAAGTTTACCTGGTCCATGACGTCGGAAGAACTTGCCGCGACGCGCGAGTTGCACGATGGGAACCTCGCTTCCGCGCTCGCCGAGCTCGAGGGCGCGCAGGAGGGGCTGCTCGTGCTCGACGAGGCGCTCGACGCGCTTTCGAAGGGGCTTGTCGACGAGGCGCTCGTGGACCGCGCGCTCGATATGTCCGCGCGCGGCGTCGAAGTAGCGCTCACCGGGCGCGCGCCTTCCCGCAAGATCGTGGAGAAGGCCGACTACATAACCGAGATGCGGTGCGAGAAACACCCCTACGAGCAGGGGATATGTGCAAGGGAAGGAGTGGAGTACTAGATGGATTCCAAGGAGATGGCGCCCGGCGACATCGAGCGGCGCAGCTTTGAAATCATCACCGAAGAGCTCGGCGGCCGCACGTTCCCGCCGCTCGAAGAGCCCGTCGTGAAGCGCGTCATCCACACCACTGCCGACTTCTCGTACGCCGATTCCCTCGTGTTCACCCATGACGCCGCGCACTGTGCGCTCGACGCACTGCGCGCAGGGGCCACGGTGCTCACCGACACGGACATGGCGCTCGCAGGCATAAGCAAGCCCGCGCTCGCGAAGATCGGCTGCCAGGCCGTGTGCTTTATGGCCGACCCGGATGTCGCCGCAACGGCGCGCGCCGCGGGCACGACTCGCGCCGTTGCGAGCATGGACAAAGCTTGCGGCATCGAGGGTCCGCTCATCGTGGCCGTCGGCAACGCTCCCACAGCACTTCTGCGCCTCGCCGAGCTCATGGACGCGGGGAAGATCGCGCCCGCGCTCGTCGTTGGGGTGCCGGTTGGGTTTGTGAACGTGGTCGAGGCGAAAGAGGAGCTACTCGCGCGACGCGTGCCGGCCATCGTCGCGAGGGGTCGCAAGGGCGGCTCGACCGTGGCGGCCGCCATTATGAACGCGCTGCTCTACCAGATCACGCGCCCAGGCGGCCCGAAGTGACGGCCCCCGCATCCGCGCCGGCGCTGCGCATCTTCGCCGGCACCACCGAGGGCCGCCTCCTGTGCGAATGGGCGAGCGGGGCGGGAATCCCCGCCCGTGCCTACGCGGCAACCGAGTACGGAGGCGAGCTTTTGGGCGAGCTTCCGGGCATCGAGGTGCATGCGGGCAGGCTCGACGAGGCCGACATGGAGCGTGAGCTTTCCGGCGCGCGCATCGTCGTCGACGCCACGCACCCCTTCGCTACGCTCGCAAGCGGCAACATCCGGGCCGCTTCGCTCGCCGTGGGTGCACGATGCCTGCGCCTTGCGCGCCCGGTCGAGGTGCTGCCCAAAGGCGTCGTGTCGGTCGCGTCGATCGCCTGCGCGGCGCGCTTTCTCTCCGAGAACCCGGGTCGCGCGCTTCTCACGACGGGGAGCAAGGAGCTTGCTCCCTACACGCGCGTCGCCGATTTCGCGGAGCGCTTCTTCGTGCGTGTGCTCCCTCTGCCCGGTGCTATAACGAAGTGCATCGACGCGGGGTTTTCGCCGTCGCACGTCATCGGCATGCAGGGGCCCTTCACCCGCGAGCTCAACGAGGCGATGCTTCGGCAGGTGGGCGCCCAGTGGCTTGTGACCAAGGACTCGGGAACCGTAGGCGGCACGGCCGAGAAGATCGCCTCCGCGCGCGACGTGGGAGCGCGCTGTATCGTGGTCGCCCGTCCCGCCGAGGGAGGCGGGGCCCTTTCGCTTAGGGAAGTGGAAGACGCGCTCTTACGGGAGTTCGCGCGCTAGGCGCTCGCCGCGCATGCGTGCCCTCCCGCCTGCGAGGAGGAGCGCCCCGAGCAAGCTCGACCCGTACAAGCCTGTCATCCGCCAATCGCTCGAGGACGACGCACGGAACTGGCGCAAGCAGCCCTTCAATAAGTTGCGGTGAAATAGCGTCTGTTTTTGCTGCTAAATAGCATATTCAGTCCCTAATTCACCGCAACTTGTTGGTGGTGGCTTACTGGTAGCGTAGGCATTCCACCGGGTCGAGCTTTGCGGCACGGCGAGCGGGGTAGAAGCCAAAGATTACGCCGATGCCGACCGATACGGCAAACGCGATCAACACTGTTGTAATGGAGAAGCTTGGCGTGATCGTCCCGGTAGCTCCAAACTCGCTCATGATGCCCGAGCTTGCGGCAAAGAACGTGAGTCCCCATGCCAGCAGATAGCCAATCAGGACACCCAACAGTCCGCCGGTGACGCACAGCGCCGAGGACTCGGCCAAAAACTGCGCGGTGATATCGCGACGACTTGCGCCCAGGGCACGGCGAATGCCGATCTCACGGATGCGCTCAGTCACGTTGGTTAGCATCATATTCATAATGCCGATACCGCCGACAAGCAGCGAGATGCTGGCGACAGCGCCCATGATGAGCGAGAACGCGCCCATAAAGGAGTTGAGTGCATCGATGGCGCTTTTCATGGAGGTCGCCGATACACTGTCGTACTCATCATCCTCCGCGATGCCCTTCATTGCGCGCACCTTGGACTCGATGGTCTTACAAAGCTCGTCCATGTCTGTGCCCTCGGCGGCAAGAGCCGTCACGCTGGGGAATGAAGGATTTTCGTCGCCAAACAGGCCTGAGATGGTTTCGCGCGGCATATACAGCGTGAGCGAGCCCATGGAGTCGTTGCCGCCATCAATCACACCTACAATCTGCACCTCGCCGTTGGACACCTTGATGGTTTTCCCCAGCGCATCCTGTTCGTTGCCGTAAAGCTGATCGGCGCCGCCGCGGCTGATGAGCGCCACGCGCGAGCCTGATTGGGACTCGGCCTGGGAATAGGTGCGCCCCGCAACGAGCTTGCTGGCCCCCACGGCGTCGAGCATGTCGCTATCGACACCCTGTGCCATGACGGTATAGCTTTTATCGCCGGTCTTATACTCGGTATACGCGCTGTCGACAATGCCGATCTGCTCTATCTGCGGCACCAGTTTTTGAAGCTTCTGAACGTCAGAATCGGTGAGTTCTTGGGACGAATAGATCTGAACCATACGAGCTGCGTTGAGGCCCAGGCTGTTGACCAGGCTGTTTTGGATGCCGCCGATGAGCGAAGTCATGGCGATAACCGAGGCGATGCCGATGACAATGCCCAGGATGGTGAGCAGGCTGCGCCCCTTGTTGGCCTCGAGCGAGTGAAGGGCTTCCTGGATGAGATCGCGGGCGCTCATCCCATCACTCCTTTCGGCGGGTTAGCGGAGGCGGAAATCATGGGCAGGCTATCTACGGCGCTGCGCAGGGTCCGCGGTGCATGTGGAATATACGCGCCGTCGTGAATGCGACCGTCGCGGATGGTCACGGCACGGTCGGCTTCGGCGGCGATGCCGGGGTCGTGTGTGATAAGAACGATGGTTTTGCCGCGCTCCTGAAGTCTATGGAAGGTCTCCATTACAAGCGCTCCAGTAGCGGAGTCCAGGTTTCCCGTCGGCTCATCGGCCAGGATGATGGGTGGGTCATTGACGAGGGCGCGCGCGATGGCGACACGCTGCATCTGGCCGCCCGAGAGCTCGGATATGCGGTGGTCCCAGTGGTCGACGGGCAGCGTGACAGCCTGCAGCGCGTGCACGGCGCGCATTTCGCGCTGGCTACGGGGCACATTGGTGTAGGCCAGCGGCAGCATCACATTTTCGATAACCGACAGGCGCGGCAGCAGGTTGAAGCTCTGAAAGACAAAGCCAATGCTCAGGGCGCGAACTTCGGTGAGCTCGTCATCGTCGAGCTCGGCAACGTTGAGCCCTTGCAGGTAGTAGTCGCCCGCCGTCGGCTTATCCAGGCAGCCTAGGATGTTCATGAGCGTTGATTTGCCCGAGCCCGAAGGGCCGGTAATGGCGACGAATTCGCCGCTCATTACCGCAAGGCTCACGTTGTGCAGGATGTGGACGCACCCCGCCTCGCTCTCAAAGATGCGGTGCACGTTGCGGATGTCGATAACGGGACGCATTACATGCCCTCATCGGCAGACATGCTGCCCGAATCCGCGCTGTAGCCGCCGTCAGCCGTTGCGTCCGCTTCGGTGTCCATGACGAGGATGTCGCCATCGCGCAGCTTGGTAACCGGCACGTCAGGGTTGATTTCGTTGCCCTGGTCGTCGCGCTTGACCTGTGTCTTGCCGACTACGGCTTCGTTGTCGTTTTGCGTCACGACGGCCACTTTCACGCGATGGGTTTGCTTACCCTCGTCATCGGTTGCCACGTTGACGTAATAGTGTTCGCCGTCTTCGGTCATGAGCGCCATCGTCGGCACCATCACCACGTCGTCGAGCTGCTCGGTCACCACCGATACCTCGGCCGTCATGCCCGGCTTCAGGCGCGCGTCGGGCGCCTCGATGAGAATGTCGACGTTAAAGGTTACGCTGCCGCCGCCACCGTTGGCGGCGTCGGAGTTTGCCACCGACGCGATAGCCGTGACGGTGCCCTGGCTCACGATATCGGGAAACGCGGGATATGTGACGTTGGCGCTCTGCCCAACGGCGATCTTGGCGATGTCCTTTTCGCCCACCTGCACGGTCACCTTCATCTTGGATAGGTCGGCGATCTGCATGCACTGCTTGCCGCCGCTCGTATCGCTTTCGCCCATGATCATGCCGCCTGTTACCGTGGCGCCCACCTTGGCGTTGAGCTCCACGATGCTACCCGAGCTCGGGGCCGTGACCGTACGGCTGGCTGCCTTGGCGTTCGCCTGATCGAGGTTTGCCTGGGCCGATGCGAGGCTGCGCTGCGCGGCCGATACGGCGTTCGTGTCCGCCGATGCGGCGGAGACGCCAGCCGCTGCGGAAGCTCCATCGACGTCCGTCGTTGGGGTGGCCTGCGCGACGGCTGCGGCTTTCTGTGCGTTGGCGAGGTCTTCTTGAGCGGCTGCAACTGCACGCTGCGCCTCGGCAACGTTGCGATCGAGCTCGTCGTTTTTAATGGTCATAAGCACGTCGCCCTCGTTGACGGATTGGCCCGCCTGCACGTTGATCGAATCGACCGTACCGTCGACAGAAGGGGAGACCACTGAGGACGAAATGGGTTTGAGCTGGCCTTTCGCCTCGACCGTTGTGGTAAACGTGCCCTCGGTCACCATGTCGGTCACAGGCCCACTAGCGCCCTGTGGCTGCGCATTGATAACCAGGGTTGCGACAATGGCAATGAGCGCGATGGCACCCACGACGCCGGCGGCAATACCGCGTCGAATCAGCTTTTTGCGTCGACGTTCGGCACGTTTTGCCTTGAGCTTGGCATACGCCTCTTCATCGGAAATCTCGGCCGTATCGTTCATGCGTTCGCTCTGCTTGTCGGCATGTACGTTTGTAATCAGAGGAATCGTTTCGGTGGCACCTTCGGGCGTGCGCTCGGTATCATCTGGGCCCGGGGTGATCGTGGGGACATTCGGCATAGCGTCTCCTTTATAGAAAGAACCTCGATAATTATATGCGCCCACCGGTTGGGACGGGCGCATAGGACGGTTTCTTTCGGAACTGTTAGATTGGTCGCAGCGATTCCACGTTGTAGGAATGCGCGCGTTGCGCTACGAGTGGACAACCACGCACAGGCCGACTTTGATGCAGTCGTGAAGTGCCTTGGCGTCTGCCAGGCGCAGGTTGATGCAGCCGTGGCTGCCGCACCACTTGTACGACTCGGCGTTATCGAAGCTCTTGTCGTTTTGCCAGGTGGCATCGTGGAAGCCGATCATATTGCCCTCGAACGGCATCCAGTAGCTCACCGGGCTCTCGTATTTGGGCTTACCGGTCTCGGGGTCCTTGGCTCCGATCAGGGTGCTGCCGCCGTCGTTGCTGTTGATCTGCCATACGCCCTCGGGGGTGGCGTCTTCGCCCGGTTTGCCGGAAATAAAGTTGGCCTCCCAAACGATATTACCGTTCTCGTCATAGTAGCGCGCGTGCTGCTCGGACAGGTCGACGTCGATATACGCCTTCCAGTCGGGCTCTCCCTTTGCGGTAAAGGTGTCGGCCTTCTGGGAGTACTTGATCTCGATTTCGCCGGTCTGCTTGTTGTTAATGGCGTCCTCGACCTGCTTGGCGAGTGAGCTGCTGTCGATGGACCAACCAAAGTCACCGCCTTCGACGGCGCACTGCTTGCCATCGGCGCGCGTCCACCAGCGAGTGGAGCCCACGGTATTAAAGCCGTTGGCGAGCTCGGCTGCCCAGCTGCTGATCTGCGTCGTATCGAGTGTGGGGTTGGCGGGATCGGCAAAGCTGATCCACTGCAACACGGAGCTGCCATCAACCTTGCCGGCATCCTCGCCGTTGAGCTTAAGGGTCACGTTGACGCCCAGGAAGTTGTTAGCGGCATCGCATGCGGCCTGAATCTGATCATCGGTCAGCGTTCCATTGAGCGGCTCATAGGCATCGTTGCCGAGTTTGGAAAGATCTACGGTCTCGGCCAGCGAGGCAAGCTCGAGCTCGGCATACTTAATGACATGCTCGCGGTTGAGTTTTTCGTTGGAGCGTGCCTTCTCGACGGTAAACTTGCCGGCCTGCTCGTCATAGGAGCTATTGGCCTCGAACGTGCCCGAACGGCCCTCGTTAAACTCGTCGATGGCGGCGCCCAGATCCTTCTCAAACTTCTTTTGGTCAAAGGTGTCGGAGAGCATGGACAGGTCGACGTCTTGATCGAGATCGACTTCGTTGGAGGTTGCGGTTGTTTTGGTCTTGCCGCTTAAGGATTCCACAAGGCGGACCGGCCAAATAAAGGCTTCGTTGTGGTTGATGATTTCTTTTGCAGCAGCTTCACCGTCGACGATGGGTTCATCGGACTCGGGCTGATAGGTCCAGCTAAAGTCATCGCCTGTCACGGTGAGCTTATAGTGCTTCCAAGCCGAGTTGACCTTGGTGGCGGCAGACGAAGCGTTGGAGAACGAGACGTCGACGCCGGCGATGGTGGTGTTGGGGTAGGCTACCTGCGAAAATGCTACGACGCCTACGATATAGACAATGACGATTAGACCCAGGACGACAAAGAGCGTCGTCTTTTTGCCCGACTTTTTGTTCTCGGCGGGTTTGCGCGCGGGGCCACGATCGCCTCGAGCGTGCGTGGGGGGCTGCTTGGGCGCATTGCCGTTTGCCTGGCGTTGCTGACGTTGTTGACGCTGCTGTCGCTGTTGGTTCGGGCGTTGGGAAGCGTTTGCCGCACCACGCTGCTGACCGTGGCTCGGCGCGATAGGACGCGGCGACTGAACGCCGCCGGTGTGCCTGCTCGGCTGCTGCGGATCGGGAATCAGTTGAGTTCGATCGTTTTGCGACATCGTATGCATATCCTTCGATTTTCGCCTTGCGGTTCATCGTGTTTTTACTGGGCTTGCATTATAGCGATTGCCCTGCTGTTTGTGGTATGGAAACGGTGGCATTCAAAAGAGGTGGGACATTTGTCCCACCTTTGAGTCATTCTTTGCCGTTATCCGCACACACCGCATTTTGCACAGGCCGAAAGTGCGGCCGGAGCCTGCGCGATGCCGCCCTTTGCCGTCTCGCGCAGCGTGGCCGGCAACGCGTGGCCCACCGAGAGCATGACGTGTGCCATTTGGTCAAACGGCACCAGACTCTTAATGCCGGCGAGGGCGAGTTGTGCCGAGCTAAAGGCCGCTGCCACGCCGATGGCGTTGCGGTTTTGGCAGGGCACCTCCACGAGGCCACCGACGGGGTCACAAACGAGGCCCAGCAGGTTGCTCAGCGCGATGGAACTGGCGTCGAGCGCCTGCTCGGGCGTACCGCCGAGCATCTGCACCAGCGCGGCGGCTGCCATGGCAGCGGCGCTTCCCACCTCGGCCTGGCAGCCGCCCTCGGCGCCGGCGACGCAGGCGCTTGTGGTGAGGTTGAGGCCGATGGCGGCTGCGCAGTAGAGCGCGTCCATGACCTGCTCGTCGTCGAGCTGCAGGCGATCGGCAAGCGCCAGCACGCAGCCGGGCACAACACCCGCGGATCCTGCCGTCGGAGCTGCGACGATCACACCCATCGTGGCGGAACGCTCGAGCACGGCCATCGCGCGGGCCACGGCGTCGGTCTGGACGACGCCCATCAGGCTTTCACTCAAATCGTTGCGGCCTGTGGCATCGACGAGCTTGGCCTCGCCGCCGATAAGCCCGCCGAGCGAGCGCTGCGGATTGGCGATGGGGGCCGTTGTCTCCTCGCGCATGACGTCGAGCACGCGGCGCATGGCGGCGACGGCGTGGGCCTCGCCGGTCAGACGTGCCTCGCGAACGGCCATGACGGCACCGATGCTGAGTCCCAGTTCCTCGCACGCATCGAGCAGCTGCTCGCCGTCGTCGAAGATCTCCTTAGCCGAGACGCCGGGGGAGAGCGACGAGGCAGAACCGGGGAGCTCGATAAAGGTCGCGTAATCGACATTGTCGAGCTTGCGGAGCATGGGGACGACGGTGTCGTCGGGCGCGCCGTCGGTCTCAAAGACGGAGTAGGCCTGGCCGCCCACTTCGGTGCGGTAGGTGCGGCAGAAGGCGATGTTTACATGGGCGTAGGCGAGCAGGTTGGTGAGCGCGGCGAGCACGCCGGGAACGTCCTTGTGCGCCACGAAGAGCGTGGAATACATGCCCGAGATGTCGACGCCGACGCCGTTAATGCGGCTGATGCGCATCTTGCCGCCTCCCAGGCTCTCGCCGCGGACCTGTGCCGTGGCGCCCGTGTCGTCGACCATGTCGATGTCGACGGTATTGGGGTGGATGGAGGCGTCGTCGCCCTTGATGCCAAAGTGATATTCGAGGCCCTGCTCGCGTGCGAGGTCGAAGGCCTGCTTGATGTTCTCGTCATCGGTGTCGAGGCCCAGGATGCCTGCGACGAGCGCGCGGTCGGTGCCGTGGCCGCGGTAGGTATGGGCGAAGGAGTTCCACAGGCCAAAGGTGACTTTGGTGATGCGGCCTTCCAGCAGGCTGGCAGCAACTTGGGCGCACCGCAGGGCGCCGGCGGTGTGCGATGAGCTGGGGCCGACCATGACGGGGCCCAAGATTTCGAATGCCGAGGTCGTAGCTAGTGTTTGCGGCTTGCCTGCCATGGGTGCTCCTGTTCTATCCCGTCGTTCCGAGGGGCGGGGCATACTTGTCCCGTCGCTCCGAGGGCTTTGGTATTTGGTCGCCTGCTCTACAGTCCTGGCTCGCACGGAGGCCACATTAAGTGGCCTCCGGCTCGTGCGGAACTCGCGACCGACCAAATACCAAAGCCCTCGGAACTTAGGATACATGGCTGGAGTCGCTCTGCTGCAAAATTTATCGGCCTGTGATTTATTCCATGTCCCAGGTAGGCTCATCTTCACCACCGTTTAAATAAAAAAGAAGTACCGGTTGGGGCCGGTACTTCTTTTGGTGCGTTGTTTTTGGCTGTAGCTTTTCGAGTTAGCTTACAGGCCGCAGGCTGCCTTGAGTTCTTCGACTCGGTCGGTCTTCTCCCAGGTGAAGTCGGCGTCTTCTCGGCCGAAGTGACCGTAGGCTGCCGTCTTTTCGTAGATGGGGCGGCGCAGGTCTAGGTCGCGGATGATTGCGCCCGGGCGCAGGTCGAAGGTCTTCTCTACGGCTTCAACGATCTTGTCCTCGGCAATATGTGCGGTACCGAAGGTGTCGACCATGATTGAGAGGGGCTTGGAAACGCCGATGGCGTAGGCAAGCTCGACTTCGCAGCGGTCGGCCAGACCGGCGGCGACCACGTTCTTGGCGACCCAACGCGCGGCATACGCGGCGGAGCGGTCAACCTTGGTGCAGTCCTTGCCGCTAAAGGCGCCGCCGCCGTGACGGCCGTAGCCGCCGTAGGTATCGACGATGATCTTGCGGCCGGTGAGGCCCGTGTCGCCCATGGGGCCGCCCACGACAAAGCGACCGGTGGGGTTCACGTAGATGTCCGCGTTGTCCCACGGCATGTTCTCAGCGGCCATGACCGGGGTGATGACGTGCTCGATGAGGTCGGCCTTGATCTTGCCCATGTCCTCGATCTCGGCGGCGTGCTGCGTGGAGATGACGATGGTCGTGACCTCGACGGGCTTACCATCTTCGTAGCGCACGGTGACCTGGGTCTTGCCGTCGGGACGCAGATAGGCGAGGGTACCGTCGTGACGCACAGCGGCCAGGCGCTCGGCCAGGCGGCTTGCCAGGTAGTGCGGCATGGGCATGAGGGTCTTGGTCTCGTTGGAGGCATAACCGAACATCATGCCCTGGTCGCCGGCACCGATCAGGTCGATCGGGTCGGTGGTCGCGCCGGTCTGGGTCTCGAAGGACTCGTCGACGCCCTGGGCGATATCGGGCGACTGCTCGTGGATGAGGCTCATAACGCCGCAGGTGTCGCAGTCAAAACCGAATTTGGCGCGGTTGTAGCCAATGCGGCGGATAACGCCGCGGGCGATTTCCTGTACGTCGACGTAGGCCTGGGTGCGAATCTCGCCGGCGACGATGACGGTGCCGGTGGTCACGAGGGTCTCGCAGGCGCAGCGGACGTTCTCCACGTTGGCGGGCACGCCGTTGGGGGCGATGTAGCCCTGCTCCTGCAGCTCTATTTCTTTGGCGAGGATTGCGTCGAGGACGGCGTCGCTGATCTGGTCGGCGATCTTATCGGGATGACCTTCGGTCACCGACTCCGACGTAAAAACAAAAGACCCGTGTTGGGGCGGGATGGAACGAAGTTCTTCTGACATGATTGTCCTTTCAAAAACGTGTCCCAGCGACCGTTACCATTCCGCCGGGCTCTCTATGCAAGGGCACATCATAGCGCGTAAATCAAACATTCACACCCTTTCCGCACCTACTCATTGGGGACAGACTTAAATGACCAGCCTTCCTAAGTGCCGACAGGTTGCCCAATGACTGGTCATTTAAGTCTGTCCCCAATGAGTATCCCCAATGAGTAGGTCGGTGCCCTTTGTGCGGAGGTTGCTTTGATGCTTTATACTGATGCGGTTAGACATCCATCCTGCAATCGAGGAGATTTCCATGGCATCAGACGTTCGCGTCCGCTTTGCACCCTCACCGACGGGCAAGCTGCACATCGGCGGCGCCCGCACCGCTATCTATAACTGGGCTTTCGCCCGCGCAAACGGCGGCACGTTCATCCTGCGCATCGACGACACCGACCCCACCCGCTCCACCGACGAGAACACGCAGATCATCCTGCGCGCCATGCGTTGGCTGGGCCTGGACTGGGACGAGGGTCCCGAGGTGGGCGGCGACTTTGGCCCCTACGCCCAGACCGAGCGCCTGGACCTGTACAAGCAGGCCGCCCAGAAGCTTTGGGACGAGGGCAAGGCCTATCCCTGCTTCTGCACCAAGGAGCAGCTCGACGCCGACCGCAAGGCCGCGCAGGAGCGCAAGGACCCCTTCCAGGGCTATCAGCGCCGTTGCCGCGATCTTGATCCCGAGGAGGCCCGCCGCCGCATCGAGGCCGGCGAGTCCTACGTCCTGCGTATCAAGGTGCCCGAGGACCGCGGCGACGTCGTCATCCACGACGCCGTCCACGGCGAGGTGACCTTCGACGCCAAGGAGCTCGACGACTTTGTCATCTTCCGCTCCGATGGCACGCCCACGTACAACTTCGCGACCGTCGTCGACGACGCCATGATGAAGATTACCCATGTCATCCGCGGCGACGACCACCTGTCCAACACACCGCGTCAGGTCATGGTCTACGAGGCCCTCGGCGCGCCCGTGCCTACGTTCGCCCACATCTCCATGATCTTGGGTGCCGACGGCAAGAAGCTCTCCAAGCGCCACGGCGCCACCTCGGTGGAGGAGTACCGCGACGCCGGCTACCTGTCCGACGCCTTTGTCAACTACCTGGCTCTGCTCGGCTGGTCGCTCGACGGCGAGACCACGATCATCCCGCGCGATGTCCTGGCCAGCAAGTTCTCGCTCGACCGCATCTCCAAGAACCCCGCGACCTTCGACCCCAAGAAGCTCGATTGGGTCAATGCCGAGTACATCAACGGCATGTCCGATGCTCAGTTTGCCGACGAGATCATGGTCCCCGAGTTGCACGAGGCAGGCCTCATCGAGGGTAATGTCGAGTACGGCGAGGACTGGATCGACGCGCTTGCCGCCATCGTTAAGCCGCGCACCAGGATGCCGTCCGACGCCGTGACCGTCGCCGCTCCCATCTTTGCCACGGCCGAGACGCTCGAGTATGACGAGAAATCCGTCAACAAGGGCCTGGCCAAGGAGGGCATGGGTGCCATTCTGGACGCCGCCAAGGCCGCGCTCGAGGGTGTTACCGAGTGGACCGCCGCGAACATCGACGCCGCGCTTGAGCCACTGCCCGAGCAGATGGACCTCAAGAAGCGCGTGGTGTTCCAGGCCGTGCGCGTCGCCGTTTGCGGCAACATGGTGAGCCCTCCGCTGGGCGAGACCATGGCGCTCGTCGGCCGCGACGACTGCCTGGCGCGCATCGACCGCGCCCGCACGATGGCGCTGTAATCGCTGCGCAAACGTATGTACCCGAGCCCCGTTCACCTCGAGCGGGGCTCTTGTTTCTGTAGACGAATGGGATAGGAGGTGCTGGGGCCATGGCCGAGCAACTGTCACTGTTTGGTTCACCTGAACCCGAGCGGGCTCCCGTAAGGGCCGTCCGCCCGGCCGAGCAGGCCAAGCCCGAGCCTGCACTTGAGCCCATTGCCGCCTACACGAGCGTGGTTCTCGACATCCCCACCCGTGCGCTGTCCGAACCGTTTGCTTACGGCGTCCCCGAGTCCCTTGCCAACGAGGCCCAGGTCGGATCGACGGTCCTGGTCCACTTTGGCAACCGTGCCGCCGCAGGCTATATCGTCGATATTGCGCCCGAGCTGGGCGATCTGCAGGGCAACAGCGCGCTCGACCCCGCGCGCATTAAAGCCGTCGAAGCCATCCTCAGCAAACCGCTCTTTACCGCCGAGGCTGCCCGTATCGCGCGCTGGATGAGCCGCGAGTATGTCGCGACGCTTTCCGAGTGCCTGCGCCTGTTTTTGCCCCCGGGTGGAAGCCCGCGCGTGGTCAAGGGCGACGACGGCGTGTGGACGGTTGAACGTCCCGCCGTCAAGCCTATCCAAAACCGCTGGGTCATGCTCACGCCCGAGGGCTTTGACTATACGCCGCCCAAGACCGCGGTCCGCCAGCGCCAGCTCATCGAGGCACTGCGGTGCGGCCCGGTCACGACGCGTGACCTCAACCTGCTCTATAACAGCATGTCGGCGACCATCAAAGCGCTCGAAAAACGCGGCGTCGTGGTGGTGGAGGAGCGCCGTGCGTGGCGTGGCTGCAATGAACAGACCACGCTCTCCTCGGCAAGCGGCAAGGCACCGGTCGCACTCACCAACGGTCAGCAGCAGGCGCTCGCGCAGATTGAGCGCGCCCGTCTGGACGCTCATGGCGACGTGGTGCTGGTCGACGGCGTCACCGGCTCCGGCAAAACCGAGGTTTATCTCTCCGCCATCGAGCGCGTGCTCGCGGCCGGTCGCTCGGCGTGCGTGCTTGTGCCCGAAATCTCGTTGACGGCCCAGACCGTCGGCCGCTTCCGCTCGCGCTTTGGCGAGACGGTCGCCGTGTTCCATTCCCGCCTTTCGGCTGGCGAGCGCCTGGACCAGTGGGATATGGTCGCCAGCGGTGCCGCTCGCGTGGTCGTGGGCGCCCGCTCGGCGCTCTTTTGCCCGCTCAGCGACTTGGGCCTCATCATCATCGACGAGGAGCATGAGACCAGTTACAAGCAGGGTTCCAGTCCGCGCTACCACGCGCGCGAGGTGGCGGCAGAGATGGCGCGGCGTTACCGCTGCCCGCTTGTGTTGGGCTCCGCCACGCCCTCGGCCGAGGCTCTCGACCGCTGCCGCCGTGGCATGTATAACGGTGCCACCTGGACGCGCGTCGAGATGCCCGAGCGCCCGGGACACGCCGTGCTGCCGACTGTCCGCATTGCCGACCTGCGCCGCGAGTTCTCGCATGGCAGCCGCTGCATGTTCTCAAAACCCTTGATGGAGGGCTTGGAGCGTGTGGTCGAGCGCCGCGAGAAGGCCGTGCTGTTGCACAACCGCCGTGGCTTTGCGCCGTTCTTGATGTGCCGCGAGTGCGGATGCGTCCCCACCTGCAATCACTGCTCCACCGCGCTTACATATCACGAGCGCACGCACACGCTGCAATGTCACACCTGCGGTTCGTCTTGGCGCGTGCAGCCGTATCCCGCGCCCACGAGCCGATGCCCCAAATGTGGCAGTCGCTACCTGGCAAAAATGGGTCTGGGAACGCAGCAGATCGAGGACGCACTGCACCAGATGCTTCCCGAGGATGTCGCCATTATTCGCATGGATGCCGATTCCACGCGCGGCAAGGATGCGCACAAAAAGCTGCTCGAGCAGTTCGATGCGGCGGATTGTGCCGTGTTGCTGGGCACCCAAATGATCGCAAAGGGTCTCGATTTTCCCGAGGTCACGCTCGTAGGCGTGGTCAATGCCGACTTCGCCCTCAAGCTGCCCGACTTTCGCGCAGGGGAGCGCGCCTACGATCTGCTGGAGCAGGTTGCGGGCCGCGCCGGCCGCGGCGATCGCCCCGGCGAGGTTATCATCCAGACCTACCTGCCCGAGGACCCGGTCATCCGCGCCGTCGCCGAGCACGACCGCTCGATTTTTACCGACTACGACCTGGACCAGCGCCGCGACGCGCTGTACCCGCCGTTTGTTCGCCTGGTCAACATCTTGGTATGGTCGGCGAACCGAGACGACGCGCAGGACTACATCGGCCGCATCGCGAAGCTCCTCAAGCGCCGCTGGCATGCCGCCGCGCCCGACTTTTTGCGGGCGGGGAGCGCCGTGCCTCAGGTGCTGGGCCCGGCTTCATGTGTAATCGAGAGAGCCAAGGACCGTTACCGCTTCCATCTGCTTGTAAAGTCGCCGGTAGGGTACCATGTCTCTGATGATATCGACGCCTGCCTCAAAGAGGTGGGCTCTGTGCGCGGCGTGAGCGTGAGCATTGACGTCGACGCCTATGATTTGATGTAACAACCCGAAAGGATGGCCATGGAAGCCAACGGAATCGTACTGTCGCCCGACCCTCGTCTGCGCCAGGAGTGCGCCGTCATCGAGGAGATCACCCCGGTGATCGAGGCGCTTGCCGAGAAGATGAAGAAGATGATGTTCGAGAACGGCGGTTGCGGCCTGGCTGCCCCGCAGATCGGCGAGCTCATTCAGCTCGTCACCATCGACTGCGACTACAGCGACAAGAACGACTACGACCCCTACGTGCTCATCAACCCTGTCATTGTTGAGCAGAGTGACCATCTTGTGCCCTTTAGCGAGGGCTGCCTTTCCATTCCTGGCATTAGCTGCGAGATTGAGCGTCCTGACCATGTCGTCGTCGAGGCGTATGACTTGGATGCCAACCTTATTCGCTATGAGGCCACGGGTGATCTGTTCTGCGTGTGCTTGCAGCACGAGATCGATCACCTGCACGGCAATACCATGTTCGAGCGACTGAAGCCCATGCAGAGGCTCAAGGCAGTCAAGGAGTACCAGGACGCCCTGGCCCGCGGCGCTCGACCGGGCGAGACCGAATAGGTTAATTGTCCGTCCCTGGGATGGGGCCCACACATATCATCCCGTGCTCAAACATTCTCGCTGCGCTGCGAAACTGCGCGCGGGACGATATGTGTGGGCCCCATCCCAGGGACTACGTTGTCGCTCTTCGTTTCGCCCGGGTGCCGTCGGGCCAGGGAGGGGCGTCTTCGCTGATAGGTGCTTTGTTGGGAGGGCTGCTTTTATGCGGCTCTTTCTTTGGTTTTGGGTATATTTGTTTTTGTTGAAATGTTATTGCGGATGGGCTGGTGACTTGGCTTTCCGCCGCTATTTGTAGCCGTCTCGGCTTTGGTTGAGGGGAGACGTTCTTTATGCGTATTGTGTTTATGGGTACGCCTGATTTTGCTGTGCCTTCGCTGACTTCGCTTGTTGAGGCTGGGAACGAGATTGCGCTTGTTATTACGCGTCCCGATGCTGTTCGTGGGCGTGGTAAGAAGCTGGAGCCGTCTCCTGTTAAGGCCAAGGCGCTTGAGCTTGGCCTGCCGGTTGTTGAGGCTAATCGTATGACGCCTGAGGTCGTTGAGGCGCTTAAGGCTGCCCAGGCTGACATTTTCTGCGTGGCTGCCTATGGTTGCATTTTGCCGGATGACGTGCTGCATATGGCGCCGCTTGGTATTGTGAATGTTCATGCGTCCTTGCTGCCTCGTTGGCGTGGGGCTGCTCCCATTCAGCGTGCGATTCTCGCTGGTGATGAGGTTGCCGGCGTTTCCATTATGCGTATTGGGCATGGCGTGGATACTGGTGCTTATTGTGCTCAGGCTTCCACGTCGGTTGCCGGTAAGCATGCTGAGGCGCTGACCATGGAGCTTGGTGAGCTTGGCGGCAAACTGCTTGCCGATACGCTTCCTTCTCTTGCCGATGGCACCGCCGTGTGGACTGAGCAGGATGAGTCGCTCGTCACTCATGCTGCCAAGATTTCCAAGCTGGAGATGCGTCTGGATCCGCAGATGGCTGCGCTCGATTGCGTGCGTCATGTGCTCGCTTCGTCCGATACCGCGCCTGCTCGTTGCGTGATTGCCGGCAAGACCGTGCGTGTGCTCGATGCTGCGTCGGCTGATGTGTCGCTTGGCGAGGGCGCTGTTGCCGTTCAAGCCAAGCGCGTCTACCTTGGCCTTTCCGATGGCTCGGTTGAGTTGCTCGAGGTTAAGCCAGATGGCAAGCGTGCTATGGCCGCTTCCGCCTGGGCTGCTGGCCTGCAGGGCGCCGATCTTATCTGGGGTGTTTTGTCATGAGCAAGTTGTCTCCCGCGCGTAAGCTTGCGCTCGATGTGCTGATGGAGGCCGATCGCCGCGGCATGTATGCGCGCGACGTGCTGTCCTCTCGCGCATCGGCCAAGGCTATTGATCAGCGCGATTCCGCTTTTGCCGCCCGCTTGGCGCTTGGTGTGGCCGCCACGCAGGGTATTTTGGACGAGCTGCTCGACCAGTTTCTCGATAAGCCTAAAAAGGTTGCGCCGCGTGTTCGCATGGCGCTTCGTATCTCGGCCTTCGAGATGCTCTATCTGCATACGCCTGGCCGCGTCGCCGTAAGTCAGGGTGTTGAGCTGGTTCGCTGCGGTGCTAAGTCCGCCGCTGGCTTGGCCAATGCTGTACTGCATAAGGTTGCGAACAATGTTGAGGACTTTGCTACGGCATCCGATGTGGATGAGTCTGAGCGACGCCTGGTACGTCTGTCGCGCCTGATGGGTCTGCCGCGTTGGCTGTGCGCTCGTATTATGGCTTCGTTTTACACGCCAGAGGGTGCGCTCAACTTTGCCGGTAACTTGGCACCTGCGCCGCTGGCTTTGCATGAGAACGCCTTTACGACTAAGCCTGATCCGTATATCTCGCAGCTCGTCGCGCCTGTCTTCCCGGGCTGCCATGCCCCGGTTGATGCCCAGGTTACCGTTGCTTCGGGTGTGTTTGAGCGTGCTGCCGCGGTGGCATCTGATCTCAACGCGCAGCTTATCGCCACGGCAGCCACGCGCCCTGGAAGCTGCCTTGAGATTGGTGCCGGTCGTGGCACCAAGACCTATGTGATGATGTGTCAGGCCAAGCGTGTGGGCTATGAACGTCAGCATACGGCGCTTGACCTGCATGATCGTAAATGTGATCAGAATCTCGCGCGCCTGCATAAGGCGGGTATAACGGGTGTTCGTACGGTGTCGGGCGATGCCTGCGAGCTTGATGAGGTGCTCACATCGTTTGATGCCATGCTTGGCGAGCCGGTTAAATTCGACACGGTCTTTATCGATGGGCCGTGCTCGGGCACCGGAACCATGCGTCGTCATCCCGAGATTCCGTGGCGTCTAACTGAGAATGACGTTACGACTGATTTGCCCAAGCTGCAGCTGACGATGCTCAAAGAGGCTGCCGCGCGCGTGGCTGCCGGCGGCGAGCTCATCTATGCGACGTGCTCCGTCTTCGACGAGGAGAACACGCAGGTGGTGGATGCTTTCCTGAACTCTCCCGAGGGCGCCGGCTTTAGCCTGGAGCCGCTCTCCGGGGCGCAGATTCTGCAACTCCCCGAGTTCGATCAGGCCAAGAAGCTCGTCTCCGTACGTCAGAACGATCGAGGCCTCTTCCAAAGCGTACCGGTAAACGTCGACTCCTACGACGGCCACTTCTGTGCCAGACTGGTCCACAAGTAATACGGGCCCAAGGGTAGCAAATTTGGGACGGGGCTTTTTTAACTACCCTGCAGGCCGGGTAGTTAAAAAAGCCCCGTCCCAAATTAGCTACCCTTAGCGCAAAGAATTAGCCCCGTGATCGGCGTTGATCGCGGGGCCGCGTTGTTTCTAGTGGTTATGCGGGCAGTTGGCGCAGCAGCCGCTGGTGGCGTTGGTGCTAGAACCGCCACTGCGCTGGTCGGTGTTGTAGAAGCCGCTGCCCTCAAACTTGATGCCGCTGGCCGAGAACGTCTTGGCCGCCGGGGCACCGCAGCTCGGGCACACGACCTCGGGAGTCTCGGACATGGGATGCTCAACTTCAAACACGTTTCCGCAGCTCGAGCACTTGTAATCGTAGCGCGCCATAATACTTCCTTTTCAGCACAAAGCGGGCAGATTACTCTGCCCGCAAAAATTCAAACGTCTGTAACTGTACCCTATATCGGGGGTTTTATCACGCTTCGCCCCAGAATCTATGGTTGTTGCGCAGGAGCTGTGCGGTTTTATTCTCGGCGGCTGCAATGTCTGCCTCGTCAGCCTGCCAGGTCCAGTTGCCCGTGGCAACGCCCGGAACGTTCATGCGCGCGTCGTCGCCAAGCCCCAGGATATCCTGTAGCGGCATCATCACTAGGGGAGCGTCGCTTGCCAGCGCGTCGCTCATCAGCTTGGCCGCCACCTCAACACCGCTCGGCTCGTCGCCGCCCGCAAAGGAACGCGTGCACCAACCGGCCAGCGTTGACGTATCGTGCGTCGAGGTGTACAGAATCTTTCCTGGTGTGGGATGCACACCGCAACGAACGTCGTAGTCGCTAAACTCAAGCACATCCATGCCGGGGAAACCGCAGGTCGAAGCCATGGCGCGAACACCGGGCGTCAAATAGCCCAAGTCCTCGGCGATAAAGTTGAGCGGACCCAGCTCGTCATAGGCGGTCTGGAACAGGTCCTTGCCCGGGCCCGCCAGCCAGCGACCGTCGGCGCAAGCCTTGCCCGCGGGGATACTAAAGTAGCTGTGGAATCCCAAGAAGTGATCCAGACGCACGCGGTCGTAGAGCGAGAATGCGCGGCGCAGGCGATCCATCCACCAGCTATAGCCGTTCTGCTTCATGTGGTCCCAGCGGAACGTCGGGTTGCCCCACACCTGGCCCTCGGGCGCAAAATTGTCGGGCGGCGCGCCAGAGATCTCAATCGCTTTGCCGGTATCGGACAGCCAGAAGTTCTCGGACTCGCTCCACGCATCGGCCGAATCGTCCGAAACGTACATGGGAATATCGCCGATGACCTCGATGCCTTTCTTGTGCGCGTAGTTCATGAGCTCGCACCAGGCCAGGTCAAAGCGGTACTGCATGTACGCCTGCAGCTCTGCCTCGTCGTGGAAACGCTTGTCGTCAATCAGATGCTCGTTGTAGCGCGCGACATCGGCCGGCCAATCGTGACGTGATTCGCCTTCAAAGTACTTCTTGACGGCCATGTAGACGCAGTACTTCTCGAGCCAGTCGGCGTTGCGATGCTTAAACGCCGTGTACAGCGGATCTGCATCCTCGCCGCCACGGGCCTTCCAAGTCTCAAAGTCTGCCGCCAGCTCTTCCTGGCTCTCGGGCAGCAGGTCAATATTGCCCGCAAAGGCCGAAGGCCCAGCGTAAGGAGAGCGGAAGAAGTCCGTCGGATTGACGGGTAGGACCTGCCAGTAGCGCATGCCCATAGCGGTCAGATGATCGATAAAGCGACGCGTGGGCGCACCGATCGTGCCGGGCTTGCCGTCGTCGGTGGGCACCGAGGTGATATGGCACACGACGCCCGTGCCGTGATCGAGCGGCTCCTGCAGGCGCTGCTCGGCGTGGTGATAGATGATCGACGAGCCCAGCGGATACAGATCGAGCGTGACCGTACCGTTGTGGATCTCGCACTCGTGACCGCTAATCACGTCACTCGCGCATTCGCCGAGCGCCGGAATCGTCACGCGGTGCGAATTGCGCAGGCTGCGGTTGATGATAACCGTTGCGGACTCGCCATCCTTGCCCGTGCGGTTGTAGGCGAGCACCTCGTCGTTCAGCGCGAAGGCCTTGATTTCGCCGTCGATCATAAATGGCAGTGCGCGGCGTACGGCGGAGGCGTTCTTGACAATAGCCAGCGTGTCGAAGTCGTGCAGCTGGTCCTTGGTCGGCAGGGTGCGGCGGTTGCCCGGATCGGTCAGGCCCTCCAGGCCGTACTCGTCGCCGTAGTAGATCGAAGGTACGCCGGGGAAGGTCATCTGCATGAGCGTGGCGAGCCAAAAACGGCTCTTGGCCAGTCCCATCGCGTTCTCGTCCAGTCGCCATTTGCTGCGCTCGCACTCGGGCAGCTGCGACTCGTCGGGGCCGCCGCCGAGCACCGAGATGATGCGCGGACGGTCGTGGCTCGAAAGCAGGTTGAGCGCGCAGGACAATGCCTCGCTCGGGTAGTTTTCGCGCAGGGTCTCGATATCCTCGGCTGCCTGGTAGGCGTTCTTGTAGCCCATCAAAAAGCCGATGACCATGTCGCGGAAGGGGTAATCCATAGCAGAGTCCAGCTCGGAACCCTGCAGGTAGCGGCGCAGATGGCCGTAGCTAATCTTGTTGGAGGCGTCTTCCCAGACTTCGCCGAGCAACAGTGCGTCGGGCTTCTCGGCGAGTACGGCCTTCTTGATCTCGGCCAGGAAGTCGTCAGAAAGCTCGTCGGCGACGTCCAGGCGCCAGCCATGAGCGCCGGCGCGCAGCCATTTGCGGATCACGCCGTCCTTGCCCAGGAGCCTCTCGCGCACCAGCTCGGACTTCTCGTTGATGGCTGGCATGTTGCCCACGCCCCACCAGCAGTCATACGAGCCGTCTTCGTGGAAGGTAAACGCATCGCGCCACGGCGAATCATCGCTCTGCCAGGCACCCACGCCGGGGTAGTTGCCGTAGCGGTTGAAATAGATCGAGTCGTCGCCCGTGTGGTTGAAGACGCCGTCCAGGATGATGGAGATGCCCAGCTTCTCGGCTGCCTGGCACAGCTCGGTAAAGTCCTGCTCGGTGCCCAGGATCGGGTCGATCTTGGTGTAGTCGGCCGTGTCGTAGCGGTGGTTGCTCGCGGCTTCAAAGATGGGGTTGAGGTAGATGGCCGTAAAGCCCAGCTCGGCGATGCGGGGCAGGTCTTCCTGGATGCCCTTGAGCGAGCCGCCGTAGAAGTCCCAGGTCTTAATGGAGCCGTCCTCGGCGCGCTCGTACACGGGTGGCTCGTTCCAGTCCTCGACCATCCGGCGCTGAATGCCCTTGCGCGGTTTTTCGAGTTGGGCCATTGTGCGCTCGCGCCAATGCTCGTCACGGGCGTAGCGGTCGGGGAAGATCTGGTAGACCATGCCGCGCTCGTACCAGGTGGGGCGGTTCTCGCGGTGCTTGTAGACGGTAATCTGGAAGGACGGCACCTCGGCGTAGTCGTAGGTTACGCCCTCGCCGCCGGTGCGGCCCTGGGGCGCGCCCAGGCGAACCTCGGGCTGGCCCTCGATATTGCATATAAAGCTGTACCACACAAGACACGGTTCAGTGCATTTGAGCTCGCCGGTAAAAATGCCATCGCCTTCGTGCTCCATCGGAATCAGGGTCTCGCCGACTTCATCGACCCAGGTACGCAGGGTGAGTGTTGCCTGGTTGGGATCGGCATCCTCCAAAATAACCGAGAGTGCAACGGTAGTTCCTGTGGTCACAGCGCCAAACGGAGTGCGAAACTGCGGTAGGCGGCTGTTGTGTATCAATCTCATAGTACGGTCCAGTTCAATAGAATCACGGCCTACGGGCCATGGGCTTTACGCACAAGATATAAGTATATCTGTTGTACACAGGGTGTATAAACAACATCCGTTTACCATCGGCGAACGGTTGTCCTAGAAAATCGTTTTACCAACTGTCTACAGAGAAGGGGCGCCCGGTTGGAGCGCCCCTTGTTTAGGGTTTTGATTAGGTTTTAGATCGTCTGTGGGCTAGCGGCGTTTGCGGGTGGCCGTTGCCTTGCGGACGGAGGTCTTCTTGGTCGGGGCCTTTTCCTCGGCCGGAGCGGCAGGGGAGACCGGGGCCTCCTTGGCGGGCTCGGTCTTTGCCGTAGCCTTCGGAGCGGTCTTGACCTCAGCGGCCTTCGGTGC
This sequence comes from Collinsella sp., assembly GCA_018368535.1. GTDB lineage: Bacteria > Actinomycetota > Coriobacteriia > Coriobacteriales > Coriobacteriaceae > Collinsella. The sequence goes on along the minus strand of JAGZDZ010000001.1, from coordinate 24,184 downwards.
CGGCTTGACCTTTACCTCGGCCTTGGGCTCCTCTTTGGCAGCAGCGGGCTTAGTCTCCGCCTTGGGAGTTGCGGCCTTTGCCGTGGTCTTCTTAGCTGTCGTCGTGCGCTTTCGCGTGGTGGTCTTTGCGGCGGGCTTGGCCTCGACGGTTGCCTCGGCATTGGTGGCCGACTTTGCGGCTGCCTTGGTCGTGGCGGCCTTGGTCTTGGTCGACTTTGCGACCGTGGACTTCTTGGCGGTCGTGGTCTTGGTCGAGGTCGTTTTCTTGGCAGTGGTCTTTGCCGGAGCCTTGGCGGCCGGCTTTGCCTCGACGGCGGCCTCAGTCTTTACCTCGGGAGCAGCTTCGGCTTCGGCGGCCTTCATGCTAGCGGCGGTCGTGTGCTTGCGCGTAGTCGTTGTCTTGGCAGCGGTGGTCTTGGTTGCCGCTGCCTTGGTCGCTGCGGCCTTCTTGGCCGTCGTCTTGCGAGTCGCGGTCTTCTTCGCAGCAGGCTTCACCTCGGGCTCGGGCTTGGGCTCGGGAGTAGTCTCGACCTTCGCCTCGAGATCGGCCTTAACGGGCTCAGCTTCAACCGGCTTCTCTTCGGCCTTGGGCTCCTCAACAGCCGCAGGCTTCTCGGCCGCAGGCTCAACCACAGCCACCGGCCTCTCAATCTCCGGATGCATAAAGAAGTACAGGTCCAGATACTTATCGGCCGAGCGCGTCCAGCTAAAGTCCTGGCTCATAGCCTGCGTGACCAGCTGGTTCCAGGCCTCGCGGTTATCCCAGAACAGGCGGGCCGCGCGGAACACCGCGTCGCCCATCTCGTCGCCGTTAAAGTTGCTAAACGAGAAGCCCGTGCCCTCGCCGGTAAACTCGTTGTAAGGCTGCACGGTGTCCTTCAGGCCGCCGGTCTCGCGCACGATGGGCAGCGTGCCGTAGCGCATGGCGATGATCTGGGACAGGCCGCAGGGCTCAAACTTCGAAGGCATCAGGAACATATCGGCGGCGGCATACATGCGCTGCGACAGCGCAGGATCGAACTCGATGCGCGCGGCCATGGTGCCGGGGTACTTGTCCTGGAAATAGCGCAGGCCGTCCTCGTAGTCGCGGTCGCCGGTGCCCAGCACCGCCACCTGCACGCCGCCGGCCAGGATGCGGTCGAGCGCGTACATGACCAGATCCAAGCCCTTCTGGCGCGTCAGGCGCGTGACCATCACCATAAGCGGGCGGTCGTCGCGAACCTCGAGGCCCAGCTCTTCCTGCAGTTTGGCCTTGCACACGGCCTTGCCGGAACGGTCCTCCACGGTGTAGTTAGCGGCAATGCGCTTGTCGGTCGCCGGGTCAAAGCCCGCGACGTCGATGCCATTCAAAATGCCCTGCAGCGCGTAGGAACGCTCGCGTAGCACGCCGTCCAGGCCCTCGCCAAACTCGGGCGTCTGGATCTCGCCCGCGTAGGTGGGGCTTACCGTGGTGATGGCATCGGCATAGTGCAGCGCGCCCAGCATGTAGTTGATGCTGCAGGCGTCGCAGCGCAGCTGCGAGGCGGCCGCCGGAATATGCGCCACGCCCAGGATGTCCTCCATCACGGTGTCGCTAAACTGGCCCTGGAATGCCACGTTGTGGATCGAGAACACGGTCTTGACGCGGTCGTACAGCGGCAGGCCCTGGTAGAACTCGCGCAAAAACACGGGCGCCAGCGCCGTCTGCCAGTCGTTGCAGTGCAGGATGTCGCACTCAAAGCCGGCCGGCAGGTGCTGCAGGCTCTCGGTGATGGCCTTAGAGAAGAACGCAAAACGCTCGCCGTCGTCAAAGAAGCCGTACGGATAGTCGCGCGCAAAATAGCGCTCGTTGTCGATGAACATATAGGTGACGCCGTCGTGCTCAAGCTTCTCGAGTCCGCAGTACTCATTGCGCCAGCCCAGGCTCACGTAAAAGTCGGAGAAGTGCTCCATCTGCGCCTTGTACTCGTCCTTGATGGTGGCGTACTTGGGCACCATCACGATGACTTCGGCGCCGGCGCGTACAAGCGCCGCAGGCAGCGAGCCCGCCACGTCACCCAGGCCACCGGTCTTAACAAACGGTGCGCACTCGGCCGAGGCAAACACGATCTGCATCTTTTTGCTGGAATCAGCCATATTGTCTCCCTGTTGCAATTCGAGAATAGCCGCCTGGCGCAAACCGGGCGGCTATTCTACGTGTTACGAGCGATGTTGCGGTGCCAAAGCTAGCTCGCGTTGGTGATATCAGAAGTTAACGGGGCCTTTCCCAGCACCAGGATGTTCTCGGGCGTGCCGCGAAGCTCGGTGTTGGTGGGAACCACGTTGTTCTTGTCCAGGATGGCATTCTCAACGCGGGCGCCGCTCTTGATGACGCAGCTCTGGTTGATGATCGAGTTCGTCACCGAGGCGCCTTCCTCAACCACGACGCCGCGAGACAGGATCGAGTTGCGCACGGTGCCCTTGATGATGCAGCCGGCCGAGATGATCGAGTTGCATGCGTGACTGCCGGTCGCATAGCGCGAAGGCGGCACGTCGTGAGCCTTGGTCAGGATCGGACGCTTGGGGTCAAAGAGATGGTCGGCCACGGTCTGGTCGAGCAGGTCCATGCTGCGGCGATACAGCGACTTCTCGCTAAACACGCCCACGACCTCGCCCTTGTACACGTAGCTGCACACGTCGATGTTGCCAAAGTCGCCCTGGAGTGCCTCGAGCAGGTCCAGATAGTCGGCGGCCTGGTAGTGGTCGATGATCTCGAGCAGCGTCTCACGGTTGATGATGCAGCAGTCCATAGAGGCGTTGTCGCCGTACACGACGCCGGCGCTCACGCCCGTCAGGCGGCCGTTCTCGTTAATTTCGAGTTTGGTCTCGTCATCGACGTTGTGCGTGGCCTTGCAGTACACCACGGTCATCTGGGCACCGGAGTTCTCGTGCGCGTCGATGATGGTGTTGAGGTCCATGTTAAAGATGATGTTGGTGCCCATCATCACAACATAGGGTTTGTCCGAGCGCTGGAACAGCGTCTTGTTGGAAATGATGTCGCGCAGCAAGAAACGCATGCCGCCCTTGGTGGTGCCATACGCGTTGCCGGGCACCATAAACAGGCCGCCCTTCTTGCGGTCCAGGCCCCAGTCCTTGCCCGAGCCCACGTGGTCGATCAGTGAGCGGTAGTTGCCCGGCATGACGACGCCGACGGTCTTAATGCCGGCATTCATCATGTTGGACAGCGGGAAGTCGATCAGGCGGTAGCGGCCCAAAAATGGAACGGACGCAATGGGGCGGTCCTTGAGCAGCACGCTGCCGTAGGTCGAAGAGTAGTTAGCGGTGATATAACCGATGGCCTTGCGATTGATCATCGGATCATTCCCCCTTCCCGATAACGACGTCATTTCCAACGACGGCCGTATCCTTGGTGGTATCGACAGAGCCGAGCTTCACGCCCTCTTCGACCGTGGAGTTCTCGCCCAAAATAGCGCGGCAGATGTGCGCACCGCTCTTAACGTGCGCACCCGGCAGCAGCACTGAGTCCTCGACCACGGCGCGCTCCTCGATGATGACATCGGTCGAAAGGATCGAGTGGCGAGCGGTGCCGTAGATCTTGCAGCCGTTGGAGACCAGGCAGTCGTCCAGGCGGCCGTCCGGGCCAATGTAGTGCGGCGGACGCGTGGTGATGTTGGACATGATGGGGAAGTGCTTGTCAAACAGATCGAACTCGGGGTTGTTGCCCAGCAGATCCATCGAGGTCTCGTGGAAGCTGGCGATGGTGCCGACGTCCTTCCAAAAGCCGTGGAACTCGTAGCTGTACAGGCGCTTGTTCTCGCCGAGCAGCTTGGGGATGATGTCCTTGCCAAAGTCGTGGCTCGAGCGCTGGTCCAGAGCGTCCTCCTCGAGCGCCTCGATCAGCACGTCTGCCGAGAAGATGTAGATGCCCATGGACGCGAGGTTCGAATCGGGCTTATCGGGCTTCTCGGTGAACTTGGTGATGCGGCCGTCCTCGGGGTCGGTGGTCAGGATGCCAAAGCGGCTGGCCTCCTCCCACGGCACGGGCATAACGCTCACCGTGAGGTCGGCGTTGTTTTCAATGTGCGTCTTGAGCATCTTGCGGTAGTCCATGCGATACAGGTGATCGCCCGAAAGAATCAGGACGTACTTGGGGTCGTTGGCCTTGATGTAGTCGAGGTTCTGCGTAATGGCGTCGGCCGTGCCCGCATACCAGGCGCCGCCGGTCTGCGTCTCGTACGGCGGCAGGATCGACACGCCGCCGTCGCGGCTGTCCAGATCCCACGCCTCGCCGGAGCCCACGTAGGCATGCAGCAGGTAGGGGCGATACTGCGTTAGAACGCCCACCGTGTCGATGCCCGAGTTGGAGCAGTTAGAGAGCGAAAAGTCGATAATGCGGAACTTGCCACCAAAGCTAACCGCCGGCTTAGCGATCTTTTGGGTGAGTGCCCCCAATCGGCTGCCCTGTCCTCCTGCGAGGAGCATCGCGATGCATTCTTTCTTACTCATCGATTTCTCCTTCTGTCATCGATGTTCCTAAACCCATTAGCGACGGGCGCGGCGCAACGTCACGCCCGTCGAGTAATGCCGTGCTGGCATAGGGGAGCTCGCGCGCCTTTACGCGTGCCAGATCTCGTCGCGGTACTCGTGAATGGTGCGGTCGCTCGAGAACCAGCCGCTCGAGGCGGTGTTGAGCAGGGCCTTGCGGTTCCAGGTCTCCTGGTCGCCGTAGCTGCCGGTGAGCTTCTCCCACGCATCCACGTAGCTGCGGAAATCGGCCATGACCAGGTCGGGGTCGTTGTTGTTCATGAGCTCGTTGTAGATGCTCTCAAAGTTGCCCGAAAGACCCGCGAAGGTGTTGTCCTTGAGCTCGTCCATCACGCGGCCCAGACGCTCGCGATCGTTGTTGAGGGTATCCCACGCAAAGTAGCTGTTGGATGCCCAGAGCTGCTCGACCTCGGGAGCGGTCAGGCCAAAGATGGCCTCGTTCTCGCGGCCGGCCAGGTCTGCGATCTCGATGTTGGCGCCGTCGAGGGTGCCCAGCGTAATGGCGCCGTTCATCATGAGCTTCATGTTGGACGTGCCCGAGGCCTCCTTACCGGCCGTGGAGATCTGCTCCGAGATCTCGGCGGCGGGGTAGATAAGCTGGGCGTTGCTCACGCGGAAGTTGGGGATAAAGCAGACCTTCATGACCTCGTTCACGCGGGCGTCGTTGTTGATGACCTCGGCGACGGAGTTGATCAGGCGGATGGTCTCCTTGGCAAAGGTGTAGCTCGAGGCAGCCTTGCCGCTAAAGATGAAGGTCGTCGGCGTCACGTGGAAGTTGGGATCGGCGATGCGACGGTTGTAGATGTCCATCACCTTCATGATGTTCATGAGCTGGCGCTTGTAGGCATGGAAGCGCTTCACCTGGACATCGAAGACGGTGTTGGGGTCAATGACCAGACCGGTCTCGGCCTTAACGTAGGCGGCCAGGCGCTCCTTGTTGGCGCGCTTGGAGGCGCCCACGGCCTTGAGGAACTCGGTGTCATTCTGGAACTCCTTGAGTTTCTCCAGCTCAAAGGCGTCCTTAAGCCAGCCGTCGCCAATGGCCTCGGTCACGAGCTTGGCATAGGTGGGGTTGGCCTCGGCAAAGAAGCGACGGTGCGAGATGCCGTTGGTCTTGTTGTTGAACTTCTCGGGCGTGAGGGCATAGAAGTCCTTGAGCACGATGTTCTTGATGATGTCGGAGTGGATCTTGGCCACGCCGTTGACGCTGTGGCTGCAGATCACGGACAGGTTGGCCATGCGAATCTCGCCGTCCCACAGAATGGCGGTCTGGCGCAGACGCTCCTGCCAGCCCTCCTGCGTGGTGTCGAACGACTCGTGCCAACGACGGCTGATCTCGTCGATGATCTGGTACACGCGGGGGAGGAGCTTGGAGAACGTGCCGATGGGCCACTTCTCCAGAGCCTCGGGCAGGATGGTGTGGTTGGTGTAGCTCACGACCTGCGTCACGATGTTCCAAGCGTCGTCCCACTCAAGCTTCTTCTCGTCGATGAGGATACGCATGAGCTCGGGGCCGCACATGGCGGGGTGGGTGTCGTTGGTGTGGATGGCCACAAACTGCGGCAGCAGCTCCCAGTTCTCGCCGTGCTCCTTCTCAAAGGTGTCGAGTAGGCTGTAGATGCCGGCGGAGACAAACAGGTACTCCTGCTTCAGGCGCAGCAGACGGCCGTGCTCGCCGGCGTCGTTGGGGTAGAGGATGGCGCTGATGGCCTCGGCCTCGGCGCGCTCGGCGTCGGCGAGAGCATAGTCACCGCGGTTGAAGGCCTCCAGATCGAAGTGCTCCTCGACCGGCTCGGCGGCCCAAACGCGCAGCTTGTTGACGGTCTCGCCGGCATAGCCCACAACGGGGATGTCGTAGGGGACAGCCAGGATGTCCTGCGTGTCCACCGTGCGGTAGAACGTGCGGCCGTTTTCCTCAAAGCCCTCGACGTGGCCACCAAACTTAATGGTCACGGCCTTATCCTGACGACGGACCTCCCAGGGATAGCCGTGGGTGAGCCACTCGTCGGTGGCCTCGACCTGGCTGCCGTTGACGATCTCCTGCTTAAACAGGCCGTAGCGATAGCGCATGCCGTTGCCGTAGCCGGCAATGCCCTCGGCTGCCATGGAATCCAGGAAGCATGCGGCCAGACGGCCCAGGCCACCGTTGCCCAGCGCCGGATCGGGCTCCTGGTTCTCGATGACGGACAGGTCAAAGCCCATGTCGTCGAGCGCCTCGGCGACCATGTCGCGCACGCCAAAGTTGAGCAGGTAGTTGTCGAGTAGGCGGCCGATCAAAAACTCGATCGAGAAATAGTACACGCGCTTCTTGCCCTCGGACACCGCACGGGCGTCGCTCTTGGTGGCAACGGTGCGCGCCTTCTCGGCCACGAGCTTGGCCAGGGCGTTAAAGCGGTCAAGGTCGCTGGCGGCCTCGACGCTCTTGCCGCTAATGCTCATGACTGCATCGCGATAGAGCTCGGTAAACTCCTGCTTGTTGTCGAAGATCTTATTCATACGTTCCTTTCCCCCGGGGATGTATCTCCCGGAACGGTTATGACATGTATCCTACGCCCCCGCGGGGCGGGTAATTACAGTGGTACGCCTTTGTTACGCTTTCTTGGCAGGAGCCTTAACAGCAGCTGTCTTGGCCTTGGGAGCAGCCTTTTTGGTGGTTGCCTTCTTGGCCGTGATCTTAGAAGCGGGCTTGGCGGCAGACTTGGTTGCCTTCGCCTTAGCCGGAGCCTTCTTAGTAGCCGCAGGCTTGGGCTTTACCGAGGACGTGCGCTTCTTGGGCGCAGCTTTGGGCTCCTCGAGCACAGGTGGCTTGTAGCTGCTGGGACCGCGACGTTTAAGCACCACGCCTGCCAGACCGGGCACCTTAATCTCGATGGAGTCCATCTGCCCGTTCCAGGGATAGGGCTCGCTCGAGCAGGTGTAGGGCTCCTCACCCGCATAGCCGCTGCCGCCAAACTCGGGACGATCGGAATCAAAGATGACCTCCCAGTCACCCTCGCGCGGCACGCCCACGCGGAAGCTCTCGTAGCTCGCCGGGTCAAAGTTGATCAGGATCACCAGGTCGTCATCGACGTCCTCGCCCTGGCGCACAAAGCTCACGATGGACTGCTTAGAGTTATCCGCGTCAATCCAGGTAAAGCCGTCGTCGGTGTAGCCGCGCTCGTACAGGGCGGGCTCGGCGGTGTACAGGTGGTTAAGTGCCTTGATAAAAGCCTGATGATGACGGTGGGTCTCGTACTCCTCGGTCAGGAACCACTGGATGGACTCGTAGTAGCGCCATTCAATAAACTGGCCGATCTCGTTGCCCATAAAGTTGAGCTTGGCACCGGGGTGCGTCATCTGGTAGAAGGCCAGCGTACGCAGACCGGCAAACTGGCGCCACCAGTCACCCGGCATGCGGCCGATGAGCGAGCACTTGCCGTGCACGACCTCGTCATGGCTCAGCGGGCAAATAAAGTTCTCGGTAAAGGCGTACATGATGGAGAACGTGAGTAGCCCGTGGTTGCCGGGGCGCCATGGAAAATCGGTCTGCATGTAGTGCAGGGTGTCGTTCATCCAGCCCATGTCCCACTTGTAGTGGAAGCCCAGGCCGCCGTCCTGCGGCGGGTAGGTCACGAGCGGCCACGCGGTGGACTCCTCGGCCATCATCATCACGTCGGGGTAGTGCGCCTCCACGGCGCAGTTGACCTGGCGGATAAACGCGCTGGCGTCCAGGTCTTCCTCGGTTCCGTACTTGTTGAACTTCTTTTGGCCGGGATCGTCGATGCCAAAGTTGAGGTACAGCATGCTGGACACGCCGTCCATGCGAATGCCGTCCACGTGGAAGTTCTCGAGCCAGTACAGCACGTTGGAGACAAGGAAGGAGCGGACCTCGCCGCGGGCGAAGTCGAACTTATGCGTGCCCCAGTTGGGGTGAATCTCGTGCTCAAACAGCATGTGGCCGTTAAAGGTGGCAAGACCGTGGGAGTCGGCGCAAAAACCGCCGGGCACCCAGTCCATGATCACGCCGATGCCCGCCTCGTGGCACGCATCGATAAAGTGCATGAGCTGCTGCGGGTTGCCGTAGCGCGACGTGGCGGCGTAGTAGCCAGTCGTCTGGTAGCCCCAGGAGCCATCGAAGGGATGTTCCATAAGCGGCATGACCTCGATATGCGTATAGCCCATGTCGCGCACGTAGTCCACGAGCTCAACCGACAGATCGTCGTAGGTGTAGAACTCACCGCGCTGCGCGGGGAAGGGATCCATGGGGCCGGGGTAGTTGCCGTACTCGTCGGGCTCGCCCTGCGGCGCGTCGCCGTGGCGCTTCCACGAGCCAATATGCACCTCGTAGATGTTGAGCGGCTGCGACATGTGGTTGTGGTCGGCGCGGCGCTTGAGCCACGCGGCGTCGTTCCACTTGTAGCCATCGAGGGTCCACAGCACACTGGCGGTACCCGGAGGGCACTCGGCCTTAAAGGCATACGGATCGGCTTTGTAGAGCTTTTCGCCCTCGTTGGTCTCGATGAGGTATTTATAGAGCTGGCCCTGCTCGGCGCCAGGAATAAAGCCTTCCCAGATAGCGCTCGTATACACGGGCACCAGCGGGTTGGCTTCCTCATCCCAGTCGTTAAATTCGCCAATGACATGGACACTCTTTACGTCGGGCGCCCAAACGCAAAAGCGCCAGCCGCGCGTGCGCTGCTGCGTGTCGGGATGCGCGCCCATCTTTTCCCAGCTGCGCTCCCACATTCCAATGCCAAACAGGTAGACATCGTCCTTGGAGAGCTCCGGTGCGTGCGGAGCCGGTTTGCGAGTTGCGGGCTTTTTAGCCGTTGGCTTTAGCTTTGAATCGCTCACGTTTGATCCCATCATGACGCGGCAGCGTGTTGCCTTGGTGACTAGATGCGAAAGGTCCAAGGCTGCACGAATCGAAGGGACGGCGAAGTTTCTGTGATTCGTTCCACCTCGCGTGCTCGGTGGAACTTTCGGCAGCAACTACGATAACACCTGTGCGTTAGTTTTATGGACGAAAGCGGATTTGCGGGGGCGTTTAATCGGTAAGCGACATGTTTATACCACTGGCAGAATTGCTGTGGTAAATCTCTTGACAGTTTTACCAATTAGGGTTTCAAAATTGTTAGCCTGACGTTTGGTAAAACGTTTTTAGCAGGTTGTTTACCATTTGACATCGAAAGGTTCGTTTATGTCCCATACCGCCGCTCCCAAGGTTGCTTTTATTTTCGATTGCGACGGCACGCTAGTTAATAGCACACCCGTTTGGGCTTATGCTCAGCCCGAGTTATTGCACCGCCACGGCATTGACGTGACGGTCGACGATTTTGCCCAATTTGAGCATTTGTCGCTCGAGGACGAGTGCCAGGCCTACCACGACACGTGGGGCATTGGCGATAATGGCGAGGAGCTGTATCGCGAGCTGAGCAACATTCTGATTGATGGGTACTCCAAGGTGCCGCCGCGCGAGGGTCTGCTGACGTTTTTGGAGCAGGCGAAGGCCGCCGGCATTGCCATGTGCGTGGCCACGTCCACGCCGGCCGAGCTGGTTAAGTCTGCGCTTGCGGGCGCCGGGCTCGATGCCTACATGGAGTTTGTTACCACGACGGGCGAGGCGGGACGCTCCAAGCAGTTCCCCGATGTGTACGAGCTGGCGCTGCGCCGCCTGGAAGAGCGCCATGGACACATGTTTGAGCGCGCATGGGTGTTTGAGGACGCCGTCTTTGGCCTTAAGAGCTCTGGGGTCGCCGGCTTTAAGCGCGTGGGTATTTATGACCCGCACGGCCGCATGAAGCGCGACGACGTGCGCGACAACTGCGATATCTTTATCGACAGCTACGAGGAGCTTGATCTGGCCCGCGTGCTTTCGTTTGAGGGATAGGCGAGGGTTGTGGCTTGTAAGGTATTAGTGGTCTGCGGCTCACCCGTGGTTGCGAGCGCGGATCTGTTGCGTAGGCTAGCGGGGGAGTGCGACCACGTTGTCGCCGTGGACCGCGGACTCGACGCGCTGCTGGGCGCGGGACTGGGCTGCGACGTTTATGTGGGGGATGCCGACACGGTGAGCGATGCGGGTCGCGCTTTGGTCGATGCCGCCACCGACTTTGAAGTTGAGCGCCACGACCCCTACAAGGACTATACCGATCTGGCACTGGCGCTCGATTCGGTCCGTCACCGCTGGCCGGGTGCCGAAGTGGTTGCGACCTGCGCCACCGGCGGCCGCCCGGATATGGCGCTGAGCGTGCTGGGTTTGCTCGCGGGCTACGAGGATGCCCCTGTCTGGATTACCGAGGACGAGACCTTGGCCCGCATCCTTCACGCGGGCGAATCGTGGACCATCGAAGGCGCCGAAGGCAAGACGTTCTCCATCATCGCCATAGCCCCCAACACCGAGGTAAGCGAGCACGGCCTAGAGTGGGAGCTAGATCACAGCCCCCTGGGCCTGTTGGCCGACACGAGCATTAGCAACGTCGTCAGGTCAACAGCCACGATCCAAGTTCACACCGGCACGGCTATCGCTTACCTATATCAATAGGTATTTAGAGTCTGACCCAAAAAAGTCCTTGCACGTCGCGCCAACTTCCCCTATAGTATCTCCTCGTCACGGGGGCGTAGCTCAGCTGGGAGAGCGCTTGACTGGCAGTCAAGAGGTCAGGGGTTCGATCCCCCTCGTCTCCACCACCGTGCATGCAGAGGCCTTCGGGAAACCGAGGGCCTTTTTTATGACTATCCACATCGCAAACAATAGTGTCGCCCGCACCCATACCCAATTTGAAAAAAGTTGTGCAATAACCCGCTATTTTTGTAAATAGATATGTTGTCCAGTGCTACCTAAATTGGTTCCTATAAACCCTTGTGCTAGGATACTTCAAGTCACATGAGTTCAACTGTGCTGCAGGTTCCATAAAACCTTAAAGCGCAGGGTCGATCAGCATCCGGCCGTAACGGCGGTGCCAGAAAAGCCACGAGCTCCAATAATACGGCTAAACGTAGCAGTTCTCAGCTGTTTGCGTGCGACCCAGTTTTGTTCCCGCTTGACTGGTTCGCACGCAGCCAGCTGAGGTTGTAGGGAAACTTGCGATACACGCCTGCAACCTCAGCGCTGCTTTTAAACATACCGTTCACGGTGGGGCAGAGCCACGTGCTTGTCTAACTGGGCTCAGGGTTTGAATATGGAGCGCCTTCGCGCACAAGCGCCCTGGCGAAGCCATACACAAACCCCGTGAGCCACACGTAAGACAGCAAGGGGGTGGTGCTCGTGTGGTATGTGATTCAGGTTATTAACGGTCGCGAAGACGTAATGCGCGAGCGCATTGAGCGTGTGGTGCCGGGTGGCGTCATGCAGGAGCTCTTTTTCCCCCAATTTCAAACCGAGATCAAAGTGCACGGCGAATGGGTCAACACGACCAAGTCACTCTTTCCCGGTTATCTTATCTGCGATACGGCAGATCCCCGTACCGTGCAACAGTATCTGCTGCGCATGGACGACTTTGCCCGGGTGTTATCTCAGGATGGTCGGTTTGTGCCGCTGGCAAAAGAAGAGGTCCAGCTTATTGGCGGCTTTACGCATAGGGGAGACCGCGTAGTGCCCATGAGCGAGGCCCTAAAGGACGGCGACCAGGTCGTAGTGACGGCAGGCCCGCTGCTTGGCCACGAAGGCCTTATCAAAACTATTAACAGACGCAAGAGCACTGCTTATTTGGAGCTCGACCTGTGCGGCCGACGCGTAACCACCCGCGTTGGCCTCGCGGTGCTTTCAGCCGAGCAGCGCGCAATGCGAAACCTTAAAAAGGCGATTGCCTAATTACTGGCAACTGTTTAACGGGACAGGGAGGATCCCCGGGGGCGGGGACGTAGGTTTGAAGGAAATAGTGTCAGACAAAACTGAGTATTCAGCTGGAGCGCCGGCGGGAGCCGCGCTTGTTGCCCAGGCCATGAACGGCGGCGAGGCGGGCATGCGCTACAAGGCCATGCAGGCCGTGAAGGACTGGGACCGCACGCGCCTTGCCTACCGCAGCGTAAAGCGCGTCTTCGACATCGTGTTCAGCGGCTGTGTGCTGGCCGTCATCGCCGTGCCGAGCCTGGTGCTCGCCGCGGCCATCCGCCTGGAGAGCGAGGGCAACCCGTTCTACAGCCAGATACGCGTGGGCCAGACCCACCGCGACGGCAGCCTGTCCACCTTCCGCATGTGGAAGTTCCGCTCCATGTACAAGGACGCCGACGAGCGTCTCGCCGAGCTCAAGGGGCAAAAGGAGATCGCCGGCGCCATGTTCAAGATGAGGGACGATCCCCGCGTCACCAAGATCGGCAGGTTCATCCGCAAGCACTCCATCGACGAGTTCCCGCAGTTCCTCAATGTGTTCCTGGGCCAGATGTCCGTCGTGGGCCCGCGCCCGCCGCTGCCCAACGAGGTCGCCGAGTACACCGAGTACGACCTGCAGCGCCTGGCCGTGAAGCCTGGGATCACCGGCTGGTGGCAGGTGACGGAGCGCAACTCAACGGGTTTCGATGGGATGGTTCAGCGCGACCTGGAGTACATCGCCAAGCGCGGTCCCGTTACGGACCTCAAGATCGTCGCTCTCACGGTGATCGAGGTCATCACCGGTAAGGGTGCGTGCTAATGCTCCGGGACTATTCAAAATTCGTTGAGCTCAAGCGTGTTCCCGTAATCGATGTTCCGATCACTGGAACCAATATGTCTGAGTGCGTCGAGTTTCTCACTCGCCATATAGATGAGCTACATGGCGAGTATATTTGCGTATCCAATGCTCACACGTCGGTTATGGCTCATGACGACCCTTCCTATTGGGCCTGCCAAGCGGACTCCCTCATGTCCGTTCCCGACGGCAAGCCTTTATCTGTTGTTGGACGTAAAACAATAGAGTCAATGGGGCGTGTAACTGGACCCGATCTAATGCGAGAGATTTTCAGCATTTCCTTGCAGCAGGGATGGAGCCATTACTTCTACGGTAACGAGCAGAAGAATCTCGACGCTCTCAAGAATTCACTTCAAAAGGAATATCCGGGCCTGGAAATAGCTGGCATGGAGCCTTCGGTTTTCCGACCGCTCTCCGACAGCGAGAAGCGAGACCTTTCGCGACGTATCGCTGATTCGGGTGCAGACTTCGCATGGATTGCGCTGGGTGCGCCTCGCCAGGAAGTCCTCATGCATGAGCTTAAAGGTGGCCCCCAGCCAATAATGATCGGTGTCGGGGGAGCCTTCAATGTCCTCGCCGGAGTGGTGCCGGAGGCACCGATCTGGATGCAGGACTTGAGCCTCGAATGGCTATACAGACTTATCCAAGAGCCGAAACGGCTTTTCAAGCGATACCTCATTACTAACACTAAGTTTCTCTTTTACCAGTTCACTGGCGCAAAACGCAAGGAAGGCAAGTAGATGAAATCCACCACCGCATTCAAAGACAAGACCCTCATGATCACGGGAGGCACCGGCTCGTTCGGCAACACCGTGCTCAAGCACTTCATGAACACCGACCTGGCCGAGATCCGCATCTTCTCCCGCGACGAGAAGAAGCAGGACGACATGCGCCACCGCCTGCAGGAGAGGTCGCCCGAGCTCGCCTCCAAGGTGCGCTTCTTCATCGGCGACGTCCGCAACGCCCAGAGCGTGCGCGACGCCATGCACGGCGTGGACTACATCTTCCACGCCGCCGCCCTGAAACAGGTGCCCTCCTGCGAGTTCTTCCCCATGGAGGCCGTCCGCACCAACGTCATCGGCACGGACAACGTCCTGCACGCCGCCATCGAGGAGGGCGTGGACCGCGTCGTGTGCCTTTCCACCGACAAGGCCGCCTACCCCATCAACGCCATGGGCAAGTCCAAGGCCATGATGGAGTCCATCATCTACGCCAACGCCCGCAACGGCGCCGGCCGCACCACCATCTGCTGCACCCGCTACGGCAACGTCATGTGCTCGCGCGGCAGCGTCATCCCTCTGTTCATCGACCGCATCCGCAAGGGCGAGCCGCTCACGGTGACCGACCCCAACATGACCCGCTTCCTCATGAACCTGGACGAGGCGGTGGACCTCGTGCAGTTCGCCTTCGAGCACGCCAACCCCGGCGACCTGTTCATCCAGAAGGCGCCCGCCTCCACGATCGGCGACCTCGCCGAGGCCGTCCAGGAGGTCTTCGGCCGCGTGGGCACCCAGGTCATCGGCACCCGCCACGGCGAGAAGCTCTTCGAGACCCTCATGACCCGCGAGGAGCGCCTGCGCGCCGAGGACATGGGCGGCTACTACCGCGTGGCCTGCGACTCGCGCGACCTCAACTACGACAAGTTCGTCGTGGACGGCGAGGTCGAGACCCAGGCCGACGAGTCCTACACGAGCCACAACACCGAGAGGCTCGACGTTGAGGGCACCATCGCCAAGATCAAGACCGCCGAGTACGTGCAGCTGGCGCTCGAGGGCCGCGAGCACGAGGCGGTGCAGTAGGGTGCGCGTCCTCGTCACCGGCGCCAGGGGCTTCGTCGGCAGGAACCTCTGCTGCGCGCTGAAGAACATCCGCGACGGCAAGGACCGCCGCGAGAAGTACGCGGGCCTGCTGCCCCTCGAGGTCATGGAGTACGACCTCGACTCGGCGCCCGGGGAGCTGGAGGAGTACTGCCCCCGCGCCGACTTCGTCTTCAACCTGGCCGGCGTCAACCGCCCCAAGGACAAAGCGGAGTTCATGGAGGGCAACTTCGGGTTCGCCTCCACGCTGCTCGAGACGCTCGAGCGCCACGGCAACAGATGCCCCGTCATGCTCTCCAGCTCCGCGCAGGCGAGCCTGTCGGGCCGCTTCGAGGGATCGGTCTACGGCGAGTCCAAGCTCGCGGGGGAGGGCCTCTTCCGCGAATATTCCGAGCGCACGGGGGCGTCGGTACTCATCTACCGCTTCCCCAACCTCTACGGCAAGTGGTGCCGCCCGCGCTACAACTCCGCCGTCGCCACCTTCTGCGACGCCATCGCCAACGGCCGCCCCTACACCGTCAACGACCCCTCGGTCGAGCTGGAGCTCCTCTACATCGACGACCTCGTGGATGAGATGCTGGGCGCCCTGCTGGGGGAGGAGCACCGCTGCGGATACGAGGGGCTGGAGCGCGTCGAGGGCGACGGGTTCTGTTACGTCCCGGAGACCGACGTGAAGACACTGGGGGAGATCGTCTACCTGCTGGACAGCTTCCGAGACAGCCGCGAGACCCTCTCGGTGCCCGACCTGGCCGAGGGCTCCTTCTCCAAGAAGCTCTGGAGCACGTTCCTGTCCTACTACGAGCCCGGGCACTTCGCCTATAGCCTCAGGCCCAACGTGGACGACCGCGGCTCGTTCACGGAGTTCCTGCGCACGCCCGATCGCGGCCAGGTCTCCATCAACGTGTCCAGGCCCGGCATCACCAAGGGCAACCACTGGCATATGAGCAAGTGGGAGAGGTTCCTGGTGGTCTCCGGCACCGCGAGCATCAAGCTCAGGAAGGTGGGGGAGGACTCAGAGGGGAACCCGTTCCCCGTCGACGAGTACACCGTCTCCGGTTCGGACATGCGCGCCGTCGAGATGATCCCCGGCTACACGCACTCCATCACCAACCTGTCCGACACCGAGGACCTCGTGACGATCATGTGGGCCAACGAACCCTTCGACCCCGAGGACCCCGACACCTACTACGAGGAGGTCTAGCCGCATGGGCTCTTTTTCGCGGTCGCTTCTATGTTTTGGCCGCAGTGTGAAAGCGCTTCCTCGTAAAGCTATAGTTCAGCCCCTCGTTAAACGGTCTTTTGCACGGTGCGGAAAGGGTTTCTCGCTTGGAAAGCGTTGCGATTTGCAAGGCTTGGAGAACATTTCAGTCGGTAATGATGTGTCATTTGGGCCCGATACAAGAATTTGGACAACGGGCGCAGAAGTAATTATCGGTAACGATGTTATGTTTGGCCCACATATAACTCTAATCTCTGGTGATCATCGCACTGATGTCAAAGATAAGCCTATGCGAGCTGTCAGGCCAACTGAAAAATTACCCAGTAATGACCAAGACATTGTTGTTGGTAACGATGTTTGGATTGGGGCAAACGTTACGATTTTAAAAGGTGTGCATATTCCCGATGGAACAGTAATTGCTGCTGGTGCGCTCGTCGTTCGTAGCCCTTATGAAGAAAATTGCATTTTTGGGGGGGTTCCCGCACGTCTAATCGGGAGACGATTTGATGACTAGGAATAAGACGGAGTTTGGCACCTTAAGTATGTTTGGTGTTGATCCGAGCTGTTTAGGAGGCATTAGTACGCTAACGCGTATGCTTTCTTTTGAGCTAGATAGATGCGAGCAAGTTGATTTTTGCTATTTAATAACGACCAATCAGGGAAATGCCCTTCAAAAGATCCGTTGTTTTGTAAGCGCGCTCTTAAAGGCCCGAAAACGCTTTTCAACCGGCGAAGGAATTGTTCATATACACATGGCTGATAATGCGAGCGTGATCAGGTCGTGCGTTATCATATTCCTAGCTAAAAGATATCGACAGTCTGTCGTACTTCACATTCACTGTGACTTGGCAAAGATTAGATCTCGGTCCTCAAGTCATATGAAAAAGCTGATAGATTGGTCGCTATTAAAATCAGATCGCATCATTGCCCTAGGAACATATCTGAACCCCTTGTTCCAAAAATTGGATTATCCAAGTGAGCGTGTATTAATTCTTCCCAATGCCGTTTCTTGTCCAGATGAGAATTTATACACGCCGGGCCGCACTAGAGTTTTATTTCTGGGAAATATCTCTAAGGACAAGGGCGTCTTGGATTTATTGGATGCGCTCGTTCTGATCGATGACAAGCTTGACCCAGAACTAATTTTCGAGCTGTGCGGTAGGGATCACATCAAGGTTCAAGTTGAAATTGAAAAACGAAATCTTTCTCATCGTGTTAAATATCGGGGCATCGTAGAGCCCAATCGTAAGTTCTTTTCGAAATATCTTCTAAACGTACTGCCTTCTCATCACGAGGCAATGCCATTTTCGCTTCTTGAGGCTTCAGCTTATGGGATCCCTTCTATCGCATCATCAGTCGGGTCAATCTCCGAGATTATCGATAATGGAGACTCAGGTTGGCTAGTAAATGCCCAGGACACTCAAATGCTTGCGAACACGCTCGTGAATGTGCTGTCAAATCCAGAAGCGATATCGGTTGCGGGAAGCCGTATATATAACAAGGTGCGTGAATGCTACTCATTTCAGGCGTATCTTCAAACACTATTCGCTCTATATAGGGAGTTGATAGCTTGATTTCAATGGCAAAGGCCCTATATGCTGCCGATCAAAATATCGTCTCCGAAACAGGGATGGCGGCTAGACCAATTGTATTGATTGTTGCAACGTATATTGTGACTACTTTACTTCAGGGTGCTCTTGGCTCTATACCTATTAATAAGATTCTTGGATTCGCTCTTGTAGTTCTACTTATATTTGAATGGGTTTCAACTCGCAGATCACATCTGTCCTATTTAGGCCTGCTCTGCTTCGTTCTTCTGTCACTCCATTCAACTCTTGTTATGATAAGCGCTTCTCAGGAGCTAAACGACTTGGTGTATCTCGCAAGCACAATGTTGATGATCTCCCTTATATGTTCGCCTAGGTTTCGAACATCTATTTTCGAGGCATTGCTCCAATATCGAACTTATATATCAGTTGTCGTAATCTTTTCATCCATGTTTCTTCTTTTACTACTTGCAACTGGCACTGGTTATGTTGTTGCATGGGGAGAAGCCCCCTACTTTAAGGGACTATGCAATACAGAACACACTCTTGCGTCTATATGTACTCTTTTGCTTGTCCTTATTATTTTTCTCGTTCGGACTAATGGATCTAAGGCTGTATATTGCGGGTGCTCGCTTGTCATCATATATGCGACGCTGGAGACTGGCGCCCGAACGTTTCTTGTGCCAGTTCTTATTTGTTTGCTGCTACTCATTCAAAATCTATTTGCTTACAAATGGACTAAAGCTGCCTTGCTACTCCTAGTTTTAATTTTTGGAGAGGCCGTATTTCTGAAGTCTGGTATGGCTAATAAATTTGAGTTTGCTAGCGGAAATATATACGCAGACTCGCTGCTATCCGCAATCACTAATGGTAGAAACGAAATTTGGCTCACAGATATCCTGGCATGGGCTAATTCTGGTTCAATGGGCATAGCCTTTGGAAACGCTTTTTCAACAATCTATGAGCTCAATAAACGTGCGCTCAGTCTTTATATTTGGGCTCATGACGACTTGGTAATGTTGCTGTATGGATTTGGCCTAACTGGTCTTTGCCTGTATCTTGCATGCTTATGTACTTTATTTCATTCGTTGTTCGCTTCTTTAAATAAAGGTGCAGCTGCACTCCTCTCCGTTTTCATTTTATTTCCGTTGCTATTAAATGGATTTTTTCCTTATCAACATCTTGTCTACGCATTTGTTCTTCTTTATTCAATCTGTTCGCATGAACTAATCCCTAGAAAGGATATCTGATGTCGAATAACAACTATCTGCTGACCTTTCACATGACGTGGAGCTATGGCGCATGTTTGCAAGCATTTGCAACTCTAGAAGCACTTAAGAATGTTGGCTGCAAGGCGGAGATTCTCAATTTCATTAATCCTCATGAGCGAAAAGGAAATGAGACCCCTTTCCAGCTCATCAAGGACGGTGATATTAAAGCTGGCCTTATAGCAGCGGCCAAAAATATCATTTTCCAGCGTGCTAAGCTGCATGCGCGCGCTTTTGAAAAATTCCATTCGAGGCTCCCTCGAACGGAACGGGTGTATACTTCGTGTGCTCAAATGGCTGATATTGAAGCTGATGCACTAATCGTCGGCAGCGATCAGGTTTGGAATCCTTTTATCACCGGTGGCATTGAGCCTGCATTTTTTCTTCAATTTGGCAAAGCAACTCGCCGTCTTTCACTTGCTTCGAGCCTCGGTAGTCATATCTATAACGAGATGGAGCAACAAGAAATTCGAAAGTTCCTTAATAAATTCGATGCGATAAGCGTGCGAGAAGCTCATGCAGTAGAGCAAATC
The DNA here is from genome assembly GCA_018368535.1 of Collinsella sp. Classification (GTDB taxonomy): domain Bacteria; phylum Actinomycetota; class Coriobacteriia; order Coriobacteriales; family Coriobacteriaceae; genus Collinsella. Next base: position 4,634 of record JAGZDZ010000001.1, on the reverse strand, counting down.
GCGCCGTTGACGGAGAAGCCAGTATTTAGGTGTCTCGATCCGACTTTACTTCTCGATCGTGAATATTGGCGTGCTTTTTCCCAAAAGCCCGAAGGATTCAAAGGGAATGAACGATACATTCTGGTTTTCAATCTCGCGAGCAGAACCGATAAAGAAATGGAACTTTGGAAGCGTTTCTCAATAGATTCGGGACTGCCTCTTTGGCGAATCAGCAACAATACCTTTAAGGACAAGGTTTTCGATAGGCTCCTATTGGGTATGACCCCAGAGGAATTTGTTTGGCTTATTGATCACGCACAATATGTTATTACTGATTCATTTCACGGAACGGCCTTTTCAGTGAATATGGGTAAGCCGTTCGTCGCCATGGAACCCATTCGAGGAAATCGTGCCCGAATTGTTGATTTGCTTAATTTAGTTGGAATGGATAACCGCATGTTGGCTGAAAGTGCATGCGAGCTTCCTAGTATCGATTTAGACTATAGCTATGCTGAATCAGCCCTTTGCGAGGAGCGCTCTCGATGCATGGCGTGGATTAAGGGTGCCTTAAATGACTAGTAATCAGGATATTTCATGCGTGGGTAGAGCATGCACTGGCTGCGCTGCATGTTCCGATGCGTGTCCTGTCGATTCGATATCTATGGTCCCAGATGCGGAAGGCTTTGTTTATCCCTCGATAAACGGTGCATCGTGTCTTGCTTGTGGTAAATGCCTCAGAGTATGCCCTGCTGTTAACCGCTGCACGTTGCGCCCAATTTCAAATATGTATGCAGCATTTTCCAATGACCATCAATTGCGAAATGAGAGCAGTTCGGGCGGTGTATTTTCTACGTGCGCACGCTATGTTGTCGATCATGGAGGGATCGTAGTCGGGGCAGCTGTTGATTCAACTGGGCACGTTTATCATCGACTTATAACTAAGTCAAATGAAATTTCGATTCTTCAGAAATCAAAGTACGTTCAAAGCGATTGTCAGGGAATATATTGTCAAATTGAAAAATGTCTTAAATCTGGTAGAAGGGTCTTATTCTCAGGATGTCCTTGTCAGGTTGCTGGCTTGATTTCATATTTGGGAAAAGCATATGACAATCTGATTACGATGGATTTGATTTGTCATGGAGTACCTTCTCCGAGGGTATGGGAAGAGCATGTCGAGTCAATTACTGGTGGAAAACCAGCGCAAAGCATTACATTCAGAAGGAAAGACGTCTCTGCGAGAACGACTTATTCAGTAGATATTACTGCGCCCGGTTTGCGATATAAAGGACGAGATGAATTTGACGATCCGTATATGGCGCTGTTTGTTACGGGGTCAGCAAATAGGGAAAGCTGCTATACGTGTAAATACGCCAGTTCTGAACGCGTTGGTGATGTGACCATTGGCGACTGCGCGTCATCGAATTGCTACCCACAGTTCTATCCTTGGGTTCAGCTCTCTTCAATTTCCTTAAACACTGAGAAGGCTAGAAATTTCTGGTCAGAGGTAGAGAGCCTGTTTACCTTTGTTCCTATTGATTATCAACGGGAAATTCAATTGAATGCTCAGCTTTCACATCCAGTAGTTCGACCTGTTTTGAGAGACAACGTATACAGGCGGATACATGAGACGGGCATCGGGTCAGTTGCTGCCGATGTCACACCTTCTCGTACAATTAAAAAGAAACCGAAAAGAGTCGTTAAATATTTAGTTCCCAACGTAGTACGTGGACGTCTCATTAAATTGAAAGCAATGGTCCATGATCGATAATTCCAAGAAACAACTTCTCAAAAATACGTTATTTCTGTATATTTTAACGTTTTCATCTCAAGTTCTCGCTCTGATTACAATTCCATATCAAACACGCGTGCTTACACCGGAAACTTATGGTGTCGTTGGTGTCGCTATTTCTGTAATGACGTTTATGTCGCTTGTGCTAGATTTTGGAATTCTTTTATCTGCAACATCAAAAGTTGCACAGCATGCTGAAGATACTGTATTTCTTTCGCATCTTTATGGCAATGTGTTCGCACTAAAAGGCATTTCAGCTATTATCTGTGGATCTTGTTTGGCAGTAGCATGCTGCTCGTCTCCATACCATAGCCGATACTTTCTACTCTACGCACTCTATTATTTAGCTTATGTCGCTGCTGCGATGCTGCCGGATTATTTATACCGGGGGCTTGAGCGCATGAAAGTTATAACCTTCAGGACAGTAGCGATACGAGCTTTTGCAACTGCGTGCACATTTATATTTCTCCATTCAGATAGTGACGTTTTAGCGCTTCCGATCTGTCTGTTAGTTGGAAATGTTACGGCGTTAGCGGTATGTCTTAGGTATGATCGTAGAGTCTTTGGCATACATCTTTACCGCCCCACGGTTGTCGAGGTGCAGTTACTTGCGAAGGACTCTTTACCGTTTTTCTTTTCACGCATTTCTTCCACGGTATACTCAACAACAAATCCAATTGTTCTCAATATGTTCTACGCAGGCTTGCCTGTTGTTGGATTCTATTCTGCCTCAGAAAAATTCTTGTCTGTTTCTAAGTCGATCGTTTCCCCAATTGCGGATAGCCTATATCCGTATATGGTTAAAAACAAAGATTTCAGGCTTGTTAAGAAAATATTGATTACTACAACTCCTTTTATTGTTGTAGGGGCTGCAGTGCTGTATATCTATGCGAATCAAATTTGCGAATTTGTTTTTGGACCAAGCTATGTAGAGGCCGGCATGATAGTGCGCTGTCTACTTCCAGCAATAATAGTGATATTCCCGTCGTACGTTATTTGTTTTCCCGTGCTTGTCCCCCTAGGCCTTTCATCAAGGGCAAATTTTTCAAATTTTATTGGTCTCTGCGTCCAGCTGCTTTCACTTATCATTCTTGTTGTAACTGATAATTTTAATGTCTATACAATGTGCCTCGCGACAAGTGCTGCCGAGGTGTCGGTATTTATCTACCGCTTATCCGTAATCGCAAGATATCAAAAAACCGCTAAAGCATGAATTCGCGGTAAATATCAGCTATATCAAATTGTAAAGAATGGGGCACTCATGTTGAGTAACGATAATTCTAAAGTTGATTTTTCTAACGACGGCCGCCTGAAGCTGTTGATCATCGTGGGCACCCGCCCCGAGGTCATCCGCCTGTCCGAGGTCATCAAGAAGTGCCGCCGCCACTTCGACTGCCTGCTGGCCCACACTGGGCAGAACTACGACTACACGCTCAACGGCATCTTCTTCCGCGACCTGTCGCTCGACGACCCCGACGTCTACCTGGACGCCGTGGGCGCCGACCTGGGAGAGACCGTGGGCAACATCATCGCCGCGAGCTATAGGCTCATGGTACAGGTCCAGCCCGACGCGCTGCTCATCCTGGGCGACACCAACAGCTGCCTGTCCGCCATCGCGGCCAAGCGCCTGCACATCCCCATCTTCCACATGGAGGCGGGCAACCGCTGCAAGGACGAGTGCCTGCCCGAGGAGACCAACCGCCGCATCGTCGACGTGATCTCCGACGTCAACCTGGCCTACTCCGAGCACGCCCGCCGCTACCTGAAGGACACCGGCTGCGCGCCGGAGCGCACCTACGTGACGGGCTCGCCCATGGCCGAGGTCCTGCGCGCGAACCTGGGCAAGATCGAGGCCTCCGATATCCTCTCCGAGCTCGACCTGGAGCCGAAGAAGTACATGCTGCTGTCCGCGCACCGCGAGGAGAACATCGACACAGAGGCGAACTTCACGAGCCTGTTCACCGCCATCAACGCGCTGGCCGAGAAATACGACATGCCGATCCTGTACTCCTGCCACCCGCGCTCCCGCAAGCGCCTGGAGGCCACCGGCTTCGAGCTCGACCCGCGCGTGCGCATGCACGAGCCCATGGGCTTCCACGACTACAACTGCCTGCAGATGAACGCCTTCGCGGTTGTCTCCGACTCCGGCACCCTGCCCGAGGAGTCCAGCTTCTTCGCGAGCGTCGGCCGCCCGTTCCCGGCGGTGTGCATCCGCACCTCCACCGAGCGCCCCGAGGCGCTCGACAGGGCCTGCTTCACCCTCGCCGGCATCAGCGAGCGCGGCCTGCTCCAGGCGGTCCACACGGCCGTCGAGCTCGACGCGGAGGGGTCGCTGCCCGAGGCGCCCGTCCCCGACTACGCCGACGAGACCGTGTCCACCAAGGTGGTCAAGATCATCCAGAGCTACACCGGCGTCGTGGACAAGATGGTGTGGAGGAAGGGCTTATAGAACAGTCGACATTTGGCGCGGCATATGTAACCTGCCTGGTTTTCTACCAGTGTTAACAAGCTAAATATAATTGTTTAATTGACCTCCTGTAGACTTTCTTTTCTACAAGAGGTCAATTTGATTATCGTCTTGAAGGGATTCTGAATATGGACGAGAAACCTTTACCTGTAGCTGATTTGGTATTTTTCCCATACTATGTAAACCAAAATAGACTGTTGAATATTTACGCAATTCTAAATAGGGGCTTTTCTGAATACGAAGAGATTAAAGAAGAATCGTCTTCAGGAAAATCTTCCTCAAAAAGAGGGGGCGCTGGCGTGAGTCCTAGGCCCTTTCGACACCACCTATATTGCGAATCAGCACCGCCGCCCACCCAACCGAATATTGCCGTTCGGCACCGCCATTAAATGCCTTCCC
>JAGZDZ010000067.1:0-1872 GCA_018368535.1 Collinsella sp. | reverse complement strand
GCCTGGACGAAGTCCGGGCCCGCGCCTTTAGACGCGAGCCCGGGGCCCGTGGGTTATACCCTAAGAGCAAACCACCCTTTTTAAGGGTGGTTCTGATTACCGAAAGCTAGTTGGAGGTGCTTCGTGATTCGATCTGACAATCCACCCGATAATGGCGTGAGCGGGGCGATGTATCTATTTGGCACGGCGCTCTTGTGGAGTTTTATCGGCATCCTCGTTCGCGCCAATTCGCAGTCAGCTCTTTTGATCGGTGCCGTCACGGCAATATTTATGGCGCTCTTTATCCTGCTCGTCGGCAGACCCGTCCTTCGCGTCAGCCGTCTTATTGTCCTTGTGGCCGTCTGCAACTTCGTGACGGGCACCACGTTTAACTTTGCCAACCAGCTCACGACGGTCGGCAACGCGATCGTTCTGCAGTACACCTCGATGATTTTCGTTATCGTGTATCAATCGCTCGCAACTCGCACGTTGCCCTCGCCTGCGAAGATTGCCTCCGTGGTGGTTGCTTTTACGGGTATGGGACTTTTCTTTTTAGGTGATTTGAGCGCCGAGGGCATGCTCGGAAATCTGCTTGCCGTCATTTCGGGCGCCACCTTTGGGCTGTGTTTCTTTTTAAACTCTCGCCCCGATGCGTCGCCCATGGTGTCCTCGCTCATCTCCTGCGGCATCTCGATACTTCCGATCGTCTATTTTGCCGGCGACCTAGGCTCCGTGAAACCCTTTGAGTGGGGGCTTATGCTGGTGCATGGCCTTTTTTGCAGCGGCCTTGCGAGTGTGCTGTATGCCAAGGGGATTGCGCGCACCAACGCGTTTGCGGCCAACTTGGTTTGCATGAGTGAGGTCGTGCTCGCTCCCTGCTGGTCGGCGCTCCTCTTTGGCGAGGTCTTTCGCTGGAACGAGTTTTTGGGCGCAGCGATGATCGTTTTGGTGATTGTGGCCAACTTGGCATCCGATGCTTTTGGCGACGGCTTTCTGGTGGCGCTTGTCCGCCATCGAAACAAAGAGCGTGCCTAATGGGATGCGCCTGCCGTTTACGGTAAAAAACACCCCGCTGAGCGACTGGTATTAAATAAGGCGAACCTGCATACCTATAATTGGTATCAAATCATTTGTGCCTGGCATGGGTGTTAGCAGCACACCAGGTACGCTTCGAGCCGTGGAATCGAACTCCCGGAATTGATATCAACAACGCGCGCGACGGGAGTGACGACGGTTCGAGATTCCTTATTGGGAGGAATTATGCTTGTCCAAGCAATCCTCGTCGGCTTAGTCGGAGCGTTTGGATGCCTCGACTACCAGCTCGGCACCCTCTACGCGTTCCGCCCCATCGTCCTGTGCCCGCTCGTGGGCCTGGTGCTGGGGGACCTGCAGACTGGCCTTGCCGTTGGCGCCAGCCTGGAGTTGCTGTTCATGGGCTCGATTTCCATCGGCGCCTACGTGCCGCCTAACGAAACCGTCGGCGGCGTGCTCGCCTGCGCGTTTGCCATTCAGCTCGGTCAGGGTACCGAGACGGCCATCGCGCTCGCCATGCCCATCGCCGTCCTTGCGCTGACGATCGGCAACATTACCAATGCCTTGTTCCCTGTGTTTGTCGATATGGCAGACAAGTTCGCCCTCAAGGGAAACCTCAAAGGCATCTACGCCGTTCATTGGGGAATTGGAATCTGGGGCTGCGTCGAGTACTTCCTGCTGTGCGGCGGCGCCTTCTATTTGGGTTCCGACGCCATCCAGGGCCTGCTCGACTTCATCCCGCCCTTCATCATCGACGGTTGCGGCGTTGCCGCCAACATCCTGCCGGCCATGGGCTTCGCCATGCTCGGCCGCCTGGTGCTCACCAAGCAGCTCGTGCCCTTCTACTTCCTGGGCTTCCTG
>JAGZDZ010000024.1:0-37289 GCA_018368535.1 Collinsella sp. | reverse complement strand
GGGTTGATATAGGGAGAGGGCCTGACCCCATATCGTTGGGGCCAGGCCCGATTTTGCCTCTTGACAATGTCCTGCTCATATTAAAAGGAACGTCCCTAACTGCCGGTCAAAAAAACGAGCGAGGATCGTGGGGTCCTCGCTCGTTTTTTTGGGCAATGTTTCGACTGCGCCGTTACTTGTCGGCGGCTGCTTTCTTGGTAGTCGACTTCTTCGCGGTCGTCTTCTTGGCGGCAGTTGCTTTCTTAGCCGTGGTCTTCTTGGCCGCCGCCGCCTTCTTGGCCGTGCTCGCCTTGGTCGTAGTCTTGCGGCCGCGGGCCGGCTTCTTCTCCTTGGTCGGACAGTCCATGTTGACGCAGATACGCCACGGGCCGCGCGCCGTGTTGACCACCACGATGGGGGCGCCGCACTCGGGGCAGGTCTCACCCGTCGCCTCGAGCTTACCGCGCGCCGGTAGAGGATAGCTCACGCTGCAATCGTCATAGTTGGTGCAGCGGATAAAACGCTTGCCGCTCTTCTCGCTCTTGTGCGCGATCAGGTCGCCATGGCGTCCGGCCTCGGCGCACACCTTGCACTCGCCCACCTTAAGGTCGGGCTCGTAGTTGGTGGGGCATGTGGGGTTCACGCAAATCTCGAAGGCCTTCTGGCGGAACGGCTGACACTTAATGCGCGGCGCACCGCACTCGGGACACACGGCGGCCTCGCCCTCGAGCGGGCTCACCTTGACGCCACTCGGCACCGGATAGGTCACGTCGCAGTCGGGCCATCCCATGCAGCCGATAAAGCTGCCGCGGGTCTTGGCGCTCGTCTTCATAACCAGGTCCTTGCCGCACTTGGGACAGGCGCCCACGCGTGCATCGGCCGTGACGGCGTCGCTGATAGCGTCGCCCAGCTCCTGCGTATGCTTGAGCAGCTCGTCGAGCACGCCGGCCAGCAGTGCGCGCGAGTGCGTCACGACATGCTCTTCGGTGTCCTCGCCGCGCTCGACGCGGGTCATGTCGCCGTCGAGCTCGCTGGTCATATCGGGGCTCGTGATGCGCGGGGCAAACTGCGTCAGCGCATCGATGATGGCGATGCCCAGCTGACTCGGCTCCACGGGATCGTTTTTGAGGTAGCGCACGGCGTACAGGCGCTCGATGATGCTCGCGCGCGTGGACTTGGTGCCCAGGCCGCGCTTTTCCATCTCCTGCACGAGCTTGCCCTGGCTGTAGCGCGCGGGCGGCTCGGTCTGCTTGGCCTCGAGCTTAATGTCGAACACGTCGACCGTATCGCCCTGCTCCAGCGGCGGCATCTGCTCGTCGCGCTTGAGTCCGTACGGGTACGCCTCGCGGAAACCCGGGGTCACGAGCACATCGCCCGAAGCCACGAACGACTCGCCGTTCACGTCGAGCTCGAGCTTAGTGTTTTCGATGGTCGCGGGACCCATAAGCGTCGCTAGGAAGCGGCGGGCGATGAGGTCGTAGAGCTTGCGCTGGCCGCCGTCGAGCGTGGACGGATCGCCCTCGCCCGTGGGATAGATAGGCGGGTGGTCGGTGGTCTCGACCTTGCCGCGCGTGGGCTTCATGGGGCCGGCGAGGACCTTTTTGCACACGGGCGCCAGCGCCGGGTTGATCTTTGCAAGGTCACTCACCACAGCGCCCAGATCAAGCGTCGCGGGGTATACGGTATTGTCGACACGCGGGTAGCTGATGAGGCCCGCCATGTAGAGGGACTCGGCGATGCGCATGGTACGCGCAGGCGAGATACCCTCGGCTGCGGCGGCAGCCTGCAGCGAGGTGGTCGCAAACGGCGTGGGCGGCTGCTGCTTGCGCGAGCGCTTGGTCACCGCGGCGACGGTTGCCGTCTTGGCACCGTCAACGTGACCGTACGCCGTCTCAGCAGCATCCTTGTCGGTAAAGCGCGCCGTCTTGTGCGCGATCTTAAAGCGATCGTCCTCGGCAGCGCCTTGCGCGGCGCCCATGCCGCGAATCTGCCAATAGTCCTCGGGCACAAACGCCATGCGCTCGCGTTCGCGCTCGACCACCAGGGCAAGCGTCGGCGTCTGCACGCGGCCGGCGGAACGCACGTTGCCAAAGCCGCCAAACTTGGCGAGCGTCAGGTAGCGCGTGAGCACCGCACCCCAAATGAGGTCGATGTGCTGACGGCTCTCGCCGGCGTCGGCCAGGTTCTGGTCGAGCGAGACAAGGTTATCGAAGGCCTGCGTGATCTCGGCCTTGGTAAACGAAGAATACTGGGCGCGGGCGACCGGCAAGTCGGGCGCCACCTCGCGCACCTTGTTGAGGGCGTCCGAACCGATCAGCTCGCCCTCGCGATCGAAGTCCGTGGCGATGATGACGCTGTCGGACTTTTTGGCGAGGTTCTTAAGCGAGCGGATGAGTTCCTTCTCGGCCGGCAGCTTAATGACGGGTGCCCAGGTGAGATACGGCAGACTCTCGAGCTTCCAGCCCTTGATGGAGATGCCGTCGGCAAGAAACGGCTTGCGTTTGGTGTCGTAGGGCGGGCGTGCCAGGCCATCGGGCATGTCGGCCGGTAGCATCTCGCCGTCCTCGGTAACCGAATACCAGCCCAGCTTTTTATCGAACAGCACGCTGTCGCAAAAATCGGGCGCAAGGATGTGACCGGCCAGGCCGATGGTCACGCACTCCTCGCCCTTCCACTCAAAACGGTAGATTGCGGTGTTGTACACCTTGTCCTTTTTGGGTTTGCCCGTGGACAGACGCTCGGCAATCTGACGCGCGGCGTCGTTTTTCTCTGCGATGATGAGCTTCAAAAGAGGCTCCTATCTCGTGTCTCTGCGGCTACGCCCGCCCGTATGGCGGCCGATTTACGCCCTTGCTTGCTCGATCTGCCCGATGAGCCAATCGCACCAGGCATCCATGCCCTCGCCCTTGCGCGCGCTCACGGCAAACCGCGGCGCCTGCGGATTGAGGTCATCGAGTGTCCTAGTATACCTATCCATGTCAAAATCGAAAGCCGGGGCCACGTCGACCTTATTGAGCAGCTGCGCGCCGGCGTGCTGGAAGATGCCCGGGTACTTGATGGGCTTGTCGTCGCCCTCGGGCACCGAGAGAATCATGATGGACAGGTTCTCGCCCAGGTCAAAGTCGACCGGGCACACCAGGTTACCCACGTTTTCGATAAAGATGACGTCGATATTTTGAAGACCCACCGCCTGGTCGAACGCGTCAACGGCCTCCATGATCATGTTGCCCTCGAGGTGGCACAGGCCGCCCGTGTTGATCTGGATGGCGGGCATGCCGGCTTCCTTCATGGTGATGGCGTCGACATCCGAGGCAATATCGCCCTCGATGACGGCACAGCGCAGGCCGGCCTTGTCGCGCAGGCGCTCGTTGGTGCCCAGGATCGTGGTGGTCTTGCCCGAACCGGGGCTCGACAAGACGTTAATCACATAGGTGTTTGTCTCTTTAAATCGTTGACGCAGCTGATCTGCCAGGCACTCGTTGCGCGACAGAATCGGCGACGCGATATCAATCGTTTTCTCGGCCATACTCGGCACTCCTTACTTTGGCCCCTTTATACCCCATCACCAGATGGCTAGTGGGCTAATCGTCGGGGGTTTCGATTTCGATACTTGCGATGTCAAGCTCGCGACCGTGCAGCAGGCGCACGTTGGCGCCGTCGCAGTGAGGGCAGCGACAGTGAAAACGATCATGTTCGAAAACCTCGCCGCAGTCTAGACACTCGCTTTGTGGATGAACTTCCTCCACGGCAAGCTCGCAGTCGCGCGTGAGCGGGTCCTCGTCGCGGAACGTCTCCCATGCAAAGTCAAGCGCCTCGCGCACAACTTCGGTCATATCCCCGATACGCAGCGTTACCAAAACGGCGCGCGAGGCCCCCGCCCCACGCGCCGCGCGAATCACTGTATCGAGTATGCCGTTGACAATGCCAACCTCGTGCATACCGATTTACTCCTCGTCGTCCTCATCGTCCGAGAACAGGTCCAGACGGCTCACAAACAAGCCCTCCTTGCCCTCGCGCGCGGTAATGACCACGCGGGCAATAGCGAGCGAAATCTCGTAGAGCGAGAGCAGGGCGCCATACATGAGGCCCAGCGTAACGGGCGAGCCGTCGGGCGTAATCACAGCCGATCCCACAAGCAGGCCAACGTATACATAACGCCAGGCGCTGCGGAAGGCCGCGTAGGACACGATGTGGAAGACGGACAGGTAGAAGATGATGAGCGGCAGCTCAAACGCCACACCAAAGCCGATCATAAAGAGCAGCTCCATGTTGACGTAGTTCTCCAGATCGGGCAACGCCGTAGCGACGGCCGAGGTCTCGCCGATGAGCCACTCAAAGCCCGCCGGGATGATGATGAAGTAGCAGAAGATGGCACCCAGGAAGAACAGCACCGTCGAGGCGAGCACCGTGGGCACGACCCACTTGCGCTCGTTGGGGCGAAGTGCCGGCAGGAAAAATGCCAGAATCTGCCAGATGATCATGGGCGTGCACATGACCACGGCCATCTTGATGGCCAGCGAAAAGCGCAGGCCAAAGCCGCCGAGCGTGGTGGTGATGTAGAACTTACCGTCCGGCACAAAGGAGCGGATGGGGTCTTCCAGGATGTCGAGTACCACGGGCGTGGCGAAATACAGCACGATGGCGGCGGCAAACACCGACACGACCACGATGGTCAGGCGACGACGGAGCTCGCCCAGGTGATCGAAGAGCGGCATGCGCGCAGGTCCGATAGGCATTACTCATCGCCTCCCTTCGGGGCATCGGCGGTGGCAGCCTCGGCAACGGCCTCGTCCTCGGCCTCGAGCTCGCGAGCGAGCTGGTCGACGACGGCCTTGCGCTTGCGGGGACGACGGGCGTAGAGGTCAGCCGTCGTGGGCTCTGCCGGCTCGGGCTCGGACTCCGGCTCTGCAGTGGAAGCGGACTCGGCGGCGGCATCGGCGGACCCGGCGTCGGCGCCCTCGGTCGCAGGCTCCTCAGCAGCGCCTTCGCCCTTGGCGGCACCCTCGCTTGCGGCCTTCTCGGCGGCAAGACGGGCGCGACGCTCGGCAAAGGTCTCCTTCTTTTCGGGCGCGGCCGTCTCGGCGGCATCCTCGTCCGCATCGGAATCGTCGTCGGTCGCAGCAGCCTTCTTGGGCTTGACCGGAGCCGACGCGGCCTCGCTCACCGGATCGATAATCTCGGACTGAACAACGGCCGTCATCTTTTCCTGCGTCTCGCGGAACTGACGGATGGCACGGCCGATCGTGCGGCCCATCTGCGGGAGCTTATCCGGGCCAAACAGCAAAAAGCCGAAGACCACGATGATCGCGAGCTCACCCTCTCCAATACCAAACACACATACCTCCAAGGCTCGATGTGAGTCGAGCCCGCACCGCGCCATTCGGCCGGAACTCGTCTATTCATTCGGTCAAGTATAGCGCCCGGACGCCAAAACGTCCGAGCGCATCACAAACATATGCCAAACGGCACGCCCTTTTGGGGGCAAAGATTATGCAGCGGTGATCGAAATCTCCTGGTCGACACCCAACAGCTGAACCACGCGCATCACCGGGGGCTGCACATTGGTGCAGCTAAAGCGCTTGCCGTGGTCGACCGCGTGGTGCGCGGCGCCCACGAGCACGCCAATGCCCGTCGAGTCGATGTAGCTCACCTGGGCAAAATCGAGCTCAACGGCCTCAGTGGGCTGCTCGAGCGCCAGGTCGATGGCATTGCGCAGGCTATCGGCGTTAGAGATATCGATCTCGCCGGTTACCTTAATGGTGTAGAGCTCTGGCGTGGGGTTGGTGGAAATACCCAAATCCATGTATACGCTCCTTTACGTATCGAAAGTGCGGATAGTACGGGAAGCCGCGCGTTAGGCGCGCTCGGCACGCGCAAGCTCGGCAGCGACGAGCTTCACAGCCAGCACCAGCACATCGAGCGCGGCCTCCAGGTCCTCGACCGTGGGATAGCTCGGCGCGATGCGGATGTTAGTGTCGCGCGGGTCCTTGCCATAGGGCCAGGTAGCACCGGCCGGCGTGAGCTTGACGCCCAGGTCGGCGCAAAGCGCGGCGACCTTCTGGGCCGAGCCCTCGGGACCATCGAAGCTCACAAAGTAGCCACCGCGCGGGTGCGTCCAGGTGGCACAGCCCGTGTCGCCCAAGCCCTCGGTGAGCTTGCGCTCGACTGCCTCAAAGCGCGGACGCAGGAACTCGGCGTGCTTTTTCATGTGCTCCTTGACCGCCTCGATGGTGGGAAGGAAGCGCACGTGACGCAGCTGGTTGAGCTTGTCGGCGCTGATGAGGCCGGCCTTCAGGCGCTTGGAGAACTCGGCGATGACCGCGGGGCTCGCACCGATAAAGCCGATACCGGCGCCCGGGAAGGTGATCTTGGACGTCGAGGCAAAGGCCACCACACGGTCCTCGGTGTCCGCCGCGCGAGCGAGGTCAAAGATGTTTGCGAGCTCGTCGGTCTCGTCGTACAGGTCGTGCACGCAGTAGGCGTTGTCCCAGAAGATGCGGAAATCGGGCGCGGCCGTGGGCATCTCGACCAGACGGCGCACAGTGTCCTCGCTAAAAGTGATGCCCGTGGGGTTGGAATACTTGGGCACGCACCAGATACCCTTGATGGAATCGTCGGCGGCAACGAGGCGCTCGATCTCGTCCATGTCGGGGCCGTTGTCGGTCATCGCGACGGGGACGTTCTCGATGCCCAAGTCGGCGGTGATGCCAAAGTGGCGGTCGTAGCCGGGAACAGGGCACAGGAACTTGACCTTCTTGCCGTCGTGCGCGGCCTCGTAGGCGTCCCAGGGCTCGCTGCCACACGAGCCGCAGCGCCAGAACATGCCGGCGATGTCATGCTCGATCAGCAGGCTCGACGAACCCAGCACGAGCGTCTGCTCGGCGGGGCAGCCCAGGAACTCCCCTGCCAACTTGCGTGCCGAAGGAATACCCTCGAAGCAGCCGTAGTTGGAACAATCGACGTTGCCATCGTGCAGATCGGCGTCGGCATTGAGGATATCGAGCATGGGGCGCGAGATGTCCACCTGGGAGGGCGACGGCTTGCCGCGGGCCATATCGAGCGCCAGGCCCTTAGCCTTGACCTCGGCGACCTCGGCCTTGAGCGCCTCGATGGCGGCATCGAGTTCGGTGGTTTCCATCTTCTGGTAGATCGTCTGCATGGGTGCGACCTTTCGCGAAGCGGTACGTTGCAGTTCGTCTAAGTATAGACCGCCACCGCCGCAACGTTATGAAGCCGTGATAGATTAAGTCCATCGCAATAAATACGGATCGCCGCGCATGCCGGCGTGGGGCGCCCAAGGAGGCACTATGGAGTATGGATCGTTCCAGGCCGAGGAATTCGGCGACCTGCAGCGCCTGGTCGACGGACTGTTTTACGACCGCCACGCCATCGACCGCCTGGATCTGATCGTACAGGCCGAGATTTTGGACCTGGCGCCCGACCTCATGGAAATCGTCAACCTTTTGCCGCCCGGCTATTACGACCGCCAGTCACTTTGCGACCAGCTCAACTCCGCCTTGGCCGCCCACGGCTGGGGCGCCGTCTACGGCACCGTGGAATAAACCTAGTCATTTAAGAACGTCCCCAATGACTAAAACGCCGCTTGTGATGGTGTTCACAGGCGGCGTTTTCAAACTTGTATGTGCTCTTACTCTTCCTTGGGCGCGGGGTGTTTGCAAACCACGCTCATGTAGATCATGCCGAGCACGGCAGCGGTGACCGAACCGGCAAGGATGGCGGCCTTGGCAGCCAGAACCTCAAACTGGGCCGTCGGGAAGGCGAGGCCGCTAATGAGAATCGACATCGTAAAGCCGATGCCGCCCAGAATGCCCACGCCGGCAATCATGTGCCAGTTAACGTTATGCGGCAGCTCGGAGATCTTGAGCTTGACCAAGGCGAACGTCATGCCAAAGATACCGATCGGCTTACCCAGCAGCATGCCAAAGTACACGCCGAGCGTCACCGGGTCGGTGAGCAGCGTGCTCATGTCCACGCCCACTAGGCGAACCTGTGCGTTGACGAACGCAAAGATCGGCAGGATCACAAAGTTGACCGGCGTGGAGATCAGGCGCTCCATGCGGATGAGCGGCGGGGTCACGCGGTGCATGACGCGCTCGACTTTGGTGGTCGAGACGGTAAAGTCATGCTGGCCCAGGATGTGCGCCTCGTCGTCGTAGCGGTCATCGAGCAGCGGCAAGCACTCGCCCAGCCAATCGGTGAGGCTATCAAGCTTAACACCGCACTTGGCCGGGATGGTGAAGGCCAGGATGACGCCAGCAAGCGTAGCGTGCACGCCGCTCTTGAACATGCAGAACCACAACAGCAGGCCCAGTACCGAATACGGGGCAAGGCGGTAATGCTGCGTCTTGTTGAGCCACACGAGCGCACAGGTCACAAGCGCGGCGGCGCCCAACCAAAACGGATTGGGGCTCTGACCGTAGAAGATGGCGATGGCGGCGATGGAGATGAGGTCGTCGGCGATGGCGAGCGTCGAGAAGAACACGCGCACGCCGTTGGGCACGCGGTTGCCCAAAAGCGACAGCACGCCCAGCGCAAAGGCAATATCGGTTGCCATGGGAATGGCCCAGCCGTTGTGCGCGCCGGCATGGTTAAAGATCAGATAGATGCAGGCGGGAACGACGACGCCGCCCACGGCCGCCAGCATGGGAAGCATAGCCTGGCGCGGGTTCTTGAGCTCGCCAACTGTCATCTCGTACTTAAGCTCAATGCCCACCAACAAAAAGAAGATCGCCATGAGGAAGTCGTTGACGAAAAGCTCAACGGTGAGACCGGCCGTAAGGTTGCCCAGACCCACATACAGCGGGGTCTCCAAAAAGTGATGGATGGCCTCGTAGGCATCGGTGTTGGCGCAAATGACGGCGGCGATGGCGGCGAAGACCATGACGGCGGCGGAAATCGTGCCGTTCTCGGTGATGCGCTCCCAAATGTCGTGGCGCTCAAAACGCTTGCGCTCACGGACGTTGAACAGCTGCTCGGGTGCTGCCATGGGCGGCTCCTTTCACGGGAAAGCTCCCGTCTTAAAAAAGCACGGCCCGCCCAAGTGGCGGCGCCGCGCTCTAACGTATTACGCTTGCATCTAGCCTACCCTGCACGACAGGCACGCAGGCGTGGCCGAAAAGCGGAACCACAGGTTGAACATTATTTGCTCAACGGCACGGGCACGCCTGTCCAAGAGACGACGCGGCGACGTGCACAAAAAACGACCGGAGCGCGGGGCGTCCGCGATCCGGTCGTGGCGTTTGGTCAACTAAACCTAGCAGGCGGCCATGATGGGGGCAGCGACCTGCTTCTTACGGGAGAGGACGCCCGGCATCCAGACGCCGTCGTGCTCGTCGGCAATGCCCAGGCCCTTCTGAGCAGCCTCGGTCTCGCCCTCGAGCAGGACCTGCGAGCCCTCCTCCATGATGTCGGTGATGCACAGGACGATGCCGTCGGCACCCTTCTCGGCGGCGTAGGCGCGCATGGCCTCGCGAATCTCGTCGATCATGCCAAGCGCACGGCTCTTGTCGACAGTCTCGTACTGGCCGATGAGCAGCTTCTTGCCGGCAGGCTCGAACATCTTGATGTCGTTGCCGACCATCTCGGCTGCGGTGAAGGAGCCGGACGGACGGGTGAGGAAGACCTCCATGCCAAACTTGACCGGGTCGACGTCCACCTGCTCGCCGAGCTTGGCGGCGACGGCGCGGTCGACATCGGTGGTGGTGGGGCTCTTGAGCATGAGCGTGTCGGTCATCATGGCCGAGAGCAGCAGCTTGGCCTGGACGTCGGAAAGCTCAACGCCGAGCACGCCGGCGAGCTTGGTGACGATGGTGCAGCTGGAGCCCCAGGGCAGGCAGATGTAGTGCAGCGGGCCGGCGGTCTCGAAGTCGCCGATGCGGTGATGATCGACAACGCCAAAGACCGTGGCGTCCTTAAGGCCAGCGACGGACTGGGCAGACTCGTTGTGGTCGGTGAGGACGACGAGCTGACCGGCCTCGACGGACTCGATCACGCGGGGCTCGGCGATGCCGGCGTCGGCGAGCAGCTTGGCGGACTCGGCCGGAAGCTGACCAAGGGCGCAGGCCTCGTAGGTGTTGCCGGCATACTCAACCTGGTTGAGCAGCTGGGACAGGACGACGGCGCTCATGATGGCGTCGTTATCGGGGTTCTGGTGACCAAAGACAAGAACGTTTGCCATGGATATCCTCCACTTGATATGTGTACTTGGACGTAGCTATGGTAGCACGCCGATGCCGAGCCTTCGCAGACGGAAGGGCCACGGCATATTTTGGGGCAAGTGTTGGAGCGAAGTCTGCCCCCTTTGCACCAGCTATTTGCCGGCGGCGCGCAGAGCTACGTAGGCGGCACCGATGATGCCGGCGTCGTTTCCGAGCGAAGCGACCTTAATGGGCGTCTCGCGCGAGGCAGAGAGCGCGTAGCGCTGGAAGTACTCGCGAGCCTTATCGAGGTAGACATCGGCCGAGGCGGAGGCGCCGCCACCGATCAGGAACATCTCGGGGTCGACCACGTTGGCGATAAGTGCCAGAGCACGGCCGAGATAGTCGGCCATGGTGTCGGCCGCGGCCAGCGCGAGCTTGTCGCCCTCGCGGCAGGCCTGGAACACGTCCTTGGAATCGGAGGGGCCGGTGAGTTCGATGGGGTCGACGCCCGCCTTCTTGCACTCGGCCAGGTAATTGCTCACCACGCCGGTGGCACTGGAATACTGCTCTAGGTGGCCATGGCCGCCACAGCCGCAGGTGCGCTCCTCGGCCGGGTTCAGGCACATGTGGCCAATCTCGCCGCCGGCGCCCACAACGCCCGATACCACGTCGCCGTTAACGATAACGCCGCCGCCCACACCGGTACCGATGGTGACCATCACCACGTTCTGTACGCCCTTGGCAGAGCCGAGCCAGGCCTCGCCCATAGCAGCGGCGTTGGCATCGTTCTCGTACTTAACGACCGCGTCGGGGCAGTGCTTTTGAATGGCAATCCTCAGCTCGGGCAGGTTAATGGCAATGTTGGCCTTGACCTTGGCATCGCCCGACGCCGGGATGGGGCACGGAACGGCCAGGCCAATGCCTGCCACAAAGGCACGCGGAATCTGCGCCTTGGCGACCACCTGGTCGATAGCCTCGGTCACCGCGGCAAAGCCCGCAGCGTCAACGATGGGAGGCGTGGGCACGCTGGCCTTGGCAAGCAGGTTTCCGTCCTCGTCGAACAGGCCCTCCTTAACCGAAGTGCCGCCGACGTCAATGCCGATGTAGTACTGCTTAGGTTCCATGAGAGCCCACCTTTCTCGTTTAAACATTGCCTGTATGGTACCGCTCCCAAGGCAAAAACCTACCAAAAAGGGACAGGTTTGTTTTGGCAGGCTTTATCTGGGGAAACGCGAATGGTCGCTTAATAGGTCGCGCAAGACCTTCCCCAAATATAAAGGCGCCGGGAGGCGGAGACTCCCGGCGCCCGTCAAAGGGACTGTGTTGTCTGTTGGACCGCACGGCCCATCGCGGCGATAACGCCGACTAGGCCTGAAGTACCTGCAGCTGCTTGTGAATCTCGATGAGCTCCGTCGCCATGACGCGCATGGTCTCGGTACCGGCCATCTGGTCCTCGGCATGCAGCAGAATCAACGGGGCCTCGCCGTTACGCTCGCCGTTGGCCTCCTTCTTCAGAAGCCCCATGTGAACATCGTGGCCACCGTTATAGGCCTCGTCGCCCTGCTTGATAAGCTCCTCGGCGGCGTCAAAATCGCCCTCCTTGGCCTTTTGCACGGCATTGATGTACATGCTCTTGGCGGTACCGACGTAGCTGATGATCTCGAAGCAGGTCATCTGCAGTTCGTTCATATCCTCCATGCGGAGCACCTAGCCCATCACGCTGACGCAGTGGTCGATGATGCCGGCAGCGTTCATGCGGCCGTAGTCGACCATGTTGATGACCTCGACCGGAAAACGACCGGCGGCCTCCTTCTCAAAATCGCCCTTGGTGTAGCCGATCTGCGGACCAAGCAGCAACATGTCGCACTCGTCCAGGTGATCGTGGGCCTCGTTCATGGGACGAGCCTCGACCTCAATATCCAGACCACGGTTTGCAACCTCGGCCTGCATCTTCTGGACCAGCAGGCTCGTGGACATGCCGGCATTGCAGCAGAGCATGATCTTCTTCATGGTTTCCTCCTTATAACTGCGCGGCGCGCAGACGACAACTGGTTGTATTCCTTGCGGCTATTGTGCCCGCTCCCCTGTATCTTTACGCAAGGGAGAGAGCCGCGGGCACCGGCACCGCGTACCGGCGCCCGCAAAGGTGAAAGGGACGAACGTTAGGCGTTCTACTCGGCGAGAGCCTCCTGCTTGGCGATTGCCTTCTCGGAAATCTTCATAAAGGGCAGGTAGACGGCCATGCCAATGACAATCTCGAGAGCCTGCCACACGCCGGCGCGCCAGTCAAAGCCCGTAGCGAGCAGGGCATTGATGACGGGAGGCATGGTCCAGGGCACCTGGGCGATGCAGGGGCTGATGATGCCTGCGCAGGTAAGGCCATAGGTGATGCCGATGAACAGATCGGGAAGAAGGACGAACGGGATCATGAGCGGCAGGTTGTACACGATGGGGTAACCGTAGATAACCGGCTCGTTGATGTTGAACAGACCAGGCAGGATAGCCATCTTGGAAACGGTCTCGGAAGCCTTGTTCTTGGAGAACAGGAGCGTGTCGAGCAGAAGCATGAGGGTGCAGCCCGAGCCGCCGATGAGGGCGAAGCTGTTAACGATCTGCATGTTCATGTAGTGATCGGGCTGGATGGTGCCACCGGCGGCAAAGGTAGCCATGTTGTCGACGATGAGCATGGTCAGGATCGGCTCGACGGTAGCGCCAGAGATGGTGGACTGGTGAATACCGACGCAGAACAGCAGGTTAGCAAGGGTGTAGATGAGGATAACAGCCCACGGACCGGCGTTCATGATGCTCTTGAGCGGGTTGGAGATGCACGTGGAGATGATGGTGCACAGATCGGTGCCGGCGCACACGGCGAGCAGGGCTGCGGCAAGAGCGAAGATCGCGAGGTTGAGCAGCATCGGGATCATGACGTTGAAGGAGTTGGAGACCGCGGGAGGCACGCCCTCGCCCAGCTTAACCTTGAGCTTCTCGACGCCAGAAATCTTGATGAAGAGCGAGACGGAAAGCAGGGCGATGATAATAGCCGAGAACAGACCGTTGGTGCCGGTGTTGGCAGTCGAAAGGGCGCCCGTGACCTCGGCGGAGGTGATCTTGTCGGTGAGCAGCGGGCTCGTGGCGGCAAGCGAGGCGGTGATCTGCTGCGGCATCATGATGACGAAAGCAGAGATAGCGACGACCACGCAAGCGAGCGGGTTATCGAAACGCTTGTTCTTAGCGAGGCTGTAGCCAATCAATCCGGCCAAGATAATGGCAGAGACGTTGAGGGTGCCCAGCGTAATTGCCGAACCCCACGTCTGAAGGTTGGCAAGGCCCGCCGCATCGAGCGGGAACAGAGGGAACACGACGTTGTTAATAAGAACCGCGATACCCGCAAGGATATAGAGCGGCGTGATGGTCGCGAAGGCGTCACGCAGGGAACGCAGGTGAACCTGGTTTCCCACCTTCGCAGAGACCTCGGCAAACTTGTCGAGGAAGCTCTTTCCGTTGTCACTGGCCATGATTGCTCCTAACTTTCAAATCCGGCCTTTTCCTATGCGCACGGTGGTCTGTCGCCCTCTGCCACCAGATGTGCCATGTGTTGCGCGCAGCGGCGCGCGGTCTGGGCGTTCGCCCGTTCGCTAATCAACCACGTGAGTCGTGGCGACCTGCTTGAGCCAAGCTGCCGACTTCTTAAGGCGGCGCTTGTAGCCGTCCATAAGGTCGACCTCGACAAAACCGTAACGGTTCTTAAAGGCATTCGCCCAAGACCAGTTATCGATGACGGCCCAATAATGGTATCCACGGCACTTGGCGCCCTCGGCAATTGCCTTGGCAACCCACTCCAGGTGCTGGCGTACAAAGTCGACGCGGTAGTCATCCTGGATGGTTCCTTCGGCGTCTCGGTTCTTGTATTCGTCCATGATGCCGATGCCGTTCTCGGAAACGAACCACTCAAGATCGGGGTAGTTCTTAGCGCAGTCCATGCCAAAGTCGTAGAGGCCCTGCGGGTAGATCTCCCAGCCGCGGCTCTCGTTCATAACGGCATCGGGCCACACGTACTCGTCGGCAAAGTGCGGCAGACCGTACTGGTCGATCTTGCTCGCCGGTGCCTGAACGCGCGTGGGATGGTAGTAGTTGCAGCCGAGCCAGTCGACAACACCCTGCTTGAGAATCTCTTGGTCGCCGGCACGGAACGGAAGCTTAACGCCGCCCTCGGCCAAGCTGTCGAGCACGTCGGCGGGAAGCTCGCCCTTGGTAATGAGGTCGAGCCACCAGCGGTTGTTGATGCCGCTGGTCATACGCACGGCCTCGAGGTCCGCCTCGCTGGGGTTCTCCTTGGTGTAGACCGGGGTAAAGCAGTTGATCATGCCGATCTTGGCATCGCTGCGAACGGCGCCCTCGTCATAGGCGCGACGGTAGTTGGCCACGGCCAGCGCATGTGCCAGCGAGATGTGATACTGCACGGTGCGAGCGCGGCTAAAGTCGTGGAGCTGCGGGAACCACACGCCCTCCTGATAGCGCTGCTCGGGCTCGACGATGGGCTCGTTAAAGGTGAACCAGTACTTGATCTCCTGGCCAAACTCGTGGAAGGCGACGTCGGCGTAATGTGCGTAAGCCTCGACAACCTCACGGCTCTCCCAGCCGCCACGGTTAAAAAGGTAGGTGGGCATGTCAAAGTGGTACAAGTTGACAAACGGCTCCAGGCCGGCTTCGCGAGAGGCGCGGAACAACTCGTGATACCACGCGGCGCCTTCCTCGTTGAGGTTGCCGTCGGCATCGAGCAGACGGCTCCACTGGATGGAAGTGCGATAGGTATCCAGGCCCAAGTCCTTCAAAATGCGAAGGTCTTCCTGGTACTTGGCCATAAAGTCATTGCCGGCGTAAGAGCCAACGCAGTTGTAGAACGAGCCCAGATCCTGGATGGACCAGGTGTCCCACAGGTTCTCGAGCTTGCCGCCCTGGTTCCACTGACCCTCAGTCTGCGGGCCGGACATAGCAGCGCCAAAGAAGAAGTCGTTGGGCAGCTGATACTGTGCCATCAAAGTCCTCGCTTTCGTGTTCTAGAGCTTCCGGTTGGAGACGGGTTTGCTTTGGCAGGTTATCCGGCGCGGGCGCGCACCGGTCATACCGATATCCAACCCGCCAAAACAAAACCGTCCCCAAACGGTCGATCCTGTTCTGCGGAAAGATTCCGTTCGTTGCTTAAACTATAGCGCTCTAATTCTAAAAGTAAAGCGTCTTTTTCTTTTTTCTTTCTCGAGCTTCTTAGATAAAGGTTATATGGGTGCCTTGTTAAGGGTTATACTTACTTGCGTATTGATATATGTCGGAAAGGAGGTTCAATGATTCCCAAATACGAGGCGATAGCTGCAGATATTCGTCGAAGCATCGAGGATGGCACTCTTAAACCGGGCGACAAGCTTCCCACCGTCGTTGAGTTCTGCGAGCTCTATAGCGTTTCCAAAATCACCGTCAAACGAGCTATCGAGCAAATCACCGAGGAAGGTCTTATTACCAGCCGACGCGGATCGGGTACCTACGTTAAGGACACGGCAGGACTTCCCGGTCAGGCGTTTTTCCAGGGCAAAAACGACCGTGCCCAGGGCTTTTCGTATGAGCACCGCGGGGAGAAGGTGACCTCGGTGGTCTACGATTTCTCGATTGTTAATCCACCAGCGGACATCGCAGCCCAGCTGGGAATTGCCGAGGATGACTTTGCCTATCACATCGTGCGCGTGCGTCAGGCCGATGAGAAGCCCATCGTTATCGAGTACACCTACATGCCCCTCGAGCTGATTCCAGGCCTTAAAAAGAAGGACCTGTACGGATCGGTCTACCACTTCATCCGCGAGCAATGTGGGCTGAAGATTTCGAGCTTCCACCGTACCATTCGCGCCGTGGCAGCAACCGAGGAAGAAGCCGAGCGCTTGGACACCAAGCCTGGCTCTCCCCTGCTCGAGCTCACCCAGATTGGCTTTTTGGACAGCGGCGCCGCCTTTGAGTATTCGGTCTCGCGCAACGTTGGCGACCGCTTTGAGTTGCACAACGTAACGTTGGCATAGGTTTTTGTAGTCATCCGGGCGCTCGCTTTGAGCTGTTTTGTGCAGCGCCCGCGCAACACAATGGGGGTATGAACATGTCCGATTTGATTAAGCTGACGCCGATCTTCCACGAGAAGATCTGGGGCGGTCGCCAGCTCGAAACCGTATTTGGCTACGACATTCCCGATGGCCCCATCGGTGAGTGCTGGGCCATCTCGGCCCACCCCAACGGCGACTGCCAGATTGCGGAGGGCCCGTATGCCGGCCACACGCTGTCGTGGCTGTGGGCCGAGCATCGCGAGCTCTTTGGCAACTGCGAGGGCAAGGAGTTCCCGCTGCTCATTAAGATTCTGGACGCCAAGGACGACCTTTCGATCCAGATTCATCCCAACGACGAGTACGCTGCCGAGCACGAGAACGGTAGCCTGGGCAAAACCGAGTGTTGGTATGTGCTGGACTGCGAGCCCGACGCCACGATCATCGTCGGCCAGCGTGCCAAGGACCGCGCCGAGGCCGCACAAATGATCGAGGAAGGACGTTGGGACGACATGCTCAACGTGTTGCCGATCCACAAGGGCGACTTTTTCCAGATTGATTCCGGTACCGTTCACGCCATCAAGGCCGGCACGCTCATTTTGGAAACGCAGCAGTCGTGCGACGTGACGTATCGCCTGTACGATTACGACCGCCCCGGCACCGACGGCAAACTGCGTCCCCTGCACATTGAGCAGAGCCTCGACTGCATAAACTTTGATGCTCAGGCTCCGACCGACGGCACGGTGACCGCACCCGAGGTGGACGGCGTGACCGAGCTCGAGTCCAACCCCTGTTACACCGTCGATCGCGTGCGCGTCGACGGCAGCAAAACCATCGACCAGCGCTGGCCCTTCATGTGCCTGTCGGTCATCGACGGCGAAGGCACCGTCTGCGGCGACCCCGTCCACAAGGGAAGCCACCTGCTGGCCCCGAGCACCGTCAGCTCCATCGACCTCGAAGGCAAGATGGAACTGATCATCAGCCACCTCTAGGTCACAACAACAACCAAAACGAAACAAGGGGCTCCCCCGTTCATCAACGGAGGAGCCCCTACTCGTATCTACATTTCAGCCCACCCGGTTCTCCAAATCAAAAAGCGGACGAGCAGAGCAACGTTCGCAAGCTGCAGGCCAAAACGCCACAAGGAAGAGGGCGCGCCGGGGGCTTTGGTCGATCGCGAGTTCCGCACGAGCCGGAGAGCACTTAATGTGCTCTCCGTGCGAGCAGGACTGCCCGAGCAGGCGACCAAAGCCCCCGGCGCGCCCGGTCAACCTCGCAGCTAGGCATTCAGCTTGACGATCGGAGCAAAGCCCTTCATAAGCTTTTTGGTCTGGCCGGTCTTTTCGAATTGAACCTCGATCATGTCTCCGGCGACCGAGATCACGGTACCCGTGCCAAAAGTCTTGTGGCTCACGGTATCGCCCGCGGCAAAGTCCTGCGATGCGCTGGCACGATCGACCTTGCGCTCCACCGTCGGGGACACCTTGGAAGACGGCTTTTTGGCTCGCGACGCGCCCGAACCAAAAGTCGAGGCAACACGGCCGGCGTCAGGCGAAACCCCACGATGGCGCTCGGTCCCGTAACTGCTGCCGCCAAAGAAATCGTCAAAGCTCGATCCGCCGCGCGAACCGGAACCGCCGGTCGAGCGCGTATGCGAGCCAAACACCTTGCCGCCGTACATATCCGAGCCCATGCCCGAGCCAAAGGTGCCGTGACGGTCGCCGCGCTTCTCCCAGCCCGTGCCCTCAAAACCGGCAGAACCGATGCCGCTAAACTCGATATCCTCAAACGGAATCTCGTTGAGGAAGCGCGAGCGCGGGTTGGCAGAGGTCGAGCCGTAGGTGCGACGCGTGGCCGCATAGGTCAGGAACAGGCGCTTGCGAGCACGCGTGATGGCGACGTAGGCCAAGCGACGCTCCTCCTCGAGCTTGCCCGGATCGTCACTACCGCCAAAGTCGTGCACGTGCGGGAAGATACCCTCCTCCATGCCGGCCACGAACACCGCCGGGAACTCCAGGCCCTTGGCGGAGTGGATGGTCATCATGGTAATGGCATGCGTCTCGCCGGCCAGGGAATCCAAGTCGGAGCGCAGGGCCAGCCACTCCATGAGTGCCGGCAGCGCCTTGCAGGTGAGCGGACCGTAGGTGCGCTCGATCTCGTCGGCATGCACGGCGCCCGCCGGCAGCTCAGTCGGCGCGGCATACGCGTTGCCCGCGATGGCGGCGGCCAGGGCATCCTGCGGAGAAAGCGCCGGGGCGGCCAAGCTATCGAGCGGATTGGAGCCCGCGGCATCGCGCGCGCCGACGAGCGCCTCAAACGAGGATGCCGGTGCGGACGGCCCCGGCTCGGGAACGGGCGCACTCACCACGACGGGCTCGGGCTCGGCACCGGCAGGCACGTCGGCAACACCGGCCGCGCGCAGCTCTTCTAGACTCTCGAGCGTACCCTCGATATCCTCGTGCGTCTCCTCAAATTCGGCAGCGACGCCCAGGAATTCCTGGATGTTCTCGGCGCGGCTCTCGGACTCCATGGTGCCCTCGGCGCGGAAGGCCTGCAGCAGACCCGTCTTATCGACGATCATCTCGACGACGTCCTTGAGCTCGCCGTCCATGCGACGACCCTCGCGCACCAGCGACACAAAGCTCGACAGGCCGTTGCGCACCTTGGCGCTAAACATGCCCGTCTCGGCGCATGCGATCTCGCAGGCCTGGAAGAACGAGCAGCGGTTGTCGCGTGCCAGCTGCTCAATCTTTTGGATCGAGGTGGAGCCGATGCCACGACGCGGCGTGTTGATGACGCGCTTGACGCTCATCTCGTCTGCCGGGTTCACGATCATCTTGAGGTAGGCCATGACGTCGCGGATCTCGGCACGGTCGAAGAATCGCGTGCCGCCCACGATCTTGTAGGGCACGCCTGCGCGCAGGAACATATCTTCGAGGATACGCGACTGGGCGTTGGTGCGGTAGAACACAGCGATATCGTCGTAACTCGTGCCCTTGGAGTGCAGCTTTTCGATCTCGCCGGCAATCCAGCGGCCCTCGTCGCGCTCATCGCTTGCCTGGAAGGCCTGGATCTTCTCGCCGTCGCCCTCGGCCGTAAACAGACGCTTGTCCTTGCGTTGCGAGTTGTGGCGCACCACGGCGTTGGCGGCGCTCAGGATATGACCCGTAGAGCGGTAGTTCTGCTCCAGCTTAACGGTCTTGCAGTTTTTAAAGTCCTTCTCAAAGTCCAGGATGTTGGTGATGTCGGCACCGCGCCAGCTATAAATGGACTGGTCATCGTCGCCTACGACCATGAGGTTTTGGTACTTGGCGGCCAGCAGGTTGGCGATCTCGTACTGGACGTGGTTGGTGTCCTGATACTCGTCGACGCTAATGTAGCGGAAACGCTCTTGGTACTTATCGAGCACCTCGGGGCGGGTGCGCAGCAGCTCGAGCGTGCGCACGAGCAGGTCGTCGAAGTCCATCGCGTTGGCGGCGCGCAGGCGGCGTTCCAGCTCCAGGTAGACCTGCGCGGCCTTTTTGTCGTTGGGGCTGTCGGCGGATTTGAGCATGTCCTCGGGGCCGATCATGGCGTTTTTGGCCGAACTGATCTTGCTGCGGATCATATTGATGGGGAATTGCTTTTGCTCGATACCGAGCGCCTGCATAATATCGCGCACCATGCGCTTGGAATCGTCGTCATCGTAGATGGTGAACTGACCGGTGTAGCCCAGCAGGTCGGCGTCCTCGCGCAGCATACGCACGCACATGGCATGGAAGGTGCACACCCACATGCCACGGGTGCCGTTGGGAATGAGCGCCGCCAGACGCTCACGCATCTCGGCCGCGGCCTTGTTGGTAAACGTGATGGCAAGGATCTGCCAGGGCTTAACACCCAGGTCGCCGAGCATATGTGCGATGCGAAAGGTCAAGACGCGGGTCTTGCCCGAGCCGGCGCCGGCAAGGACCAGCAACGGACCCTCGGTGGTCAGGACCGCCTCGCGCTGGGCGGGATTAAGGCTGTCGATGTCGACGAGTGGCTTGGCGGGTTTGGGTGCCGGCGCGGGAGCGTCGTAGATGTCGAGCGGAACGAGCTCGGGCTCCGGCGCAGCAGGGGCGGTGTATGCATCGAGCGGCACGGGTTCCGGCGCGGGCGGCACGGGTACCGCGGCGTTCTTTTCCCAGGGCAAGGGCTGGGTCATGGGCGACTCCTCATCTGACGGACGGCGCGCCTGCGGGCAGCGCCATAGTTTGAGCCGTACCAGTATACCGAGCCGCGCGGACACCGACGCAAATCACACCACGACTCCGTCCGCCACCATCGGGCCCGCCCCAGCGGATTTGGCGCAATGGGGTCAGATTTGTCTGCACCAAGCTGGTGCAAAGTAACCTGACCCCATTGCGCCAATCACAGAGCCACCGATGTCACGGTAGCAGCAGCGAGCGGCGGCCAGAGCGAACAAATTGGCATGAAAAGAGGGCGGCATAGACCTTTTGGTCATGCCGCCCTCTTTGAATGACAAGTTGTCGCTCTGGCCGCCGCGCAGCGTCAACCAAGTTACAGGCCGAGCATAGGCTCCAGAACGAAGAAGTATGCGAGCACTACGACGCCCAGGATGATGCGGTAAACACCGAAGCACTTGAAGTCGTGACGGCGGACGAAGCCCATGAGCCACTTGATGGCGATGAGCGAAACCACAAAGGCCACAACGCAGCCCACGCCCAAGATAGCGACCTCGTTGGCGCCGAACGTGCCGCCCTTGATGAAGTATTTGACCAGCTTGAGTGCACTCGCGCCAAACATGACAGGGATGGCCAGGAAGAACGTAAACTTGGACGCCACCGAACGCGTACAGCCCAAAAGCAGGCCGCCGATGATGGTAGAACCGGAGCGAGACGTACCAGGCACCAGCGAAAGCACCTGGAAGCAGCCGATACCCAGCGCAGTCTTCCAGCTCAGGTCCTCGAGCGTGGCGATGGAGCCAAAGTCCAGATTCTCGTCATCGTCCTCATCCTCAGCGGTAGCCGCGGCGGGCGCCGCAAAGTGCGCACCGGCGGGACGTCCACCCGACACCACAGCACGCGAGCCAAACGAACCGGCAACGGCCATTTCCTCGCGCTTGCTCGCGCGCCAGTTCTCGATCACGATAAACAGCACGCCGTACACAATGAGCGCCAGCGCCACGACGGGAGCATTGTAGAAATGCTCCTCCATCCAGTCGTTAAGCGGCAGACCGATCGCCGCGGCGGGAATGCAGCCGAGCACAATCTTGCCCCACAGCACCCAGGTGTCGCGACGGCCCTCCTTGCCCTTGCTGGGCGAGAACGGATTGAGCTCATGGAAGAACAGCACACAGACGGCCAGAATGGCGCCGAGCTGAATCACGACCAGGAACATATTCCAGAACGTCTCGCTCACGTTCATCTTGACGAACTCGTCCACCAAGATCATGTGACCGGTCGACGAAACAGGCAGCCATTCGGTGATGCCCTCGACCAGGCCCATGAAGGCAGATTTTAGAAGCTCGATAATATCCAAAGGGACCCCCTCGTTAGACACCCGCCGATATTGTTCTGCGGACGGTGCGGGCGATGTCCCATTATCAACCGTTCGGGCGCGTCTACGCCTACCCTTACCAAAAAACTCGCCCGTTCACAGAATTGCGAGCGGTCAAACCCAAATCCTTGGGTATAACTGCAACAAGATAAAGTGTCCGGCGGCCAACGCGCCCGCGCCCGCCCGATGCACGAGCCCCGCGCCCGTGCGATAGACCAAGGAGGAAACCATGAACGAGGGCTACACCAAGGTATTTGTTTCACTCGACGGTACTGAGCAGCAGAATTTTGTGCTCGCACGCGCCATCAAGGTCGCCGCGAACAACGGCGCCAAGCTAATCATCGGCCACGTTATCGATTCCACGGCGCTCGAGAGCGCCGGTTCCTATCCGGTCGATCTGGTCAACGGCCTAGAGGAGGCATTTAAGAACTCCATCGCCAAGCAGCTCGAAGAGGCCAAGGCCAATCCCGATATTCCCGAGGTCGAGGTCATGATTCGCGCCGGCCGTATTCGCGAGACGCTCAAGGACGAGATGCTCGACGTGGTTAAGCCCGACCTGGTGCTCTGCGGCGCCCGCGGCCTGTCCTCGATCAAGTATGCGCTGCTGGGTTCGATTTCGACGTTCCTGCTGCGCAATACGGACTGCGACATCTTGGTCGTGAAGTAGCAAACGTACGCCTAACGCATCGCGGAGCGCAAGCCCACGTGCCCAAGTCTTCCAAGAGCGGGACCACCATTACGGTGGCCCCGCTTTGCTTTAGGCTGAGAATTGCTCCAGAACCCTCATTCTCTCAACGGAATCCGTCTGAATTTTCAGAGCGACCCGACCCAAATCTCCGGTTGCAGAGGCAAGTTCTGCAAGCTGGGCAGACACCTCTTCAGCCACTTCCGCCGCGATGTTCTTGATCATCTTGAGTGGCAGATGCAAATCTTGAGACATGAATTCGAAATCTTCAGGAGTCACCCCATCGATCACCCGGTGATCCCCAATATCAATCCCAAGATTATGGTCGTATCCCATTATCGTCGTGCAAACAATATCGTATGCAGGGGCCAACCTCTTTTCCCGCCAACTCGGACTATAAAGAAACGAATGGTTCTTGAGATGCGAGTCGCAATTCCCCAACGCATAATCGACCATTACCTGACGAGCGAACATTTGAGTATCAGCAATTACGTTAGACGATTGCTCTCTTATCAATCGGCCGCAAAGAGCCATATAGCAGCTATCGGGACGTGTCTCGTATTTCATATACGAAGGCCAGCCAACCGCTTGGCAAAAATCCTCCTGATGCAGCCTCAGAGGCACATCGAATCCGCTCATCGACGGCGGCTCATTGCTCCAGATTCTGTCATAACGCTCGGAAAAGAACGCACCAGGAATCGTATCCGAAGCTTCTGAACGGGCAATTTCAAGCCCAGCAGCAGACGCTGCCGTCATGCAAATTAATTCGTTGAACGGCAAATCCGGATGTTTAGTTGAAGCAATCTTGACTATGTGAGTCGAGGGGGCAGAGCCGAGCGGCAGCATCCAATCCCCCGACCCGGCCTTTTTTGCATCTTTACCGCGCGGTAAAAACCAACCGGTTTTAGACTGAGCGCCCGCCAACGACAGCCTCGAATCCTGCATATCATTTGCAATCTCAAACACTTCCGCCTTAGAAAGTGCCTCAAAATCCTCGTCTTGCAGAGGACGATAGCCCGGATCGTAGCTCGATTTCTCATCGCCGAGAAACCTCAAGGCACCAACGCACTCATCGCCCAAACGCTCGAGCATCGATAAATAGTCTGACTGGGGGATTTGAAAACGCATCGACAGCTCATGCCGAACCGGGCCCTCGGGAAGCATGCCCGAAAAGAAGGCCGAAAACTCATTGCTGGCATATGGCTCATGTCGCAAGGGAAGAGAAGCTGAGAGTGCGGCAGCATCGTCGCGTTCAAGATATCCCTCATCATATGCAAACGTCTCGTTTACGGGGTCGGCCCTCTCAAATTCTCCGACCAGCTCAAACGTTCCCCGATACTCACGATAAACCTTTAATGCCATGAGCCGTCGCCCCTCTCCCTCAGGATCAAATCGACCCCCAAGCTGTTAGCGATTTGAAGGGTTTGGCGAAGATTGGCACCCGCCTTTCCACGCTCAAGCTCGCTCACAAAGCGCAAACTGCACTGGTTGAAATCAGCCACATCGCGTTGGGTATAACCGAGCTTCTTCCGGCGCTCACGCAAATATGCACCGAGTTCAGCTGGGTCAAAAATCGTTCGCTCATTCCAGTCTTGCATGCTAATCCCCTATGATTATCCCAAACGGGATAATCATAGCACATCATGATGGAATTATCCCGTTTGGGATAATTGTCTTAACGTGAATGACGCTCCGGGACGTTACACCGCGACGACTACTCAAAGTAGTGGAATTTGTTGGTCGAGAAGGCAAACGTGACGACGAAGCCTTCGCCGGGCTCGGATGCCGCGGTGACATCGATACCCATCTTGGAGCACAGACGCGCCACCAGGTAGAGGCCAATGCCCGTTGCGCGCTTGGTGGTGCGGCCGTTATCGCCGGTAAAGCCCTTCTCGAACACGCGCGGCAGGTCGGCCGCGCTCACGCCGCAGCCGTTGTCCGCGACGGTGAGCTCGATGCGTTCGCTCGCCAGGCCCTCGTCCAGCAACGCGCCCGAAAACACGATCTTTGCGCCGTCCTCGCGCGCATATTTAATGCTGTTCTGAATGAGCTGGCCCAGAATAAACTCGAGCCACTTCTCGTCGGTAAAGACCTCAAAGTCGAGGTTCTCGCACACCGGGGCCACGTGCGCCGCGATGAGCTCGCGCGCGTTGGCCTTAATCGCGCCCGTCACCAAGGTCTTGAGATCCCAGCGGCGAATCAGGTAGTCGCGCTCCACGACTTCCGAACGCGCGTAGTACAGCGCCTGGTCGATATAGCGCTCCACGCGAGCCAACTCACGGCCCAGGTCATCCACACGAGACAGGTCGTCTTCGCTGCCATCCAGGTTTTCCAAAATTAGATGAGCCGCCGCCAGGGGCAGTTTGGCCTCGTGGACCCAGCTCTCGATATAGTCGCGATAGTCATCGGTCTGACGCCGGCCTTCGGCAACCTCGTCGCAAGCGGCTTTGCCCACCCGGCGCAAGACCTCGTACTCGAGCTCGCCCTCGGCATAGGTCGGGCATTGCACCATCTCCTGCACCCATGCGGGGCTCTCGAGCTCCTCGGCCGCGCGCTCCAGCTGACGCAGAAAACGGCGGCGACGCGCGTACTCGACCACGATGCCGAGCATACCAAAGATAAAGGACACGCCGACCGCCACGACCACGATAGAGACGGGTGCACCGGCAACCGTCAGCACAAAGCAGCTCAGCAGCACACCGCACGTCCACACGGCGACGGGAAGCAGCGCATCTTTAAAGAACTTGCCAAACGACATAGCCGGCCCCTAGACCGAATAGCCTTGGCCGCGATGCGTGGTCAAATACCCCTTGATGCCGATTTTTTCGAGCGTGGTGCGCAGGCGGTTGATGTTGACGGTGAGCGTATTGTCGTCCACGAAGGCGTCGGAGTCCCACAGGTCCTGCATGATGGCCGAGCGCGAAACGATCTTGCCCGCGCGGCTCAGAAGCAGCGAGAGGATACGCAGCTCGTTTTTGGTGAGCTCGGTGCTGGTGCCCGTTTGCGTGTTGGTGACCATTGAGCGGGCGAGGTCGAGCTCCAGCCCCTTGTGGACAAGTGTGCTGCGCTCGCCTGACGCCGCGGTGCGACGCAGCAGTGCGTTGATGCGCGCCACAAGCACACGGGCGCTGTAAGGCTTGGGAACATAGTCGTCCGCGCCGAGCGTCATGGCCATAACCTCGTCGATCTCGGTCGTGCGCGACGTGAGAACGATGATGGGAACCTCGGATTCGCGGCGAACCTCGTGGCAGATATGCTGGCCGTCCTTGACGGGAAGCGTGAGGTCGAGCAGCACCAGGTCGGGCACGGCGGCGAGAATATCGCGCGAGACATGCTCAAACGATTCGCAGGCCTCGACTTCAAACCCGGCGCGGGCAAGGATGTCGACAAGCTCACGACGAATGGGCTCGTCGTCCTCAACGATATAGATCAGCGCCATTGATTCCGCTCCCCTCTTGGTTGTCTTGTCCCATTATGACCGCAAAGCTGCAGGTACACGCCTCGCGCGGTGCCAGGTGACAGAACTGTTCGCGAGCGGGGGCGTTTTGTCCGCCTCGCACTCGCAGCGGTGGCGGGGACCAAAATGATTCTTTAATCCCCGTCCCAGAAAAATCATTTAGCGGCGGGCGCGGAGCTTTTCGTAGCCTTCGGCGAAGAAGGCGACCGTGGCGGCGTCGGCCTCGGCGGCGTCCGTCTCGGTTGCGGGGACCACGCCGTGCTCGTCACTCACCAGGAACAGCGCGCCCTTGAGCTGCGCGGGAATGTCCACGCGCGTGACCGGGATGCCCTTGGTCTGGGCCAGCTGCTCAATGAGCGTCGCCGTGCCGCACAGACACTCGTCCGCTGGCGCCACAAAGGCCAGCTCGCCGTTATCGACGGCGGCGAGCAGCTCGGGCGCCACGCCGGTTTCGTCGGCCTCGGAGCGGGCCTCGGCGGAGCGGGCACGTAGCGCCTTGGCCGACGTATCGGCCAGCGGCTCGTACTCGCCCACCGTCATGGCGGCGTTGCCGTTGATGTCGATCACCAGCATGAGCACGCCGTCGTGTGCGGTGTAATCACCCTCGGCAAGCGACCACTCAACGTGTTGTTTGGCCCAGCTGAGCATGTTGTGGGTAAGCGGCTCGCCCTGCACCAGGCGCTCGGACAGCGCGCGAATGTGGCGGTTGAGCATGGGCACCTTTTTGTTGGACATGCGCCAACGGCAGACAAGCGCGGGCTTGTCGAGCGTAAACTTCTCGACCGCCTCCTGATTGGCGCAAAAGTCCTCGTACGCACGCTGATCCTCGGCATTGCCAAACAGCTCGGCATCATCAATCTGGGGCATGGTCATACCTTTCGTGTTAGTCATTCCGTCCTCTTATACCGAAAAGACGGCCCTCCAAACGGAGCAGCCGTCTTTTGCAGAGATTATTTTGACGATACGGTCAGGCGACCGATCGGCTTAATGGGATAGAACAACATCCCATTAAGGGTTTTCCAAGTGCCCGAGATTGCCCCGAAA
This sequence comes from Collinsella sp., assembly GCA_018368535.1. Taxonomy (GTDB): domain Bacteria; phylum Actinomycetota; class Coriobacteriia; order Coriobacteriales; family Coriobacteriaceae; genus Collinsella. The sequence goes on along the minus strand of JAGZDZ010000024.1, from coordinate 10,352 downwards.
GAGGAGCGCCGCGTACTAAATGTACGCAAGCGACGGTTTGAGGGGCAAGGTCGGGTGCTTGGGAAAGCCTCTAGTGCCTAAAATGCCTGGCCCCTGTGAAGACCATCGCAATACCATGCTCGTTGCAGGCCTGGACGCTCTCGTCGTCGCGCTTGGAGCCGCCGGGCTGGATGATGCAGGTCACGCCGTGCGCGGCGAGCACGTCGACGTTGTCGCGGAACGGGAAGAACGCGTCGCTTGCACAGGCAAAGCCGCCCTTCTCCACGCCCTCGCGCTCGCAGAAGTCCTCGGCGCGCTCGCAGGCAAGCAGCGCAGAGTCAACGCGGTTGGGCTGACCCGGGCCCATGCCAATGCCGGCCTTACCCTTGGAAACCAGGATGGCGTTGGACTTGACGCCCTTGCAGACCTTCCAGGCAAACTCGAGCTCGGCCATCTCGGCGTCGGTGGGCTTGCGGTCGGTGGGGAACGTAAAGGTCGCAGGATCCTCGGTCACGTGGTCGACCTCCTGCACCAGCATGCCGCCGTCGACGGAGCGCAGCTCCACCTGGGCGCCGTGGTCCACGCCGCCGGTGGCCAGCACGCGCAGGTTGGGGCGCTTGGCCATGCGCTCGAGCGCCTCGGCAGTGTAGCTCGGAGCGATGATAACCTCGACGAACTGCTTGTTCTGATCGGCAAAGTGCTCAACCAGCTCATAGGGAACCTCGCGGTTGCAGGCGATGATGCCGCCGAAGGCGCTCTTGGGATCGCAGGCGAAGGCGCGGTCGTAGGCGGCCGTGATGTCCTCGGCCACGGCGGAGCCGCAGGGGTTCTGATGCTTGAGGATCACGCAGGCCGGCTCGTCGAACTCGCGGACTAGGTTCCAAGCGGCGTCGGCATCCAGATAGTTGTTGTAGCTGAGCGGCTTGCCCTGGATCTGCTCGGAGCCCACGAGCGGGAACTGCGAGCTCGCGGTATTCTCGCAGCCCTCGGCAAAGCGATAGACCGTGGCCTTCTGCTGAGGATTCTCGCCATAGCGCAGGTCGTCGACCTTCTCCAGCGAGATCTCGAGCTTGGCAGAGGTGTCCGCCACGTCGCTTGCGTGGGCGGCGAGCCAACGGGAGATAGCCGTATCGTAGGCGGCGGTGGTCTGGTAGACCTTCACCTGCAGGCGACGACGGGTGGAAAGCGTGGTGCAGCCACCGGTCTCGCGCATCTCGGCCAGGACGGCATCATAGTCGGCCGGGTCGGAGATGACGGTAACGCTCGCGGCGTTCTTGGCGGCAGAGCGCAGCATGGAAGGACCGCCGATGTCGATGTGCTCGATGGCATCCGCGAAGGTGACCTCGGGGTTGGCGACGGTCTTCTCGAACTCGTACAGGTTGACGACGACCAGGTCGATCAGCTTAATGCCGTGCTGTGCCGCCTCCTGCATGTGCTGCTCGGAATCGCGGCGGGCCAGCAGCGCGCCGTGAACCTTGGGGTGCAGGGTCTTAACGCGGCCGTCCATCATCTCGGGATAGCCCGTGAACTCCTCGATGGGGGTTACGGGGACGCCCGCGTCCTCGATGGCACGAGCCGTGCCGCCCGTAGAGATGATCTCGACGCCAAAGTCATCGACCAGCGTCCGTGCGAAATCGACGACGCCCGTCTTATCGGTAACCGAAATCAACGCGCGTGCGATCTTCACATCAGATCCCATGCAGTCCTCCTGTCTGGTACGCCGCCGTGCTCTGTGAGTCGGTGATACGTCGATCTGCAGCGCTCGCGCAGCGGCATTGAAAATACTGATTCAATGTAGCGCATCGAGCGCATCGATGCACCCCGCAACGGGCGCATATGCAGAAAAAGTTTGCGAGCGGAGGGGATGGGCACGGCACCGGGCACGGTGAGTTCATGGAACACAGGGGCACCATAATTAGATGCCAATAGCGTGGTAGAACTGTGCTCGATATGCATCCGCAAAAGAAAGAGGCACCATGGTCTCGCGGGTTCTCTACCGACCGTTTGATACCGAAGACTTCGACGCCATCGCGTTGATTCTGCAGCAGCTTTGGCATAACAATTCGGATAACGATGAGTACAACCGCCTCGAGGCCGCATGCGACCTCGCCTATTGCCTTTCGTCTTCGACGTTTTCGCAGGTTGCCGTAATCGACGGCCATGCACGCGGCATTGCGCTTGCACGCGCAGGACAGAGCTCCGGCGCCACCGTTAAGGAACATTGGATGGATACCGAACGCGCGCTGCTATCGCAGATGCGTGAGCTGGAGCCCGATGCCTGCGCCGAGTATCTCTCGTTTGTGCGCGCAACCATCCGGACCAACAACCGCCTGCTCGAGAGCAGCCCGTTGCCGCACGACAACGAGGTCACGCTGCTTGCCGTGGATCGCGATGTCCATGGCCTGGGCGTTGGCACGGTTCTGCTCGATGCCGCGGTCTCACACCTATCCTCGCTTGGAGCGACGAGGGCGCACCTGTACACCGACTCCAACTGCTCGTGGAAGTTCTACGAGCTGCACGGCTTTAAGCGCACGGCCACGCACCGCGCCAACCGCGAAGAGCGTCGCCACGACATGCCGCGCGAAAGCTTCCTCTACGAACTCGATCTAACAGCCTAAACCCAGCAGCCATACCTAGTCATTTAGGGATGTTCCCAGTGATTAGTCGTTGGGGACAGCCTTCGTAGGTAGCGCATGAAAATGGGATGGATCCGTCGGCAGTCGCCGGAGAAGATCCATCCCAAAAATCAGAGCGCGCTAGAACGTTCCGCCGCCGCCTCCGCCGACGCCGCCACCACCGCCGCCAGAGAAGCCGCCGCCGCTGCCGCCGCTCGAGCTATCGGAGCTCGAAGCCAGCTCGCGGATGGTCTCGTGATACACATCGTTGAACGAATCGAGCGGAGACTCGTTGCCGTAGTGATGGTAATACCACCAGTAGCAGGGGTAGTTGTCGTAGAAATCGTCGCTGTTGCGCAGGTCCGCAGGCACGGCCTCGGCCAGCTGTCGCAGCACTTCTTTCGAAACGCCCAGGGCAACGCCCATCACCAGCAGCTTGTTCCACAGCACCAAATCGCCCGGGACGGCTTCCTTTAGGCGTGTGAAATCCTCGAGCCAATGCTTGAGCGCCTTGCAGCGAGCCGCCACCTCGGCGCCCTCCGGCGTAAAGCGGCGGAACGTAAGGCCCACGCCGATACCCACCAGCACAATCGGCACCGAGATAACCGCGGCGGTAATGTTCGCCTGTGCGCCATCGGTAAAGAAGATGGATCCCACGGGAACAAAGGCAATCAGGATACCAAGAACCAGGCAAAACACCATTGCAACAATGCCGTCTGAGGCAACGTACTCGCTATCGGCCAGCTTGCCCTTAACGGTGTTCTGATAGTCCTCGAGCTTGTCGCCCACGGGTGTAGCGTGCTGCTTGACGTAGTGCTGCAGCTCGTCGAACGTGCGCGAGCGATCGCCGTTCTCGTCAGGCTTAGTACCGGCAAAGAAGACCTTGAGCACCATGTGGTCAATGCCCTTGGCCGACTTCCAGCCCGCATCACTCACCGTCACGCGATACGTCTGCTCTTCTTTTTCACGCCCCAACAGACCCTTCTTGGCCTTGGTCACGGTCGCCTGCTCCAGCTTGATCACACGGTCGTCAGTGAGCTTCATGAGCGTGGCGATATATGCCTGATCGGGCACCTCGTTCCAGCTCATGAGGGCCGAAAGCACGGCGGGATGGTCGGCCGAAGGCACATCGCGGAAATATTCGTCCTGGAAAAGCGGCTTGGGCTTGCGCTTGCGCAGCTTGAGCATAACGATTGTGCCGGTAAAGGCCACCGCCGCAACAACACTTAGCACGGCAAGTGCATTGGCAATCATGCGAGCGTGAGCGCGGCGGGCGTTAGCTTCGTCGGCCCATTCCTTCTCTTCGCTCAGGATCGTTGACATGCGCTCTTCGCCCGAAGCGGCAAGCTGCGGCACCCAGTCGCTAGGGAAGGCGATGCGTGCCTCGGCGAATTCGCCCTGGTGCACGCAGGGAATGGTATAGGTGACCATGGGCTCGTCCTCATCGAGCGACACGTCGCCCGTCAGCGGACCATGGCCCCATGCGCGGAAGTTATCGCCCTTGACGGCCGCCGTCCCGGCAGCGGCATTCGCGAAGCACACTTCCATCTCGACGTCATCGGAATCCGCAGACCAGCCGTCACCTACGAACTTCCAGTAGAGCTCGGCGGTATCGGCCCAGTTCATAACCGCACCGGTCATGGTGTAGCTCACGTAGTAGATTGCGCTGTCGCCGCTCTCGTGAGGGCTGAACACCTTAATCCTTACGCCGTCACCGGTCTGCTCGACCGTGTAGACGCCAGAGTCGCCCTTGTTCGCGCTATCGACTTTGTTAAACGCGGTGTCCTCTTCCTCGACACTCAGCACGTCGACGCCCGCCGTGCCGCCCTGCTGGTTGGAGCCCGTATTGATCTCCCAAAACACGCCGTTGATGTCGTCGTCGAAATCAAACTGGCGTCCCTCGACAACGGTCAGCGATCCATCGGCCTCGACCGTGGCACTGATATAGGTCTGGGTCATGGAGTAGCCGTCGGCGTGCGCGGCGACAGGCAGCAGCAACAACGCAAGCGCGACGAGCACGCAGACGGAAGCGAATCGCGCAAACAGGTGGCGCTGCCGGCTGACTTTGGCGGCGAGGGTGTTCATAGGCACATCCTTTGTCTGTGATACCAGCAACGCCATTGTCCCACGTTTACGGGCGCACATGACGAACATCTAGGCCAGCGGAGTATCAAACGGGACGAAAGTCACGCCCGCGGCCGGCACCTGGGGACGTTCCTTATCTGCCGGCAATCTGGGACACTCCTTGGCATAGCCCGCTCCGGCAATAGATACCACTTCATAGCTCCGTCACAGGTGTAGCGGCTTTGTGTTGCCGCACGCGCACTGATTGAGTCCGCGAGCAAGGGGCATAAAGCAGTTGAGCGAAAACGGTTTGCCCCTTTGCCGTTCGCTTGAGGATCATGTCCCCCTTTTCCGCGGAAACCCCGGCAGTTGCGAAGAGCTGCCGGGGTTTCTGTCGTTTGAGGGGTTGGGCTGGCGGGCGGCGATCGAGCTATCGAGCCGGTGGTCCGGCACGCGCAACGCGCGGCCTCGGCAACTTGCAGGCCACGGCAGCGTCTCCCCCACCGCGCCCCGCGCTATACTCGTCCGCATGGATATCAACGCATGCAACATAGCAACACACGCCGCGGACGCACCAGCAACGGCAGCGCCCATCCCCGTCGTGGGCCGCTTTGCCCCGTCGCCCTCGGGCCGCATGCACCTGGGCAACGTGTTCAGTTGCCTGTGTGCGTGGCTTTCGGCCCGCAGCCAGGGCGGCAGCATCGTGCTGCGCATCGAGGACCTGGACGATCGCTGCAAGCGCCCGGAACTTGCCGCTCAACTGATTGACGATCTAACCTGGCTGGGGCTCGAGTGGGACGAAGGCCCCTACTACCAGCACGATCGCCTGGATCTGTACGAGGACGCCCTGCGCCAGCTGCAAGACGCCGGCCTCACCTATCCCTGTTTTTGCACGCGTGCCGAACTCCACGCCGCGAGCGCGCCGCACGCCAGCGACGGCACGCCCATCTACCGCGGCGCCTGCCGAGGCCTTTCTGCCGAGGAGGTTGCCCGCCGCAGCGCCCTGCGCGCCCCGGCCACACGCCTGCGCGTGCCCACCGTCGACGACCTCGCAGACGACGTGATCGAATTCGTTGACCGCACGTACGGAGCCCAATGCGAGGCACTCGCCACCGAGTGCGGCGACTTTTTGGTGCGCCGCAGCGACGGCGTTTTTGCCTACCAGCTAGCCGTGGTAGTCGACGACGCTGCCATGGGCGTCACCGAGGTCGTGCGCGGATGCGACCTGCTGGGCTCCACGCCGCGCCAGATCTACCTGCAGCATCTGCTGGGACTGCCCACACCGCACTACGCACATATTCCGCTGCTCATGTCACCGGACGGCCGCCGCCTTTCCAAGCGCGACCGCGACCTAGACCTGGGCGAGCTCCGCACCCGCTTTGGCACACCCGAGGCGCTGTTGGGATGGCTCGCCGGGCAAACAGGCATCGCGCCGGACACCACGCCGCGTACCGCCGAGCAGCTGGTCGAGCACTTTAGCTGGGACGTCATCCGCGCGCATCGGGAGAACATCACTGTAACGGTCGAGTAGCCAGCCACCCCGCCTCTACGCAACATCCCAGGGCTGGAGTTCGTCGCCCAGGCGAACGATGCAGTCGTAGAGCACGGTATGGCGCTCGGCCGGGTTGACATCCCGATGAAAATGCCCGTAGTACCAGCGCTTGTAGTCCAGACGGTCCTCCAGCTCGTCAAAAAACGTGGTGAGTCGATCGACATCGGGATAATTCCAGCCGGGCGCCGGATAGAGCGTGGGCGACAACATGCGCGTGGAGCAGGTGTGGGTGATCACGTAGTCGACCTTCCAGCCCACGCTGTCGAGCTTTGTCCGCGCCTCCTCAAAGTTGCGCTCGTCCGGCAACTCCTGCGGCCACCAGCTGGAATACGGAATGCGGTATTCCTTGTCCACGCTCGTGGCGCCGCCCATGGTAAAGATCGTTGAGCCATCAAGCTCAAAAACCTCGCCGCGCGTCAGGCGCCGTATGGGAGAGGTATCCGACAGGCGCTGCGTCAGCCCGCCGTGCCACAACTCCATGGGGCGCTCCGCCCAGTGATCGAAACGTTCGTGGTTGCCGTCGACGAACAGCACGGTATAGGGGCGCGACTCCAGCCAGGCGATATCGGCACATTCCTCGGCAGAGAAATCCCACGGAAAGCCAAAGTCGCCCGCGACAATCAGATAGTCGTCGCTCGTCAAACTATCCCCAAGATCCCAGTCGCGCAGCTTTTGCATGTCGAGGCCGCCGTGAATATCGCCCGTCACATAGACCGTCATCGGATTACCACTTCCCTGTAAGTCGCTAGCCCACATTCTGCACGATCACTAAGCCAACCGTTCCAGCCCTTCCATCCCTTAGGGCTTACCCCTCGTTCTTCCATCCAAACGGGTCGAGCACCCAAAAGATCAAATCGAGCGCGCCACCGGTCATCATGGCGCCGGCAAGGGCCATGCAAACGTGCAGAGAGCTAGCACTTCGGAGCACGTCGAATGGCCCCAGAACAGCCAGCAGCGCAACCGCTGTGCCGGCAAGGCGCAACGCGAGGCACGGCCACGCGTCCTTGACGCACTTCTTTGCGAGATGCTTGGTGTTGTCACTCATCAATATCGAACTCCTTAGAGGGTCGTTGTTCAGATACATGCCGCCGCGACAGAGCGGGGCGGCAGGGTAAGTGTCACATGCTGTGCGGACATCAATGGAGAAACCGCCTGCTCGACCAACCTTTGACGCCGTTTTGCACCGGCACCACATCCCCCGCTATCGAGGTCTAATACTTTTCCCACCGCTACCCAAAAACTCATCCAACGTTAATCTTGGCTCAAGAATCGCTTAATCTATAACCTGCACTATAGAGTTCGACCAAGGGCGGGGCGGCACCGCGCAACGCAGGCCGCCGAACGCAACGCTCGCGCCCGAGCAGATCGCCTGGCGTCGCGCCCATCGAACGAAAGGACAGGTCATGGACGACCTCGAAAAAGTTGAAACCATCCGCACCAAGTGCAACGTGAGCTACACCGACGCCAAGGCAGCGCTCGACGCCGCCGACGGCAACGTTCTGGATGCCATCATTTGGCTCGAGTCGCAGGGCAAGACCCAGACCACGTCGGCGCATGCCGCCACCGAGTCCGCGCCAGTCGATGAGCCCTCTGCCGAGATGGTCGCCGCGCAGGCAGCCTACGAAAAGTCGAGCGAAAAGACCGACTTCTCCAAGAAGATGGACAGCGCGTGGGAGTACCTCAAAAAGCTCTTCCGCCTGAGTCTGGACACCAAGTTTATCGCCACGCGCCGCGATGCGATCATCCTCAACATCCCCATCCTGATTCCCATCGTCGCGCTGTTTGCCTGGGGCGCCACGATATGGCTGATGCTGATTGGCCTGTTCTTTGGCATGCGCTACCGCATCGACAGCGACGGCGACGTGCCCGGCAGCATCAACAACCTTATGGATAGCGCTGCTAACGCCGTGGACGACATCAAGCAAAATCTCAACGACGACAAGTAATCGCAGACGGGGGCACGCATGGCACGGATCCTGATCGTAGAGGACGAGGAGAAAATCGCCCGCTTTGTGACGCTCGAGCTGGAGCACGAGGGCTACCAGGTGGAACACGCCGCCGATGGCCGCACTGCCGTGGACCTGGCGCTGGAGCGCGACTACGATCTGATTCTGCTCGACGTGCTGTTGCCGCAGCTCAACGGCATGGAGGTCTTGCGGCGTGTCCGCAAGCACAAGGATGTGCCGGTGATTATGGTCACCGCGCGCGATGCCGTGATGGACAAAGTGGCCGGACTCGATGCCGGCGCCGACGATTACCTGACCAAGCCATTTGCGATTGAGGAGCTGTTCGCACGGATCCGCGTGGCACTGAAGCGCTCGGAAGCCGTGCGAGCGGCTTCGGGCGTTGGCGGCGCCAGCGCCGGGGCTGGCGTAGCGAGCGGCACGGCCGCCGGTATCGCCACAATGTCCCCGGCAACCGACACGACCCAGACCGCTGCCGCGCCCTCCCCCGCCGCGCTCGCCGTGGGTTCGGTCGCGCTCGATCCCGACCGCCGCGAAGTCACGGTCGGCGGCTCGCCCATCGCGCTCACGGCCCGCGAGTTCGACGTCCTCGCCCTGCTTATGACGCATGCCGAAACCGTGCTCACGCGCGAGCGCATCGCGCACGAGGCGCTGGGCTACGAATACGTGGGCGACACCAACAACGTCGACGTGCACATCGCGCACCTGCGCGCCAAGATCGAAGACGCCGGCGGTGCCCGCATCATCCAAACCGTGCGCGGGGTGGGCTATGTCTGCCGCGCGTAACGCCGAGACCAAGCGCGTCACCTCCATCGCCCGTGCCATCAACTGGAGCTACATGTGGCGCCGCCTGGCGAGCTACATCTGGCTCGACCTGTGGCTGCTGGTTGCTGCGGCGGCGATCCTCATCTATGGCTATAACCAAACGCTGCCCGACGGCGCGTTTACCGCGGGATGGATCCCCGGTGCCGCCGTCCACGGCATGTCGCTGACGCCCACGCACGGCTGGGATCCCGCCACGCTCACCTATACCGTCGAGCTTGCGCGTACCACCAAGACTTTCCCCCTCGCGCAGGACCTCGTCACGCTATGGCCTCTCTACCTTGTCGTTGTGGGTTGGCAGGTCATCAGCGTGCTCAACATGCTCGGCGGCGCCCGCCGCGTGCGCCGCACCATGGCGCCGCTCAACGATCTGGCCCTGCGCGTGGACGAACTCGGCCGCATGCAGCTCTCCGGCGGCAAGATGGAAACGCTGGAGCAGGCCATCGAACGCGCAAGCGTCGACTCGCCGAGCGTCACCACCGGCGACGCCGACCTGGCAAGCATCGAGGTCGCGCTCAACCGCCTGCTGCGCCAGATGCAAGAGGCAAAGCTGCAGCAGATGCGCTTTGTCAACGATGCAAGCCACGAGCTACGAACGCCCATCGCGGTGATTCAGGGTTACGTAAACATGCTCGACCGCTGGGGCAAAGATGACCCGGACGTGCTGGCGGAATCCATCGCGTCCCTCAAGGCCGAAAGCGAGCATATGCAGGAGCTCGTGGAGCAGCTGCTGTTTTTGGCGCGCGGCGACGCCGGACGCACGGTCCTGCGGCGTGCGAATACCAACCTGGCCGCGCTGGTCGGCGAGGTATGCGAGGAGTCACAGATGATCGATGCCGCGCACACGTATCGACTGGCGTACGACGCTGCGCTTGTCAGCGACCCGCGCTGCGACGCGCCCGTTGACGTGGCGCTCGTGAAGCAGGCTCTGCGCGTGATCGTGCAAAACGCCGCCAAGTATTCGGACGCGGGCACGCCCATCTCGTTTGGCGTAGCGCCGGATGCGGGCGCAGGCACGATCGACATAAGTGTTGAGGACGAGGGTATCGGCATGAACCAGGAATCCGCAGCTCACGCGTTTGAACGGTTCTACCGCGCCGACAACGCACGCGATGCCGGCGCGCAGGGCTCGGGTCTGGGGCTTGCCATTGCCAAGTGGATCGTCGACAGCCATGGCGGTGTCATTGGCGTGACCTCAGTCGAGGGCGTCGGCAGCCGCTTTACGATTCGCCTGCCGCGCTAGGAAGCCCCTCGGCATAATCAGAACCACCCTTAAAAAGGGTGGTTTGCTCTTAGGGTATAACCCACGGGCCCCGGGCTCGCGTCTAAAGGCGCGGGCCCGGACTTCGTCCAGGC
>JAGZDZ010000066.1:0-1908 GCA_018368535.1 Collinsella sp. | reverse complement strand
GTTCCTCAACCGCGGCGTGACCGGCGACACCGACATCAACATCATCGACACCGCCGAGTTCGCGATCCCCGGCCTTGACGACGAGTTCCGCGTCATCGTCTCCCCGTGGATCCTGACGGTGCTCGTGACCGACCGCCTGGCCCGCTACTACGAGACGGTCACCAAGCACAACCTCAAGTATCGCCGTTACTATCACCAGTTCGACTACTAAAGAAGACGGGTGCGGGAACGTGCCGGGCTATTGAGAGGAACACAGAATGAGACAGTACATCATCGCCAGCCATGCGCACTTCGCTACCGGCATCAAGGAGAGCGTCGAGCTGCTCTCGGGCGCGCGCGACAACGTCCACGATCTTTCGATGTTCGTCGATGACCGCATGGACGTGGCCGAGGAGGCCCAAAAACTGCTGGCGGGCATGTCTGCCGACGACGATGTCGTTGTCTGCACCGACCTCTTTGGCGGCAGCGTCAACAACGAGTTCACCAAGATCGTCCAGACACGTCCCCGCACGTACCTCGTTACCAACATGAACCTTCCTCTGCTCATCCAGCTGCTGTTCTCTGACGAGTCGACGCCGGTTGAGGAGACGATTCGCACCATCGTCGCTGCGGACGATACGCGCGTGAAGTTTGTCAACGACCTGTTGGTCGATGACGACGAGGAAGAAGAGTTCTAATCCGCAGCACTTATTGACATGCCGTAAGACGGCGCAAGACCTTTGGGGGGTCACATTATGATTCAGCTACTTCGCGTTGACCATCGCCTGCTTCATGGCCAGGTCGCAGTTTCCTGGGTTCAGGGCCTTGGCTCCAACTGCATTTTCTGCGTGGGCGATAAGGTCGCCAACGACCCGGTGTGGAAGACGACACTCAAGATGGGCAAGCCTGCCGGCTGCAAGCTCGTCATTAAAGATATGGAGCATGCCATCGAAGCTATCAATTCGGGCGTGACTGACAAGTACAAGATGATCATCTGCGTCGCCACCATCGCTGAGGCAAAGCAGCTTGTTGAGGGCTGCCCGCAGATCAAGTCGGTCAACCTGGGCAACACCAAGCCCAAGGATGAGAAGCGCCCCGATGCTCGTCAAGTCTCTCGCCAGATCTTCCTGACCGCGGCCGAGGAAGCCGATGTGCGCGAGATGCTGGATCGTGGCGTTGAGGTCGAGATCCGTCCTCTGGCCGATGACCCCAAGGTCGACTGCGCAAGCGTACTCTAGGCGTTTGAATTCGAAGAGCCTGAGCTCTTCGTAGTGTCCTATTAGGAAAGGGGGATATATGCTTACCCAAGCAATCCTCATCGGACTTATCGCCGCATTTGGTAAGTTCGACTGCCAGCTCGGTACGCTCTATGCGTTCCGCCCCATCGTCCTGTGCCCGCTCGTGGGCCTGGTGCTGGGGGACCTGCAGTCCGGCCTCGCGATCGGTGCGAGTCTGGAGCTGCTGTTCATGGGCTCGATCTCCATCGGCGCCTACGTGCCGCCTGATGAGACGATCGGCGGCGTGCTCGCCTGCGCCTTCGCTATCCAGCTGGGCCAGAGCACCGAGGCAGCCATCGCGCTTGCCATGCCCATCGCCACGCTGTGCCTTGCCATCAAGAACATCCTCAACGCCGCCCTGCCGATTCTGGTTGACCGCGCTGATGTCTTCTCCGGCCAGGGCAACCTTAAGGGTGTCTATGCGATGCACTTCCTGATCGGTTTGACCGGTATCATCATGGCGTTCCTGCTGTGCTCGCTGTCGTTCTATCTGGGTGCTGACGCCATCCAGGGCATGCTCGACTTCATCCCGCCCTTTGTCCTTGCTGGCTTTGGCGTTGCCGCCAACATCCTGCCGGCCATGGGCTTCGCCATGCTCGGCCGCCTGGTGCTCACCAAGCAGCTCGTGCCCTTCTACTTCCTGGGCTTCCTG
>JAGZDZ010000023.1:0-40419 GCA_018368535.1 Collinsella sp. | reverse complement strand
AAGCGTACTTCGGTACGCGACCGACGATTGAACGTCAGATTGCCGCTTAGGGGCGTTTGCAGCGTCGAGCCGTTACGCGGTTTGGTAAAACCGCGTAACTTCATCGTAGAAGCACGCTTGCGGGCGGCGGATGCTCGTCTCCTGTCGCCCGCTCACCGAGGCCCGGCAATTGCCTTAATATCTTAAGGACCTCGATTTGTCCAAGACTGAGCGAAGGAGCTCATCATGAGCGACGGAAAGAAAAAGCTTTCCTTCTTGACGGTCATCTCGACCATCATCTGCGTCGTCTTCGTTTGCGAGGCCGCCGCACCTGCTGCTGCCATTGGCAACCAGCAGTTCTTCTGGTGGATCTTCCTGATTCTGACCTTCCTGCTCCCTTATGGCATGGTCGTTGCCGAGCTCGGCACTACCTATGACGGTGAGGGTGGCATTTACGACTGGGTACGCGATGGCCTGGGCGACAAGTGGGGCGCCCGCATTTCGTACTACTACTGGGTTAACTACCCGCTGTGGATTGCCTCGCTGGCCACTATGTTCCTGGACATTTTGGGCATGGTCTTTGGCGTCGAGTTCAATCTGATTGCCAAGATTGGTATCGACCTTGCCTTTGTGTGGATCGTCTATCTTATGGGTCGCTCCAAGGCTGCCGACTCCGAGTGGGTCCTGAACGGCGGCGCCGTCATCAAGGTTGCCGTTGCCGTTATCGTCGGCGCTTTGGGCATCTGGTACGCCATGGAGAACGGCTTTGCGAACGATATGTCCGCTGCCACCTTCTTGCCCGAGCTCACCAACACCAACGCGCTTGGCTACCTGTCGATCATCATCTTTAACTTCATGGGCTTCGAGGTCATCTGCACCATGACCGACGATATGGCCGATCCCGCTCGCGATATCCCCAAGGCTATCATCGTCGGCGGCCTGTCCATCGCCGTGATCTACTTGTTCGCTGGCTTTGGCATCGGCGCTGCTGTGTCGGCCGATTCCATCGATCCCGACTACGGCATGATCTACGCTGTCCAGACTATTGTGGGCGATTCCATGATCTTTAAGGTCATCTGCATCGCCTTCCTGATCACGCTGTTCGCCAACATGGCTGCCTGGTCCTTCGGCGTCAACTCCGTCGCTCGCTATGCTGCCGAGCATGGCAACATGCCCAAGGTCTTCGCCTCGATGATCTCGGATGACGACATGCCCAACGGCGCCAACCTGGTCAACGCCATCGTTGCCTCCCTGGTGCTGTGCCTGCAGCTGGTTCCCATCGACGCCATCTCCAACGGTGTCTTCTGGATGCTCTTCGGTACCTCCGTTGTCTTCCTGCTGCTGACCTACATCCCGATGTTCCCGGCATTCCTCAACCTTCGTAAGAACGACCCCAACCGTGAGCGTATCTTTACGTTCCCGTTTAAGGGCGCCATGATGAAGGTCATGCTGGCTATTCCCTGCATTGAGCTGATTCTGGCTATCGTTGCAACGCTGATTCCGTTCTCTGTCGATGAGATTGGCGATAAGGTCCCGATGATCGTCATCTTCATCGTGCTCTTGCTTATTGGCGAGGTTGTCCGCGTCGTCAGTGCTAAGGGCCGCGAGACCGAGTACAAGGGTCTCACTCCCGAGCTGGCTGCTCAGCGCCTCGCTGAGGAGTCCGAGGAGGACTAGAGCACCCGGATTCGGGGCTCCAACCTTCCTCGCGTACCAACGTACGCTTCGTCGGGCTTGTCGCTCCCGACTCGGGACGCTCTAGCCTCTTCGGAGGCGTGCCCAAGCAACAGGTTTGCTAACCTTTCTCTGAGGTGGGTGTGAGCTATTGCTCCGGTAACCACCGCCCGCCCCAATCTCTCTTCCGTATCCTTCGTGCGTTTTGTCTCCGCGCACCGGGTTACGTCGTCGCTTGCCGGTGCGACATCCGTGAAAACCGGTGCCAGGCGCCCCGACCTTTGCCGGGGAATGGGCGCCTACCATCTCTTGGTTTTAGGCTGAGGGTAACCCGCCCGCAGCAAGCGATCGTTCGATTTGGAGGAAATCTTATGCGTACGATCACCGAGTCCGAGTCCACCCCTAAGGCCGACGGCTTCTTTATGCCCGCTGAGTTCGCTCCGCAGGATCGCGTGTGGATGGGTTGGCCCCACCGCACCGACACCTGGGCCCACGGCGCCAAGCCGGCTCAGAAGCAGTATGCCGCCATCGCTCGCGCCATCGCCGAGTTCACCCCGGTCACCATGTGCGCAAACCAGGCCGACTACGCCAACTGCAAGGCCGCCTTTGAGGAAGACGAGAACGTCACCGTTATCGAGATGACCACCGACGACGCTTGGTTCCGCGACACCGCTGCCACTTTTGTTATCAATGGCAAGGGCGATAAGCGCGCCAACCACTGGCACTTCAACGCCTACGGCGGCCTCGTCGACGGCCTCTATTTCCCGTGGGACAAGGACGAGCAGATTGCCCTTAAGATGGCTGAGCTTTCCGGCTGCCGTCGCTATCGTCCCGATGACATGATCCTCGAGGGCGGCTCCATTACCGTCGACGGCGAAGGCACCGTGGTCGTGACCGACCAGTGCCTGCTTTCCCCGGGCCGCACCTGCTCTGCGGTTCTGGAGGAGGAAGAGGATCCCGAGTCCATCTGGCCCAAGTTCCACAAGAAGTTTGAGCCCTGGAGTGAGGAACTTCGCGCCTATATGGACGAGCACCTCAAGGATTACCTGGGTGTCGAGAAGGTCATCTGGGTTAAGGAGGGCATCGACCCCGAGGAGACCAACGGCCACATCGATGATGTCGCTACGTTCATCGCTCCGGGCGTCATGGCCTGCATCTGGACCGACGATCCCGAGTATCCGTTCTACGAGCAATGCCATGCTGTCTACGAGACCCTTTCCAACGCCGTTGACGCCAAGGGCCGCAAGATGAAGGTCTACAAGCTCTGCATGCCTGTGAACCCGCTGTTCATGGACCAGGCTTCCTGCGACACCATCGACGCCGACGAGAACGCCGAGCCGCGCGTTGCCAACGAGCCGCTGATCGCCTCCTACATGAACTACCTGGTCACCAACCACGGCGTTATCGTCCCGCAGTACGGCGACGAGAACGATCAGCTTGCCGTTGACACGCTCCAGAAGATCTACGACGAGGTCTGGGGCGAGGGCGTCTACAAGTGCGTCGGCGTTCAGTCCGAGCAGGTTGTCTTCGGTGGCGGAAATATCCACTGCATTACGCAGCAGGAGCCCTCGGCGTAACTGTCTGTCTTCCCGAGGCACGGCACCTTGCCCTTCAATCGTCGGGCATGACCCTTAAGGTCTATGCCCTCCTCTTTCGCGGGAATCTGCCGCACCTCGGAAACCCAGCCGATCAATCGGACCGACGTAGCTAGCTATCGCATTAGTCATTGGTGCCAACTCTGGCAACAATGCAGGTCGAAAAACGTCAGCGAAAACCCGCCAGAGCGAGCAAGGTGCCTTGAAACGAGGCGGCATTGATCTTTTGATCATGCCGCCGAAGTTGAAAGGCAGATTGCCGTTCTGGCGGGTTTGCAGCGTCGAGCCGTTACGCGGTTTGGTAAAACCGCGTAGCTAAATACGTTCCGCGATCTCGTGGATGAGGTAGTCGGTCTTTTCCCAGCCCAGGCACGGGTCGGTGATCGACTTGCCAAAGACGCCGCCGTCGACCGGCTGGTTGCCGTCCTCCAGGTAGGACTCGATCATAAAGCCCTTGACCAGCTTGGAGATGGATTCGTTGCGGCGGCAGCTGTCGAGCACCTCCTTGCAAATGCGATACTGCTCCAGCGGACGCTTGCCCGAGTTGTCATGGTTGCAGTCGATGACCGCTGCCGGATTGGCATAGCCGGCATGCTCGGTATAGCGTTCGGCCAAGCGTTCCAGGTGTTCGTAGTGGTAGTTGGGGTAGGTGCGCCCATCGAGACCGATGTAGCCACGCATAACGGCGTGTGCGAGCGGATTGCCGTCGCACTCGACCTCCCAGTTGCGGAAGATGAAGCTCTGGTGCGCCTGGGCGGCGTAAATGGAGTTGAGCATAACGGTGGTAGAGCC
Organism: Collinsella sp.; assembly: GCA_018368535.1. Taxonomy (GTDB): domain Bacteria; phylum Actinomycetota; class Coriobacteriia; order Coriobacteriales; family Coriobacteriaceae; genus Collinsella. The sequence goes on along the minus strand of JAGZDZ010000023.1, from coordinate 36,379 downwards.
GGCAGTGGGATTCTTCATGCCGACGGGTACCGAAATGCCGCTCGACACCAGGCGATGCTCCTGGTTTTCGACCGAGCGTGCGCCCACGGCCACATAGCTCAGCAGGTCAACGAGGTACTGGTAGTTGGACGGATAGAGCATCTCGTCGGCGGTGAAGAAGCCTGTTTCCTTAATAACGCGCAGGTGCATATGGCGGATGGCCTTGACGCCCTCGAGCAGGTCGTCGGGAGCCTCGGGGTTGGGGTTGTGCAGCAGGCCCTTGTAGCCGGTGCCCTTGGTGCGCGGCTTATTGGTGTAGACGCGCGGAATGATGATGAGCTTGTCCTTGACCTCCTCGGCGGTCTTGGCCAGTCGGTTCATGTACTCGAGGACCGAATCCTCGCGGTCGGCAGAGCACGGGCCGATGATGAGCACCTTGCGTGCGTCCTCGCCGGTAAAGACTTTGGCGACCTCGGCGTCAAATGCCTGCTTTTTGGCGGTAAGCTCGGCAGAAAGCGGCATTTCCTCGCGGATCTCCATGGGGATCGGCAGCCTGCGTTTGAATTCCATGGCCATAGGGGCCTCCTCAATCTATAGAAAGAGCAATAAGCGTATTGTCGAGTGTTCGGCATTATCCGCTGTCGCACGCTAAAGTGCAAGCCCTTGCCACCCCGAAACCTGCCAAAAGGGACAGGTTTATTTTGGCAGGTTTTATATGGGGGAACGTCGGCGGATACCGGGAGGGAGTGGCGTCGCGCGGGACCCTAAGGCTATTGTCGGTTCCCCAGGAAACACCCTGCGGGCAAAAATGCCAAATATGAGTAATGTTGCTAACCTAGTAACATATCCGTCTAGCGAGATAATAGACAAAGTGATAAATATGTTCATTAACGTTGGCACGCAGAAGCCTGCTAACGGGCGTTTTGATTAATTTGAAGGCGTATAGAGCCCGCAAAGAGGTCGTTTGAGGCGGTTTTGGCTGTTACTAAAAAGGTAACAGTACTCATATTTGCCCTTTTTTGCCCACGGGGCCTCGAAGGGGCTGTCAATCAGGTCCCAGGGGAGGCGGCTCAAGGGCCGCAGAACAAAAACGGGGGCGCAGGTTGTCCTGCGCCCCCGTTCTCGGGCGTTATTCGTTCCCTGCGGCAGAATTTACGCCGCCTCGTCGAACTGCGAGTTGTACAGGTCGGCGTAGAAGCCGCCCTGGGCGAGCAACTCGTCGTGCGTGCCCTTCTCGACGATGTCGCCGTCGCGAATTACCAAGATCACGTCGGCGTTGCGGATCGTGGACAGGCGGTGCGCGATAACAAAGCTGGTACGGCCCTGCATCAGCGCATCCATGGCACGCTGAATAAGCTCCTCGGTACGAGTGTCAACGTTGGAGGTTGCCTCGTCCAGAATTAGCGCCGGGCGGTCGGCCAAAATGGCGCGGGCGATGGTCACGAGCTGGCGCTGACCCTGCGACAGGTTAGTGCCCTCCTCGTTGATCATAAAGTCGTAGCCGCCGGCGAGCGTATGGATAAAGTGGTCGCAACGCGCGGCACGCGCAGCGGCCTCGACCTCGGCATCGCTCGCATCGGGGCGTCCGTAGCGGATGTTCTCGCGGATGGTGCCGTTAAACAGCCAGGTATCCTGCAGTACCATGGCAAACTCGCCGCGCAGTGCCGCACGGTCCCAGTCGCGCACGTCGACGCCCTCGACGCGCAGCGAACCGCCGTCCACGTCGTAAAAGCGCTGCAGCAGCTTAATGAGCGTGGTCTTGCCGGCGCCGGTGGGGCCGACGATGGCGATGGTCTGGCCGGGCTGCGCCTCGCAGCTAAAGTCGTGGATGATGGTCTTGTCGGGCGTATAGCCAAACTTCACATGGTCAAACTCCACGTGGCCGGGGCGCTTCTCAGGGATCTGCGCGTCGGCCTTCTGCTCCTCCTCGGGTGCGGCCAAAAACTCAAACACACGCTCGGTGGCAGCTGCCATCGACTGCATCGTGTTGCTCACGTTGCCCAGCTGCTGCACGGGTTGCGTAAAGTTGCGCACGTACTGGATAAAGCTCTGGATGTCGCCGGGCGTGGCATTGCCGGTCAGCGCGAGCTGCGCGCCCACCACGACAACGCCCACGTAACCCATGTTGCCCACCAGGCTCATAAGCGGCATCATCAGGCCCGACAGGAACTGCGAACGCCAGCCACTAATAAACAGGCGGTCGTTTTGACGGTCGAACTCCTCGATTGAGGCCTCGGCGCGGTCGAACACCTGAATGACGTTTTGACCGGCAAAGTCCTCCTCGATAATGCCGTTGACGGCGCCCAGGACCTGCTGCTGCTCGCGGAAGTACGGCTGCGAGAAGTGAATCATCACCATCAAGATAATTGCGGCTGCCGGCAGCGTGAGCACGGTGACGCCGGTGAGCGGCAGGCTGATCGACAGCATCATGACGAGCACGCCGATAATCTGCGTGACGGACGTAATAAGCTGCGTCACGCTCTGGTTGAGCGACTGGCCGAGTGTATCGACGTCGTTGGTGATGCGGCTGAGCACATCGCCCTTGCTGTGACCATTGAAGTAGCTCATCGGCACGACGGCAATCTTGGCTGCGATCTCCTTGCGCATGCGGTAGCAGATCTTTTGCGTGACACCGGTCATGAGCCAGCCCTGGACCAGGCTGCAGACAGAGCTCGCCAGATACAGGCAGAGCAAAAAGCCGAGCGTCTTGGCGATCCAGTCAAAGTCAACGTCGCCGGTGCCGTTGACCTTGGCGACCAGGCCTTCGAACAGCTTGGTCGTAACCTGGCCGAGCACCTTGGGTCCCACAATGTTAAAGATGACCGAGCACACGGCAAAGGCGACGGCGGCAAACACGGCAATCTTGTGCTGGCCGATATAGCCGAGCAGCTGCCTCATGGTGCCCTTAAAGTCCTTGGCCTTTTCGCCGCGACGCATGCCGCCCATGCGGCCCATGGGACCACGCTGGCGGGTGGGCTTGGGAATCTGAGTCTTGGTCTCGTCTGCCATTAGCGCTCGCCTCCTTCCATGACGGCTGCAATTTCTTCTTGGGTAAGCCCCAGCTCCTCGGCGGAAAGCTGTGACTGTGCGATCTCCAGGTACGCCGGGCAGCTGCGCAGCAGCTCCTCGTGCGTGCCGGTGCCCACTACGTGGCCGTCGTCGAGCACGATGATCTGGTCGGCGTGCATGATGGTCGCGATGCGCTGGGCCACGACCACGAGTGCGGCGTCGGTGACGTTTTTGGCGAGCTCTTCACGCAGACGCGCGTCGGTCTTGTAGTCGAGCGCGCTAAACGAATCATCGAACACCACGACCTCGGGCTTCTTGGCCAGGGCGCGGGCGATGGCCAGACGCTGGCGCTGACCGCCCGAAACATTGGAGCCACCCTGGCTGATGGGGGAGTCGTAGCCGCCCTCGCGCTCGGCGATAAAGTCCTCGGCTTGGGCGATGCGTGCGGCCTCGTGCATGTCCTCGTCGCTTACCATGTCGCCGGCAAACTTAAGGTTGCTCTCGACGGTGCCCGAGAACAGGCGTCCCTGCTGCGGGATATAACCAATGCGGCGGCGCAGCTCGGAAAGGGTCATGTCGCGCACGTCAATGCCGTCGAGCGAAATGCTGCCGCCCGTGACGTCGTACAGGCGCGGAATCAGCTGCACGAGCGTGGACTTGCCCGAGCCCGTGGAGCCAATGATGCCGAGCATCTGACCGGCATGCGTGGTGAAGTTTACGCCGCTGATGACATCGGCGCGGGCATCGGGATACTGGAAGCTCACGTCGCGGAAGGTGAGCTCACCGCGCGGCGCGCTGGCCGCGGGCAGTTTGGGCGAGACGGGGTCGTTGATGCTGGTGGGGCAAGTGATGACCTCTTCCACGCGCTCGGCTGCGACCTCGGCGCGGGGCAGGATGACCGAAACCATGGTGAGGATCATAAACGCCATGACGATCTGCATGGTGTAGGAGATGAACGCCATCATGTTGCCGACCTGCATCACGCCGTCGGACACGCCCTGCGCGCCAAACCAGACGATAAGCACGGTGATGCAGTTCATGACGAGCATCATGAGCGGCATCATAAAGCTCATGGCGCGGTTGGTGTAGAGCTGCGTGGTCATCAGGTCGAGCGAAGCCTTGTCAAAACGCTCGAGCTCATGCTCCTCGCGGTTGAACGAGCGGATGGGCATAAGGCCGTCGAGCAGCTCGCGGGCGGTAAGGTTCACGCGGTCAACAAAGCTTTGCATCTTTTTGAACTTGGGCATGGTGAGGCCCATAAGCACGCCGACGACGGCCGAGACCGCGATGATGGCAACGGCGATGGTCCACTCCAGGCCGGTATGGTTGGCCAGGACGCGCATGACGGCGACGATGCCCATGACGGGGGCCATCAGACACATGCGGATAAACAGAGTTGCGGCCATCTGGATTTGCTGAATGTCGTTGGTGCAGCGGGTGATGAGCGAGGCCTGGCTAAACTTGCCCACCTCGGCCGGCGAGAAGTGCATAACCTTGTTGAAGGTCTCGCGGCGCAGGTCGCGGGCGATGGAGCAGGCGGTGCGCGAAGCCACGGCACCGGTCAGGATGGTGGCGACCAGCGACACCAGACACAGTCCAAACATCGTGGTCGCCATGCGGCTCAGGTAGGCGTTCTGCACGTCGGCGGGGTCGATGCCCTGTGCCTTGTACTCGTCCTGTACATAGCTCACGGCGCGCTGGGTGACGATGGAGCCCGACATGGAGCCCATTTTGTCCGCCATTTGGTTGGCGCCCTCGACGAGCTTGCCCTGATCGATAAGACCGCCTTCAACGCCTAGGCGCAGGCTCTTCATGGTGATCTTACCGCCGTCGGCGTCGATCTGCTTTTGCATGCTCTGCGCGGCTGCGGCCTTCTGCTGCATCTCGGCGAGCTGCTCGGGCGTCATCGCTGCCATCTGCTCGGGGGTGGGCATGGCCTGAGCGGCGCCGCCATCGCTTGCCTCGGTGGATGCGCCGGTCATGTCGCCCATGGAGTCGGCGTCAATGCCCTGGTTGAAGGCGAGCACGACGGTCTCAGGCAGGCTCATGATGTCGGCAATCTTGTCGCCGTCGCCGCGCTCCTCCTCGGTGCCCTTGTACGTTCGAATGCCGTTATTGTCCGCCTTACTAAACACGGCCTCCACAGCTTTGGCGTCCTTGGCGCTCATAAAGAGTTCGAGGTCGTCGAGCGATTCGGCGCGAATGGTGTCGGGCACGGGCGAGGCGATGCCGCCTTGCTGCACGCCCACGTCGACGATGTCGCTCATATAGGTAGGCAGCGCCAGATCGGCGTTGCAGCTGATTACGATAAGTACGATAGCTGCGAGCAGTGCCAGGACATGCTTTTTAAAGAGCTTGAGAATCCTCACTCGGCATCTCTCCTTTCTTGATTGTGGTCGATAATTTCGTTGGCACGCCTTAGAAGACGCACCATCTCTTGGGTATCTGTTTCGCCGAGCTGTTCGAGGAAAGCCGCGGTGCGGTCCTCGAATTCCCGGCGTTTGATTTCGAGATCCTGGAATCCCTTGTCGGTCACTATGACGTGTACGCGACGACGGTCGGTCTTTGAGTGCTCACGCTCAACCCAGCCCTTGGCTTCGAGAGCGCGTAGGATATTGGCAATGCGGGCGTTCGAGACCCAGGCGCGATCAGCGAGTTCGCTCGGCGTGAGCGAACCGCCAGCGAGCATAAGGGCGCGCATGACAGCCATCTCGCCGCTGAGAGCTTTGTCCACAAAGCGCGAAACGCGCTGGTGAATGCCGCCAAACTCGGTAAGGAGCTGACTCCCAAGCTCATGGAAATCGGTATCTTCCACCGAAAACCCCTAACACAAGAAACTATTTTCGGTGAAAGATGATACCCCTGCACGCGCGCCCTATACGGTAGATTTTGGGACATGCCTAGAAAACTACCTTTAGGCGACCTCCGTACACCGTCGGTGCCAGTAAAGTTTGGGGCAGATCGTTAGGCATGTCCCAAAGCCTACTCAGAGGCACTTTACCCTGCTAAAGCTGGCATAACAGCTAGAGTGAACGTCGTACAAAGGCAAGGAAAAAAACTAAACAAATCGGTGAACGGTAGTTGTTTGCGCTCGCATTTCCTGCGAGTTTGTAAAAAACGCTCTTATGATATAAAAAAAGAAACATATAACAGCCCAGATGGAGAGGGTGGCTATGTTATCCTTCTCAGACGGGTGAAATCTTGGGTTTTGGGTTGTAGTTCCAAGGTGGACAAACGTTTTTCCTGCACCAACGTGTGGTGAAGAACGGAAGAAGCCGGTAGTGCAAGCCGAACATTCAAGAATTCAATAAGCAGCGGTGTGAGAGAGCGCCGCATTACACGTAACTAGGAGCGTGGTTACACAATGCAGGAGGCATGGGAAGGCTTCAAGGAAGGTATCTGGACGGGAGAGGTTGACGTCCGAGACTTCATCCAGAAGAACTACACCCCCTACGAGGGCGATGAGTCGTTCCTCGTAGGTCCGACCGAGCGTACCAAGGAGCTGTGGGGCGAGGTTCTCGACCTGCTGCTTAAGGAGCGCGAGCAGGGTGGTGTCCTCGATATGGACACCAAGACCGTCACGGGTATCGTGAGCCACCCCGCTGGCTACATCGATAATGCCCATCGCGACAAGGAGACCATTGTTGGCCTCCAGACCGACAAGCCGCTCAAGCGCGCGCTGCACGTCAACGGTGGTATCCGCATCGCTTGCCAGGCTGCCAGCCAGCACGGCTACAAGGTCGACGAGAACGTTGTCGAGCGCTACACCTTCGAGCGCAAGACCCACAACGCTGGCGTCTTCGATGTTTACACCCCCGAGATGCGTGCTTGCCGCTCGGCTCACATCATCACCGGTCTGCCCGATGGCTATGGCCGCGGCCGCATCATCGGCGACTACCGTCGTGTTGCCCTGTACGGCGTCGACTACCTGATCAAGGACAAGGAGGCCCAGAAGGCTTCCACTCCGACGGTCATGACCGCCGACAACATCCGCGATCGCGAGGAGCTGCAGGAGCAGATCCGCGCCCTCGGCGAGCTCAAGATGATGGCCGAGACCTATGGTTTCGATATTTCCAACCCTGCTACCAACACGCAGGAGGCCATCCAATGGATGTACTTCGCCTACCTTGCTGCCGTCAAGGAGCAGAACGGCGCCGCTATGTCCATCGGCCGTACCTCTACGTTCATCGACATCTATGCTGAGCGCGACCTTGCCAACGGTACCTTCACCGAGGAGCAGATCCAGGAGTTCGTGGATCACTTCATCATGAAGCTCCGCATGGTCAAGTTTGCCCGTACCCCCGAGTACCAGGCCCTGTTCACCGGCGACCCGCAGTGGGTCACCGAGTCCATCGGCGGCATGGGTGTTGACGGCCGTACGCTCGTTACCAAGATGAGCTACCGCTATCTGCACACGCTCGAGAACATGGGCACCAGCCCCGAGCCCAACATGACCGTTCTGTGGTCGACCCGTCTGCCCGAGAACTTCAAGAAGTTCTGCGCCAAGACTTCCGTCGCCAGCTCCTCGATCCAGTACGAGAACGACGACCTCATGCGCGTCTATCACGGCGACGACTACGGCATTGCCTGCTGCGTGTCCTCCATGCGCATCGGCAAGGAGATGCAGTTCTTCGGCGCTCGCGCCAACCTGGCCAAGTGCCTGCTGTACGCACTCAACGGCGGTGTTGACGAGGTCTCCAAGAAGCAGGTCGGCCCCAAGTATCGCGCCGTCGAGGGCGATACGCTCGATTACGACGACGTTGTGGCCAAGTACAACGACATGATGAAGTGGCTCGCTGGCGTGTACGTCAACTCGCTGAACATCATTCACTACATGCACGACAAGTATTGCTACGAGCGTATCCAGATGGCTCTGCACGACAAGCACGTGCACCGCTGGTTCGCTACGGGCATCGCTGGCCTTTCCGTCGTGGCTGACTCCCTGTCCGCCATCAAGTACGCCAAGGTCCACCCCGTCCGTGACGAGAACGGCATCATCGTCGACTTCGAGACCGAGGGCGAGTTCCCCAAGTACGGTAACGACGACGACCGCGTCGACCAGATCGCTCACGACGTTGTGCACCAGTTCATGGAGTACATCCGCATGAACGACACCTACCGCAACTCCGTGCCCACGACCTCGGTTCTGACCATTACCTCCAACGTCGTGTACGGTAAGAAGACCGGTTCCACGCCTGACGGCCGCAAGGCTGGTCAGCCGTTCGCCCCGGGTGCTAACCCTATGCACAAGCGCGATAGCCACGGCGCCATCGCTTCGCTGTCTTCGGTTTCCAAGCTCCCGTTCCGCGATGCTCAGGACGGCATCTCCAACACCTTCTCCATTATCCCGAGTGCGCTCGGCAAGGAGGACCAGGTGTTCTTTGGCGATATCGACCTTGATCAGCTGGGCGAGTAACTATTGTTAGTGCTATACTAACAATAACGATTACTGATTAGTGCGCCGGTTTCGGCCGGCGCCTATCGATCGAAGGAGACACATTATGAAGGTTTCTGAAGTTTCCGAGACTCAGGCCGATAACCTGGTCCACATGCTCGACGCTTACGCCGAGAAGGGTGGCCACCACCTGAACATCAACGTCTTCAACCGTGAGACGCTGCTTGACGCTCAGGCTCACCCCGAGAAGTACCCGCAGCTGACCATCCGCGTTTCCGGCTATGCCGTGAACTTCCACACGCTCACCAAGGAGCAGCAGGACGAGGTCATTTCGCGTACCTTCCACGACAAGTTCTAAAGGGGTTTAACTCCCGCAGGATCGCCGGGCCGCTTTGGGTTACTTTCCAAAACGTCCTCGGACATGCAAAGGGCTCCGCTGCGCGCTTCGCGCGGCGGAGCCCTTTGCATCCTGCGGAAATGTTTTGGAAAGTAACCCAAAGCGGCCCGGCGGGGGTCCTGTGTAGTCACCCTTTAGGCGGAACTCTCCTAATTATTTGGATGAGTCGTTTACTTACTTGTGCTGTTACCGTCTTCCCGCTGTTGTTGGGGTATGCTTTGTTCGTATGTAAACGTTTGACATGTTGATGGGGGAGGGTGCTATGGCTCGCGAGGGCGCTCGTTCTAAGGATTCTGCTAAGCCTGGCATCAAGGAAGTTGCAGCGGTGGCGGGGGTTTCGCCTACTACGGTATCTCGCGTGCTTAATAATCGCGGCTATATTAGCCAAGAGACCCGCGATAAGGTCCATGCCGCGATGGAGCGCATCAACTATACGCCCAACGATATCGCCCGTGCCATGCTCAACGGTCGCCTGAATCTTATCGGTATGATCGTTCCCTTTGTGAGCAGCCCGTTCCATGCTCAGGTTGTGCAGGCGGTCGAGCGCACGTTAGCGGAAAACGGCTTTAAGATGTTGCTGTGCAACAGCGCCAATCGACCCGATCTTGAGCGTTCCTATATTGACATGCTCCGCCGCAATATGGTCGACGGTGTCATCGTCAACTCCCTCAATATCGGTGCCGAGGCATATGCCGAAATGGGCTTGAGCCTGGTTGGCATCGACTGCGATCTCGGCGAGGGCTCTGTCCAGATTGCAAGTGACAGCTATGGCATCGGCGAGCTCGCCACGCGCCGTCTGATTGATGACGGCTGCAGGCGTATCCTGTGCCTGCGCAGCAATAGCCGCATGCGCATGCCTGCCAATAAGCGTACCGATGCCTACCTCGATGTTGTTGAGCAGGCCGGTTTGTCCGCGCTTGTCCGTGAGGTTGAGTTCGTTAAGCCCGACGACGAAAAGGGCGCGGTCGTTGCGAAGATCCTCGATGAGAACCCCGATATTGACGGCATCTTTGCGGGAGACGATACGATGGCGGCCATCTGTCTCAACGTGATGAAGCAGCGCGGCTTGAGCGCTCCAGACGATATTAAGGTCGTGGGCGCGGATGGTGCCCGCCGAACTATGACGTTTATGCCTGACTTAACAACCGTACGTCAAGATATCGATCGCATCGGAGAGCTCGCGGCGCAATCCATCATCGCTCTTATTAACGGCGATAATCCCGAATCGAATATCAAGCTCCCCGTTGAACTCATTGAGGGCAAAACCGCGTAGTTCATCCCGTGCCAAAAGAATTCCTCAAACGCCTCTGATGACCGTTCACCGGCATATGTCAACCGTTTGCCGACGACTGGAACTGCGAAAAGACGTATTGGTGTGAAAACGTTTGACATATGAAAACGATTGACATATCTTGCCATTGTACCGAGTTAGTATGTCGTGGAAAGGAAGTCTCGGATGCACAAGGTGTATTACCAGCCTGAGGGAATTTGGGTAGGCGACATCATGCCGTACGGCGAGGACGGCACGTTCTATCTCTATCATCAGCGTGACACGCGTAACCCCGAACCTTTCGGAGAGCCGTTTGGCTGGGCACTCGCTACGACCAAGGATTTCGTCAACTACAAGGACTTTGGCGAGAGCCTTGAGCGCGGCGGCGACGAGGAAGTCGACCAGTACATTTATGCCGGCACGGTGTTTAAGGTGGGCGACAAGTACCATGCGCTCTACACTGGTTGCAATCGCGATAAGGTCCGCGCACGTTTGATGAAGCAGGTTCTTCTTCACGCGACGAGCGACGACGCCGTCAAGTGGGAGAAGAACATCGCCGAGACGCTGCTTCCGCCCCAGGAGGGTTACGATGACCGCAACTGGCGCGATCCCTTTGTGCTTTGGGATGAGGAGAACGAAGAGTACATGCTCATCCTCGGCACGCGTGTGGGCGAGGACAAGCGTCTGATGACCGGCCGCCTGGTCAAGTTCACCTCCAAGGATCTGACCAACTGGGAGTTCCAGGGCGACTGGTGGAACCCGGGCCTGTACACCATGTTTGAGATGCCTGATCTCTTTAAGATGGGCGACTGGTGGTACCTCGTCTTTTCCGAGTACAGCGACGGCAACAAGACCCGTTACCGCATGTCCAAGTCCATCAACGGTCCTTGGATTACCCCCGCTGACGACTCCTTCGACGGCCGCGCGTACTACGCCGCTCGCACCGCATTCGATGGCGAGCGCCGCGTTCTCTTTGGTTGGGTCCCGACGCGCGACGAGGGCGGCGACCCCAGCTCTTACCTGTGGGGTGGCACTTTTATGCCCCTCGAGATCGTTCAGCGTGCCGACGGAACGCTCGGCACCAAGCTCCCCGACAGCATGCTTGGCGCCTTTGGCGAGGCTAAGGCAGTCGAGACCTTTGAGCTTTCCTGCGAGTCGGGCAAGGTCGAGCAGGTGCTCGCCGCGGATGCCGGCTCCACCTACTTGCTCGATGCCGACATTGAGCTCGGCGGTAACGCTGCCGGCTTCTCGGTCAAGTTCGCCGAGGACGCCGAGACTGGTCTTGCCTATGAGTTCCGCGCCAACCTGCGCGAGGGCAAGCTCGAGTTCACGCCGGCTCCCCAGTACCCGTGGTTCCAGGTCAACAACATGGGCCTCGAGCGTCCGTTGTTCTTTAAGGGCGAGGGCACTCACCATGTGCGTCTGGTCGTCGACGACGACATCGCGACCATCTTTGTCGATGATGTTGCGCTCAACGCTCGCTTCTGCAACAAGCAGGGCCAGGGTGTGGCGCTTACCGTCACCGACGGTGCGCTCAAGTGCGCAAACGCAACGATCGCGTCTCTGTAGCGGCAACGAACCGTTTTATGATTTAGAAAAGGAATGGAGAGGAACATGGACTACAAGGCAGTGTCCCAGCAAGTCGTCGACAACGTCGGCGGACTGGAGAACATCGAGGGCGCCACGCATTGCGTGACCCGTCTGCGTCTGGTGCTCAAGGATACGAGCAAATACAACAAGGCCGAGCTCGAGAACATCGATGGCGTCAAGGGCGTGCTGTACAACAGCGGCCAGCTCATGATCATCTTCGGTACCGGTACCGTCAACAAGGTTTACGATGAGTTTATGGCTCTGACGGGCGTTAAGGAGATCAGCGCTTCCGAGGTCAAGGGCGCCGAGGCGGACAAGAAGGGCAAGTTCTTCTCGGTCCTCAAGGTATTCTCGGACATCTTTATTCCCATCATTCCCGCCTTCGTCGGCGCTGCAATCATCATCGGCCTTAAGTCGCTGATCGTTGCCAACGGCCTCTTTGGCATGGAGGGCAGCCTCGCCGATCACAGCGAGTTCCTCAAGAACCTCGCAAGCTTCTTTGCCATTATCGCCACCACGTTCGACTACCTGCCTGTCCTGGTTATGTACAGCGCAGTCAAGCGTTTTGGCGGTAACCCGATCCTGGGCATCCTCGTCGGTATCGTCATGGTTCACCCGAGCCTTATGAACCGCAACACGTTCGTTATGGACCCGACGGGTGCTGAGTACTGGAACTTTGGTCCGCTCTCCATTCCCATGGTTGCTTTCCAGGGCGGCGTGTTCCCTGCAATTCTGACCGCCTGGTTTATGGCCAAGGTCGAAAAGATTGCCCAGAAGTACATCCCCGAGGTCGTTTCGTTCGTCTTTGTCCCGACCGTTACCCTGATTCTTGCTAACGTCGCCCTGTTCACCGTGTTCGGCCCGCTCGGTAACCTGATCGGTGACGTCCTCGCCGGCGTAATCGATATCCTGTACAACAGGATGGGCGTCTTTGGTGCCTTTGTCTTCGCCGCGTTCCTGCAGCCGCTCGTCGTTACCGGTACGCATCAGTTCATCCAGGGTATCGAGGCAAACCTTGTTGCCACGACTGGCTTCAACTACATCCAGGCCATCTGGTCGGTTTCCATCATCGCCCAGGGCGGCGGCGCCATCGGTATGTACCTCATTCACAAGAAGCACTCCAAAGAGCGCAACATCTGCATGTCGTCCTTTATCCCGACGCTGGTCGGAATCTCCGAGCCCGCTATCTTTGCTGCAAACATGCGCTATTCGATCATTCCGTTCATCTGCGCATGCATCGGTGCAGGCTGCGGCGGTGCCTTCGTCAAGCTCTTTGAGGTGCGCGCTATCGGTCAGGGTCTGACCGGCGTGCTTGGCCTGCTCATCGTCACGCCCGAGACCCTCGTGTGGTATGTGGCTGGCAATCTCATCGCCTTTATCGTGCCGATCGTCTTGATCTTTGCCTACAACAAGGCAAAGGGCGTGCCGACCACCGATGAAGAGGGCGCTGGCGCTGGCTTCGACGTTAGCTTCTAGTTGAGCCGTTCAGTGTAATCTGAGGATAAGTTCATTTGAGGAAGGGCGTTCGACTCGTGTGAGTCGAGCGTCCTTCCCCATAGACGAGAAAGTCAACGGCGATGTTAAATCAAAAAAACAAGGTGACACGCGCGGACTATGAGCAGTGGCGTGCCGGACAGGATGAGACGGCGGCTCGCATCGCGTCCGACCCCGATAGGCTTCTGTTCCATGTGGAGCCTGAGCTTGGCTGGCTCAACGACCCCAACGGTTTGGTTCAGATTGGTGATACGTATCACATCTATCATCAATACGATCCTTTCGATGCTGCGCATGGCGGTCCAGTGCTTTGGAACCATCTGACGACAAAGGATTTTGTGACGTACGAGAATCACGGCCCCGTGCTGTTCCCCGATTCCGATTTGGATTCGAGCGGAGCGTATTCTGGTTCTGCCTTTGTACGTGATGGCAAGATTCACTACTTCTATACCGGCAACGTCAAGCATTTTGACCGCGATGATTACGACTACGTGTTGACGGGCCGTGAGCAAAACCAGATTCATATGGTTGCCGAGAATCCCGACGAATTGGGCGAGAAGCGCATGGCTGTTGGACCAGTCGATTACCCCGACGATATCGGTACGCACGTGCGCGACCCCAAGATCCTTGAGCACGATGGTATCTACTACATGGTTCTGGGCGCTCGTACGAAAGACGACCGTGGCTGCGTGCTTGTCTATACTTCGCGTGATTTAGGGGTCTGGAGCTATGCGACGCGCATTGAGCTGGACGAGAACTTTGGCTTTATGTGGGAGTGCCCCGATCTGTTTGAGCTCGATGGCGAGCTTATTCTCGTTTGCTGTCCGCAGGGTGTGCCTGCCGATGGTTGGCGTTACCGCAATCCGCATCAGTGCGTGTGGTTCCCTATCGAGGCCGATTGGGAGGCGCCGAGCTTTAAAATCGTCGGGCAGGGCATGCCCCCGATGGTCGATGCCGGTTTTGATTTCTATGCTCCGCAGTCCTTTGAGGATGCTGCAGGCCGGCGTTTGATGATCGGATGGTCGGGTTGCCCCGATGCGACGGCAGAAAACCCGACGGTGGCGCGCGGGTGGCAGTGCGCGTTGACGGTGCCGCGAGAGCTGAGCATGCGCGATGGTAAGCTCTGCCAGCAGCCGGCGCACGAGATTGAGAGGATGCGCGGCGACTGCGTTCGCGCGACAGGCGGTGAAACCGTTGAGGAGCCGGGCCGCCTGTTTGATCTTGTGGTTTCCTGTGAGGGCGCCAAGATGGTCGAGCTCGAGATTCGCAAGGGTGTCTTTGTGCGCTATGCAGACGGGATGCTTACCCTCGACATGGGTGACGAAGGCTATGGGCGCGACCAGAGGTCGATCGAGCTCAGCGAGCTTCGCGACCTGCGCGTGCTTTCGGACACTACGATGGTCGAGATTTTTGCAAATGGCGGCGAGGCGGCACTTACGAGCCGTACCTATTCGCCGGCGGTTTCGGCGATGGGGTTGCATGCCGAGGGTGCGGCATCGATGAATTTCTACCGCCTCGTGCATTAACCGTGCATGGGGCACGATTGGACTTGCTGGGCGAAATGAATCGCAGTTGCCGCGGCCAACTACCGTTTATCGCGTATAGCGACCGTTTGCGGAGTAAGTAACACTTAGTAATAAACCGTGTAGAATCTCAGGTTAGCACGGAGTTTTCCAGGGAGACGCTGTCCTTTGTTGTGCGCAAGGGGCGGCGTCTCTTTGGCGCTTGGACGCCGTTGTGCAACAGTGCGGCGGCGCGTGCCATGTATTGAAAAGCCAATGTCGAGATGGGTCGTGATAATAATGGGCAAGTACGTAATCGTGGTTGAGTCTGGGTCGGATGTGACGCCGGAGCTCTGCGAGCGCTACGGCATCGTGCGCGTGCCCATGCATGTCACGATTGGTGACGAGACCGTCGAGGACGGCTCCATCGATCCGCTCGAGATTTACTCGCGCTGCAACGAGTTTGGCGTAATGCCCAAGACCAGCGGCTGCGCGCCTGCAGATTTTGCGCACGTATATGACCGTATCCATGCCGAGCAGCCCGATGCGACCATTCTGCATCTTGCGTACTCCGAAGTCACGACTTGCTCGCATCAGTCCTCCAAGATTGCGGCTAAGGGCCGCGACTACGTATTCTCCATGGATACGCGTTTTGTCTCGGTGGGCCAGTCGCTCGTTGCCGTCGAGACCGCCAAATACATCGAGGCTCACCCCGATGCCACCGTCGACGAAATTTTCGCCTTCACCAATTCGGTGATGGACCGTGTGCTGCTGGGCTTTGTTCCTACCGACCTAGCCTTCCTTAAGGCGGGAGGTCGTCTGTCCAATGTGGCATTCCTTGGCGCCCACCTGCTCAAGATTAAGCCCTGCATTGAGGTGACGGGCGGTAAGTTTGTGGCGACCAAGAAGTTCCGCGGCTCTATGCTCAAGTGCGCCCGCGCCTTTATTGACCACATGGTTGCGAAGGGCGAGATTGACTACTCGCACATTGGCCTGGCGTATTCGGTAGGCCTTTCCCAGGAGCTGCGCGACGACATGGAAGTCTATGCGCACGACCTGGGCTTTAAAGACGTTACCTGGACTCAGGTCGGCGGTGTCATCTCGAGCCATTGCGGCCCGACCGCCTTCGGTGCGGTGCTCACGCTCAAGGCGTAAAGGCTGTAGGCGAGCATTCTTCGCCTTCACATCTCGACATGGGCTCCCGTCACGGTAATGGGGGATAGATTAAAACGTGCCATTCTAGCCCGAGACGTTTAAACGCAAACGTATGGGCTAGAATGGCTCTGGCATTTATGTAGCTAAAATCAAAGAGAGGCAAGGTAGCGGGAATGGCTGAGATGACGCTCGAGGGTGTGGACGCTCGTCCTGAGGACTCCGCGTTTGCCCTGGGCCGCGTGCATTCGATTGAGACGATGGGAACGGTCGATGGACCCGGCATCCGCTTTGTGGTGTTTGTTCAGGGCTGCCCCATGCGTTGTGCGTATTGCCACAACCCCGATACCTGGTCGGTTAACGGCGGCACCATGGTGACCGTCGAGCACCTGATGGACGAGTTTCAGAGCAACCATGAGTTTTACCGCAGCGGTGGTATTACGGTATCCGGCGGCGAGCCGCTCCTGCAGCCTGAGTTCTTGGCCGACCTGTTCCGCGCCATGCACAATAACCCCGACGGCCGCGTGCATACCTGCTTGGATAGCTGCGGCTATGCGTTCGATCCCGCGCATCCCGAGAAGTTCGATGCCGTATTCAACGAGACCGATATGGTGCTGCTCGACATTAAACACGCCGATCCCGTCGAGCATAAAAAGCTGACCGGTTGCGATCCCGCACGTATTCTGGCGTTTGGTGATGAGCTCGCGCGTCGCAAGATTAAGGTTGTTATTCGCCACGTGGTAGTGCCGGGTATTACCGATACGGTGGAGGAGTGCGAGGCGCTCGGTCGCTTGATTGCCCCGTGGCATAACGTGGTCGGCCTGGAGATGCTGCCGTATCACACGATGGGTGTCGTCAAGTACGAGCAACTGGGCATTCCCTATAAGCTCGAGGGCGTGCCCCAGATGGATACCGCGCGCATGCCCGAGCTGCGCAACGCCGTCATGACGGGCATGAAAAAGCGCCGCGCGGAACTCAAAAACGCCATCGGCTAGCGAGCCATTTTCAGGCACTCATTGGGGACAGACTTAAATGAGTGCCCCTGGGCACCAAGTTGATTGCCAAAGAGCCCTGTCAAGTTGCGGTGGAATAGTTCTTGTTTTTCGGCTTATGCCGCCCAAACAGGAACTATTCCACCGCAACTGCGTTTTGGGCGGAGATGCGCAACAGAATCGTGCCATTTGGATAAATACGCTTGTGGTTTCTTTAAAGACACCTTAAACGCCGCTGAATATCTTTGGAAAGAAATGCCTGCTCGGTATTATGCTGCTCGTATATGAACGGTAGCAGTCAGGAGACCACGTGCGAAACAACGCATCGCGGGACGAGTATGTGCCGCAGCATAGCAGCAGATATGGGACGAAGGGCACGCCTTCGCGTGGCCTCGCTGACGTTCGCATCCGCGTGACGAAGATTGCCGCCATTGGGATGCTAACGTTGGCGGTTATTATCCTCGGAATTACCGCCAAAACCTACGCGTCGGAGCGAACGGCACACCCAGATGCGTCAACGGTACAGATGCAAAACAAAAAGGTCTCTGAATCTAAAGCCACCGCAAGTCGAACTCTGTCGACAGCGAGCCTCAAGACGAGGCTTTCGAAGGCGGACTTTAACGATATTCCCTCAGGCGATACCGTGCAGACCTTCTCACTGGTAGATGACCAGATCCCCGCCCTGGAGGATGAGAGCCTCGCCGCGCTCCAAGATGCCCTGAGCCAGGCGCAGAAGCTGGGGGATGTGGGCGTAGTGTTCTACGACCTATCGAGCGGCAAGGGCGTGACGTATAACGCGGACGCCGAGGTGTACGGTGCGAGCAGTTATAAGGCGCTCTATGTACTCTACGTCTGCGAATCTCTGGTCGAGACGGGCCAGGTCTCACTCGATGATTCCCTTGGCACCTATGGCGGCTGCAACATGGGCTGGCAGACGGTGCGCGACCTGATCGAGGCCGCGGTCGTTAATTCGGACAACGATTCGTTTATCGCGTTGCGTGCGGCGTTTGACCGTGTCGGTTACGAGGATTGGATTGTCGGTCTTGGCGTCGATTACGATACCGCACTCGATCCGATGAGTGATTTCCCAACCTACTGCGCGCGGACGTCGGCCAAATTGTGGCGCGAGATGAGTGAGTATTTGAGCAGGGGCAGTGAGACCTCCCAGTGGTTATCTGAACTGCTGTCATCAACATCGCGCTCATTTATCCGTGATGGGATTGCCGACGAGCAGGTTTTGGTGCGCAACAAGGCAGGCTGGATTAGCGAGGATGGTTGCTATTCGACATGCGATGCGGGCCTTATCGACATCGATGGCCGTACCTATGTCATGAGCATCATGACATCGATGCCGTGGAGCGACCGCTCGAGCGAGGTTGCGGCTGCGATTGCAAAGGCTCTGTTTGATACGCGAGCTGCGCTTGCCTAGCGTGTTCGTTTGACGAGGTCAAACAAAATGCTGGTACCATACCGTGGTTGAGAATTTCGTATAGGTTTGGGGAATGGCATGGCTACCATAGCGATTATCGGTGCACTCGAAAAAGAGATCATGCAGATTAAGGAAGAGTTGAGTAACGTTTGCATGGTACAGGAGGCGGGCTTGAACGTTGTGACCGGCGGGCTCGACGGTCTGTCGATTGTCGCCACGACGGCGGGCATGGGCACGGTAAACGCTGCCGCCGCAACACAGCACCTCATTAGCAAGTATGCTCCGCAGGCAGTTGTGCTTTCGGGTATCGCGGGCGGTTTGAACCCCAAGCTCCATATCGATGACGTGGTCATCGGCAAACGCCTGCGCTATCTGGATACCGATACCGCGCTTATCGCCGAGTCTGCACCGGGGCTCGAGGAGTTTGGCTCGACGCCTGCGCTGGTCGATATTGCTGCCGATGTGCTTGCTGAGCGTGGCTTTGTCAACGCTTCCACAGATGCAGCCGCCTCGAACGAGGGTGCAAAGCAGTTCCTCGTCGGCACGATTGCCACGGGCAACCGCTTTGTAACGGGCGCCGCCATGCGCAACGACGCTATCGAGGCGACGCATGCCGATTGCGTTGGCATGGAGGGCGCGGCAATTGCCCATGTCGCAACTAAAAATGGTGTCGATTGCCTGGTGCTGCGCGCTATCAGCGATAATTGTGACGAGGCGTACGATGCGATCTGCGACCGCGAGTTCGACCTGTTCGAGTATGCCCGTACCGCGAGTGGCATTACGCTCGATATCGTTCGCCGTATCGCTGCTATCTATTAGCGCGCTCTTTTGTAAGAACCTACGACCAAGGAGTGTCCATGGCCGATTCCATTAACTACCAGCTTGCCAAGTTCGTTGCCAGCTATGGCAAGGTTTCGCAGATTCCCGAGTCCACCTGCCCCGAGGTGAGCTTCGTCGGCCGCTCCAACGTGGGCAAGTCGTCGATCATGAACAAGCTTTTTGGCCGCAAGAACCTCGTCAAGGTTTCGAGCACGCCGGGCAAGACGAGCAACATCAACTTCTTTGAGGCTGACGACGTGCACTTCGTCGACCTGCCGGGCTATGGCTTCGCCCGTCGTTCCAAGGCCGAGCGTGACCGCTGGGCAGAACTTATCGGCGACTTCTTCGACTCGGAGCGCAGCTTTAACCTGGTCGTGTCGCTGGTGGATATTCGTCACGACCCGAGCAAGCTCGACCATGACATGATTGACTACCTGCAGGGCAACGAGTTCAACTTTATCGTCTGCCTCACCAAGGCCGACAAGCTCAGCCGCACCCAGCAGGCCCGCCAGGCATCAGCCATCAAAAAGCAGCTCAACGTCCCGGCCGAGAACGTAATCATCACAAGCTCCCAAACCGGCACCGGCATCGACGAACTCAAAAAGCGCATCGCCGAGGCTTGCCTCTAGTAAGGGTTCTTGGCAGGCAATAGTTTGCATCTATCTATATCACTCCAGTGATAGTTATTGGTACACTATCACTGGGGTGATATTTTTGTTTGGAGGTCGATATGGAGCTTTGGCACGGGTCGGAGGTTGTTGTCGAGCATCCGTCGTTGGATAAATGCAGACAATTCAATGACTATGGGTGTGGGTTTTATTGCACGCCACATGAGGAAATGGCAATGGAGTGGGCATGTCGGACTGAGTCTGATGGCATTGCAAATCGATATGAGCTCGATATGGATGGTCTCGCAGTCTTGGATTTGGAGTCCGGGGAGTTTTCAATTCTCAATTGGCTTGCGATTTTGGCTAACAATAGGGAGTTCAATGTTTCGACACCGCTGGCGCGCGAAGGACTTCGCTATCTGCTGGATAACTGCCTGATTGATATTTCTCCCTATGACGTAATTCGAGGTTATCGCGCCGACGACTCCTATTTTTCGTTTGCAAGACAGTTTGTCAGCGGCATGATCTCGCTCAGGCAGCTGCAACGTATCATGCGCTTGGGTGATTTGGGTATCCAATATGCTCTTATGAGCGAGTGCGCATTTTCGGCGATTAGATTCTGCGATTGGAAGCAGGCTTTGGGGTCTGAGTTTTATCCCAAGCGTTTTGAGCGAGAGCAGAATGCTCGACGCAAATACTTGGATACGGTTAACGGGTTCGATTCCGAAGGTATCGACATTAGGGATTTAATGGCAGGGAGGGTTGATTTAAATGATCCAAGAGTTAACGGATTGTGGGCCGAGTAGGACATATCCCGTCTACTACCTTGAGGATGCAATGAACAACCTTGGCGACTGCTTTGACTATGCCGTGAACGACTATGGAGCGGAAGGGTCCGAGGTCGCTGAGCTCTTTTGCCTGAGCGGTGTAGCTCGCGAGTTCGAACGCGGCAACGCATGGGTCGTATCGGGAAAATCAGGTGTAGAGCTGTTCGCACTTATCGCCGAAAGGTCGGGATATCAAAGCGGGTCTATACCGGACCGCACCTATCGTTTTGAGAAGACGCCGGAGTATTGGACAGGCTGGATATTGGCATATCTGCAATGGCGTCTGGGCGAGTCTTTCGAAGACCTGCTGCATGTCGTTCCGTTCGATGCGCTGTGCAATATGTATTACCCCTGGCACGAAGCCTCAGAGGAGCGTGTGGCGCGTCTTGTTTGCGATATAGCGAAGAAAACACCTCGTCAAACCAAACTGGCGCTAGCAAGAAAGAAGCTTAAGAAAACCCAACAAGATCTAGCATACGAATCGGGTGTGTCACTCCGCTCAATCCAAATGTACGAGCAGCGCCAGAGAAACATCAATGAAGCTTCGGTAACAAGCGTAAGAGCCATAGCAAAAGCCCTCCACTGCAACATCGAAGATCTCCTAGAGCCAGTCTTCGAATACAAAGAAACCAGCGCCGCCTAAACCAATATATTGCCAAGGTTTGTATCTAGTAAGCGCTCCTTACCAGCAAGAGTCCCTACCAATAGATAGCGGCTTAAAGGGCCGAAATCGTATGAATGGCATTGCGACTTCCAAATGGGTGACTGCTGCTTGAAAAGCTATAGAAATAGGGGCCGATTTATCGGCCCCAAGCATCGCATAAATGGCATATACGTTTTATCAACTATTTCTTGTTTTTAACCCATTTGCAGATACGCCAAATAAGCACTCCGACGAGAATCCAAACGAGAGCGATCATAATGTCTGAGCGTGCAGGAATTGGGATCATTGAACTTCCTCAATTGATGTGAGTCTAGTTTGCATAGGTGTGGAGCGTGCTGCCTTCCATGGTCGCTTGCAACACGGCGATACCGGACGTCATCCCCATCGATTCATAGTTGAGTCGATATGTCGCCTGTTTCGAGTTCCATATAAAGGACTCGTTAGTTACCGTACAGCCGATAGTCGTATAGTTTTGTCCCCAAGCGCTGGTAATGAGCGAGTTCGCTATCTTGATCTTGAATTCGCGATAAATAAAAGGACTGTTGTAATAGATAGTCCAAGTTCCAGATGCGTTGTTGTAGTAACTGTCCCATATCAGGCTGGGTTCATTGGTTTTTTTAATTCCTATTACTGCAACGGTCCCATCCTTAAGCTTGATTTGATGAGACTGCTCGGGACCTTTCGTTAAATCAAAATCTTGGGTTGCGCCAGAAATTGCGACAGCATCGCTTTCTGCAGCATAAGCAGTCGAAGGGCTAAACGAGAAACATATCGGTAATATCAAAAGTATCGAGAGGAAAAACGAAGCTTTGAGTGTGCGTAACACTTTGACCACCTCCATACTGCGATGCCTAGTTAAATAGTAGCATAGATAAACAGTTTATTATGTAACCTAAAAAGCCCCTATCTGCCCGGCGCCCCTTCAAAGCGTGGGTCCCTGTAGACATCCTCAGCAAGGTAAACGCAGGGATGGTCGGGGTGTTCCCCTCAAAATTATTCCGCAGCGCGAAGGCCTCTCGTCTGTGGCTCCGTTGGAGCACAAGATTAAATCAGCGAATGCGACTATCCTGTCGAGGCTGCGCAGGTCCCCTTGGGGCTTCCCCTGAAAACAATCCGCAGATCGAATTGCCCCGTCGCGCGAAGCGCACGACGGGGCAATTCATGATCGAGGACGTTTTCAGGGGAAGCCCCAAGGGGACCGGTGAGAGCAATGAGGCAGGACGCTACAGGTATTCGATCTGGGCGCCTTCCGTGTCGCACGTCAGAATGTGCGTGTCACACTTGGGGAACTGCTCACGCAGCTTGACCTGCAGGAACTTTGCCACGATGGTGTCGTCGGTCACGGCCATGAGGGTCGAGCCGGAGCCACTGATCCAGATGGTCTTGGCGCCTCCGTTAAGGCAGGTGTCGCGCACAGCGTTGTAGTCGGGGATGAGGCGGCGACGATAGGGCTCCTGAATGCGGTCGTCATTAGCGGCGGCAATCAGGTCCAGATCGCCGGTCTCCAGGCCGCGCGTCATACCGGCGATGCGGCCCATCTGCCACACGGCGGTGGAGAGCGGAATCTCCTGCGGCACAACCTTGCGCGCCTCGCTCGTATGTACCTCGTAGGGCGGAATCACGGTAATAAAACGAAGCTTGTCGCTTACCTCGTAGCGCAGGCACTGGGGAAGCGAATCGGTCGGCGTAAAGGAGCAGACGGCGCCACCCAGGATAGCGGGGGCGACGTTATCGGGATGCCCTTCGACCTCGGTGGCAATGCGGACGAGCTCAGCGCGGTCGACGGTGTGGCCCGTCAGCGCGGCGGCAGCCATGATGCCGGCGACGACGCAGGTGGAGCTGGAACCCAGGCCACGGGCGACGGGCACGTCGGTCTGAATGTCGATAGCGACGGGGAAGGCCGGCTCGCCCCAGGCGGCCAGAGCATCGACAAAGCTCACATAGACCAGGTTATTCTCGTTTTGGAATTCCTCGGGGCAGCCCGTGATGGTGAGCTTGTCGGCGCGCTCGAAGGTGAAGTGCGAGTAGAGGCTGACGGCCATGCCGAGGGTGTCGTAGCCGATGCCTAGGTTGGCGCTGGTTGCTGGGACGGTGATTTTGATCATGTGGGTTCTCCTGGGCGGGTCTGGCCGTTTAGTTCGCTGCTCGGGCAGTCCTGGCTCGCTCGGAAAGCATATTAAGTGCTTTCCGGCTCGTGCGGAACTCGCGACGAACTAAACGGCCAGACCCGCTCGCATGCTCGTCATCATCCCGAAAGCTAAATAAAAAGAAGGTGCGCCGGCTTTCGCCGGCGCTTAATAAGGGATCTAGTTGGTGCTCATTCGTTTTGCTGCAGACTCGACGTAGCTTGCCATCTCATCGACGTCGCAGACGTCTTCGAAGCGGACGGGCTTGGACTCGAGCTCGGCGAGCTGGACCGGGGCAACCGTGTTGGTTGCCTGCTCGAGCACGCGCATAGCCTCAAAGTCGTCCTCGGGAACGTCGAGTCCCAGGGCGCCGCAGCAGGCGCGCGGGAACTTGTAGGGGCTGGCGGTCGAAAGCAACACGCGGGCCTTGGCGCCCTCGGCGGGAGCGACCTGCTCAAAGACGTGATAACCACAAGCGGTGTGCGGGTCGATTACGTAGCCGTTCGCATCCCAGCAGCTCTTGATGGCGGTGCGGACCTCGTCCTCGCTGGCCCAACCGCAGCCAAAGACGCTCTGAATCTTTGCCAGCAGGTCGGCGGGAACCTCGTAGCGACCGGTCTGTGCCAGCTGTTCCATAAGGCCGGCAACGAGCTCGCAGTCGCCGTCGGACAGGAAGTAGAGCATGCGCTCCAGGTTGGAGCTGATAAGGATGTCCATCGACGGCGAGATGGTTGTGAAGAACGGGCGGTTACGGTCGTAAACGCCGGTGGTCAGGAAGTCGGCAAGCACGTTGTTCTTGTCGCTCGCCACGACGAGCTTGGCGACGGGCAGACCCATGCGCTTGGCATAGTAGCCGGCCAGGATATCGCCAAAGTTGCCGGTCGGTACGCAGAACTCCACGGCGTCGCCGGCCTCGATGGCGCCGGCGCGCAACAGCTGCGCATAGGCGGCAAAGTAGTAGACGACCTGCGGTACCAGGCGGCCGACGTTGATGGAGTTGGCGCTCGAAAGCACGGTGCCAGCGGCCTCCAGGCGCTCGGCAAGCTCCTTATCGGCAAAGATGCGCTTGACGGCGCTCTGGGCGTCGTCAAAGTTGCCGCGGATGCCGCAGACGGCGACGTTGTCGCCCTCCTGCGTGGACATCTGCAGGTTCTGGACGCGGCTAACCTTGCCCTCGGGATAAAAGACGGTGATGCCCGTGCCCGGAGCGTCGGCAAAACCGGCGAGCGCAGCCTTGCCCGTGTCGCCCGACGTGGCGGTGACGATCATGATGCGCTCGGCGCCGCCGTCCTTGGCGGAAGTGCGGGCCATCAGACGGGGGAGCATCTGCAGGGCGACGTCCTTGAAGGCGCTCGTGGGGCCGCCAAAGAGCTCCATCACATAGGTTTGAGGAGCGTCGGTGCCCGGTGCGGCATCGAGTTTGACGAGCGGCGTGACCTCTTCACTCGCAAACGTGCCGCGGTATGCCTCGTCGACACACGCCGAAATTTCTTCGGCCGTGTAATCATTCAGTAACATTCCCAACACATCTTGAGCGATTTCAAAGTACGATTTATCTGCAAGCGAGCTGATATCGACCTGCTGGGTGCCAAGCTCGTCCGAGACAAACAAACCCCCGTCGGGAGCGATGCCGGTGCGGATTGCCACCTTACTTGAGCACGATAAAGTGCGTCCTCGTGTACTATGATAAGTTCCCATATAACACTGCTCCTCGGATGCCTTGGTCCCAATCGGTGAAACCATGGTATCAGAGCGCACAAAATAGGTTCGCAGAGGCTTTTAGAAAGGTAACCTCCAGCCCATGATAAAAATTGCCAAGTTTGGCGGCTCGTCGGTCGCCGACGCCGAACACTTCAAGAAGATCAAGGCCATTGTCGATGCCGACCCGGCCCGCCGTTTTGTGGTGGTTTCCGCCTGCGGTCGCCGCTTTAAGGGCGACACCAAGGTGACCGACCTGCTCTACCTGGTTAACGCGCACGTTAAGTACCACGTGTCGTGCGAGGAACTGCTCGAGGACATTGGCCAGCGCTATTTTGATATCGCTGACGAGCTGGAGCTCGCCTATCCCATCCGCGAGGAGTTCGCAGCCTTTGCCGAGCGCGCCCGCTCGGGCGGCTACTCCACCGAGGAGCTTGTGAGCCGCGGCGAGTACTTCACCGCTCGCCTGATGGCCGAGTACCTAGGCCTGCCGTTCCTGGACGCCGCGACGGTTGTGGCGTTCCATCACGACGGCACGCTCAGCATGAACCGCACCTCCGAGCTGGTGCAGGAGTACGGTCAACAGGGTGGCTTTGTTATGCCCGGTTTCTACGGCGCGACGCGTGAGGGCCAGATCAAGCTGCTCGACCGTGGCGGCGGCGATATCTCGGGCTCGATCCTGGCCAAGTGCCTGGGCGCCGACCTGTACGAGAACTGGACCGACGTCTCGGGCTTCTATTCTGCCGATCCGCGTATTGTTCCGGAGGCTCAGCCCATTGCGCGCGTTACCTACGAGGAGCTGCGCGAGCTTTCGTACATGGGCGCAAGCGTCCTGCATGAGGAGGCCGTGTTCCCCGTGCGTGAGGCGGGTATTCCGCTGGTCATCAAGAACACCAATGCGCCGCAGGACCCCGGCACCATCATTAGCGAGACGGCTGACGAGGGCGAGGCAGAGCCCATCATTACCGGCGTGACCGGCAAGCGCGGTTTTGTCGCCATCAACGTGGCCCGCGACCGCACCAAGCCGCGCGTCGGCTTTATGCGCCGCGCGCTCTCGGTCTTCGAGCGCTATGACGTTTCCGTCGAGCACATGCCCACCGGTGTCGACCGCTTTGGCGCCGTGGTGCAGGAGCAGGATGTGCACGACTCGCTGTACTCGCTTGTGGGCGACATTCAGCAGGAGGTCGAGCCGCTCGAGATCGAGGTTGTCGAGGGCTTGGCGCTCATCGCGACCGTCGGTCGTAACCTGCGCGGTCGTGCAGGTATCTCGGGCCATCTGTTTGGCATGCTCGGCCAGGCCGGCGTGAGCGTGCGCATGATTTCGCAGAGCTGTGACGAGATCAACATCATTATCGGTGTCGAGGAGAAGGACTTCGACCTGGCGATTCGGACCATTTACCGTGCCTTCTCCGACGAAAACGGCATTGTGAAGGTCTCCGATCTGGAGGCTTCCGCGCCGGTTGATCCCGCCCTGGCCGCGCTCCACAAGTAGCTGCCATCCCGGTGGATTTTTGGGACATGTCTCATAAATCTACGGCGGGGCGTTTCGTTTCGGTTTCGTTTCGACGGGGCGGGTTTCGTGTCCGCCCCGTTCTTGTATACACTGGCAACAATAATCAGCCTGCTCGGCGTGCGGGCAAAAGCCAAAACCTTTAAAGGGGGAAGCATGAAACAGTACACGGTTGCTATTTTGGGCGCGACGGGAGCTGTAGGCACCCAGATGCTCGAGTGCCTCAACGAGCAGGAGTTCCCGGTTGGCAAGCTCAAGCTGCTGGCAAGTGCACGCTCCGCGGGCAAGACCGTCGAGTTCCGCGGCGAGCAGATCGTGATTGAAGAGGCTTGCCCCGAGGCCTTTGAGGGCTGCGATATCGTGCTCGGCGCTGCCGGCGACGATATCGCCAAGGAGCTGCTGCCCGAGGCCGTCAAGCGCGGCGCCGTCGTGGTCGACAACAGCCACGCCTTCCGCATGGATCCCGAGGTGCCGCTGGTCGTGCCCGAGATCAATGCCGACGATATCAAGTGGCATCACGGCCTTATCGCCAACCCCAACTGTGCGACCATTATCGGCCTGGTTCCCACCTGGCCGCTGCACCAGCTTGCCGGCGTAAAGCGCATGATTGTTTCGACGTATCAGGCAGCTTCGGGCGCCGGTGCCCCCGGTATGGCCGAGCTCGAGGCTCAGCTGGCCGCCCTGGGCCGTGGCGAGGAGATTCCCGAGCCGCGCGCATTTGCCGCACAGCTCGCGAGCAACCTGATTCCGCAGATTGGCGGCGTCAAGGAGGAGGGCTTTACCTCCGAGGAGATGAAGCTACAAAACGAGGGCCGCAAGATTATGCACCTGCCCGAGCTGCGCGTGAACTGCACCTGCGTGCGCGTGCCCGTGCTGCGTTCGCACTCCGAGAGCATTACGCTCGAGTTTGAGCGCGATATTACGGTCGAGGAGGCCCGTGCTGCGCTGGCTGCCGCTCCGGGCGTGAAGCTGGTTGACGACATGAGCGCCGAGGATGCGCACGACCGCTTCCCCATGCCGATGGATACCTCCGACCAGGACCTGATTTGGGTCGGCCGCGTGCGTCGCGACATCTCGAACCCCGAGGCTGCGCGCGGCATCACCTTCTGGTGCTGCGGCGATCAAATCCGTAAGGGCGCGGCAACCAACGCCGTCCAGATCGCTAAGCTGCTCTGCGAGTAGTGCGACCTGTCCGGCGGGGGCCGGGCTTAGTTTTCAGAACGTCCTCGACCATGTGTGGCGCCTTGTCCTGCTCCTTCGGAGCCGCGGACAAGGCGCCACACTGGTCTGCGGAGTGTTCTGAAAACTAAGCCCGGCCCACGCCTGCGGTGACGCTGCTGCGAGCGGCCTGCGATGGGGCCGTTGTTGGTTGGGGCCGCTGGGCTGATGTGGGGGCACGTGGCCGTTGCGGGCTCTGGTCCCGGCGGCGGCCTCGGCGCTTCGCGCCTGCCGCCTTTGGGGGCTGTGGGGCGCGGCCGGCAGCTACGGCGCGTTCGCGCCTGCTGCCTGCGGGGACTTTGGGGTTGAGGCGGTAACTTTGGCGCGCCTGCGTTTGTTGCTTGTGAAGGCTTAGGGGCTGGTGCGAATCGAAGGTGAATGGTTTCTCGGGAAGTGAACGACCTATTTTGGACCCTTGAAGCATCGGCATATTTTGGCCGCCATTTCCTGCGGTTTTATCGCATGAATCCTGCTGTTTTGCAATTAAAAAATGCGGATGGTTCGGGGCCCTAGTTTTACTCGTTCACTTCTCGGAAAACCATTCACCTTCATTTTCTCCGGGGTAGCGCGCAGAGATGTGGTGTAAGAGGCGGGGCATGCCCCGCCTCTTCTCTTTCTTGAAAGGGAGGGGACACCGCCTAGAATTCGTCGTTGGAGTAATGAAGGTGGCGAATGGAAGGAAAGGCGATGCCCCAAGAAGAGAGTGTACTGCGCCTCGGCCGCGACGAGGCCCTCGAGGCGGCGAGGCTTTGGCAGGAGTGCGGCGACGCGCGCGAGTTCGCGTGCAGGGTGCTGGGCGGCGTGATGAACGCGCTGATGGACTCCGAGGCCCAGCAGATGTGCGGCGCGAGCCGCAACGAGCGCAGCGACGGCAGGGAGAACAGCCGCAACGGCTACCGCCCCAGGTCGCTCAAGACCGCCGTGGGCGACGTGGAGCTCGAGATACCCAAGCTCAGGCACGGCACCTACTACCCCGAGGGCATGCTCGCGCGATGGTCGCGCGTCGACACCTCGGTGGCCGCCATCGTGCAGGAGATGTACGTGTGCGGCGTGTCCACCCGCAAGGTCGAGCGCGTGGCGTCCAAGCTGGGCATATCCTCGCTGTCGAGCTCGGAGGTCTCGAGCCTCTGCTCCGACCTCGACGCCGAGGTGGCGGAGTTCCGCAGCCGCGACCTGTCGGGCACGCCGTGCTGCTACCTGTGGCTCGACGCCACCTACATGAGCTGCAGGGTCGGCTCGTCGGTCGTCTCGCAGGGCGTCGTGACCGCGATCGGGCTGGGCGCCGACGGGCGCAAGCACTTCCTGGGCTGCGACGTGGTCGACACCGAGAGCGAGGACTCCTGGGCGGCATTCCTCGGCGGGCTGCGCGAGCGCGGGCTGGCCGGCGTTCGCCTCGTGGTCTCCGACAGCCACGCCGGGCTCGTGGCCGCCGTCTCGCGCCTGTTCCAGGGCTGCGCCTGGCAGCGCTGCGTGACGCACCTGCAGCGCAACCTCCAGAGCGCCTGCTCGGGCAGGCCCGAGGACTCCAAGGCGGCCGTCAGGGACCTCGTGCACGCCGCGGTCTACCAGGACGACCCCGACCTCGCGCGCTGCGTGTGGGCCGAGGCGGCGCCCTGGGTGGCGTCGGTGTCCGCCAGGGCCGGCGAGGTCTTCGAGCAGGCCGAGGACTCCGCGCTGGCGTTCACGGCCTTCCCCAGGGCGCACTGGGCCAAGCTCGGCACCAACAACGTCCAGGAGCGCGCCAACCGCGAGATCAAGCGCCGCTACAGGGTCGTGCAGTCCTTCCCCTCGAGGGAGTCGATGCTGCGCCTGACGTGTGCGAGCCTCATGGAGACCGAGGGGCAGTGGTCCCAGCAGCGCGTGTTCTCCGAGGCCTCGGCCGCCGAGGGCTTCGCCGAGCCCGCGGACAGGCCGGCCCCGACAGAGGGGAGGCGCCGCGCGCTCGGGCGGCGCGCCAGGGAGATAGTGGACGAGATAGTCGAGAAGCGCGGTCTCAAGAAGGAGTAACATCGGGACTTGCAGCGACGGACCTCAGGACACTCTTACACCACGTCTGCGCGCGCGACCTTCTCCGGGCAGAGTTTTGGTTGTTACAGCTCTACATTGGCCGAAATTGAGCGGAAAACAGCCTTGCTTAAGCAATTGCGAGCCCGCTCGGACGTATCTGTGGGGTTGTCTGCACAATTCGCGGTATCATGGTGCGGAGTTTTGAAAGGAGCCGCTGGTGGTCACGACGACGTTTGCTTCGCCTTTGGGCGAGATTCTGCTTGCCGCTGATGGCCGCGGTTTGACAGGGCTTTGGTTTGAGGGGCAGGAGCATTTTGGCTCCACGCTTCTCCGGGAAGACTCCGAACATGTTGAAGGCGCCGATGCGGTTTCTGGTGCTGGCGGCATGTCGTCGGTGAGTCCGGCAAATGGTGCGGCCTCTTCGGTGCTTGAGTGTTCCTGGGCTTGGCTGAATGCTTTTTTTGCAGGGCAGGAACCTCAGTTTACGCCGCCGTTGCATATGATCGGCACAGCGTTTCAGCGCGAGGTTTGGTTTGAGCTGCTTTCTATTCCGCGTGGTGAGGTCGCTACGTATGGTGAGATCGCCCAGCGTGTTGCGGCTCGACATCGTGTACCGGGAAACGAAGCACCCGTTGTGTCTCCCCGTGCCGTGGGGGCCGCGGTCGCGCGTAATCCCATTTCGATTATCGTGCCGTGCCATCGCGTGGTCGCGGCCGACGGCTCGCTTAACGGATATGCCGGCGGCCTCGACCGTAAGGAGTGGCTGCTCCGGCTTGAGGGCGCGTACGAGGAATAACGTTCGAGCACTTTGCATAGCCAAGACGCCGTTTCCGGTTGAGACCACCTGCTTGGACATCCATCTACGCCCGCTTCTGCAGGGCGTAGATCGACTTATCCATGTTGAACAGGTAAGCCACGACGCAGACAATAAAGAACTTCGGCAAGTCGCCAAAGCCGAAGACTTCGCAGCCAATAAGGATCGGCGCGAGCAGCGTATTGGTGGCGCTGCCAAAGACGGCGGCGTATCCCAGCGCGGCGCAAAGCCCGATGGGCATGCCGAGTTGAGCCTCGTTATGGTGACATCTGGGTAACAGAAAGGCCCGCGTTCCTCAGAGGCAAGATAGGCAATTCTGCTTCTGAGGTAGATCTCAATTCTGCCGACCGCATCAAACATTAACTGCCGGAGGGCTCGGTCAAATTCATACGTGTAGATGATGGTTTCGAATGTTGTGCCTTCGCGAAAGATGGTAATCCCGGACTTGCATTTGGTTTGCAGGGAAACCAGTAGGCCGACAGTTTGTAGTGGCCGACTTCGACCAAAGCTCGCTCGAGTTCGCTTTGATTAGAGCACTTAAGACCCTTGTTTTCTGTCAATAGTGCTATCTGTTCGTTGATGGATATCCGCGACTTCCGGTATTTCATTTAAGCCTCTTGATAGAAAAAGGGCTGGAGTTGCGCATCGTTGAGAGGCTTTCCAGCTTTAGCAAAACAAACTTATAAGATGCGACGGGCCGCGTCAGGATAATTACCGGACGGCCTAGGTGGCGGCTGGTTGACTGGCTTAAAACCTAGCGCGTGAAATGACGCTCCATGCTATTCGGCGCGCTTGATAGGATGACGAACCACAGTCTTAAGTTTCTCCGGTGCACATTTGCGCGGATCGGAGAGATAGATTTCGTGATGTAAACGGGTGTCTGAGAAGTCGGGAACATAGCCCTGCTCGATCGTGTATTCATGCATAGCGTTTACGGTCGCCGGTTCGTTGCCGTAGGGCCCGGTGTGCATGCATTGAACGCAGAGACCCTCGTCAACTTTAAGCAGCTCGACGGCGGAAAAGTCCAGTTTCTTTTTGGTCGTGGCTTCCGCGACTGCCCAGTCAAAGTCATCTCGGGTGACGAAATCGGGCAGGCGGATGCACGAGATAAAGTTGAAATCGTCCTTGCGTACATAATCGATGTCGCCGCTCGGGGAGTCTTGCCACCAGAATCCCTCGAGCGGCGGTACTACAAAGTCGAAATAGCCCTCGATACTCCTTGAGCCTTTCTTCGACATCTTGACGGTATAGGCGATGCCGTAAAGCAGTGGCAGGGCGTTTTGATACTCGCCACCTTCGGTATTTGGGTCGCCCTTTCCGCGAACGGCAACGTAGCTCATAGGCGGGACAGTTACGATACTCGGCTTGCTTGCAGGTTTGTAGAGCTCCTTGCATTCCTTCTTAAAGTCGAACGCCATGTTGGCCGCCTTTCTGCGTATTGGCCTACTTAGATAGCGGGATCATATCATAGAAACGAACAGCTGTTCGAATGATTCGGCTGACAGATAGAGATGCGTGCGTTGTGTTTGGCGGTCGGCCTGACCCCGTCGATGATTTCTCTGCCTCCCCGGCGCCTCATCTATGGCTGTCGTTTCCCCATATAAAACCTGCCAAAATGAACCTGTCCCTTTTTGGTCGGCGTGAAATGGGTAATACTAAAGAGTTATCCGACCAGATGGGAACCGATCGATGGCCTATATCGAATTCAAAGACGTCATCAAAGCATACGGCGAGGGCGATGCCCGCATCCATGCGCTCGACGGCGCGAGCTTTACCGTTGAGCGCGGTGAGCTCGCCATTATCCTGGGCGCCTCGGGTGCCGGCAAGACCACGGCGCTCAACATCCTGGGCGGCATGGACACGGTTACCTCCGGCACCGTGACGGTGGACGGGCGCGACGTGAGCTCCGCCAACGAGGCGCAGCTCGTGGAATACCGCCGCGCCGACGTCGGCTTTGTTTTCCAGTTCTACAATCTGGTCCCCAACCTGACGGCGCTCGAAAACGTCGAGCTCGCGGCGCAAATCTGCCCCGATTCGCTCGATGCCGAACAGACGCTTCGCCAGGTTGGCCTGGGCGAACGCCTGGGCAACTTTCCGGCACAGCTTTCGGGCGGCGAGCAGCAGCGCGTGTCCATCGCCCGCGCACTGGCAAAGAACCCCAAGCTGCTCCTGTGCGACGAGCCCACGGGCGCGCTCGACTATAAAACCGGCAAGCAGATCTTGCAGCTGCTGCAGGATACCTGCCGCAAGCAGGGCATTACGGTCATTATCATCACGCACAACTCCGCGCTCGCGCCCATGGCCGATCGCCTGATCCGCTTTAAGAGTGGTCGCGTGGAGAGCGAGACGGTCCAGCAAAATCCCGTGCCTATCGAGACGATCGAGTGGTAGCGCCCATGGACCAGGACCGCCAAAACAGCCAAAACCACGATACGGAGCACGCGGGTCGCGACCGGGAGTTCGCGACCTACCGCACGGCCCAAAGCTCAAACGATATGGTGCCGACGGTGTTTCGCCGTGGCATCTACCGCACAATCCGCGGCAGCCTCAAACGCTTCTTGTCTATCGTGGTCATCACCGCGCTCGGCGTGAGCGTGATGTGCGGCCTCAAGGCGGGTTGTGAGGATCTGTGCGATTCGGTCGATGCCTACTTTGACCAGCAGAATGTCTATGACATTAACGTGCAGTCGACCTATGGCCTTACGCGCGACGATCTTGCGGCTATCCAAGAGGTCGACGGCGTCGAGACGGCCGAGGGTATCTACACCGAGACCGCCTACACCGCCGTGGGCACAGCGCGCGAGCGCGTGGTCGTGCAAAGTCTCTCCAAGGAGAACATCGATCAGCCGGTGCTCGTGAACGGCGATTTGCCCGAGAGCGCCGATGAGGTCGCGGTGACTTCGAAGTTCCTGAAGGCTTCGGGCAAAAGGCTCGGCGATACGGTGAGCTTTGCCGCCAATGACGTGAGCTCGTCCAACCAAAGTGCCAAGGATCAGTTCGGCACAGGCAATTACACCATCACGGCCGAGGTTCTCGATCCCACCGACGTGAGCTCCGACTCGACGGTCAACGCCTTCCGTGCCGCCTCGGCTGCGGACTATAAGTTCTATGTGAACGAGGACGCCGCGACATCTTCTTCCTACTCCTCGGTCCACGTGATCGTCGAGGGAGCCAAGAGCCTCAACTCCTATTCGGATGCCTACACGACAAAGATCAACGGGGTCAAGGGCAATATCGAGAAGATCCGCAGGGAGCGTGAGAAGGCACGTGCTCAGGAGTTGACGGTTGACACGCCGGCAAGCTTGGATGCGGCCGAGCGCCAGGCGAATATGCTCTTTGGGATTGAACAGGGCAACATCGACCGTATGGCCGAGGGCAGCGAGGAGCGCGTCCAAGCTCAGGCCGAGTTGGACCAGCGCCGCGCCGCCGCCAACCAACAATTCGCCGATGCCCGCGCCGAGCTTTCCGATCTAGGCGAATGTACGTGGTACATCCAGGACCGCGGCAATATCGCAAGCTACTCGAGCGTGGAAAGCGATAGCTCGTCAATTGAGGCCATCGCCACGGTGTTCCCGTTTATCTTCTTTATCGTCGCCGTGCTCATCAGCCTTACCACCGCTACGCGCATGGTCGAGGAGGAGCGCACGCTTATTGGCCTGTACAAGGCGCTCGGCTATTCACGTGGGCGTATTCTGTCCAAATACGTGGACTACTCGCTGTGGGCTTGTCTGATCGGCGGCGTGCTCGGCAACATCATCGGCTTTGTGGGCCTGCCGCTGTTCCTGTTTACGGTGTTCGACGACATGTACTCGCTGCCCCAGATGCTGCTTTCGTACGACATCGTGTCGTCGCTCGTGTCGGTGGCGCTGTTTGCCGTGGGCGTGGTGGGCGCTACGATTATCGCCTGCCGCCACGAGATGGCCGAGACCCCAGCCTCGCTTATGCGTCCCAAGGCCCCGCGCGCCGGCTCGCGTATCTTGCTCGAGCGCATCGGCTTTATCTGGCACCGTATGGGCTTTTTGAACAAGGTGGCAGCACGCAACCTATTCCGCTATAAAAAGCGCGCCTTTATGACCATCTTCGGTATCGCCGGCTGCACGGCGCTCGTGATCTGCGGCATGGGCATCCGTGACACGTCGGTGGCGCTTTCGCCCAAACAGTACGGGCATATCACGCGCTACGACCTGCTGGCGGTCGCCAATCCCGACGACTTTACTCAGACGTGCGCGGCATTGGATGAGCGCAGCACGGCCAATGATTCCAACGTGACCGTGACCTCGACCCTGCCGATTATGACCGACAACGTTACCTTTACGTTTGGCGGCAAGAGCGAGACCGTGCAGCTGATCGTGGTGCCCGATGACCGCACGGGTGACTTGGGCAATTACGTTCGCCTTGAGGATGAGTCCAAAGAGCCGCTGTCTTTGCGTGACGGAGATGTGTATCTGAGCAAGAGTTCACAGCTGGTGCTGGGGATTCAGCCGGGCGATACAGCACACGTCCAGGATTCGTCGCTCAACGTTGCCAAGGTCAAAGTCAGCGACATTTCGCTCAACTATCTGGGCAACACGCTTTATATGACTCAGGGCACCTATGAGCGCGCGTTCGGTCGAAGCGCACGCCTTAACGGCGTCTTTGTGCTGCTTAAGGGTTCGTCGGCCGACCAGATTGCGTTTAGCAAGAATCTTAAGAGTGACGGCTGGCTCACGATTTCGAGTACGGCCGAGCATTGGGAAAACTATGAAGCGAACTTTACGATTATCAATTCGGTCGTGGTGCTCGTGACCTTTATGGCAGCGTGTCTGTCGTTTGTGGTGGTGTTTACGCTGTCCAACACCAACATCTCCGAGCGCGAACGCGAGCTGGCGACCATCAAGGTGCTGGGCTTCCGCCGTGGTGAGGTGCACCATTACGTCAACAAGGAGACGTTGATCCTCACGGCGATCGGCGCTGCGTTGGGCGTGCCGCTGGGTGGCTTGCTGGCCGAGAGCTTCACGTACATCCTGCAGATGCCGTCGCTGTACTTTGACGTTGAGGTCGAGCCGCTAAGCTACGTGCTCGCCGTGCTGCTTTCCTTTGGCTTTACGATCATCGTCAACCTCGCCACCAACCGAACTCTCAATAAGATCGACATGGTCGGCGCCCTCAAGAGCGCCGAGTAACCTGCCAAAAAGGGACAGGTTTATTTTGGCAGGTTTTATCTGGACAAACGCCGGACAGCCTATAGGTGGTCCGGCGTTTGTTGCTTTGCTGGGGATGTTTGTCGCTTAGTGCTCTTACTGTCCAATCCAGTGTTGCGCATAGCTCTTAATGTCCTCGGTAAAACCGTCAAGGTCGTCAGGGGCGATAACGCTGTCGATAAGCAAATTGGCTATCTTGCGGTGCATTGTGCTGCGGCGAATGTCGTTTGCAATTACGCCTGAGGACAGCTTGTCTCTATTGAGGCGCTCTTCTAGTGCCCAAAATCTACTGGACGCTTCACTGTCGCCGTTCAGCATCTCAACGTACTGGCCGATGAGCTTTTCCATATAACGTTCTTGCCATTGGGGAAGCATTTTCTTAAACAGCTTCCAGCCGCTTTCGGCTACGTCGCGCATATGTCCTCCGCTCGCTAAACGGGCTTTTCCATTTGCCTTTCATTCTATTTGGTTTTCGTTCACGGGCGTGGATGAGAGGCTCTCTTTAGCCTTCGAGATTGGGCCTGAATGGGTCGTATGCCACAAAACGGGCCTATCTACTACGTTTAATTGGATACCCTCAACCATGCCGGGAAAACGAAAAATAAAACCGACGCTCCTATAAGTTGTCAAGAGGCAGTTTGCGGGAGCGCTCTCTCCAATTCGCACAGGAGCTCGTAATACCTCCTCTCCAGTTTCGTC
>JAGZDZ010000022.1:0-40471 GCA_018368535.1 Collinsella sp. | reverse complement strand
GTCGACGAAACTGGAGAGGAGGTATTACGAGCTCCTGTGCGAATTGGAGAGAACGCTCCCGCAAACTGCCTCTTGACAACTTATAGGAGCGTCGGTTTTTATTTCGCGAAATTCGGTATGGTTGGGGGTAATCGGTTAAACGTAGTAGATAGGCGCATTTCGTGGCGAACGAATCAAGCTGAGGTGCAAAAAGCCCCGCGGGTAGGAGGCTGCTCGCGGGGCAAAGAAGAGGGGCTTATTTGCGGCGGTCCGAGGTGCTCGGCGTGGAGTTTTATCGTGGCCCACCCTAAGGCATTACAGCTCGACGAGCTGGCCGGTCTCGGCGGCCTCCTTGATGGCGTTGAGAAGTGTGAGTGTCTTGACGTTGTCGGCGGGGGTCACGACGGGCTCAACCTCGCGGCGGACGACCTTCATAAAGTGCTTGAGCTGCATCTTGTGCGGTAGTGCCGGGTCCACGGCCGGAATCTCCATCTGCAGCGGCTTGTGCCAGTTGGAGGCGCCGTCGTAGGAGAACTGGTGCAGGCGGGGCAGCGACAGGGCGCCCAAGGTTCCGCCGATAAAGTAGGCGTCGGCGTCGAAGGGACGGTACTGCGGATCCTCGCGAGCGGTTGCCTCCCAGTTCCAGGGGCTGGCGGTGGCGTCGGAGATGGTCATGCTCGCGAGCGCGCCATCGGCAAAACGAACGTTGACCACGGCGGAGTCCTCGGTCTCAAAACCACGGGCGGCGCTGGACTGCATACCCTGGACGGCAACGGGCTCGCCCAGCAGGTAGCGGAGCAGGTCGACGTCGTGCACCAGGTTGACCAGGATCGGGCCGGCACCCTTCTTGCGGCGCCACTCGACATCGAAGTACTCGTCATTCTTATAGATCATGTAGTGGAAGCTCGACACGGTGAGCTTGCCCAGCTCGCCGGACTCGATGATCTCCTTGGCCTTGTTGACGAAGGGATTGTGGCGACGGTGCTGACCCACGAGTACGGGCACGCCGGCGGTCTCGGCCTCGGCGGCAAAGGCCTGGGCATCCTCGAGGTCGTTGGAGATCGGCTTTTCGACCAGCGGCACGATGTTGCGCTTCACAGCCTCGCGGGCAACGCCCAGGTGTAGGTCGTTGGGCGTGGCGATGATGACGGCCTCGGGCTTGACCTCGTCCATCATCTGGGCGGGATCGGTATAAAACGGCACGCCGGCGGCCTCGGCCGTGGCGCGGGCGCCCTCAAAGGCGTCGGCGATGGCGACGAGCTCGGCCTCGGGCTCCTCGGTGACAAAGCGGATGTGGTTGCGGCCCATGGCGCCGGCGCCGATAACGGCAATGCGGACGGGGTTGAGCTCAGACATTTCGACTCCTTAATACTGGTGGCGGTGGAATGCGGCAAGGGGGCGGTCCTTGTCGCATCGGTAAAACTAGGCGGACTTCTTCTTGCTGTCGGAGACCATCATGTAGACGGTGAGCACGACGGCGATGGCGGCGATCACAATGGCGCCGTAGAAGGACTGCTGGTAGGCGGCGCTGCCAGCCTCGGCGTGATACAGCACGGCGGTGATGGGCTGGCTGATCCAGGTGGAAGCGGCATAGCCCAAAAACATGATGCCGTAGTTGACGCCGATGTTGCTGGTGCCGAAGGCGCCACCGGTGAGCGGCGGGTAGATGACGAGCAGGGCGCCAAAGCTAAAGCCGAGCAGGGCGAGCGCCACAAAGAACATACTCTGCGTAAAGCTCATCGACATGATGACGAGTGCGACGATGGTGACGACAAGGCTGATGAGCAGCGACTTATAGGCGCCGAGCTTGTCGATGATCTGGCCAAAGGACAGACGGCCAACCAGGTTGGCGCAGGTGTTGACGGAGACCACCACACCGCCGAGGGCGACGGCCGCGACGCTCGTGGGGTCGGCGAAGAGCTGGACGGCGGCGATGGAGGCAACCTTGCCCACGAGCAGGGTGCCCGCGGTGGCGGCAAAGGCGAAGGTGACGATGAGAACCCAGAAGCGCGGGGTCTTGACCATCTCGCCCGGGGTGAGGTCGCCGAAGGTACCGGCATGCGCGCCGCCCTTGGGGGCCTCGAAGCCCTCGGGCAGCCAACCGGCCTCGGGGGCCTTCAGGAACAGGGCGGAGGCGGTGATCATCACAAAGAAGATAACGCCGAGCGCCTTAAGGGCGCCAAAGATTCCCAGGCTTGGGATGAGCAGCGAGGCGAGCACCGGGGACAGCACGGCGGGGCCGGCGGTCGAAGCGGCCAGGGTGATGCCGGAGGCAAGGCCCTTCTTGTCGATGAACCACTTCTGACCCGTGGTGAGCGCCGGGTTGTAGCCCAGGCCGTTGCCGATGGCGGCGACGAGCGAGAACCACAGGTAGAACTGCCACGGCTCGGTGACGGTGCCGGACATGAACCAGCCCACGCCGTAGCACACGGCGGCGGCGATCACGACGTTGCGCGGGCCGATCTTGTCGGAGATGCGGCCGGCGAAGATGCCCGTCACGGCCATGATGGTCTGGAAGACCGGGAAAGCCCAGGTAAGGGCGCTGGACCACTCGGGGTAGACGGCGAGCAGGTTCTTGCTCACGACGGAATACAGCGCGATGGAGCTGATGAAGAACATGGTGACGCACGCGGCGGAAAGCACGACGGCGCGACCCTTGTTGGAGTTGGTGGAAGCCATTGGACTCTTTCTAATCGATACGGAGGAGGAACAGGCGTGTCCGCGGGTCCTCCCTGTCGGGTTGGTTTACTGGTCAGTCGGCTTGGCGACGCCGGACTCATCGGACCAAAGCTCGACACCCTTGTTCTTGAGGTAGTTGTCGGCATAGGCGCGACGGCCGCCGGGCTTGGCGGTGAGGTCGCCCATCATATTGGAGAAGCCACCATCGACCTTGATGGCGTCGCCGGTGGTAAAGTCCGAGCGCTTGGACGCCAGGAACATGACGGCGTTGGCGATATCACTGACCTCGCCGATGCGACGCGTGGCGATCAGGCGGCTGCGGCTCTTTTCGACCTCGGGGTCGGCGTAGAAGTTGGCCGACATCGGGGTCTTAACGAAGCAGGGCTCGACGCAGTTGGAGCGGACGCCGTAGGGGCCCCACTCGGCGGCGAGCATCTTGGACATCATGTTGACGCCGGCCTTGGTGGAGCTGTACACGCCCGAGAACGTCTCGGGGGAGTGGCTGGCGACGGTCGAGATATGCACCAGGCGGCCCTGGCCGGCCTTGATCATCTCGCGACCAAAGCGCTGCGAGGTGATGAAGTAACCGGTGAGATTGACGTTGAGCACCTGCTCCCAGTCGCTCAGCGGCAGGTCCTCCATGGCGGCGAAGCGCAGGATGCCGGCGGTGTTGACGAGAACGTCGACGCGGCCGAAGTCGGCGATGGTGGCGTCGACGGCGGCCTGAACCTCGGCCTCGTCGGTGGCGTTCATCTTGTAACCCTCGGCGTGGATGCCAAACTCGGCGGCGAGGTCGGCGGCAGCGGCCTTGACCTTTTCCTCGTCCAGATCGAGCAGGACGACGTTAGCGCCGTTGCGGGCGAACTCGCGGCAAATCTCGACGCCCATACCGCCGAGTGCGCCGGTCACGGCGCAGACATCGCCCTCGAGCTTAAGCCAGTTGCTCATAGGAACTTCCCTTCTTGTGCCTCCCGGTGGGTCGCTCCCATTAACCGACCCACGTGGTTTTCGCTGGTTATCGTATGCTTTGCATTTGCGCAGGTGAATTGCATATTTGTTAGAATGGCGTTAACCGTAGGTTTACACCGTGCGATGCAGTTTTTCTCAATTGAGCGCGTGACCTGCGAAAACAACCCCCTGTGGCATCATGTGGCCACAGACGCGAAAACGGGAGATTGACGTGTACGATCGACGACTTGAGGCCATATCGGCCGCCGCGGAGCTGGGAAGCTTCTCGCGTGCGGCGGCAAAATTGCGCGTGTCGACCCCGGCACTCGTCAAGCAGGTGTCGGGCTTCGAGGCCGAGTTCGGCATCACGCTGTTCGAGCGCTCGCACTCGGGTGTCAAGGTGACGCCGGCCGGCGCCCTGCTGGTGGACGACGCGCGCTCGATCATGCGGCAGTCCGAGGACGCGCTACGCCGTGCCAGACGCGCGGCGGGCGATGGCGGTGCCGTGCGTCTGGGCGTGTCGATGATGTGCCCGGGGCGCCAAACGCTGTCGATGTGGTCGGACATTCACGATCTGGAACCGTCGCTGCGATTTGAGATCGTGCCGGTAAGCGACCTCTATGACGAGCGCGAATCCGTCATGCGCAGCCTTGGTCGCGAGGTGGATGTAGTGCAGTCGAGTTTTTCGACCCCACGCTGGGGTGATGCCTGCCAAAAGCTCCGCATCGTTAACGTGCCGTTTTATATCGACCTGCCGCGTACGAGCCCGCTGGCGCGTAAGACGCGCATCACGGTCGCCGACTTGGAGGGCATGCGCCTGCGCGTGCTCCGCCACGGCAACGACGCAATGGACAGTCTGCGCATCGACCTTCTGGCCGACGGCGGCGTTGACGTGATCGACGTGGACAGCTTTGACTTTGCGCTCTTTAACGAGGCGGAGGAAAAGGGCGACGCGGTGCTCACCTGCGGGGCGTGGTCGGGGGTGCACCCGGCCTTTGTGGGCGTGCCGTTCCTGTGCGGCCGTGAGGTGCCGGTCTTTTTGCACTATCCGCTCGAGCCCACCCTCCAAGTCCAAAAATTCGTCAACGCCATGGCCCAGCTTCTCACCTAGCTCACCTGGGACGGGGCTCTTTTGGCTACTTTTGCCGTCCTACCTGCGCAATGCGAAAAATGAGGTGCGAAAAATGACTCCAAATCGGTCACGTATAATTTTGCTTTTGCCCTGAGCTGGTTGTAGAATGACAAGGCCTAAACGAACTACTTGTGCAGCTTGCTCGAATGCTCGGGCTGCGGCTGGGGGGGGGTGCGCCCGTGCAGGGTCCTTTCGGTCATATTGCGTCGATGCGCCGCAGCTTTGTGATGTTGCTAGCGGTCTTATGTGCGTTCGTTATGGTCGGGGGGGGGGTTGCCCTCGCGTGCGTACGGTGACGATGGCAACCTTATAGCGAACCCAACCTTTACCAACCAAGCTTCTGGTTGGTCGACGACCTCTCCGAGAAAGAGAATCGGCGAGGCGTCGCACCTCGACCTCCCCACGAAGCTCCTCAACGGTCAAAGAAACCTCAAACAAGCTAACGGTAATCACTTTGCGCTTGCGTGGAATCTTAAGCCACAGGATACCGATGCTTATTTTGAACCCGGATCAACCTACACCACCTTTTCCACCCAGAGCGGCTCCACGTACGAGTGGGGCCTCAACCATCGCGCCGCAACCGAACATGACGTGCTGATGCTCACGATGGGTCCTCAACAGGCGAATCTGTCGGTTAACAACGCAGGCCAAGACCAGCTCATGCAGCTGCGGACTTGGCTTAAGGCGCAGGGCAAGATGCCCCAGGGAAATACCGTTGAGCAGTACACCGTTTACAGCGATTCCTTTGCTGCAAATGGCGGCTTTGCTGGTAGCAGCGCCGACGGATCCCACTTCTCGTTTGAGCAGGGCGACGGTCGCATTGCGCTTTCTGTGTGGCTCGTAAGCTCTAACGGACAGGGTTGGTTCTCATTTGGCACCAACAGTACACACTATTATCGAGCGCTTCCCGAGCAAGACGATGAGTTTGCCTATCGGGCAGTCTATACCGCAGCGTCCGAAAATACGATGCTTGCACTAACTTGCTACGATTCAAATCTTACGGGGGCAAACGAACAATACCGGGAGTGGTTTGGCAATCTGGTCAATGACGTTCACGTGGAAAAGCAGGGCACGTGTGACATTTATACTGACTTTGGCAAGGTATATCAAGAAAATTCGTCCGAGACCATGACAACGTTAAATAACTATGCGTTCTCGACCTCGAATCTTAAGAACGAAAATACGAACATTGCTAACGGCAGTTTTGAAGACGATATACATCTAGGGAACAAGAGCACCAGCAAGTTTACGCTGTGCTCGCCCCATTGGCGCACGACCGAGACGGACCATCGTATCGAGATCGTTGCCCAGAACGACTACTATATCGACCCAGTTGGACATTCTGTTCCATTTGCACCCTCGGATGGCGAGTACGCCGCCGAGCTCAACGCACACGAGGCGAGTTCGCTCTACCAATATGTGACGACCGAGCCGGGAAAACAGTATGAGTGGGGGCTCGACCACCGCGGCCGCTCGGGTCGAGACGCCATGGCCCTTATCATCGGTCCGCGACAAGAAAACGAGCCGTACAAGGACAATCAAAAGGCACTCGATCAGTACCAGCAAATTGTTCAATGGATTCAAATGAGCGTCGACAACTATGTCGGCTTGGATGTGGTCAATTTTTCCCAATCGGGCTGCAGCAAAAAGATCATCCTGTATTCAACCAAGTTTGACAAAGTGGGCGGATTTGCCAATGCGTCCAGCGGAAGCGCGTTCTCATGGACGGCCGATGCGGAGCATACCGAAAAATGGTGCGTATGGATCATGGTGTCCGAAAACGACGCGTGGGCTTCCTACGGTTCCAACGCGCTCGAGCAGAGCAAAAAGGTTGACTACGACTATACCTACACCATTCCGGATGGCCAAAACCAGAGCGTCTTTGCTTTTGTGGCCTACAACACGGCCAACGGGAGCAATTCGACCGGCAACTTCCTCGACAATATCTCGTTTAGGGAGTTCTATCGCATCGAGACATACACGACGCCCAACGGAAGCGGAACGTATTTTTATAACGCCAATACCAAGACGGCGGACTTTACCTATGCCAAAAACTACGTAGGTAAACAGGAGAAGAACTCCTACTTTATGGTCGATGCCAAACGCGATGACGGGGCAGTCTTTATCGGTGCTTTTGTCAACGGCGAGTTCTATTCCGCAGACGACGACGCACATTGGACCAGATTGGAAGATGGTACCTATCGCTTTGAGGCCGACAAGGTCACAAAGCACTACAAAGTGCACCTCGTGTTTTCCAAGGCAGGCGTTCAATACGATGTGAACGGCGGCAAAGCGTATCACTACGATCCGCACAATGAGTCCACGGGCGATTTCGTACAGCTTTCTGGCGCTGGAGCGAGCTATACCTCCCATGCTGCCGTTGGACAAAACGACGACTGGAAGTTTATGGGCTGGGAGTACGCGGGCTCGGGAAAAGCCGTTCGCTTCGATGCCAAACACACGGTGACCCATACAGCTCCCGAGGGCACCACGGATTCCGGCACTCTTACCATTAAGGGCAAGAAGGTCAATCCGGATACCGGCGCTGTGGGCGATGCGGTAACCGTCGAAAACATTCCCGAGAGCCAGGGCGCGACGTTCGTGGCGCAATGGAAGTATCGTCAGGCCTTTGTTGCCCAGCTTAAAAATGCCGATGGCACGTGGAGCAACGTAACGACGGGCGGCACGGTCAGCTCCAAGCTTAAGGGGGCAAAGGGCTCCATCGATGCCGGGGATGGCTCGGGCAAGGACGAGGACGCGTACAAAAAATCGGGCGTTGCCTACTTTGTGGATGACGGCACGTTTGTGGAGGCGGTGGCCGCTCCCAAGGAGGGCTATCACTTTGAGGGTTGGTACGACCTATCGAATCCGGACGCCCCGGAGCTGCTGTCGTCTTCACCCACCTATACGTACAACGTGAAGGACCGCCATACGGGATGCGTATACGCACGATTCACCCCGCGCACCTACACACTCAAGGTTTCCAAGAGCGTTACGGGCAATATGGGCGACAAGCGTGCCTACTTTAAGATGACGGCGACCTTTACGGGCCTCAAGGCTGGTCAGACCTACGCCATCGAGTATTCGGATGCGTCTGCCCAAGGCAGCCATGCGCTCGTGGCGCGACCGAATGATCGGGCCGAGACCGTGGAAAACAAGACGGCCTTTACGGCCGATGGCCAGGGCAAGGCGACCGTGCCGTTTGCCGTTAAGGACGGCCTGACCGTTTCGATTAAGGCGCTGGATTACAACGCGGTCTATACCGTGAGCGAAGACGATTATTCGTCGTTGGGGTACCACGCCGAGCTTGCGGGTGCGAGCGGCACGCTCAACGGTCCGCGTGTGACCGTTGCCGTTGAAGCTAAGGCCACCAATTCCCGACAGGTCGCGGTGCCTACGGGTATTACGCGCAACCCCATCTATGCCCTGGCGATTTTGGCCGCCGGCGTGCTGTTGGCTACGGGCATGGTTGCGCTGCGTTTACGCCGCGGCTCCAAGAGGGGCGGGCGCCTATGAGAAGACATGGCGCCAGCAATGCTGGTGATGGGCCAGCCGCACGAGCGGCCCCGCAGGGAAGACCCCGGGGCTCGCGGTATTCGGCCGCGTCGAACGTGAGGTTGGGCGCCCATGCGGCGCCAGATCTGGGAGAAGCGGACGACCGGCGCGATATCGTGGGTTTTCTGGCGCGCTTGGCATTTTTTGTCGTGACGCTCTGGCTGCTCTTTG
Organism: Collinsella sp.; assembly: GCA_018368535.1. Taxonomy (GTDB): domain Bacteria; phylum Actinomycetota; class Coriobacteriia; order Coriobacteriales; family Coriobacteriaceae; genus Collinsella. The sequence continues at coordinate 32,007 of JAGZDZ010000022.1, read as the reverse complement.
GCGTGGTCTTGGGCGTGGGTGCAGTCACGACTGGCGAGATGGCCCCGCGTATCTGTTCGGGTGACGTCATGCTCTACTGGAGGTTCAGCCAGAGCTTCAACGAGGGTGACGTGGTGGTATACACCGCGGATGGCGCAGAGCGCCTAGGCCGCGTGGTTGCCCGTCCCGGTGATGAGGTCACGATTACCGAGGAAGGCGAGCTCATGGTTAACGGGGCTGTTGTTGTGGAAAGCGACATCACCACGCCGACGCCGCGCTATGAGTCTGCTGTGGACTATCCCGTGCGCCTGGGAACGGATGAGTTCTTTGTACTGGCAGATTTGCGTGAGGGCGGCCACGACAGCCGCCTGTACGGGCCGATTGCCCGCTCGCAGATCAAGGGCAACGTGATCAGCGTGCTGCGCAGGTCGAACCTGTAGGCACGGAGATTGGTTTTATTAAGGGCATATGCCCGAGAGGAAGGATACAACATGAAAACTGGAAAGAGACGACTGACAGCATTTGCAGTTGTGGCTGCCACGATGCTGCTGGCTTTGGTGGGAGTTGTCGCGCCCGCGTGGGCGGAGGACAGTGCCGCTCAACCGCATCTGCCGGTAAAAGACAACAAGGTTACGATCACCTCGACGCTTACCATGAATGAGAATGCCGTGGTGCCTAATGCGACGTTTAACTATTCGATTGCGCCGGCGGATGAGGAGAGTGAGCTTACGAGCACGAGCGGTATGCCCGTTTATGCTGGAGTGACAGACGCCGTCACGCTTTCGCCGACTTCCGTTAATTTTTCCAACAAAGACCTTACAAGCACAGAGAATACCGGTGAGAAAACTAAGACAATAACCGCCAAACTGAGTGCCGAAATTAAAACCTCTCTGTTCAAGGCTCCGGGTATCTATCGATATAAAATTACGCAGACGCCGTCAGGGCTGGACGGTCTCAACGTTACATACAATGAGCTCTTCCTGGATGTTTACGTAGAAAACGAAGAGAATGGCGGTTCGGGCTATGTTGTTAAGGGCTGTATTCTTAGAACAGAAGCAGGCTCGGGCGAGAAGACCGCAGGTTTTTTGAACAAATATGTCACCCATAAGCTGACCATCACAAAGGTCGTCATGGGCAACCAAGGTGACAAGAATAAGGACTTTAATTTTACCTTCACGATTAAAGGCGCTGACGGGGAGAGCTATGAGTACGCCACTGTGAAAAACGGTGCCACCACCATGAGCCAAACTCCAGCTACGTCGGGAACTGCGGTTACCGTAAGCCTTAAGCATGGGGAATCCGTCATCGTTTACGGTCTCTCATCGGAGGATAAATTCGCCGTAACTGAGGCGGATTATCATGGCGACGGTTATAAGACGTCGTACAAGATTGGTGATGGCACCAATTCGACAGAAGGTAGCTCTATTGTCGAGAAAGCTATCGGTGCTTACGACACCACGGTGATCTTTACCAACACCAAGGATGTTACCGTTCCGACCGATGTTATTCGGACGGTCGTTCCCTATGCGGCAATCGTCGCGTTTGCTGCCGTGATGGGCGTGGTCTTCTTCCGTCCTCGTCGTAATCGTCGTTAAAACAGCGAGGATTACAGCCGATGGAGCTTAAACGCATAGCTCGGCTGGCGAGAGCCGGCGACCGCGTGCTTACGTGGTTTGCCGGCTTTCTCGTGCTGCTCATGCTGCTGTACGGGGGCTATTCGCTGTGGGATACAAACAACGTTATGAACGGCGGGTTCATCAGCGATGAGCTGCTGCACTACAAACCCACCGGGACCAACGATTGCGCACGCCTGCAGGATCTGATGGCCAAAAATCCCGACGTTGTCGGATGGGTCACCATCGATGGCACCAACATCGATTATCCCTTCGTTCAGGGAAAAGATAACCAGGAATACCTCAACAAAAACGTGTTGGGGGAGTCCGCGGTTTCGGGAGCGGTGTTTTTGGATACGCGCAACAGCCGCGCGATGACCGATCCCTACAATCTGCTCTATGCGCACCACATGGATAACGGTGCGATGTTTGGCGATGTCGATCGGTTTCTAGACAGGGGCTTCTTTGACCTGCACCGCACGGGCACGCTCTACACAAAGGATGGGGCGTTCCGGCTGCGCATCGTTGCCGTGTGTTCGTTTGCTGCGAGTGATGACATTATCTTTGGGCCGGGAAACCTGGACCAGGCCTCGATGCAGACGCTGCTCACGCATATCTCGCAGACGGCGGTGCACGAGAACATGGATGACGTTGGCCCCGATGCACGCATCATCGCGCTTTCTACCTGCAGCGATAAAACAAATGGGCGCCGAGCGCTCCTAGCCGAAATCTTGTAGCTCATTTAGGATGGGCTTTTCTAGCTACCTTTGCCGTCCTACCTGCGCAATGATTTTTCTGGGACGGGGATTTTTAGCTACGGCGTTCCGTTAGCTTGACCAGTCCCCCCACCACCTCCCAAATCATCCTTACAAAACGAGGCCCTGGCCAACCGGCCAGGGCCTCACTAACTTTTATTCCGTTCTAAACGACGGGCTGATTGCGCGCAGGAGGACCCCCAGGCGGGCCGGGGTGTAACCTCCGCGCGCAGTTTCGCAGCGAAGCGAGAATGTTTGAGCACGGAGGTTACACCCCGGCCCGCCTGGGGGTCCTCCGTGAAACAAACCTACCTACTCGAGCTCAAACGCACCGGTGTACAGCTGGTAGTAGTACCCATGCTTAGCGATCAGCTCGTCGTGGTTGCCGCGCTCGATGATGCGGCCGTGGTCCAGACAGATGATCGCGTCGGAGTTGCGCACGGTGGACAGGCGGTGTGCGATGACAAACGTCGTGCGGCCTTCCATGAGCTTGTCCATGCCGGCCTGCACGATAGCCTCGGTGCGGGTATCGATGCTCGACGTGGCCTCGTCCAGAATCATTGCCGGCGGATCGGCGACGGCGGCGCGTGCGATCGAAATCAGCTGACGCTGGCCCTGCGACAGCTGCGCGCCGTTGCCGGTGAGCATGGTGTCGTAGCCGTCGGGCAGGCGGGTGATAAAGTCGTCCGCGCCCGCGAGCTTGGCCGCCGCGATGCACTCCTCGTCGGTGGCATCCAGATTGCCGTAGCGGATGTTATCCATCACGGTGCCGGTGAACAGGTTTACGTCCTGCAGCACCACGCCCAGCGAGCGGCGCAGGTCTGCCTTGCGGATCTTGTTGACGTTGATGCCGTCGTAGCGAATCTTGCCGTCGGCGATGTCATAGAAGCGGTTGATGAGGTTGGTGATGGTCGTCTTACCGGCACCGGTGGCGCCGACAAACGCGACCTTCTGGCCCGGCTTGGCAAACACGGACACGCCGTGCAGCACCTCGTGGTCGGGCGTGTAGCCAAAGTCGACGTTGTCCATGACCAGGTCGCCACGCAGCGGCACGTACTCGATCTCGCCGGTTGCGCGGTGCGGATGTTTCCACGCCCACATGCCGGTGTGGTGGTCGGCCTCCTCGAGCTGCCAGGTGTCGGGGTTGACCTGCGCGTTGACGAGCGTCACATAGCCTTCGTCGGCTTCGGGCTCCTCGTCGATGAGCTCAAAGATGCGGTCGGCGCCGGCGAGGCCCATGACCACTGCGTTGATCTGCTGCGAGATCTGACCGATCTGTCCGCAGAACTGCTTGGTCATGTTGAGGAACGGCACTACGACGGCGATGGACAGCGTCATGCCCGAGATGCTCAGATTGGGCACGCCCAGCGCCAGGAAAATGCCGCCTGCCAGTGCGACCAGCACGTAGAGCAGGTTGCCCAGGTTCATAAGGATAGGCATGAGGATGTTGGCGTACATGTTGGCCTTCTGCGAGACCTCGAAGAGCTTTTCGTTGCGCTCGTCAAAATCGGCCTCGGCGGCAGACTCGTGGCAGAATGCCTTGACGACCTTCTGGCCGTTCATGACTTCCTCGATATGGCCCTCGACCACGCCGAGCTCGGTCTGCTGCGCAATGAAGAAGCGCGCGGAGTTGGAGCCGAGCAGCTTGGTCATAAAGGTCATAAAGGCGACGCCGGCCACAATGACCAGGCACATCCACACGCTGTAGTACAGCATGATAAAGAACACCGTGACGATGACGATGGTCGTCATGAGCAGGTTGGGCAGCGACTGGCTGATCATCTGGCGCAGCGTGTCGATGTCGTTGGTGTAGTGGCTCATGATGTCGCCGCGCTGATGCGTGTCGAAGTAGCGAATCGGCAGGTCCTGCATACGGTTGAACATCTTCTCGCGCAGCTTTTCGAGCGAGCCCTGCGTGACGATGGCCATGGCGCGGTTCCAGAAGAGCGAAGACAGGATGCCGATGCCGTAGATGCAGGCGAGGGTGGTCACGAGCTGTGCGATCTTGGGCTGTGCGGCTTCCCAATCGCCCGACTGCCACGATTCGCTAATAATCTGCAGAGCGCTCTGAAGGAAGGTCGCACCGATGGAGTTGATGATGGCGCAGAGCACCACGCCGACAACGACGAGGGGCAAAAGCACGGGGTAGAAGCCAAAGAGCGTCTTGATGAGGCGCGACATGGTGCCGCCCTTGCGGTTGAGTGCGCGCTCGGCGGTCGTTGCCTTACTCATGTGCCTCGCCTCCTTCCTGGGTCTGAGCTTGCGTTACGGATGCCTCGGTGTCGGCCTCGACGGCTCCTTCGCCCTCGGCAGACATCTTGTTTTGCGAGGTAAAGGTCTCGCGGTAGATCTCGCTCGTCTTGAGCAGCTCGGCATGGTTGCCGATCTGCGCGATACGGCCACCCTCCATGACGATGATGCGATCGGCGTCCTGCACGGAGCTGATGCGCTGGGCGATGATGAGCTTGGTCGTGTTGGGCAGATAGCTTGCCAACCCTGCGCGGATCTTGGCGTCGGTCTTGGTGTCGACAGCGCTGGTGGAGTCGTCCAGGATTAAGATCTTGGGGCGACGCAGCAGGGCACGCGCAATGCACAGGCGCTGCTTCTGACCGCCGGAAACATTGGAGCCGCCCTGTTCGATCCAGGTGTCATAGCCCTTGGGGAAGCCATCGACAAACTCGTCGGCGCAGGCCAGATGTGCCGCCTCGCGGACTTCCTCGTCGGTGGCGTTCGGGTCGCCCCAGCGCAGGTTCTCGGCAATGGTGCCGCTAAACAGCACGTTTTTCTGCAGCACCATGGCCACTTGGTGGCGCAGCGCGTCCAGGTCGTAGTCGCGTACGTCCATGCCGCCCACGCGCACGGTGCCTTCGGTGGCGTCGTACAGACGGGCGATGAGGTTTACAAGCGTGGACTTGGCCGAGCCGGTACCGCCGATGATACCGATGGTCTCGCCGCTCTTAATGTGCAGGTCGATATCGTCGAGCGCCTGGCGCTTCGCATGCGCGGAATACTTAAAGCTCACGTGGTCAAAGTCGATGGAACCGTCGGCAACCTCGAGCACGGGCTCGGCGGGATCGGCGATCGTGGGCTCGGCGGCCAGCACCTCGGTAATGCGGTGCGCCGATTCGTCGGCCATGGTCACCATGACAAAGATCATCGACAGCTGCATCAGGCTCATGAGGATCGCGAAGCCATAGGTAAAGATCGAGGAGAGCTGGCCCACGTCGAACAGCGTGCCCTGGCTCGTGATGATGAGCTTGGATCCCAGGTAGATGATGATGACAAATGCGCCGTTGACGCAGATGTTCATCATGGGGTTGTTAAAGGCGAGCAGCTTCTCGGCGCGGGTGAAGTCCATCTGGACGTCGTGCGCGGCGGTGGCGAACTTCTCCTTCTCAAAGTCTTCGCGCACGTAGCTCTTGACCACGCGCATGCCGGTGACGTTTTCCTCGACGGACTCGTTAAGGGCGTCGTACTTGTGGAACACGCGCGAGAAGATGGGGCGTACCTTAAAGATGATAAAGAACAGTCCAAAGCCCAGCAGCGGAATGATGACCAGGTAGACCATGGCGACGCTGCCGCCCATGGCGTAGGCCATGGCAAAGGCAAAGACCAGCACCAGCGGCGCGCGCACGGCGATGCGGATGAGCATCATAAAGGCCTGCTGCACGTTGTTGATGTCGGTGGTGAGGCGGGTGACGAGCGAGGAGCTCGAGAACTCATCGATGTTGGCAAAGCTGAACGTCTGGATCTTGTAGAACAGGTCGTGACGCAGGTTCTTGGCGAAGCCGCAGCTCGCATGACTGCAGGTGACGCCGGCAGCGGCACCAAAAGCGAGCGACGTCAGTGCGATGAGCACCAAAAAGCCTGCGGTGGGAAGCATCTGGGCGACGGTGGCACCGTCTTTGATGGCGTCGATCATGTCGGCGGTGATAAACGGGACCATCATTTCGCAGAGCACCTCGCCAAGCACCAGCAGCGGCGTGGCGATCGTGACCGTCTTGTAATCGCGGATGCTTCCCATGAGGGTTTTAATCATCCAGTTCCTCCCAGGTTACGCGGATTTTTTCGAGCATCTCGGCGAGCTGTTCGCGCTCGTCGTGCGTAAGGGCGCTAAAGGCCTGTTCCCTAAAGCGAATGCGGGCTGCCTGCTCAACACGGGCCTTTTCCCATCCCGCTTCGGTCAGGCGGATGGTGAGCTGCCGACGGTCTTTGGGATTGCGACTGCGCTCGATAAGACCGCCCAGTTCGAGCTTGGACAGAATCTCGGAAAGGGACCCTGGCTTGAGGTCGAAGTGCATGCCGAGCTCCTGTTGGGACAGCTCGCCGGTCGGCTGCTTGGCGAGTAGGCAGACAATAGGCGCCTTGCCAGATATGCCGCCGCCGTGAAAATGCATGTAATGGCCGCAAAAACCCAGGCCGCTCAGGATGCGCTTGGCGAGTTTGTCTTCGGCGCTGACCGCTTCGGGTACATCCGCCGGCTGTGACGGGTCGCCGCCGGGCCCGTGCGAACAAAGGTTAAGAGGTTCATCGCACATGAATCAGTGTTGCTCCTTTCTTTAGTTAGGTAGTGGAATTGTTTTGTGCCTAACCAATTTAGGAGTGTGAGAAATCAATGTCAAGGTGCCAAACTTATTAAGTTACGGCGTTTTGCCAAACGCCGTAACCGCTCGACGCTGCAAACGCTCCTAAGCGGCAATCTGGCGTTCAATCGTCGGGCATGGCCACAAGGCCTATGCCCTCCTCTTTCACGCCACCTTGCTCGCTTAGGAACGTTTTCGCTGTCCGTCCTCAACCTGTGATTCCGCCACGGTCCGTTTCGGTGCATGCAATCCCTTGGGGACGGAGGAAAAGGGATCATTTTCCGTAACCTTTCCGCAACAATTTACCCTTCGCGCTGCTCGACTCCGCTCACAACGTCCCCTGCGCTACACTTAGTCGCACTGTGGCGCTGCTGCGCCGTGCCCGAACCAAGGGAGACCCTCATGAAGAACACTCAGCTGCTGCTGATCAACGATATGTGCGGCTACGGCAAGGTCGCGCTTTCCGCCATGCTGCCGGTGCTGTCGCACATGGGCTACCGCATCCACAACCTGCCGACGGCACTTGTGTCCGATACGCTCAACTATCCCAAGTTCTACATCCACGACACCACCGAGTACGTGCGCCAGAGCCTCGCCATCTGGGAGGAGCTCGGCTTTGAGTTCGACGCCATCTCTACCGGCTTTATCGTGACCGAGGAAGAGACGCGCATCATTTCGGACTTCTGCCACCGTCGCGCGCAAAAGGGTACCAAGGTGTTCGTCGACCCCATCATGGGCGACAACGGCAAGCTCTACGCCGGCGTGCCCGAGTCCACGATCGGTCTCATGCGCAGCCTGCTCGAGTGCGCCGACTATGCGGTGCCAAACTACACCGAGGCGTGCCTGCTCACCGATACGCCCATTGCCGAGCAAATCACGCCCGATGAGGGCCGCACTCTTGTGGATGCCGTGCGTGCCCTGGGCGCCAAGTCGGTGGTCATTACGAGCGCTGTGGTCGACGGTGCGAATGTCGTCATCGGTTACGACCATGTGGCGGGGGAGCACTTCACGATTCCCTTTGAGCTCATTCCGGTCTATTTCCCGGGCACGGGCGACACGTTCTCGGCGGTGCTCGTCGGCCGCGTTATGGCCGGTTGGAGCCTGCAGCGCGCGACGTCCGATGCCATGCGCGTGGTGGCTGGGCTTATCGAGCGCAATGCCGACCAAGAGGACAAGTCGGCTGGCCTTCCCATCGAGGCCTGCCTGGATGTGATTGACCATGAGTAATGCTGGCGAGGGCGGCGCCAAGCCTGCGGGCGAGAACAAGCCGCTCGGCGCGCCGCGGGGCAAGCGTCCGCGCATCCGCGTGAGCTGCGTGGACCAGCTGGGTGCGTGCCGCTGCCACCATGGTCACAAGCCGGGCGACGTTTTTGACTTCGACCGAGACCGCGGCAAGATGTGCGCCATGGCCTGCCATGTGGGCTTTCCCTATATCGATATCCTGCGCTATGGCGGAACCGTGCCTGGCAACGAGCCCGGCACGGCAAAGTTCTGCTGCCCCGAAGTCGATACACTGAACATTTGGCTCGCCGAGATCGTCGACGAGTAGTCGAGCGTGGATTTTCTCCCGTTTAGAGCGTACTTGAGCGCTCAAAGTGGGAGATTGTCCACACTCAATTTGTATGCGGGAGATTATCCACGCTCATTTTGCGCCGAAGACGTGGCCCGCGACCTCGCTTACCTACAGCTGCTCGAGCATAGCGGTACAACCGGCGAGCACGTCGCGGTAGGTGGCGTCGAAGTTGCCGGTGTACCAGGGATCGGCCACGTCGCCGGGGCGCTCGGTCCAATCGAGCAGGCGCGTAATTTTGCCGTCGGGGTCGTCGCCAAAGATGCGACGCAGGTCACGCGCGTTCTCGGCATCCATATAGACAATGTGATCCCAGTCGCCATACTCCGCGCGACGCACCTGACGTGCGCGATGTGCGACGACGGGAATCCCGACCTCGCGCAGCTTGGCGACCGTGCCACGATGCGGCGGGTTGCCGATCTCCTCGGTTGAGGTCGCTGCGGAATCGATGACAAACTCCGACTCGCGCCCAGCGCGGCGCACGAGCTCGGTAAACACCGACTCAGCCATCGTCGAGCGACAGATATTCCCGTGGCAAATAAACAGTACGTGCTGCATATGATGGTTCCTTTCTGGGCGGTCGCGCGGGGGTTACAGACTGCCCTTGAGGCAGTTTGCTCCGATAAAGCCCGCTGCGTACAAGGGGAGATGGCGCAGCTCGCGTCCGTCATCGGTTTCGCTGCGGGCAAAATTGTTCTCGGACAATATGTAGGCATACGGCGACCGGGCTTTTTCCATAAACGACCCGAGCGTTCTCGCGCGCACGTTGCGTGCGGATTTTACCTCGACGGGAACGATCTCCATACGGTCGGTCTGAAGTAGAAAATCGAGCTCGCCGTTCGTCTTCCAAGACGACGGTGGCATCCAGTAATACGTCTGCAAACCATTGCCCGAAAATGCCTGCATGACCGAGTTCTCCGCCAAGGCACCTCGAAAGTCGGAAGACAGCGCAATGGCGGAATCCTCTTTGAGGTCGAGCCAGAGTCGCGGGTTGATACCGAGTTTGTAGAACATGAGGCCCGTATCGAGAAGATAGACCTTAAAGAAGCTCCCGTCTTCGTCGTCGAAGGGGACGAGGGGAGGTTCGATGCCTTCGGTCAGGTTGTTGACCGATATGATGCCGGCGCCCTCGAGCCAGTCGAGTGGCTCGATGAGCTTTGAGCGTCGGCCTCCGCGTTCGACCTCGGAGTACTTGAATTTCTTGGTTGAGGATCGTAGCAGCTGGGATGGAATGGAGCGCCAGACCTTGCGCGCTGCTACGCCGCTGATCCCGTTTTCGGGGTCGGTCATATCGGCGGTGTAGGTCTCGTCGATTTCGCGCTGCTCGACGCGCGCGTCTTCGATGGAAAGCGTCTTGCGATATGCGTTGACGGCGGCGGGCATGCCGCCCACGATTTGGTATCGATGAAACAGGTTGAGCGCGGCTTGGTGTGCGGCGTAGGTCTCGAGCGTGTCGGCGTGGGCACGAACGGCATCGGCCATCTGCTCCTCGCCGAGCGCCCAGAGAAACTCCTCGAACGACATGGGATGCATGGTCTCTTGGCGGACGCCACTGGGAAAAGGCAGCTTGCGCTTGCGCGTGGCGACGCCGAGCTGACTGCCGGTCGCGCATATGCGCCAGCCCGAACCCGAGAAAAAGCGAAGCGAGTTGAGCGCCCGTTCACAGAGCTGAACCTCGTCAAACAGGATGAATGCGGTTTCTTTGCGAATGGGGGTGCGTTTATAGTCTGAGATTCGTGCCACGATGGTGTCAACGTCGTCGGTGGGGCAGTCGAACAGCGGGGCAATCAGCTCAAGATCGGTCTGAAAGTCGAGTTTGACAAACGCATCGCCGGCGATTCGTCTGCCGATTTCCTCGGCAGCGTACGTTTTGCCCACGCGTCGTGCGCCACGGATGAGGAGGGGGCGCGAGGCGTCCTTTGTCGCCCATGATTCGATAACGGATTCGATTGATCTGCGCATGGGGCTGCCTTTCCAATTTCATGTACTTCAAATACATAGTTTAGTACGATTTCGTGTACTTGAAATACACGAAATCGTGGAAAAACGTGTATTTCAAGTACACGAAATTGAACCGCTGGAGCCTGCGGGCGGATAAACACTGCTCGTATGGTGTGGTTTTCATCGGACGTCCGCCGCGCTGAGCTGTACTTGCGCCTGCCTCGATCCCACCCCTATGCCTGCATCGAAGATTGTGCTGCCCGCTTGCGCTCCCAGCGTGCCAGCTTGATCGTCACTAGCGTGAGTATCCAGGCTACGAGCGAGAATGCGGCGCCAACCGCGCCCACGTAGGCAATGCCAATCCCGCTTACCACGGCGCCGCCCACCGCGGTGCCAAACGAAATGCCAACGTTAAATGCCATGGGCTCCACCGAACTCGCGAGCACCATCGATTTGGGATGGCGGCTGCGGGCCACGTCCATAAAGTGCGTGATGCACGAGACCGAAAACAGGTACATGAGCATCGCCAGGCTAAAGACAAAGACAAGCGCGAGGGGCATGGTGCCGCCAACGGCAAACAGCCCAAACAGAGCCGCGGCCTGGAGCACAAACGTCACGAGCAGCGCCCTCATGCCAAAGCGCGCATCGATCCATCCGCCCAGGATGTTCGAGATCAGGCAGAACACGCCGTAGGCCATAAGGGTGGTGCTCGCCTGAACGGTGCCCATGCCCAGCACCTGCTCCAGATAGGGCGTCACGTAGCCGTAGAACACATAGACCGAGCCCACGCCAAACAAGAAGATGAGCATGCCGGTGATGATGCTCGGCTCGCGCAGAAGCCCCGCCTGCTCGCGGAAGGTGGCAGGCTCGTCGGTTTGTCCGGCGCGCGGCATAAACGCCACGAGCGCGGCGCAGATCAGAACGGCGAAGGTCAGCGTGCCGTACATGGCAACGTGCCAGTCGAGCGTGTCGGCCACAAACTTGCCGATCGAGGTCACAAAGACCATCGCCACGGAGAATGCGCCGTACACCACCGAGATAGCGAGTGAGGTCTGCTGCGGGGACAGCAGCTCGGGGATATACGTCACGCCCACGGCGAGCAGTGCGCCCGAGACGGAGCCCAAGATGATGCGCGAGGCAAACAGCACTTGGAAGTTGGGCGCCAACGCCATGACAAGATTACCGAGTACAAAGACAATGCTGTAGCACACGAGTAACTGGTAACGGCGGAAGCGTCCCGTGCTGAGCGCAAGCGCCGGCGTTGCGATGGCGTAGACGAGCGCGAACACGCTGATGAGTTGGCCTGCGGTGGCAAGTGAGATGCCGAGCTCCGTCGCCAGGTCGCTCTCGATGCCGATGACCACGAACTCCGAGCAGCCGAGCGAAAAGCCTAACAACACGAGCAGCGCTAGGCAGAGGTTGGTGCGCGCGGGGGAAAGCGCGGCAGCGGTTGATGCTGTTGTGGACGAGGTTGCGGTGGTCAAGGCGGTTGCTCCCATGTTGCGTTATATGAGCTAGATTCAGTCTCTGCAACTCTAGCAGAATACGACAAGAAGCAGCGCCTTTGTCACGGTCTGCGCTTGCCTGTATAGTCGCAATACAGGCGAAGATGGTCTCAGGTACATCGCGGGCGACAGGAGATCCCATGGGTATGCACACGACAAAGGTTGCAGTGGGCGAGGGCAAGTTTGCGCTCGAGGCCCAGCTGACGGTGACGCCGCGAGGCATGGCGGTGTACGCCTGCTCGCCGGAGTTCGCACACCTGGGCGCCACGGCGCAGGCCATTCCGCGTCCCGAGCCCGGACGCACGGCGACTGTGAGCATCCTTGCCGTTCCGTGCCATCGCGACGAGATCCCGGCGCACGACATTGCGGCGGCGCTCGCTACGCGCTTTGGTGTGCCGGTAACCGCAAGCATGGGTTTTCATGTTGAACAGGCGAGCAAGGACGACTTGCAGCGCGTGCTCAATACCACGAAGGAGCTCATCGTCGCGCTCGAAGAAACCGCGGCCCGCATCTTGCGCGCCGGCTGGGATGAGGGCGGTGCGGGTGCCGAGGTCGTGGCGGTCGATGCCGCGACGGGCAAAGCGCTCGCTCCCGTCGATCGCATCAAAGCTCATACCGGCGAGGGTATCCTGCACCAAGCATTCCTGACGCTTCTGGTCGAGGGCCAGGGCGAAAACATGCGCCTGCTGCTCTGTCGCCGCAGCCCGCTCAAGCGCCTGTGGGGCGGGGTGCTGGCCGATAGCTGCGCCGGCCATCCGCTCCCGGGGGAGGGCGTCGCCGCCGCGACGGCGCGTCGCATCAACGAAGAGCTCGGCATCATGCGCGAGCCGGACGAGCTCAAGCATCTGGGGCACGTGGTGTACCGCGAGGATCACGGCGACGGCCGCTGTGAGTGCGAATGGTGCGAGGTCTACCTGGCCCGTGTTAAGCCGGGCGAGCTGCACATCAACCAAGAGGAAATATCGGAAGTACGCCGCGTGGCCCTCTCCGAGCTCGACGGCTATCTGCAAGGTCATCCCGAGCAGTTGGCCCCCTGGCTCCGCGAGGCCCTCAGCGATCCGTCTATCCGCACGGCCCTCGCCATGTAATCGCTGCCCAAACCATCACAACATTCGATGAAAATCTCGAAAACGAGGAAAAGCGTCGAATGTTGTGACGCTTTTCCTGTCTGTGCCGGCGAGCTCCCGTGTCATCTGGGGGTATAAGGCTAGCAAGTGTTTATTTGCGAGGCCAAGGGGGCGCCCCGTATGGATATCGATAACTTTGAATGGTGGTATAGCGAGGGCGAGGCTCCGGACGAAGAGTGGGACGAGCCCGCGCCGTGTGACGTGTCGAGCGACGAGGACGAGACCGGCAACGATGCCGGTGTCGAGCCTGAAGCCGCCTCCGATGCCGCCGAACCCCTAACCTTTGAACAGGCTTGGGCCCAGGCCGAGGCCGACGAGGCGAAGGCCGATGCCACGGCCACGCTCGGCGAGCCGGCTGATATGTCGATCTCGCCGGCAAAGACCCCACAGCCGCGCCATACCATCGACCCCGGCAGCACGGCATCCTTCAGCATACTCGACGTGCCCGCGCAGGGTGCCCAGGCGCCCGCCCCCACCCATCGCCCCAACCTGGCTCGCGAGGAAGACGCGGGCCGTCGCTCTCCGCTCGGCCCCATTCTCATCGCCTTTATGGCCGGCGTCATCGCTTGCTCGGCGATCGGCAGCATCTGGGGTCATGTCGAGCAGCAGCGCCAAGACGCCGCCAAGGTCGAGATGTCTGTCGAGCAATCGCTCAGCCGCACGCGCTCGGTGCATGTATCGGTCGAGGTCAAGGACGGCGCGACGTGGGACACCGCGCGCGGCGACAGCCAGATGCTCGTCCATATCGTGGGTCGCACGCTCAAGGGGCAAGCGATCGACGAGTACCAATACGTCAATTCCGAAGGTGACGGCATCGAGCTCAAGCCCGGCGACTACGAGCTCACGGTCGATGAGCCGCCCGTCGCCACCGACGGCACGCGTTACCGTGCCTCAAAGCGCATGGTTCCGGTGAGTTTTAATTCACAGGCGCCCGATACGGTCGATAGCACGCCGCAGGGCGGGTTTGACCTTTACGCTATTGCTCAATAACTGCACCTGTCGCTCAACCCCGCTGCCAAGAGTGGGACAATAGCCCTCGACACCGTTGTTTACTATTGGAGGAAGTAGCATGTCCACCGTCACTACCATCAAGCGCGGCGGCCTCATCGCGGCCATCGATTCCATGGGCGCCCAGCTCACGAGCCTTGCCCTCAACGGCAACGAGTATCTGTGGCAGGGCGACCCGGCCTTTTGGGGCAAGCATGCGCCTATCCTGTTCCCCATCGTGGGATCGCTGCGCAACAACATGGCGACATCTGCGGCCGGCACCTGCGAGATGCCGCGCCACGGACTCGCTCGCATCGTCGAGCACAAGTTGGTCGAGGTTTCGGAGGACGGCTCCTCGGTAACGTACGAGATCACTGACACGCCCGAGTCGCTCAAGGCGTTCCCGTTCCACTTTAAGCTCAACATGACCTATGCCCTGACCGGCGACGCCACGCTCACGCAGACCTTTGCCGTCACCAACACCGGCGACGTGGCCCTGCCGTTCTCGGTGGGCGGTCATCCTGCATTCAACGTGCCCGCCCCCGGTGCCGAAGACGAGGCGTTCGAGGATTACGAGCTGGCGTTTACCGAGGCTTGGACTAACGAGGCTCCCATCATCACGCCCGACGGTCTTATGACGTTCGAGGGTAGCTACAAGGCTCCCGATAACTCGGACGTGCTGCCCATTACGCACCGCAGCTTCGATAACGATGCCATCATGTTCACCGATACCCCGGGCTCCACGCTCACGCTGCGCGGTCGCAAGTCGGGCCACGGCGTCAAGATCGACTTTGAGGGCTTTAAGTACATCGGCGTGTGGTCTGCCGCCAACGACGCCCCGTTTGTGGCGCTCGAGCCCTGGACCGGTCACACCACCATGGACACCGAGGACGACGTTTTTGAGCACAAGGTCAACACGATCACGCTGGCGCCGGGCGAGACGGACAAGCGCAGTTTTAGCGTTACCTTGCTCTAGAGGTTCCGCCGCTCGGTCGATGCTGCGCGTCGTCCAGAGCGACAAGTTGTCATTCAAAAGGCAAGGCATAGACCTTCTGGTCATGCCTTGCCTTTTTCATGCCACTTGTTCGCTCTGGACGTCGCTCGCCGGCATTGCCAAAACATCGGCGTCCCCAATGACTACCGCGTGTCTATTAATTTTTCGAGCTTGTGCTGCGCTGCTAGTTGCTGGCGTATATCCTGTTAAGTCGTCAGCATACGATTCAACAGGGAAGGCAGATTATGCATTCTCCCCATCAGCGCGACGCGCATCCACAGCCGGTGTGCAGCCGCCGCATCTTCTTGGGTAGCGCTCTCGCTGCGAGCGCTTCCGTCGTCGCCGGCGCGCTCGCCGGCTGTCAGCGTCCGTCCACGCTCAAGGTGGTTCAGCCCACGACGGGCGGCGGTCGCGACGACCTGTCCGATTCCGTGATCGGCAAGGACAAGATCCGCATTGGCATGGAGGCGGCCTACGCCCCGTACAACTGGCAGGTTTCCGAAGCCAGTGAGTACACTATCCCCATCGATAACGTGCAGGGCGCCTATGCCGATGGCTACGACGTGCAGATCGCCAAGATCGTCTGCAAGGCCCTCGGTGGCGAGCCCGTTGCCGTCAAGCAGAGCTTCTCGGGCCTTATCGATTCGCTCAACAACGGCCAGATCGACCTCATCATCGCCGGCATGAGCGCCACGCCCGAGCGCGAGGAGTCGGTCGGCTTCTCCGACCCGTACTTTATTGGCTACTGTGGCCTGTTCGTAAAAGAGGGTTCCCCCTACCAAAACGCCACCAAACTCAGCGACTTTAGCGGTGCCACGGTACTCGGCCAAAAGGACACCATGCTCGACACCGTCATCGACGAGATTCCGGGCGTTGTGCACAAGAACCCGGTCGACTCCGTCCCCACGGTGTTCTCGAATCTGCTGCAGGGCACGTGCGACGCCGTGACTTACAACACCGAGAACGAGAAGGGCTATATGGCCCAAAACCCGGGTATCGTCCCTATTCATTTTGCCGAGGGCGAGGGCTTTAAGCAGGAGGTCGCGGCAAACGTCGGCTGTCGCAAGGGCTCGGACAAACTGCTTAAACTCATCGACAAGACACTCAAGGGCATTAGCCAAGAGGAACGCGACCAAATGTGGGACGCGTGCCTCGACCGCCAGCCGGCATAGGGAGGCAGCATGAAAACCATCAATCGTCTGGCCTCCTTTATCAAGGCCGACCACCGTTATGTGTACCTGGGCACGAGTGTCATCGCGGCGCTTGGCCTGGCGTTTAGCCAGCGCAACCCCACGCCGCTGAGCTTCTTGGCGCCCACCGGTATCTTCCAGGATTGCCTTTGGGCAATCCTTTGGGCCTGGCTCGTCGTGTCGGCGGCGGCGCTCGTCACCAAACTCATGCACTGGAATGACTATCGCGAAACGTCGCCGTTCGCATCCGAGCGCTTCCGTCGTGGCGCACGCTTGGGCAGCTATGTCGTGGTTGCCATCGCGGCGATCTTTTTCGTGGACCGCTGCGTCATGTCGTTTATCGACCTGGTACAGGTGAGCATCGTCTCGGACTCCAACCCCAGCGACTTTTTGTCGAGCCTGGTCTACATGACCTACAAGAGCGGCGACTTCTTCATTCGCGGTATCGAGATCACCATCGCGCTTGCCACCTTCGGCACCGTCATCGCATTCTTCCTGGCACTGCTCTTTGTGTTCCTGCGTATTCAGACCTTCGATCGCGTGGACAACGACCTGGTGCGCTTCTTTAAGAGTATCGGCCGCGGCTTTGCGACCGTCTACTCCACCATCGTGCGCGGCACGCCCATGATGGTCCAGGGTCTGCTCATCTATTACGCGGGCTTCACCGTTTTGCGCGGCATGGGCTTCGAGACCGCTCAGGCCAACCAGATTTGGAGCACCTTCACCGCCGGCCTCGTTACCATCTCGCTCAACTCCACCGCCTACATGATGGAGGTCCTGCGCGGCGGCATCGAGTCCATCGATCCCGGCCAGGCCGAGGCAGCACGCTCGCTGGGCCTGTCGCAGTGGCAAGCCATGCGCAAAGTCGTGTTCCCCCAGGGCATTAAAAACGCGATCCCGGCGCTCACCAACGAGCTCATCATCAACATCAAGGATTCGTCGGTGCTCTCGGTCATCGGCGTGTTTGACCTCATGTACGCCACCACCACCGTCGCCGGCGTGTACTACCGCCAGATGGAGGTCTACTGCGTGGCGCTCGTGGTCTACCTGATCCTGACGCTCGTGGCGAGCCGCCTGCTCGAGGCCTTTGGCAAAAAGCTTGGCGCCGAGGCTCCTGCCACGCTGCCCAGCTCCAACTAGGCTCAAGACGAGGAGAATCATCATGGCAGATACCGCCACTACCGGCACCGCGGCCGCCGCACAGACCAATGAGCCGCTCATCCGCGTCGAGGGCCTGCGCAAGAGCTTCGGCTCGCTCGAGGTACTCAAGGGCATCGACCTGTCCGTTAACCCCGGCGAGGTCGTCACCATTATCGGCGCCTCGGGCTCGGGCAAGTCGACCTTCCTGCGCTGCCTCAATCTGCTCGAGACCCCGGACGCGGGCCACATCTGGTTCCACGGCCAGGATCTCACGGCCGAGCGCTGCAACATCAACAAGCTGCGCGAGGACATCGGCATGGTGTTCCAGGGCTTCAACCTGTTCAACAACATGGATGTGCTCGACAACTGCACGCTCGCGCCCGTCACGCTCAAAAAGATGGGCAAGGCCGAGGCCGAGAAGGTCGCGATGGAGCATCTGACGAGCGTGGGGCTCGAAAAGTTCGCGCACGCCGCCGTGGGTCGCCTGTCCGGTGGTCAAAAACAGCGCGTGGCCATCGCTCGTGCCCTATGTATGAATCCGCAGATCATGCTGTTCGACGAGCCGACCTCCGCACTCGACCCCGAGATCGTGGGAGAGGTGCTCGAGGTCATGCGCAAACTTGCTGCCGACGGCATGACCATGGTCGTCGTCACGCACGAGATGGCCTTTGCCCGCACGGTGTCCGACCGCGTGGTCTTTATGGACAAGGGCGTGGTGCTCGAGGACGCCGCGCCGGCCGAGCTCTTCGGCAACCCCAAGCACCAGCGCACCCGCGAGTTCCTCTCGCGTTATCTCGAGGACAAATAATGCAAGTGGACGTGGCAAAGGGACCGCCTCTTTGCCACGCTGTTTTTGGAGGAAGGCATGGCCGAGGTTTGGCGCTTCTTTGCGCACGAGGATGATTTTGCCGATATCGATGAGGTCGGCGCGTGCGAGCGCCTGGGCCGCGTGCTGTCGTTTCCGACGATTTCGAGCATGGATGCTCAGACGGTGGATTGGCAGGCGTTTGCCGACCTGCGCGCCTATATGCAGCAGGCCTGGCCGCGCGTGTTTGCGGCGGGCGAGGTCGAGCTCATCGACCATTCGCTGCTCGTGACGCTTGCCGGCACCGACCCCGCCCTCAAGCCGGTCATGCTCATGGGTCACATGGACGTGGTCCCCGTGGTGCCGGGCACCCAGACAGACTGGACGTACGATCCCTTTAGCGGGCACGTGGACGACACCTATATTTGGGGTCGCGGCGCCATCGATATGAAAGACCAGGTTGCGGGCATCCTGGAGGCCGTTGAGTATGCGCTGGCGCATGGCTGGCAACACGAACGAACCCTGCTGCTGGCCTTTGGCCAGGATGAGGAGACTACGCAGTACGGCGCGGGTGCCATTGGCCGCGCGCTCGAGGAGCGTGGCGTTGAACTTGAGTACCTGATCGACGAGGGCGACTATCGTATCGTTGCGGCTGCCGAGTACAGCGCAGGTGCGGGTTGGCTTATGCATGCCGATCTTGCCGAGAAGGGCTATGCCGATATCGTGCTCAAGACGAGAAGCGAAGGCGGGCATTCTTCCAACCCTTACGGTGGCACGTCGCTCGAAGTGCTCAGCCGCGCTATTACCGCGATTTGCGATATCGAGTGGCCGGCGCGTGTGACCGATCTGCTTGCCGCGCAGCTCATCGAGCTGGGGCTTTATGCCGCAGACGAGATTGCTGCCAGCAAGGATGCCATCGTGCGCGACTGCCTCGCCAGCAAAAAGCTGTACCCGCTTGTGACCACCACCTGCGCGCCCACGCAAATCGAAGGCGGCAGTACCGGTGCCAACGTAATGCCGCAGGATATGTGGGCAAATATCAACTTCCGCATGCTCGAGGGTACGAGCGTGGCCGATGTCGTGGCCTGCTGCCGCGAGGCCGTTGCCGCCGCTGGGCTCGCTGACCGAGTCGAGGTCGAGCTGGGCCCCGGCAGCTCCGAGCCCTCGCCGTCCCCGCGCGTGGGCGGTCCGGGGCTCGAGGCCGTCCGCGCCCTCGCCGCCCGCTATTTCCGTGATCCCAAGGGGACGGAGGAAAACGGATCGTCTGCGGTGGGCCAAGAGCCGATGAGCATTGTGCCCTCGACCGTGATTGGTGCAACCGATGCCGCCAACTACCAGCGCATTTGTCACGAGTGCATCCGCTTCTCCGCCTTTGTGGTCGACGATGACGAATGTGACCGCGGTGTCCACGGCACCAACGAGCGCATCACCCGTCGCGCCTACCTCCAAGGCATCCGCTTTCTCATCGCCCTGCTCCACACGCTCTAGAATGTGACAAAGGGACTGAGCCGATTTCATCGGTAATGAGACAAAAACTGTCATAGAAAAAGACTAAGATATCTTAAGAGACATATGCTGGGGTTGGTATTCCTTGAACGACTGCGGGCATGTGCCAGACTGCCTCGGCCCCCCGGGGAGTGCCCGGGCAGGTCGCCGTGTGACTGGGGAGGAAATTATGCAGGAGCTCAGAGAGATGACGTCTCGACTTGTGAATATTGCTACCGGGGGGTGTCTAAGCAGGGAACTTCCTGGTGAACATCGGCCGCGCGAGCGGTGGTCCGTCATGTCTTATGGCCGCCGTCGTGGGCTGCGCCCGGTTTCGCCATATGCGATTGTTCTGGCCCTCGCCGTCGCGCTGACGGCGAGTTTCTTCCTGCCGCTTCGTGCCGAGGCGGCGATCTCCGACCACACGGTTCCGACGACCTCGCCCTCGGGGACGACGATCAACCTGTTTGATTACTGGGTGAATCCCGATGACCATCTGTCGGTTTCCGGCAGCGGCGGCGTCAACGCAGGCCACAAGTTCCAGTTTAACGACGGCAAGGGTGATGGGCCGCTCAACCAATGGACGGGCGGCACGAGCCCGCGGCCCGGCATCGTCAACAACACGCTTTCAGACGGCTACCCGAAGCTTTCCGAAGCCTTGGGCGACGAGTCCCTCCGCTACCTGTTCGATTCCTCTGCCCAGACCGGCAAGACGTCCCATTTTGGCGTGACGGGCCTCCTCAAGGTTCAGGGCGGCTACTACGTCTATGACAGCTCCGAAAACTACGCAGCCTACAACGCTGACAAGAATGCCTTCGACATCTATGGCACCTGGGGCATTGACAAAGTGGGCGATTCGTCCCACCAGGGTCAGTTCTTCCCGTTCGACGCGGCAGACAAGGTGTTCAAAGAGGAAAACGGCCAGCTCGTCCAAACCGGCATCAAGGCAGACAACACCGGTGATTCGCACTACAACGGCGGCAAACCCGTCAACCACCACTTCGGTCTCTCAATGTCCACGCGATTCGTGCAGCCCAAGGGCGGCCTGACGAACAATAATAATGACATGACCTTCGAGTTCGCCGGCGATGATGACGTCTGGGTGTTCATCGATGATGTCCTCGTGGGTGATATCGGCGGTATTCACAACCGCGCGAGTCTGAGCATCAACTTTCATACGGGCGACATTAAGGTAAACGACAATTACAACGGCACGCTGAAGAGCAAGTACCAGAAGGCGGGCAAGGCCGGCGACACGAGCTGGGAAGGCAACACCTTCGCCGACGACACCAACCACACCCTCAAGTTCTTCTACCTGGAGCGCGGCGCCACCGACTCCAACATGGAGCTCAAGTTCAACCTCGTGACGGTGCCCGAGTCCGACATCATAAAGTTCGACCAGGACGGCAAGTTCGTACAGAGCGCCGAGTTCGCGCTGTACAAAACAGACGAGAACTTTACAGATACGACCAATGACAAGAACGCGCTCCTCGGCTCCGGCACCACGGACGAGGCCGGCCACCTAACGCTCACGAACGATGATGACAACGGCGTCATCAACTTCGACGATCTCTACAACAAGAATCACGGTAACAAGTACTACCTCCTGAAGGAGACGCGCGTGCCGGAGGGATACCGCTCGAGTCTCACGGCGACAGGTGGCAGCATGCAGCTCGAGTACGTGCCCGCGAGCGCTGAGAACGGCGCGGGCGGCGTCATCATCAACCGCGGCGGTATGGATGCGGACAGCGTCGTGTGGAAGACTGGTGCGTTTGCCGGCGCGAAGGAGACCATCACCGCACCGGTGAACGTGTACAAGGCGAATGATGACCTGACGAAGTCCGACGAGACCGTCAACCTGAAGTCTGGCATACTGTTCGCTGTGGTGCTCAAGCGCGATAAAAGCGCAAACGCAGATATCAAAAATCAGAACAATTGGTACGCCGTGTCGGGCGACCCATCGACGGGAATGGGGTACACCCTCGCCGAGAAGCCGAGCAAGGCCGGCGCTATCGAGGCGGCGAAGAAGGACCTGCACGCCTTCACGCTCAACACGAGCGGCCAGTACCAGGTAGAGATTCAAAATCTGCCCGGTGACATCTCCAAGTACTACTACCTGCTGAGCGGTGATGCCCGCAAGGATGCCGAGTACACGGTGGCCATCTACCACACAACGGCGAGTTCCATCGCCAACGCGAATACGGACAACACGGTCCACGTGTTCAGCGATGACCTCCCCAGCGGCGAGAAGAATTTCCAGCGACAGTTCACCACGCGCCTGCTCGTCACGAACATCCAGAACCGCCTGTTCGTGCAGAAGACCGATACCGCGGGTAAGCCCGTTGAGGGGGCGAAGTTCGGCCTGTACACGGCCGATCAGGTGACAACAGACGCAAGCGGCAAGGTCGTGCTCAAGGGCGAGCAGACCCCCTACGACACCCTGACGACGGGGTCGGTCGGCAACCCGGTCCCGCTCGAAGGTGCGGGCATATTCCCGAATACGAGCGCCGGTAACAGGCCGCTCGTGAATGGAACTTACTTCCTAAAGGAGGTCTCGGCTCCCAAGGGCTTCCTGCTTAACGATACGCTCACCAAGGTGATTGTGGACGATTACGGCGTCCATGCCGATGCTGGTACGGACGATGACGGCGTTTCGACGTTCGTGGGCCCGGGCGCGCTCATGAAGAGTCTGGGCCAGTTTGGCGCAGAGGGCGACATCGACAACACGCTCACGTGGATCAAGGGCCAGCGCCAGACGTCCGACGGGACGCTCGACGGCAACGACAACCTTTCCTGGAACAATGACGCCAAGGGCGGCGAGGATGAGGTGCACCTCAAGCACGGCGCCAACGGACGTGTCTACCAGTATGGGCCCACCGAGGAAGGCAAACCTTATCGCTTGGAGACCGAGACGGGCTGGATACGTATGGGCATCACGCAGGACGTGCCTGGTGACACTAATGCGAAGGGCGCCCGTGCCAATCTGGACGACATGAATTTGAACGCCCTGTTCACAGGTGCCACCTGCGTGCGCGTGGCGAACGAACGCGAGGCGAGCCTCGAGGTGACGAAGAAGGTTGCCCTGCCCGATGGCCTGACGGGCAATAAGGACGCGGAGTTCACCTTCAAGTTCACCGTGCCCACGACGGCGGGGAAGACGTACAAGGCCGCGGTGTTTGAGAACGCGGGGACCGCAAGCGAGAAGCAGGTCGGCAAAATGTTCGACCTCGAGAACGGCCGCGAGCAGACCATCACGGCCGGCCAGACGATCCGCGTGTACGGTCTCGCCGAGGGTGACAAGTATACGGTTCAGGAGCTGACCCGCGCGGGCAAGATGCCGGCCGGCTTCACGCTGACCAAGCGCGAGCAGGGCGGCAACGCCCTGGGCGGCGAGGGCGACAGCATCTCCGGCACGATCGCGAAACAGAATGCCGACGGCACGTTGGCCGAAGCCAACAAGCTGGTGTTCACAAACACCTACAGCGTAAAGTCGCTGGTGACGCTCACCAATGCGTTCTGGGCGCAGAAGGTGCTCCAGGGCCGTGACTGGAAAGATGGCGATAGCTTCAAGATTTACCTGCGCGCGGACAAGGGCACGCCGATGCCCGACGGTGCCGAGAATGCACCCGTGAGTGGTATGAAGCAGGTTGTGAAGACTGTTGAGAACGGGGACAAGTTCGACTTCGGCGAGATTGAGTACACCAAGCCCGGCACCTACACCTATCTCATCGCCGAGGCCACGCCGTCTCAAAACGACGCTAGCTGGCTGCCCGGGTTCGGGTATTCAAGCGCTTCCTACCGCGTCACGGTGACGGTGAAGGATAGCGGCGACGGCACGCTGTCGCAGCCGGCAGTCAAGATGGAGCAGACCTACACCGACGACGGCGTGAGCCATGAGGACAGCCCGATCGAGGTTGCTGACAAAATCGCCAAGATAACGAACACCTATAACACCGATGAGAAGACCATCTCCTTCCACGTGCAGAAGACGTATGTCGACCAGTCCGGTGCAAATCCGCTTGTGAAGGATAAGTTCACGTTCCAGCTCGAGGCACTCGGCGGGATGAAGAATGATGCCGTGCCGAGTGGCACCCTTAAGTTCGGCGATCTTGCCTACAGCGTCGATGCCAGCAAGGTCCCCATGCCTATGGGGTGCACGTCCACCACGACCACGGCGAAGAACGATGACGGCGGTATCGCCGCGTTCCCGCAGATCACCTATACGATGGGCAGCGAGAACCTCACTTACGTGTACAGGGTGACCGAGGTCAAGGATTCCGATACATCGACGTCCAGTGGCATGGGCTACGATGACGCGGTGTACTACGTGCTGGTGAAGAACCAGCAGGTTGATAACGAGTCTGGGACGGGTAGGTGCCTGTCCTCCACGGTCACGTATTGGAAGGCCGACGGCACGCAGCTGACGGACGCCAACGGATACATTCCGTTCAAGAACACCTACACGGTGACCCAGGCGACGTCGGCACCGGTTACTGTGCAGAAGACGCTGGCTGGGCGTGCGTGGGAGACGAGCGATGCGTTCGACTTCACCCTGACGCCAGCGGATGATGCGACGAGGGATGCGGTTAAAAACAAGGTCGTTACCCAGAGGAAGGCTACCGACTCCGATGAGACCGGCGATCTGACGACTAAGGTTGAGATCGCAGGCGCCGGTGACGCGACGCGTTCTGCAACCTTCGGTGTGGGCGACCTGGTGTTCACCAAGTCGGGCACGTATACGTTCAATGTGAACGAGACGAAGCCGACCGACGCGGATAAGACTGGTATTGCGTATGACGGCCATACGTCCACGGTGACGTACACAGTGACCGATATCGAGAACGGCAAGCACACCGGTAAGCTGACCGCGTCGGTTGCGTACGACAACAAGCAGGCGACGACGGATGCCGACCGGCAGGTGACGGACGCCGCCGCGTTCACCAACATCTATGCGGCCTCTGGTACCTACGCGGGCATCGATGTGACCAAGACTCTGGTTGGTACCCCGCTGAAGAATGGCATGTTCCCGTTCACCATCGAGGCGATGACGTATAACGGTACGACGGCCCCGGAGCCGGCTGATACCGATAAGTCGTTCAAGAACACCGTGGGCAAGGATGACGGTGACGATACGCAGACCGCCACGATGTCCGGCAAGCTGAAGATGAACTTCACGCAGCTGAGCTACAACAAGGTGTATGTGTACAAGGTGTCTGAGGCGCATGGCGCCAACGCTGGTGGATACACGTATGACACCGAGTACCCCGGTGACGCCTACGTGCTCATTGCGGTGAAGCCGAATCCGGACAACAAAGGCCAGCTCTACACCGAGACGACCATCGCGAAGGGCCCGGGCGTGACGGCGCTTGTTGGCGGGGGCGGCAACGTTGATGCGCTGACGGCCGAGGCGATTAAGGGCCTCGATACCACGACCAACTACGTGAAGACGGTCTCGAGTCGCAATGCGAAGCCCGCTACGCCTACCGTCCCGTTCAAGAACAGTTACAAGTCAGACGCCAGCGACGAGCTGACCCCGCAGGTGACGAAGAAGATCTCCGGTGTTGAGAGCACGGAGAAGGCGTTCTCGTTCACGCTGACCGCCACGGAAGAGACACAGCAGAAGATCGCCGCCGGCGACTTGGGTGTGTCGGACGACCTGGCGGGCGACGCGCACGCGGAGTCCAAGGCCACGAAGGACAAGATTATCAAGGACAAGGGCCAGACGGTCGACTTCTCGAATATGACGTTCAACAAGGCGGGCGAGTACACGTTCACGCTCACCGAGGTGCACAACGCTGATGATGATCCCGCAGCGGACGGCGTGCAGAACGCCGGCTGGACGATGGACGCCTCCGCTTACACCGCCACGGTGACGGTGGAGGACGTGGACGCCAAGCTGACCGTCACGGGCGTGACGGTGAAGAAGGATGGTGACGCTGAGGCCAAGCCCATCAAGGCTGAGGTCAAGGACGGCAAGGTGAACCTCGCCACCTTTACCAACAGCTATGCTGCGAAGGGTTCCGTGACCCTGGCGGCGAAGAAACGCTTTACGGGCGGTGCGCTCGCGGGGAACGACTTCTCGTTCGCTCTGTACAAGGGTGACAAGGCGGAAGGCACGCCCATTGAGACCGTCACGAACGACGAGAAGGGCAACATTACCTTCCAGCCCATCAACTACACCGAGGCAGGTGACTACGAGTACACCATCAAGGAAGTTACCGGTAACGACCAGACCATCGTCTACGACGGTCAGAAAGTGAAGGTCAAGGTCAGCGTTACCGATAACAAGAACGGCACGCTGGACGCGACCGTCACCTACGGCGGCGATAAGGCCGTGCCGACCTTCACCAACGTGAAGCCGACGACGGACGTTACCGTCGAGGCCACGAAAGTTCTCGCGGGCAAGGCGCTGACGGACGGCGCGTTCGCCTTCGGCCTGTACCAAGGCGACACGTCCACGGGTAATCCCGTCAAGATCGTCCAGAACGACAAGGAGGGCAAGATCAATCTTGCCCTCACCGGTCTGACCATCGGCGAGTACGACTACAAACTCAAGGAGGAGAACGTCGGTGCCGATCCGACTATCACCTACGACACCAAGGCGGTGAAGGTTCACGTCTCGGTGAAGGCGGAGGGCGACAAGGCGAAGGCGACCGTCACCTATGACGGCAAGAACGATGCCCCGACCTTCACTAACAAGTACCAGCCCGCCGAGACCTCGGTGGCGCTCACGGCGAAGAAGGCCTATGTGAAGCCCGACAACACGCCGGCCACGCTCAAGGGCGGCGAGTTCACCTTCGACCTGTACGAGGGCGACCTGACGGCTGAGCAGCTGAAGGGCAAGCAACCCATCCGGAGCGCCAAGAACAGCGAGGACGGCACCGTCACCTTCCCGGCCATCGACTACACCAAGGCCGGCGAGTACAAATACACCGTCGCGGAACAGGAGGGCGACCTGTCCCACGTGACCTACGACGCTACGGTGCACCATGCCGTGGTGAAGGTCATGGACAATGCCGGCAAGCTGGACGCCGCTGTTACCTACGATGGTGACAAGGCCAATGCCCCCACCTTCACGAACACCTACACCGCAAAGGGATCCGTGGAGCTGACGGCGACCAAGATCGTTGCGGTCGCGCCGGGCTTCACGCACGACATCAAGCTGAAGGGCGGCGAATACACGTTCGAGCTGAAGGACGCCGACGGCAAGGTGCTCGGCACCACGACGAACAAGGCCGATGGCACGGTGAAGTTCACGCGCAAGTTCACGCTCTCCAACCTGGGCGGCGCTGCGAGCAAGGACTTCACCTACACCATCGCGGAGAAGCCGGGCACGGAGCCGGGCATGGTCTACGACACCCATGCGCTCATCTACAAGGTGACGGTCGCGGACGATGGCACCGGCTCGCTGACGGCCACACCGCAGGTAACGAGTGGAGACAAGACCTTCACGAACACGTACCACCCGAAGGAGACCTCGGTAACGCTCAAGGCGACGAAGCGCTTCACGGGTGGCGAGCTCGCAGGGGGCGACTTCACGTTCCAGCTGCTCGACAAGGATGGCAACGTGATCCAGACCGTCCAGAATGACAAGGACGGCAAGGTCGCCTTCCAGGCAATCAGCTACGACACGCCGGGCGATCACGACTACACCATCAAGGAGGTTGCCGGCAACGACCCGACCGTCGTGTACGACACGAAGGACGTGAAGGTCCACATCAAGGTCTCCGATGAGAAGGGCGAGCTAAAGGCGACCGCCACCTACGACGGCGAGGCCGACGTTCCGACCTTCACCAACTCGAAGCCGACGACAGACGTTACCGTCGAGGCGACGAAGATCCTCACGGGCAAGGACCTGACGGCCGACGCGTTCACCTTCGGCCTGTACGACCAGGCCGGCAACGAGGTCGCCAAGGGCACCAACGACCGGGGCGGCAAGGTCGAGCTGGCCGTCAAGAACCTGAACCTGGGCGAGTACGACTACACGCTCAAGGAGGAGAAAGCCGGCCAGACCGTCGACGGCGTGGCCTACGACGCCAAGAAAGTCAAGGTCCACGTCAAGGTAGAGCAGAACCAGGGCGACAACAACAAGACGAAGGTGACCGTCACCTATGACGGTGCCGCTACGGCTCCCACCTTCAACAACACCTACGACGCAAAGGGTTCCGTAATCCTGACGGCGACCAAGACCATCAAGGTTGCGGACGGCTTCGACCACACGACGAAGCCCGCGGACGGCGAGTTCACCTTCGACCTGAAGGACGCTGCCGGCAACGTGCTCGACACCGCGAAGAACGATGCAAACGGCAAGGTCAGCTTCACGCGCGAGTTCCAGCTCTCCGACTTGGACGGCGCCGCGAGCAAGGACTTCACCTACACCATCGTGGAGCAGCCGGGCGCGGAGCCGGGCATGGTCTATGACAGCCATCCCCTCACCTATACGGTGACGGTCACGGACGGCGGGAACGGAGCACTGAATGCGAAGGCGATCGTGACGAGCGCATCCGGCTCGGATACCTTCACCAACACCTACCAGCCGGCCGCGACCGGCCTGGCCCTCGGTGCGCAGAAGAGCTATGTGAAGAAGGACGACAACACGCCGATCGTCCCCAAGTGCGGCGAGTTCACCTTCGATGTGTACGAGGGCAACCTGACGGCTGAGCAGCTTGCCGGGGCCAAGCCCGTCCGGACCGCGACCAACGGCGCGGACGGAAGTGTTAACTTCGACGCCTTCTCCTACGCGAAGCCGGGCACGCACGAGTACACCATCGTGGAGCGGAAGGGTGATCTGGCCTACGTGACCTACGACGCCGCGGTGCACCATGCCGTGGTGACGGTTGCTGACAATGCCGGCACGCTGCAGGCGAGCGTCGCCTACGACGGCACGAATGTCACGAAGCCCAGCTTCACCAACACCTACGAGGCACAGGCGACGGACTCCGGCGCGATCGCCCTCACCAAGAGCGTTGACGTGCACGACGGCAGCTATCAGCTAAAGGCGGGAGACTTCGCCTTCGAGCTGGTGGGGTCTGACGGCTCGGTGATCCAGACCCAGAAGAACGATGCGCACGGCAAGGTTGCCTTCGACAAGCTGACCTTCGACCATGCGGGCACCTTTACCTACACGGTCCGCGAGGTGCAGCCGACGGGGGACGCGCCGGGCGTGCCGGGCGTGACCTACACCGGCAAGACGTACACCCTGACCTACGTGGTGAAGGACAACAACGACGGCAAGCTGGCGGTAGAGAGCTCCACGGCGAAGCCGAGCAAGGGCACCGAGAACGGCGTCACCCCCAACACCATGACGTTTGCGAACAGCTACCAGCCGGGCGCGACCTCCTACCAGATCTCCGGCATCAAGGTGCTTGAGAATACCGATTCGGCCACCATGCGGACGCCCGCCGATGGCGAGTTCACGTTCGCGCTGATTGACGCGGCCACCGGGCAGGAGATTGACCGGACCACGAACGCGGGTATCGCGTTTACCTTCAAGGCCATCTCGTACACTGCGACTGGTTCGCATACGTACCAGGTGAAGGAGGTTGCGGGCCAAGATGGCACCATCACTTACAGCGATGCGGTGTTGGATGTGACGGTGAGCGTGACCGACGACGGCAGCGGCCAGCTGACCGCGACGGCGAACAAGACGGCCGCGGATCTGACCTTCACCAACATCTACACGCCGACGGCAACGACGGCGACGATTACCGGAACGAAGGCTCTGACCGGCCGCGACTTGGCCGAGGGTGAGTTCTCCTTCGACCTGAAGGACGCCGACGGTAACGTGGTGCAGACGGTGCAGAACGGCGCCGACGGCACGTTTGGCTTCGCGCCGCTGCAGCTGGACAAGGTGGGGACGTACGTCTACACCGTGTCCGAGCGGGCAGGGGCGACGGCGAACGGCGTCACCTACGACACGACGGTCTTTACCGCGACGGTGACGGTGACGGAGAATGCGGAGACGCACGCGCTGGAGGCGCAGGTTGCCTACAGCAAGGGCGGCAAGGCTGCGGATGCGGTGGCATTCAGCAACAGCTACGCGCCGGCCGCGACTGAGGTGAAGCTGGGGGCCTCCAAGGTGCTGAGCGGCGAAGACCTTAAGGAAGGGCAGTTCTCCTTCCAGCTGAAGGATGCCGACGGCAAGGTGCTGCAGACCGCCAAGAACGCGGCGGACGGCACGGTGGGCTTCGAGGCGATCTCGTACGACAAGCCCGGGACGTACGCCTACAGCATCTCCGAGGTGGACGACGGTCAGAAGAACGTGACGTACGACGCGGCCGAGCACCGGGTAACGGTGACGGTGACGGACGACGGTGCGGGCCATCTGGTGGCGACGGTAACCTATGACGGTGACGTGGCGCCGGTGTTCAAGAACACGTACACGCCGCCGACCACCCCGCCGGTCAACCCGCCGACGGAGCCGCCCACCAACCCACCGGTGTCGAAGGAGGAGAAGCCGGGTCTGCCGAACATGGGCGATACCAGCTTGTCGCCGATGGCCCTGGGTGGCATCGCGGGCGGCGCGGTGGTGCTGATCGCCGCAGGCGTGATTCTGCGGCGCCGGAACCGGTAACTGCGGCGGCCGAGAAGGGCTTTGATTGAGGGCGGGTGGTCGCAGGGCGCGGCCACCCGCCCTTTTCGGTGAAAGGCTATGTTAGCCCGCCGTTTGCACGTCCGGCTCCGGATGGAACTCGTACTCCGGCTCCATCATCTTCTTCCAGGTCTTCCTGTAGCGCCCGTCCTCGAGCTGCTCGCGCATGAGCGGCGTCCTGTTCCCGTCGCGCCTACCTCCAAGGCATCCGCTTCCTCATCGCCCTGCTCCACACGCTCTAGAAGCCCGGAAAAGCTGCACGAAGCAGCCATCTGGACCCGGAAAAGCTGCAAATCTAGGCCAAATACACCCGGAAAAGCTGCAAACCGCAGGTGAAGGAGTTACATTCCGTGCGGGTTATATGCAGGTATGCCTGCGCACGCTATCATGTATGGGTTAGACCGCAACTATGTACCCCATACGCGAAGGGATGCGCATGTATCTGAAGATCGACATGTTCTAGCTGGGCTTACCCCCGCAGTGGCGCCGCGCGCCCCATCAACTCTGCCGATTTTCACCTTCACGCACATAAAGGAGTCCCGCCATGCGCGACAAGCTCGAAAAGATTATTAAGGCCTACGAGGAGCTCGAGAAGAAGCTCTCCGACCCGGCCGTCGCCTCCGACATCAAGGAGTTCACGCGTCTCAACAAGGAGTACGCACACCAGTCCGACCTCATCGCCGCCTCGCGCGAGTACATCGGCGCGCTCGATGACATCGAGGCCGCCAAGGAGATGCTCCGCGACACCAGCGATGCGGACGAGAAGGAGATGCTCCAGATGGACATCTCCGAGAACGAGGAAAAGCTCCCACAGCTCGAGGAAGACATCAAGTACATGCTCATCCCGAGCGACCCCAACGACGACAAGAACACCATCGTCGAGATCCGCTCCGCCGCCGGTGGCGACGAGGCCGCCATCTTTGCCGGCGATCTGTACAAGATGTACCAGCGCTTCTGCGAGTCGCGTGGTTGGAAGACCACGGTGCTCGATTCCAGCCCCAGCGAGGCTGGCGGCTTTAAGTCCATCGAGTTCAAGGTCGAGGGCGACCGCGTCTACTCCGTCATGAAGTACGAGTCCGGCGTGCACCGCGTCCAGCGTGTCCCCAAGACCGAGTCCCAGGGCCGTATCCAGACTTCCACGGCTACCGTCGCCGTGCTTCCCGAGGCCGAGGAGATCGACGTCCAGATTAACCAGTCCGATCTGCGCATCGACACCTACTGTGCTTCCGGCCCTGGCGGTCAGTGCGTTAACACTACCTACTCCGCCGTGCGCATTACCCACCTGCCCACCAACACCGTGGTGCAGTCGCAGGAGCAGCGCTCCCAGATTCAGAACCGCGAGGTCTGCATGCAGATGCTGCGCGCCCGTCTGTACGAGATGGAGCTCGAGAAGCAGCAGGCCGAGCTCGGTGCCGAGCGTCAGAGCCAGATCGGCCACGGCAACCGTTCCGAGAAGATCCGTACCTACAACCAGCCCCAGGACCGTGTGACCGATCACCGCATCGGCTTCAACTCCACCTACAACGGCGTGCTTCTGGGCGACCAGCTCGGCACCGTCATCGAGGCCCTCGCCGCCGCCGAGCGAGCCGAGAAGCTGGCACAGGCTGTGTAGGTTCCGCCGTTCTACCGAACGGCGGACCAGCCGACGCTGCGCGGGCCGCATTTGGACAATCTGACGTTCAACTTCAAGGGCGCGACCAGAAGGTCAGCGCCCTTTCGTTTCACGTCACCTTGTCTCAAAT
>JAGZDZ010000065.1:0-2021 GCA_018368535.1 Collinsella sp. | reverse complement strand
AGGGCCTGGACCTTCTCGTCGTGCCCTCCGCCGAGCTCTCCCGCGGCCGCGGCGGCCCGCGCTGCATGAGCATGCCCTTCTGGCGCGAGGACCTCTAAGGTCTTCAAGGACCCGTACAGGTCATAATACATACATCTAGCTGCCATTAGATGTCTCCCATTGGGGCGGTGCGGGTTTTCGCACCGCCCCAATCTTGTATGAGGGACGTCAACACGATTGGATGACTGCTTTTGTAAGGAGCTTGGCCATGGACATCAAGACGATTGGCGTTGAGGAATGGCTCAACGTTTGGGAGAAGAGCGCCACGTGGGACATCGCCCAGTCGACGATTTCGTCGCTCACCATGGGCGAGCTGCGCGCGCTCGATGAGCAGGACGGCGCCACGTTTTACGAGCGCCTGGACCGCGAGAAGATGAACTACGGCTGGATCGAGGGCTCGCCGGAGTTTAAGGCCGAGGTTGCCAAGCTGTATCGTCGCGAGGTCAATCCCGATCACATTCTGCAGACCAATGGCTGCACGGGCGCTAACCTCAACGCCATCATGGCTGTGGTCGAGCCCGGCGACCATGTTATCGCCGAGTGGCCCACCTACGCGCCGCTCTACGAGATTCCGCGCACGCTGGGCGCCGAGGTCGAGTATTGGGAGCTTCGCGAGGAACTCGGCTGGAAGCCCGATATCGAGGAACTCAAGCGCTTGGTGCGCCCCAACACCAAGCTTATCTGCATAAACAACGCATCGAACCCCATCGGTACGGTGCTCGATGCCGATATGCTCGGCCAGATTGCCGAGATCGCCCGCTCGGTGGGCGCCTACGTGCTGTGCGACGAGGTGTACCTGCCGCTTGAGAACACTGAGTCCTTTATGTCGATGGTCGACGTGTACGAGAGGGCCATTGTCACCAACTCGTTGTCGAAGACCTATTCGACGCCTGCGGCCCGCGTGGGCTGGGTCTTGGCCGACGAAGAGGTGTCCAACCGCATCCGTACCTATCGCGATTACACCATGATCTGCGGCGGCGTGTTCAACGATACCCTGGCGACCTATGTGCTTGAGCACAAGGATAAGATTCTCGAGCGCAATCGCAAGATCGTGTTTGGCAACCGCGATATCGCGCAGGCTTGGATCGATACGCAGCATCGCGTTTCCTGGACGGCCCCGCAGGGCGTGTCCACCTCGTTTATCCAGCTGGATATTCCCGAGGATGACGAGGAGTTCTGCAGGCGCCTGCTGTCCGAGAGGGGAGTGCTGCTGGTCCCCGGTAGCCGTTTTGAGCTTCCCTGCGGCGCACGCCTGGGCTACTGCGCGAGCGAGGACGTTCTGCGCGAGGGCCTGAGGCTTTTGGGCGAGGCACTGGCGGAGTTCGATCGCTAGGATTCCGATGGTCTTCGGGGGGCCTTATCCAAATTAGCCGAAGATAATCGAAAACGGACCCGTTTCCCTAGGGGAAGCGAGTCCGTTTTTCTATACCGAGAAGTCAAGTTGTTACAAATGGGGCCGTAAAGCGAGCCGGTATCCGCTGGGCCTTATACTGAGTTTCCGGTGAACGGTATCAAGCGTCTGGTAAACGGTAATTTATTTACCAGAAATGAATAGGACAAACTTTTTTCTGAATAAAAATGAAAATGGTTGAGACGCGGTGTGAACCGCTAATTCTATTCATAGGTTTATTGGAAATATGCAATTTGAGGATGGTTTAACAAAGTTTAGTTCCATTTGATTTTAGGATTAAAACGCGTTTAAGCACGTAAATACGCTTTATTAAGATGAAGTGTGCCATGCGTGAAGTATATGTGTATGCCGTTCACCCCCTATAAAAAACCGTTCGGGGGCAAGGTGGAAGTATGAGCTGATTTTGGATATAAATATGTCGTCAGCAATAACGCCTCACACGGAGGGGCGCTAACGAATCGGCCCTGACAGGGGCC
The DNA here is from genome assembly GCA_018368535.1 of Collinsella sp. Lineage (GTDB taxonomy): Bacteria > Actinomycetota > Coriobacteriia > Coriobacteriales > Coriobacteriaceae > Collinsella. The sequence goes on along the minus strand of JAGZDZ010000065.1, from coordinate 95 downwards.
CGAAAGAAAGGTAGGAGGCCATGACGAAAGGTCTGCACGTGCCTTCCGAGATCGGCAAGCTCAGGAAGGTCTGCCTGCACCGTCCCGGCGACGAG
>JAGZDZ010000021.1:0-83341 GCA_018368535.1 Collinsella sp. | reverse complement strand
TTCCCGGGCGATGGCGCACAGCCGGTCAAGAAGATTTGCTTTAAGCTGCTTGCAGATGCTTACTGGGAGGAGTAGCGCGCTGCTCGGCTGAGCTGTTCGTGTTGCGAGCGTTATCCCTTAGGGGAGCTCGCTTGGGCCCCGCTGAACGCGGTTCCTTTGGGGATTGCGGTTGGCGGGGCTTTTGTTGAGTAGGGGAGTTGCCGGCGGCGTTGTGCTTGGATTGGCGGATGCGCGCCCGAAATCGGCAACAAAAAAGCCGCCCGAAGGCGGCTATCTTGTGCAATGGAGCCAGCGACCGGGCTCGAACCGGTGACCCCCGCTTTACGAGAGCGGTGCTCTACCAACTGAGCTACGCTGGCGGCCATGTGATGGCGCAACTGAGGCGTCAACGGCTGTCTATGATACGGGACATCGCACATCCGCGCAAGTGTTCTGACGGCTTTTCTCACTTTAAATGCACTAATATTGGAAACGCGATGTCTTGCTCTTACGGGTCTCAAACAGAATGGGGCAGCGATGACTCAACCCAAGATTCTTCTCGCACGCATCGACGACCGTTTCATTTACGGACAAGACGTTGAGCTGTGGAACGAAGCCGTGGGTTCCAACCTTGTCCTAATCGTCAACGATGAGATCGCGGCAGATTCGCGCCAATGGGCACCCATGAGGGTGGCGGCGCCAGAAGGCGTTTGGACGCGGTTTTTCTCGGTGCAAAGGACCATCGACGTCATTCATACCGCAACGCCTCGCCAATTGATTCTGATCATGGTGGCCTCACCCTCCGATGCGCTCGCGCTGGTTAAGGGCGGTGTGCCGATCACCAAGATCAGCATTGGTCATATGCAGGCAGGGGAGGGCAAGCGTCCCGCAACGCCCGCAGTTGCCGTAGACGACACAGACGTCGCTGTTCTCAGAGAGCTGCAAAAGCTCGGCATAGAACTAGAAATCCGCTATCTCCCCAGTTCCGCCCCGACCCCATCGGCAATCTGTTCAACTGATCCCTTGGGGACGGAGGAAAACGGATCATTTTGCCTTCGTAGGGGATCTGTGTGGCGCTGTCCGCCAAAACTATGCCGGTTTACTACGATGAATTGCTTATCGCCGAGCATGCCAAATTTGCAGAGAATAAAACCGCAGGTAGACGAGTTGCTAATTTTTTATAAACCAGCGCCTGGTCGGACATAGTGGGTTCATCGTAGTAATTCGGCATAGTTTTGTTATGTCACCAATTCGGTGGCATCGAAAAGAAGGATTTAGGCATGAAGCAGCGCCCGTTGGCGGTGGTGCCGGCGGGCGTTGCTGTGCGAGATGTCGCGTTGTGGGCCTAGTGCCTCATAAAGTGGTATTCGATCATATTGCTGTAGGGGTGACCCGGACCCACAATGCCCTGCGGGAACAGCGGCTGGTGCGGCGTGTCGGGGTACATCTCGGCCTCGAGGGCAAAGCCGGCGCCCCAGCCATAGTTGGCATCGTCCTTGGCGTGCTCGTCGCCCAGCCAGTTGCCGGTGTAGAGTTGCACGCCCGGGGCGGTGGTGTAGTAGTCCAGCTCACGACCGGTCCACATCTCCTCGACATGTAGGGCGCGACGCAGGTTGCGGCCGTACTGATAGCCATCGATGCACAGGCAGTGATCGTAGCCACGGGCCTGCTTAATCTGCGGGTCGTCGGCCTCCATGCCGGGTGCGACGGGGCGCAGCTCGCGAAAGTCAAACGGTGTTCCCTCGACCGGAGCGATTTCGCCGGTGGGGATGTTCTGCTCGTTAATGGGCAAGTAGTGGGCAGCGTTGGCGATAAAGAAGTGCTCACAGTCCATGCCGGCGTTATGGCCGGCAAGGTTAAAGTACGTGTGGTTGGTCATGGACACGTAGGTGGCGCGGTCGCTCTCGCAACCATACTCGATGCGGAAGACGCCGGTGCGCGTAACGGTAAACATAGCCGTAAAGGTTCGGTTGCCGGGCAGGCCCAGCTCGCCATCCTTAAGCGAGGTGGTCATGCGCACGGCGTTGTGAGTCTCGTCGAGCTCAACGTCCCATACGCGCTTGTGCAGACCATGCTCAAGATCGCTGTGCAGGTTGTTGACGCCTTCGTTGGCCGGCATGTGCCAGTCCGTGCCGTCGATGGTGATCGTGGCGCCCGCGGTGCGGTTTGCCACGGGGCCGATGGTCGCGCCAAAGCAGGCGGGGTTGTCAAAGTAATCCTCGAGCTTATCGAAGCCCAGCACAACATCGCGCACGTTGCCGGGAATATCGGGCACATCGATACCCAGCACGGTGGCGCCATAGTCCATAATGCGAACGCAGATCTCGGGCCCGTTGAGGGTGTAACGATGAACGGAGGTGCCGCACGGCGCGGTGCCGAAAAGCTCGGAAGTGATCATTAGGTTCCTAACATCGAGGTATTTCGGACAAACTGTAGCGCGAACAGGAGAGATTATCACTACACCCCACTAAAGCAGGGGGTATTTTTCTCAAAAAAGTGATGATTGGAGCTGTGCTGGCGTTGATTTTTGACGCGCACGAGTCTGATACAATTTGTTCGTTACTGTTTGAATGATATGTGCGCAAAGAACGGCGAGGATTCATCGTGATTAAGGCGGAGCGACAGGATAAGGTTCGTCAGCTGCTCGAGGAACAGGGCACGGTCTCGGTCAAGGAGATCTCGGACGCACTGGGCGTCTCGGATATGACGATTCGCCGCGACCTTGAGGAACTTGCGAGCCTGGGCGAGATCGAGCGCGTGCACGGCGGCGCCCGTAGTGCACAGGGACGTCCCCACGCTATGTTGCGCCATGAGTATTCGCACAGCGAAAAGCGCACTAAGCATGCCGAGGAAAAGATGCAAATCGCGCGCCGCGCTGTGGAGCTTATCGAGGAAGGCTCGACCATCTTTTTGGGTACGGGCACCACGGTTGAGCAGATGGCTTCGATACTGCCGGCATTTCGCCTGCGTATCGTGACCAATTCGCTTTCGGTGTTTAACCTGCTCGAGGCGCGCGAAGATTGCGACCTGTGCCTCGTGGGCGGTATGTACCGTCGCCGCACCGCCGCTTTTGTGGGACCAACGGCCGAGGATACCCTGCGTGCACTGGGTATCGACGCTGCGTTTATCGGCGCCAACGGCATCTTGGACGGTGACGTATCTACGTCCAACATGGACGAGGGCCGTATCCAGCAGCTCGCCTTTAGCAAGGCAGACTCGCGCTACTTGATCGCCGATTCAAGCAAGATTGGCAAGCGCGACTTCTACACCTTCTGCCGTCTGGACAGCCTGGACGCCGTGGTGTGCGAGCCGGGCATCGCCGCCGAAGATCGTGCCGCCATCGAGGAGCATACGCAGGTCATTTGCTAGCTAGCGCTACGGGATTGCCAACGGGCGATGCGGGAGGACTTTTACCTCCTGTCATTGTGGAAACCAGCGCGTCAGCGCTACGCGATATGACGCGCAAATGAGGACTCCACTATCAAATCGTCTCAACCTGTGACATCTAGACGTCCAAAACCGGTCTTAGTGTTACAGATTGAGACAATTCGGTGGGGTCTACCTTGTTTGTCTCGATCTGTAACGGTTAGGACTTAAAAACTCGGCTACGTGTTACAGATCGAGACAAAAGAAAAAGAACATTAGGACTTGAAAATAAAGTTTTGATAAGGGACCCGCCCAGTTAAGACGGTGCGGCAGACAATTGAGATTAGTTTGCCTCCGGAGTCGTAAGCATAATGAGTCAGTTCGATGACCGGAAGTTTTGCAACACCATAATTACTGGCTTCGGAATCGCTAAGCTGACGTGCTCTATAGCTTTCCCTAACAGATTGGATAGACTTGGACAAGTCGTCCATGATTCTGCTAAATGCCTGAAAATCTAACTGGTTATTCGGAACGCGCGACTTTGAAATGAAAAACGTATCAGCGCCTATGAAGCTGCCTTCAAGTTCGTAGGTCAATTCAAGACGCTGAATTTCATCGCGACTTTGACATCCAAATTGTTGGAGCATCATTACGGAAATTGGACGACCTGATGTGAGGCCGCCGAAATGTTTGGTGATGGCATCCGGATCAACGCCATCGCAATGGCTTGCAAAGTCAAAGTCTAAAAGTGAATTGAGCTCGCTAACGCGTTTCGGTGCAACAAACGATCCCTTACCTTGGATTCGATAGATACTTCCACGACGCTCCAGCTCACTCATGGCAAGTCGGACGGTTGTTCTGCTTACGGCGTATTCGTCGCAGAGTTCCATTTCTGTTGGAAGTTTATCGTCTGCTTGATATTCATCGACGATCTGCTTGAGCAGCGCGTCGGTGAGCTGTAAATAGAGTGGCCGTTTTTCGTGTGTATCGAGCATTAGAGCCTCAGTTTGCATGTTGGTTATACCTGATGGTTGCCTCAGTCGGGATGTAACGTGGGCAAGGTAACCTTAACGTATCACAGAGCGGCTCAGCATGACGATCTGATGTCTGTATCCACGAAGGGCTTGTCCGAGCGTGAAGATATTCTGGGGCAGGCAAATACCGTTCATGGAGTCCCCGATATGTTGGAGGTCAGCGCCGGCTGCTTTTGCTGCAAGGCCTATTTTCTTAATGGTCTCGCTGTCGCAGGAGTCTTGACTCGTCCCGTTCGCCGCCATGACGAGAACCTTCTCTTCAATTGACTTGCCTACGTTGTGGGATCGTACAAAGTCTACGATGGCGCGCAGGTCTGCTTCTTGGAAGCAAGGGACGGTGTAGGGGGCTGGCACGAGAAGGATATCGACGCCGAGGTCAACAAACTTGCGCGCAATTTCGAGCGTCATGACAGGTTCCGCAACGCCCGCTCCATGCATTTTTCCGGCTATGACCAGGCCATTGAAATGCTCTTTGGAGAGTTTAATCGAATGGGCGATTGCATCGTTGGAGACGCCGGTTCCAGGGTTGCCCGTCAGGCAGATAAAATCAAATCCGAGTTCGTTAGCCTTTTCTAAGGTCTTGGGAGAGACGCGACGACCCATGGGGATTTCCGTTCGGGATTCAGACATCTCTGCCTCGTTATCAACTGGCTCCAGATTGACGCCAATGGGCCTTCCGCATGCTCGCTTCACCCAAGTGACCGGGTTTTCATTGAGATCATCTGGAATACCGGCAATAACTGGATCGAACACATCGAGCGCGTTAAACAGAAGCAGGTCGGCACCTGCGGCACGTTCGATTTCTGCATTAGTAACGCCGCCGAGAAATTGGGAAGAGGGTACGTTTTCCGCCATGATGGTACGTCCCTCGGAAGCCAGAATTGCCTGTTTTAGATCCATGGGTGACGTGGCGGCAAAATCGGATGCGGACATGTTCAGTAATCGTTTGGGCATTGTTACTTCCTTTGACTAGAACGACAGGTTTGTGACATTGTCTCTAATATTGTTACAACAATATATTCAATATGTTATATCCAATCGGTGAACGGTTGCAAACTTATTGTACTGCTCGGAAAAAATAGCCATTAGCTGGGAAAACCTTAAATTAATCAACTACCGTTCACCGAATAAGTATTTGAATTCTTGACATATCGACAAAGCGGAAAAAGAATTGGTTATGACAAATCGCGCAAATGATATTACATTTCGCACAAGAACGTATTCACTTACATAAGTGGATACAAACGGGGACGACGACGGTTGAGTCCTGATAAATCGTTGTGTGCCCGGGAATCATGAAAGGATGTGTTATGGACGCTATCGTCAAATTCCTTGAAAAACACCAGCCCCTCTTCGACAAAATCTCGAGGAACATTTATCTGGTGGCGATTAAGGATGGCTTTCTCTCGAATATGCCAATTGTGCTGTTCTCGAGCCTGTTCCTTCTTCTTTCGACGCTCCCTGCCTATGTAGGCATCGCGCTTCCGTCTGAGGTGCTGGATTTCTTCAATAAAATCTATGCATATACCATGGGACTTCTTGGCATTATGGTGGCCGGCACCACGGCGAGCTCACTTGCCATGTCGATGAACCGTCGCATGCCTTCGGGTAAATCTCTCAACCCCACCTCGTGCATGGTTTGTGCCATGTGCGGCATGCTCTTGCTATCGGTGACAAACGATGTTGTCTCGATTGGCGGAGCAGATACATCTGTTTTTGAAACCGGCTATATGGGAACCAAGGGTTTTCTCGCTGCGTTCGTAGCCGCATTCTTGACCGTTAATATCTATAAGGTGTGCATTAGCCATAATGTGACGATCAAGCTTCCCAAAGAGGTCCCTGGCTCTATTGCGCAGAGTTTTCGCGATATCTTTGCATTTGGGTTTTCGATCCTTGCGTGCGCTTTTATCGATCTTGCGAGCCGCAAGCTGCTTGCTGTGCCGTTCGCCAATTTGGTATCCGCTCTCATCTCGCCGCTGTTCTCCGCGGTCGACACCTATCCTGGCATGGCGCTTATCGAAGGCGCGGTCGCGCTTTTCCAATTTATGGGTATCCACGGTGCTTCGGTTGTCATGAGTCCGATCAATGCTGCGCTCTACGGCAATACCGTTACCAATCTTGAGGTTTTCCAAGCAGGTGGACACCCGTCAATTGCTCTCACGCAGGACTTTACAAGCTTCATCGGCGGTCTGGGCGGTTCTGGCTGCACGTTCATCGTTCCTATTATCTTGATCATGTTTATGCGCTCCAAGCAGCTTAAAGCCATGGGCAAGGCATCGATTATCCCGGTGATTTTTGGAGTTAACGAGCCCGTTCTCTTCGGTATGCCGATCGTTCTCAATCCCTATATGTTCGTGCCCTTCCTAGCGGCTCCTATGGTCAACGCCATAATCGGTAAGTTTTTCATTGACGTAATTGGAATGAACGCCCCCATGTATACCATGCCGTGGGCGCTTCCCGGCCCAATTGGTGCGTTCCTCACCACGGGTCTCGATCTGCGTTCTCTCGTATTGATGGCAGTGCTGTTGGTCGTTGACTTTGTGATTTACTATCCGTTCTGCAAGGCGTATGACCATCAGCTTTGTTTGGAAGAGTCTGCAAAGGAGACTGCAGGAACCTCGGATGCAGATGCTATTGCCGCACAGGAAAATGTCGCAAAAGCTCTCGAGGCGGTAAAGGACAAGGCGGAGCAGATCCGCGTGCTTGTGCTTTGCCAGGGTGCCGGCACCTCGACTCTCTTGGCAAATGCTCTTCGCGAAGGTGCCGCTGCTAAGGGTATCGATCTGGTTTCTCAGTCCGGTGCGTACGGAAGCCACTATGAGACGATGAATCAGTACAACGTGATTGTTCTGGCGCCCCAGGCACGCATGTACTATGACGCTATGAAGGCCGATACCGATCGCCTTGGAATTAAACTGCTCACCACAAGGGGCAAGCAGTATATCGACCTTACCAACGATCCCGAAGGTGCAATTGACTGGATCGTTCAGGAGCTGGCCAAATAGTAGATGCACTTCGTCGTTGATCCGTCGGTGTATGGTACGGCCCCGCAGCTTATTGAGCTGCGGGGCCGTATTTCGTTGAGTAGCTAATTGAGACAATGAGCGCAGCCGTCGTGAGATCGCATTGGCGCTATCCGAGTCACCGACAAACTGTCTTCCATCTATGTGACCCAAAGGTCATCTCCGCTAGGCCGACGATGCAAATGACTCTGCTTCCTTTGGGTCCGAACGGGACATTGGCTCGCCCTTGCCAAATCCCACGAAGATAGAACTCGATTTGCTCGTGGCGCATGCATCAAAGAGTTTTTGATCAAGGTGCGCCTTCTCAACGCATTGATTCAAAACAAATATTCAGTTTGTGGGCTAGACCAGGCGGGCGTAGTCCTGTGACTGATGAAAGATGTGGGCGATATAGATTGTTTCGTGCTCAAACTTGTAAAGACACACGTAGTTGTTGACGGGAAACGATCGGTAATTACGTGCCGCCAACTCTTGCATGTGCGAGAGGGGACGTAGGAGTGGCTGCTCGCGAAGCAGATCAAGCTGATATTCAAACTCAGCGACAAAATTGCCTGCTGCGCGCGGATTCTTGAGAATCTGGGCAAGGTATCCGACGATACTCTCGTACTCATATCGCGCGCTTTTGAGTATGACGACGTTATAGGTCATATTTGTCTCGTATCGCGGTCGCGAAGGAGTCGTAGTCGCTATAGTCGCCTTGCGATATTTCGTCTTCTGCCAACATCATACGAGACAGCAGTTTTGCCTTGGCGATTTCTTCTTGCATGAGGCGATACTGGTCGCTGCTGATGCAGTGCATGGCCTCGTAGCCGTTCTTGGTAACGGTAACGTCGCGCTCAGACTCAACAAGTGCGGTGAATGTGGCAGTATCCTTCATATCTCGGACGGGCACACAAGCGGACATGGGAACCTCCTTTGCGTCGTGACATAATTGTACCACGGTATATTAAAACGTCGGCGTCGTCGAATTATCTCAATCTGTAACAGTTGGGAGTAGAAAACCGAGTTAGATGTTACAGATCGAGATATTCTGCTTCGGGCTACCCGTTTGTCTCGATCTGTAACAGGTAGACGTGAAAAACCGGGCTACGTGTTACAGATCGAGATCTTCAAGTTCGGACCGCTCGTTTGTCTTGATCTGTAACAGGTAGGACCGAAAATCCCTGCCAGATGTTACAGATCGAGACAAACGGTCTGCTCGGGCCGAGCCAAAACAAAAAGGTCGCATGCGAACCCGTGGAGGAATTCACATGCGGCCGACAGGGGGTATGCGGCAAAAGTTAGGCCATAAGCAGGCCGGTCTCCGCGACGTTCTTGTACCAGTACGCGCTCGCCTTGGGATAGCGCTTCTGGGTCTCAAAATCGATGTAGAACAGGCCATAGCGCTTGTTGTAGCCGTTGGTCCAGGAGAACTGGTCCTGCAGCGACCACACGAAGTAACCGTCGACGTTCACGCCGCCGTCGATTGCCTTGAGGACCCATGCGAGATGCTGACGCATATAGTCGATGCGAGGGGCGTCGTCGATAAAGCCGTCCTCAAAGTCGTCCTTATAGCCCATGCCGTTCTCGGTGATGTAGATCTTCTTGTAGTTGGGGTAATCGTTCTTAATGCGGAGCAGCAGGTCGTACAGGCCCTCGGGATAGATGATCCAGTCCCAATCGGTCGTGGGAACGCCTTCGCGCACGCATGCCTCGCCCACGCCCTTGAGGAACCAGCGCGAGGAGCCCTTGTCGCCGGTGCCATTGTGGTTGATGTCGTTTTCGCCCTCGGCGGCACGCAGGAACTGGCACTTGTAGGTGTTGACGCCCAGGCAATCGTTGTAGGGGAGCGCGGCGGTCAACGCGGCGATGTCCTCGTCGCGAACGTCGAGCTCGCCGCCGGCGATATGGGCCAGCTTGGTTGCGGCTTCCATGGTGTCGGCTGCATAGTGGCCGCGGAAAGTGGCGTCAAGTACCCAGCGGTTGTTGATGACGTCGGCCATGCGGGCGGCCTCGCAGTCGGCAGCGCTGTTGGGATCGAGGGGATACTTGGGCTCCAGGTTCTGGACAATGCCGATCTCGCCCTCAAAGTCGCCCTCATGGAAGGCGACGACAGCCTTGGCGTGGGCCACCATCATGTTGTGCATGAGCTGGAAGGCCTTGTCCAGGCGGTACTTCTCGCCGTGCGGCCAGTTGCCGACGATAAAGCTGCCCTCGGCGGTTGCGGGAATCTCGTTAAACGTGAACCAGTGCTTGACCTCGGTGAACTCGGCAAAGCAGAACTTGGCGTACTCGACAAAGGCATCGATGGTCGTGCGCGTCAAGAAGCCCTCGCCGCCGTCCTGGTAAAAGGCCTCGGGCGTATCGAAGTGATCGAGCGTGACATAGGGGATGACGCCGGCATTGTTGCAGGTGGCAAAAAGCTCGTGATAGAAGGCGACGCCCTCGGGGTTAATCTCGCCGGTGCCGTTGGGGAAGATGCGGCTCCAAGCGATGGAGACACGGATACCGTTGATGCCGAAGCGCTGGCACAGGTCGATATCGACCGGGTACTTGTTGTAGAAATCGCTTGCGGGGTCGGGGGAGAAGCGACCCTGGGCAGCCAGGAAATCGTCCCAGGGCACTTTGCCCTTGCCGTGCGTACGGGTCTCGCCCTCAACCTGGTAAGCAGCGGTGGCGCCGCCAAACACAAAGCCGTCGGGGAACTGCATGGGGTTGGTCATGAGTCATCCTTTCTGTGGGATACGAATAGGGAGAGGTGCCCGAATTGGGGATCCGGGCACCAACAGAGGGAGGAACTAGTCGAGGTTCTCGCGGAGCCACTTGATGGCGCCAGCGGGGTCGCGGGTAAGGTCGATATATTCCTTACCGCGGGGAGCGAGCAGCTTAATGCCCAGGCGATCGGTGTCGGCCTTCATGTCGTTGTAGTAGCTACGAACCTGCGGGGCGAGCACGATGACGTCGTACTGATCCATGATGGCAGTGTGCTGGCCATAAGCGCCTGCGGAGGAAGCAATGTTCTCTCCGGTCTGCGCGGCACCTTCCTTGATGGCATTGGCGAGCATGGCAGAGGTGCCGGCGCCGGCGCACAGGACGAGGACCTTCAGGCCGTCGACATCCTTCTTGGCGGATACATCGGCAGCGGGCTCGGACTGGTCGGCAACAGGCTTGCTGTCGGCGGCAGCGGCGGTCGGCTCGACGGAAGCGGTGGCCTGCTCGACAGCGGGCGCAGAGGCGTTGGCGGCGATGGAAGCGGCACCATCGGACTCGAGACCCAGCTCGGCGGCGCGCTCGGCCTCCTGGTCGCAGAGCAGCTTATCGTATGCCTTTAAGAACGGCAGGTAGATGATGGCGTCCAGCAAGATGATGATCGCGACAAACACCAAGGCGATAAGCTGGAAGTTCGTGGTGATGAAAATGCCGATGGGGGCGGGGGTGGCCCAAGGCACCACGAAGGAGAAGCCGTTCATGCCCACGTTATCGATAAAGAACTTGGCAACACTCACGTTGACGCAGCCGGCGGCAACAAAGGGGATGAGCATGTAGGGGTTAAGGATCATCGGCGCGCCAAAGAGCAGCGGCTCGTTGACGGCGAAGGCAACAGGAACAATCGAGGCCTTACCGACGGCTTTGAGCTGCTTGGACTTCATGAAGAGAATCAGCAGAAGCGGCACGATGAACGTGGCGCCGGTGCCGCCGAACTCACCCACGAGCGACATGTTAAAGGTGAGGGAATGGGCGGGGTGGCCACCGGCCAGCAGAACCTGCAGGTTCTCGGCCTGGTTGGCAAGACGGATGGGGTCGATGCCCGGCTGGACGATCGAGGGGCCGTGGACGCCGATGAACCAGAAGAATGCGGTGGCTGCCTGGATAAGGATAAGGCCAGGATAGGTTTCTGCAGCGGTAAAGAGCGGGGAGAGCAGTTTGATAAGCAGCTCGGAGAACGGAACGCCCATGAGGTTGCGCACGACGACATCGATGATGCCGCAGATGATGACGGCGCCGCCAAAGGGGATGATGTCGCGGAAGTTCTGAGCGATGGCGCCCGGGACCTCCTTGGGCAGCTTAATGGTCAGATCGCGCGAGACGCAGAACTTATAGACCCAAACGGTAATGAACGCGGCGATATAGGCCGAGAACAGACCGCGCGTGCCCATGCTGGTGCAGTCGAAGACCGAAAGCTCGGAGCCGTTGAGCTTGGTGGTGAACTGCGTAACGGCGAGCAAAAGCATGCTGCACTGGGCGGCCACCATGGTGGAACCGTCGTTGAGCACCTTGCCGGCGGGCATGCGACGGTTCATGGAAGCCGTAAAGTTCTTGGCAGTGGTGCCGGCGACCATGATGCCCATGACGCCCATGGTGAAGTTGTACAGCTTGTTGCACCAGTCGATGAGCGGCTGGGGCAGCGTGATGCCAACTACGCCAGGAAGGGTGGCAATCAGCAGGAAGATCGAAGAGGTGAGGACGATGGGCATGCACCCAAGGAATCCGTCCTTAATGGCCTGGAGGTAGACGTTCCTCGAGATTTTCTCAAAGAACGGTTGATGCTTTTCGAGCATCTTTACGATGGCGTCCATAGAGCTCCTTTGCTGCTCGATGCGCGATGCATGTGGATGGAACTGGTCGTCGATGGATGGTCAGGACTGCCCGGAAACCTTCCTGCTCAAGGAAGGCATTGCGAAATGACAACGTTGTCATTTCGTTAATGACAACGTAAGACATTTTTGGAAGAGCAACAAGGATTTACGGGTGAGCGGTCGATATTGTCCGGTAAACGGTTGATTTGTCAGTCGGGCAGGTAGTGTATGCTAGAACGCAAAAAGCAAGCGATAGAGAACCGAGTGGAGAAGCAGTGGCAACGATGGACAAGAAAAATGTCTCGATGAACGATGTGGCGATTGCCGCGGGCGTTTCTCTCAAGACGGTGTCGCGCGTGATCAACGAGCCCGATAGCGTGCGCGAGTCGACACGCGATAAGGTCCATTCCGCAATGGAGGCGCTCGGGTTTCGAACCAACTTTGCCGCGCGTTCGCTCAAATTGGGTCGTTACGGGTGCATCGGCGTGGTGCTGTTCCACTTATCGGGCGGTGCCGTGGACATGATTGACGGTATCGCCGATGCCGCCGAAGAACGCGGCTTTGCGCTCACGATGATTAAGAAGTGCGGAGGTGAGAAGATGACTCTTGCCGATGCGGCGCGCAGAATGTCGCAGTTGCCTGTTGATGGCATGATCTTCAACCTGCGTCAGATGGTCGATGACTTTGATACCTTTGAGGCGCCGAAAGACCTCAAGACGGTGATTATTACGCCGATGGAGCATCCTACCTGCTCCACCGTCAGTGACGACCAAGAGGGCGGCGCGCGCATGGCGTGCGAGTACTTCTTGAATCACGGGCACAAGAACGTGTACTTCGTCTCTGGTAAGAAAGAGTCGCTGTCGAGCCAGTGCCGTATGAGAGGTTGGCGTGCGGCACTCGAGGCGCGTGGCATTGAGCCGCCCGAGCCTCTGCAAGGCGATTGGAATGCGGATAGTGGCTATGCCGCGGGCCTTGCGCTTGCCGATAAACCCGATTGCACGGCGGTCCTCGCTGCTAACGACTGCATGGCAAACGGCGTGATGATGGCTCTGCGTGACAGAGGGCTCAGGGTGCCCGATGATGTGTCCGTGATCGGCTTTGATGACGAGCTTTACAAGACGATTCCCAACTCGATTCTGACGTCGGTGAAGTTTCGCCACCGCGAGCTGGGCGTCCGTGCGCTCAACGAGGTCGTTGCGGGCCTAGAAGCTCCGAGCTCCAGAAGCCGTACGCTCGTCTCGGGCGTGTTGGTCGAACGTTCCAGCGTAAAGGACCTGCGGGCGTAGGGTTTTTCGGCCCGTTCGTCTCAATCTGTAACAGTTAGGACCGAAAAACTCAGCTAAATATTACAGATTGAGATATTTCTGCTCGGGCGTTCTGTTTGTCTCGATCTGTAACAGCTAGGATCCAAAAACTCGGCTAGATGTTACAGATTGAGATGAACAGGAGGGCGGGTGCGGTCTAAACAAAATGGCCCGCGCATCAGCATCGATGCACGGGCCATTTTTTGTCTGCGAGCGGCAGGTGGCGTCAGCGTCTTATGCCTTGAGGTTTTCCTCGATCCAGGCGACGGCACCCTTGGGATCCTTAGTGAGGTCGATGTACTGTTTGCCCTTGGGCGACAGCAGCGTGATGCCCAGGCGGTCGGTGTCGGCCTTCATCTCGTTGTAATAGGTGCGAACCTGCGGAGCCAGGACGATGACGTTGTACTGGTCCATGATGGCGTAGTGGCTGCCGTAGGCACCGGCGTTGGCGGTAATGTCGATGCCCAGCTCGTCGGCGCCTTCCTTAAGCGCGTTGGCGAGCAGTGCAGAGGTGCCGGCGCCAGCGCACAGAACCAGAACCCTCAGATCCTTGCCCTTAAGGGCGGACGGAGCTGCGGAGGCCTCGGTGGCAGAAGCGGTCTCGACAACAGGAGCCTCAACGGCGGGGGCGGCAGCGGTCTTGACGGCCTTGGTCTCCTCGGCCTCTTCTTCGGCCAGGGTCTCGGCCTCCTGCTTGCACAGGACGTTGTCGTAGGCCTTGCAGAACGGGTAGTAGATCAAGAAGTCAACGACCAGCAGGACGACAACCAGGACCAGAGAGATCGGCTGGAAGTTGGTGTCGATGAAGGTGCCGATCGGTCCGGGGAGTGCCCACGGCATGGCATAGATAAAGCCGTTCATGCCCAAAAAGTCGATGAAGAACTTACCAATGAGGACGTTGGCCACGGGGGCAAACAGGAACGGGATCAGGAAGTACGGGTTGAGGATGATGGGCGCGGCGAACAGCAGCGGCTCGTTGACGGCGAACATCACGGGTACGACAGAGGCTTTGCCGACGGCCTTGAGCTGCTTGGAGCGCATAAAGAGCAGGAAGATGATCGGGACAATGAACGTGGCGCCGGTGCCGCCGAGTTCGCCGATGTAGTTACCGAAGTTCTCGGTCAGGGCGAGGGCGGGGTGACCGCCGGCCTGCAGCGTGGCGAGGTTGGTGGTGATGTTGCCAAACAGCGCGGCGTTGAGGGCAGGCTTAACGACCGAGGGGCCGTGGATGCCCATGAACCAGAACAGCGGGATCATGAACCAGATGAGGGCGAGGCCGGCGTAGGAATCGGCAGCGGCGAACAGCGGGCTCACCAGCGTGGAGATGACGTTGGCAAACGGGACGGCCAAGCAGGTGCGGCAGATAACGTCGATGACGGCGACAAACAGGATGGAGAAGCTGAAGGCGAAGATGTCGCGGAAGTTCTGGGCGATGGCGCCGGGGACTTCTTTGGGCAGCTTGATGGTGATGTCTCGCTTAATGCAGAAGGCATAGATGTTGACCGTGGCAAATGCGGCGACAAAGGAGCTCAGTAGGCCCTTGGTGCCCATGTTGTCGGTAAAGAACACCGAGACATCGGCGCCGTCGATCTTGGCACTCGTCTGGGTAACGGCCAAGATGAGCATAGCGCACATGGCAGCGACCATGGTGCTCGTGGCGTTGATGGCCTTGCCGGCAGGCATGCGGCGGTTCTTGGAGCCGGTCAGCGCGCTTGCGGTGGTGCCGGCGACCATGATGCCCACGACGCCCATCGTGAAGTTGTAAACCTTGTTGCAGAAGTTCACGACGTCGACGTTCCACCAGTCGGGCAGCGTAAAGCCGCCGACCGTGGCGACAACGCCCGGCAGGGTCGAAATAAGCAGGAAGACAGAAGAAGACAGGATGATGGGCATTGCTGCCAAAAAGCCGTCTTTAATGGCCTGAAGGTAGATGTTCTTAGAGACCTTGTCGAAGTACGGCTGACCTTTCTCCAAGAACTTAACGATCGATTCCATAGTTCACGCTCCTCTTTGCATGAAATCTTAATGGCATGGACGTTGAAAACCTATATGGTCTCCCGCTTGCTAAAAGCCCGGGTGCAGGCGGGGTCGGTCCCAGGGGGAGAGAGGGGAGCGGCTGGGTTTGTATCGCATAGGGCCGCTCCCCTCTCGGGAGAAAGCGAGGCGATGCGCTACTGCGCGTCCGCCATAGTGTCGGCGAGCTCCTTGTACCAGAGTGCCGACTGCTTGATGTAGCGTTTTTGCGTGTCGAAGTCGATGTAGAACAGGCCGTAGCGCTTGTTATAGCCGTTGGCCCACGAGAACTGGTCCTGCAGGCTCCAGATAAAGTAGCCCTGGACGTCGACGCCCTCGGCGCGCGCCCGGAGCACCTTCTCCATGTGCTGGTCGACAAAGTCGATGCGCTCGGGATCGGCGACGATGCCGTTTGCGCCGGGCTCGGGGTCCTTGTGGCCCAGGCCGTTTTCGGTGATATAGATGACGGGGAGGTTGGGATAGGTGGCGCTGATGTGCTTGAGCGTGTCGTAGAGGCCTTGCGGGTAGATGAGCCAATCCCAGTCGGTGGTGGGGATACCCGGCATATCGACCTGCTGCCCGACGCCCTTAAACTTAAAGCACGAGGTGCCCTTGTCTCCGGTGCCGTTAAAGCTGTTGGTGGACTCGCCATCGTAGGCGGCGATAAACGCCGACTGATAGTAGTTGAGGCCGAACATATCGTTGCGGGGCGCCGCCTTGGCGAGCTCCTCCATGTCGCTGTCCTCAACCGTAAGCGTGGCGTTGTTGGCACGCAGAATCTCGTTGATGAGTGAGAGGGTGCGCGCGGAGTAGTGACCCAGGAAGGCGCCGTCCATGATGAAGTCGGTGTAGAAGGCGTTGTACAGGTCGGCGGCGTGCTGGTCGGCGGGCGAGTCTGTGGCAGGATATGCCGGCGTCAGGACGTTGACCATGCCAATGCGTCCGCCCAGGTGCTCGGTCTCGTCAAGATCCTTATACAGGTTGACGGCGCGGGCGTGGGCAACGAGCTCGTTGTGCTGGCTCTGGATGCCGCTCGTCACATCAAAGTGATGGTTGGGCGGGAAGTTGCCTTGGATGTATTGGGAGTGCGAGAGGCTGATGAGCTCGTTGATGGTGAACCAATTCTTGACCTCGCGGAACTCGCGGAAGCAGAACTCGGCATAGCGCACATAGGCGTCGACGGTCTTGCGGTTGAGCCAGTCGCCCTGGTTGAACAGGGCGGCGGGGGAGTCAAAGTGATGCAGGGACACATAGGGCTCGACGCCATACTTTTTGCAGCAGGCGAACAGCTCGTGGTAGTGCTTAACGCCCTCGGCGAGGGGCTCGGCATCGTCGCCGTTGGGGAAGATGCGGGTCCAGGCGATGGACACACGGATGGCGTTGAGTCCATGCTCGGCAGAAAGGCGGATATCCTCCTCGTAGCGGTTGTAGAAATCACTGGCCGGGTCGGGCAAAAAGCGACCCTGGGCGACAAGGTAATCGTCCCACATGGTCTTACCCTTGCCTGCCACCTTCGTGGAACCTTCCGTTTGGTACGCGGCGGTTGCGGCGCCCCAAACAAAGCCCTTCGGCAGCTGCTGTACGCGGTTTAGCAAAGACATATGCATACACCCTCTCGTCTCGCTGTTCGATATTGTGCGTTTGCGCTCAGGAGGCTCCCTGGTTAGCGTTCAGCGGTGAAAAAGCCCGATAAACACTATCTTAAAATGATTAGAACCAAAATGAGCACGTGAACATTTGACAATGAGCACGTTAACATCCGGCTGGGATGTATAGAAACAAAACAACTTCAAACAGCCGCGAACGGTTGTATTTGTTCGGTAAGCGGTTTTGATTGACAGAAGTTTTCATGTTGTGGTATATGGCTCGGGTATCATGAGCACGTTATCGATGTATGTACGATGCGCCATGGGCGCGGGGAATAGTTGGGAAGCAGGTTAGCGTGGAAGGCATGGCTCAGCAGACAAGGAATGGTCATTCGGCGAGCGCGGCAGAGGTTGCGGCGCTCGCTGGCGTGAGCCGCCAGACTGTGTCTCGCGTGGTCAACGGTGTGCCCAACGTGACGGAAAAGACGCGCAAGCGTGTGCTGGCCGCCATGGAAGAGCTGGGCTTTCGTCCCAATTTTGCTGGAGCGGCGTTGCGCGGCGGGTCGTATCGTTCTATTGGCCTGTGCATGTACAACATCACACGTGTCGGTAACCTGGCGACGCTCGAGGGTATCATGCAAGCGGCGCGCGAGCACGATTTTGCCGTCACTATGATCGAGATGGGCGGCGACAAGCCCTATACACTTGCCGATGCCTCGCGCCGCATGGTCGAGCGACCCGTCGACGGCATGATTCTCAACATGAACCGCATGGCTCCCGATTTTGAGGAGTTTGTTCCCCAGCCGGGAGTGCGAACGGTCATCCTGTCCATGTATGCGCATCCGCGCTGCACGACGATCGACTCCGACCAGTATGGTTCGTGCGAGCTGTTGACCAATTATCTGCTGGAACATGGTCACTCGAATATGCGGTTTGTGGCGGGTCCGGAAAACTCGATTTCCTCGCGTTTTCGTGAGGCCGGTTGGCGCGATACGCTGGGTCGTGCTCATGTCGATGCCGCTCCGATGCTGCGTGGCGATTGGAGTGCGGACAGTGGGTACGCCATGGGCGAGCGGATTGCGGCCGAGGTGCTTGCCGGCGGGTCGCAGGCGCCGACTGCCGTGCTTGCGGCAAATGACCAGATGGCGCTGGGCGTTATCGCCGCGCTCGAGAACGCGGGCCTGTCCGTGCCCGACGACGTGAGCGTGGTTGGTATCGACGACGCACTCGAGGGACTTGTTCCTCACAATCGACTGACGACGCTGCGATTTGATTTGCGCGGTGTCGGTAAGCTTGCGTTTGAGGCGGCGATTGGAGAGAGCTCGTCTATCGAGGCGATTCATGTGCCGAGTACGCTGGTCGAACGCTCGACTGTTAGGGACATGCGGGGTTAGGTCCTACTCCGTTTGTCTCGATTTGTAACAGGTAGACGGTCAAAAGCGGGCTACGTGTTACAGATTTAGATTCTTCGGAAAGAGCAATCCTGTTCGTCTCAATCTGTAACAGCTAGGACCAAAAAACTCGGCTAGATGTTACAGATCGAGACAAACGTGCGACACGGTCCGCCCAAAAAAGGCCGGGGGCGGCGCGCCGTGTGACGTGCCGCCCCCGGCTGAGAAATGGGGACAGGTTATGTGAGCGGGCAACCCCGCCAGTCACTAGTCCAGACGACGGGTCTGCGCCACGTGCTTATACCAGTATGCGCTTGCCTTGGGTGTGCGCTTCTGGGTTTCAAAGTCAACGTAGAAGAAGCCGTAACGCTTGTTGTAGCCATTGGTCCAGGAGAACTGATCCTGCAGGCTCCACAGGAAGTAGCCGCCCACGTTGACGCCCACCTCCATGGCCTTGAGCAACCAGCGCAGGTGCTGCTCGATGTAGTCGATGCGCGGCTGGTCGTCCACAAAACCGTCCTTGTAGGGGTCCTTGTAGCCCATGCCGTTCTCGGTGATGAAGATCTGCTTGTAGTTGGGGTAGCGCTGCTTAATGTAGACGAGCAGATCGAACAGACCCTCGGGATAGATGATCCAGTCCCAGTCGGTGGTGGGGATGCCAGGCTTGTTCACGTGCTCGCCAATGCCCTTGACGCGCCAGCGGCCGGTGCCCTTCTCGCCCGTACCGTTGTGGTGCAGGTCGTTCTCGCCATCGTAAGCCTTCAAGAAACGGCACTGGTAGTTGTTAACGCCCAGGTAGTCGTTGTAGAGCGCGGCCTCGCGCATGATTTCCAGATCCTCGTCTAGGATCTCGATGGTGCCGCCCGAGACGGCAGCCAGGCGGTTGGCGCACTCGAGGGTGTCGGGCGCATAGTCGCCGCGGAAGGTGGCGTCGAGCAAGAACTGGTTTTGCAGCACGTGCTCGTTGTTGGCGGCCTTGATGTCGGCGGGGTCGTTCTCGTTGAGCGGATACTTAAACTCCAGCGACTGAATGACGCCGATCTTGCCCTTAAAGCCGCCGTTGTGGAAGGCCAGCACGGCCTTGGCGTGGGCGAGCATCATGTTGTGCTCGCACTGGAAGGCCTCGGCCAGATGCGCCTTGACGCCACCGGGGAAGGTGCCCTCGATGTAGGTGTTGGAGGCGTCGGCCCAGATCTCGTTAAAGGTGAACCAGTAGGTCACCTGGTCGGCGTACTCCTTAAAGCAGAAGGTAGCAAAGTCCACAAAGGCGTCGATGGTCTCGCGGTTGAGGAAGTCGCCCTTCTCAAAGAGGGACAGCGGCGTGTCAAAGTGATGCAGCGTGACAAACGGCTCAACGTGGTGCTTATGGCACTCGGCGAAGAGGTCGTGATAGAACTGCACGCCCTCGGGGTTAATCTCACCGGTACCGTTGGGGAAGATGCGGCTCCAGGCGATAGAGAGGCGAATGCCGTTGATGCCGAACTCCTCGCACAGCTCCAAATCGACGGGGTACTGGTTGTAGAAGTCCGAAGCGGGATCGGGGGAGAAGCGCCCCTGGGCCTCCAGGAAGTCGTCCCAGGCGACTTTGCCTTTACCATGGGTGCGGGTCTCGCCCTCTACCTGGTAGGCAGCGGTAGCGCCGCCAAAGACAAAGTCCTCGGGAAACTGCGCAGGCGGGTTGGTGACGCTAGCAGGGTTAACGGACATGATGATCCAATCGTCTAAATCGAAGGGCCAGCCGGTCTTGGATGGTCGGCTGGCCCTGAGCGTTACTTACTTCGAGAGTTGCTCGCTTACGAAGGCGAGAGACTTATCGCCGTTTTGGGAAAGCTCGATGTACTGCTTACCGCGGCAGGCGACGCACTTGTTGCCCACGCGCTCGCAGTCCTTCTGCAGGTCGGCCAGGTAACTGGCGGCCTGCGGGGCCAGGACGACCAGATCGAAGTCGGGGAGCATGTCCACGTGGTTGCCATAGGCCTCGGCAGCGGTCTCAAGATTGATGCCGCGCTCCTTGGCGGCCTTGGCCAGCGCGTTGGCGAGCAGGCCCGAGGTTCCGCCGCCCTGGCAGAGCACGAGCACGCGCTTGCCGTTGAGGTCGCTGGCGGTCGTTGCCTCGGTGGCGGCGGGAGCGACGTCGGACTTCACGGCCTCGGCAGCAGCGCCGGCGGCAACGCTCTTGGCGTCAGCCTTGCCCTGGAAGGCATCGTTGAGCTTAGCGGCCTTCTCGGCGTTCTTGGCTGCGAGCTCCTCCTGGGAAATCTCGGCCTCCTCGGCGCACTTCTGGCGTCATAGGCACGGAAGAACGGATAGTACAGAACGAAGTCGACGACCAGGATAAGGGCGAGCATCACAAAGGCGAGCGGCTGGAAGCCCAGGCCCATGATGGTGCCGATGGGGCCGGGGACGGTCCAAGGCAGGGTGTACATAAAGCCGTTCATGCCCAAGAAGTCGATAAAGATCTTTAGGATCCAGATGTTGGCGATCGGGGCAAAGACAAACGGGACAAAGAAGACGGGGTTGAGTACGATGGGCGCGGCGAACAGCAGCGGCTCGTTGACGGCAAAGCAGACGGGGACGATGGCGGCCTTACCGACGGCGCGCATCTCCTGAGACTTGGCCAGGAAGCAGAACATAAAGACCAGGACGAGCGTGGCGCCGGTGCCGCCCATGCAGACGACGAAGTACTGGGCACCCTGGGTCAGGACAGCGGAAGCGTGCTGGCCGGCCTGGAACGCAGCCAGGTTGTCGGTCATGTTGGCAACGAGAGCGGCGGCGATGGCGGGCTCGACGATTGAGGGGCCGTGGACGCCCACGAACCAGAAGAGGCTCATGGCGCCGTAGATCACAGCGAGGCCGATGTAGCCATCGGCAGCGGTGAACAGGGGCTGGAACACCTGGATGACACCCTGGGCAAAGCAGAAGCCAAAAGCAGCGCGGAAGACGATGTCAAAAACCCAAAAGACGGTGATGCAGACGGAGAAGGGGATGATGTCCTTAAAGGTCTGCGAGATGTTGGGCGGAACCTGCTCGGGCATCTTGACGGTGATGTTGCGCTTAATGAAGAACTTGTAGATGATGCCAGTCACAAACGCAGCGATGAAAGCGGTCAGCAGGCCCTTGGAACCAAGGTAGGTGGTGTTGAAACCGCTGGCGGCGTCCGTGGCGATCGTGTCGCTCGAAAGGAGCAAGAAGCCGATGATGGCCGCGCACATGCACGAGATGAAGTTGATCTGGTTGTTCTTGGGCAGATCGCGGTTCTGAGCGTCGGCGAAGTGCTTGGCCGTGGTGGCGGCGCAGGCGATGGCCAGGATGCCCATGGAGTAGTTGTAGCACTTCCACAGGGCGTTGTTGATGTCATCGGGCCAGTAGAAACCCCAGATGTTGGGGACCGAGGCTACCAGGCAGAAGATGGACGAGAAGATGATGATGGGGATGACGGAGATAAAGCCGTCGCGGATCGCCTTGAGGTACTTGTTGCGGGCGATCGCGTTGAAAAAGGGCTGGCCCTTTTCGATGATGGCGATGAGTTGCTCCATGCAATGCTCCTAAGAGTCGGTGGGTTAGCAACGATGGTAGCTTTTGACTTTCGGTTGCCAAAATGTTGACGTTGCCATTTTGTGACACAAAAAAAGAAGCGAACCGGTGGTTCCTGTGCCTGCGAACCGTCGATTCCTTACGCGTAAACGTTTGAGCCGCCCGGTGGCTCTGTGTTTGCACAATGGCAACGTTAACATTTGGTCGACAAAAGCCGTTTGGGGAAGCAAAAATGTCGGTGAACGGTAGGTTTTGGGTGGTGAGCGTATGGTGGGGGAGGCGTTGGATATACTTGAAGGCGGTAAAAATGACTGCGCAAGGTGCCATCAATGGCATCGTTGACATAGAAAGATCGACCTATGGCCGCTGTTAAAAAATCGGTATCCGTTAAGGATGTGGCGCGTCTCGCGGGCGTCTCGGAGCAGACGGTCTCGCGCACCGTGCACGATTCGCCCAGCGTGCGCCCCGAGACCAAGGAACGCGTGCGTGCCGCCATGCGCGAGCTGGGGTATCGCCCCAATTTTGCCGGTCGATCGCTGCGCCGCGGTAAGTTTAAGACCGTCGGCGTCGCCATGTTCAACATTA
Source organism: Collinsella sp. (assembly GCA_018368535.1). Classification (GTDB taxonomy): domain Bacteria; phylum Actinomycetota; class Coriobacteriia; order Coriobacteriales; family Coriobacteriaceae; genus Collinsella. Next base: position 60,970 of record JAGZDZ010000021.1, on the reverse strand, counting down.
CCGGCACCGGCAATCTCGACCGTATGGAGGGCTTTGCCGCCGCGGCCGATAAGCACGGCTATGCCATCACCCTCACTAAAGTAGACGGGCATCCGTATACCCTCGAGAGCGCATCGTCGCGCATGAGCGCACTGCCAGTGGACGGTATGGTTGTGATCATGAATCGCATGCCGGCAGACTTTGGCACTTTTGAGCCGCTGCCCGGCATGCAGACGGTGCTCGTTACGATGTTGGAGCACCCGCTCTGTTCAACGGTCGATAACGACCAGTTCGATTGCTCGCGCCAGGTGGTCGAGTACTTGCTGGAGCGGGGGCACAAGACCGTGCACTTTATCTCGTGTCCCGAGCGCTCGCTTTCGGGCATGCGGCGCGAGGAAGGCTGGCGCGAGACATTGCGCGCGCATGGCATTGAGCCACCGCGACTTATCCGTGGCGATTGGACGGCGCAGAGCGGATATGCCGCAGGTCAGGCCCTGGCGGATGATCCGACCTGTACGGCCATTTATGCTTCCAACGACGCCATGGCCTACGGCTGCATTCGCGGGCTCGAGTCGCGCGGAAAGCGCGTGCCCGAGGACGTGAGTGTGGTGGGTGTTGATGACAGCCTGGGCGATATCGTGCCCGACCGTCGCCTGACCACGGTGCGCTTTGACAACAAGCGCGTCGGCATGTGGGCGGTCGACAAGATTGCCGGCGCCGAGGGCGTTGCGCCCGGTGTGGAGCACATGCTGTTTCCGGGCGTGCTCGTCGAGGGCGATACGGTGCGCGATGTACGCTAGGGGCGCAGGTCTGTTTGGGTTGCCGCTAATTGTGTTCGATATTGTTCAGATTGGTTTAAAAACCGTTCACGGGCGAAAAGCGACCGTTCATAGCTCGAAATCACGTTTTGCGCTGTTCTTTTTTGTTTGAATGTTAATGTTTCTGTCATACAGAACGCAGCGCGTATGCCCGGACGCGATGCTCTCCATTGGTTCATATGTGAAAGGAACGCAATATGGCAACCAAAGAAGAAATCTCGATGGTTGGATTCGAGATTGTCGCATACGCAGGTGACGCCCAGACCGATCTGCTTGCAGCGCTCGATGCTGCTCGCGAGGGCGATTATGAGAAGGCCGAACAGCTGCACAAGGATGCCAGCGATGCACTTATCGGCGCCCACGACACGCAGACCAAGCTGCTTTCGCAGGAGGCCGGCGGTGGCGAGATGGAGATGACCTTCATCATGGCTCACGCTCAGGACACTCTCATGACCACTATGATCCTGGAGAAGCAGGCCCGCTTTACCATCGATGCCTACAAGCGCATCGCCGAGCTCGAGGCCAAGCTCGCCTAACGAGCCCTCACAACCAAGTCCCCTTCCAAAAGCTCTGCCGCTACCCGCGGCAGGGCTTTTTCTGTCCTCCTCCAAGTTGCGGTGAAATAGGGACTGAATAGGGGCCGACGGGCGCAAAACAATCCCTATTCCACCGCAACTCATCCGGAGATAGTCATTGGGGACAGTCTTGGTGCGCTCTGTTCGTCTTCCCGTTCGTTTTTTGCTCGGTGGGTATACTTCCTTTCGCATTAAGCCCCGGACTGAGGAGGTATCCAAATGCCGGATAACGGGTCAATACAAAAAAGAGACGCGCACGAGATGGCTCATGGGCGTCCTGTCCAGATAACCGAGCACACGACGGTAACCGAGCTGCAGCCCAGTCTGTCCGATGTCGTGTGCGCAAACAAAAAGCTGCAGATTGGCTTTATCGTTGCGCTCGTGGTACTGGCGCTGCTGTCGGGCTTTGTAGCTCGTCCGCATTTCGCCGATACCAAGACTTGGGACTCCACCATCGAGGTCATCGATCAAAAGAAGGGCAATGTTTTGGCGCTCACGACCTCGTGCGTCGCCCTATCTGCGGGTATCACTGCGCTGCCGGGCGATACGGGAACGCCGGTTGCCGAGCAGCTCGCGCAGCTTTCGGGTAACTTGGGCATCGTGCTTGCCGTGCTCTACCTCGAGAAATACCTGCTGACCATTTTGTGGTCGGTTGGCCTGGGCATCCTGATCCCGTTTGCGCTGGTGCTCCTTGCGGTGTCGCTCGGCATTCACGGGCGCTGGAGCACGAGCGCCGTCCTGCGCCGCGTGGCGACTCGCGTGCTGGTGGTCGCCACGATCGGCATGGCGTTGGTGCCTGCAAGCGTATGGGTGTCGCAAAAGGTCGACGAAACGTATCGAGTGAGCATCGAAGCGGCCGAGCAAAAGGCGGCCGACGCTGCGGGTACGGCAAATAGTGATAGCTCCAAAGCAAGCAAGAAAAAGACCGAGTCCACAGAGTCCAAGAACGTGCTTGAGCAGCTTGCCGACGGTGCCTCAAGCCTGGTCACGTCGGTAACCAGTGGTGCCAAGCAGATGACCGACGAGATCGTGCAGCAGGTGACCGACCTTATCGAAGGCGTCATCGTGATGATCGTGACCTCGTGCGTGATTCCATTGCTGGTGCTCGCGGCGTTTTTGTGGCTGGGGCACACCCTGCTGGGGATTGATATTTCCGGCCCGGCGAACTATTTGACGGGTCGCTTTCTGAGCGCTCCGTCCAAGCACGCCAAAAAGGGCGGGCAGTCCGAGTAGCTAAAACAGCTGTATATACCGGGGAATACCGCCGAAGGGCGGCCGAGACACGTTCTCGGCCGCCCTTTTGTTTGTTGAATACGTGGCAGGGTGGGCTTTCCCCGATTCCAAACGGTCAGCAATCATCCGCGAACGGTATTTGTTCAAAAAAGAACAAAGACAAACAAATAATTCTTGCAGTTGATGTTCGAATGTGTTCAAATAAACATGAACAGTGAAGAACCGCACATTCAGATGCCCGGACCTGAACGCGATTCAACACTTCCAAACAGAAACTACGCACCTGCGTATCTCTCAAGGAGGATGTCATGAGGGTTGTAATCGCTTCCGATGCCGACGGTATGTCGATGAAGGAGTCCATCAAGGAGATGCTCATCGCCGACGGTCACGAGGTCGTCGACTATTCCGAGACTCCTGCCGCGGACTTTGTCGATTCCGCGACCGCCGTTGCCAAGGACCTGCTGGAGCACAAGGATTCCCAGGGCTTCGCATTCGATAAGTACGGCGTCGGCTCCTATATGGCCGCCGTCAAGATCAAGGGCATGGTCGTCGCCAACATTTCCGACGAGCGTTCCGCTTACATGACCCGCGAGCACAACGGCTCGCGCATGGTCACCATGGGCCCGGGCGTTGTGGGCACCGAGGTCGCCAAGAAGATCGCCCGCGAGTTCCTGCGTGCCCAGTACGCCGGCGGCCGTCACCAGATCCGTGTCGACATGCTCAACAAGATGGCCTAACGAGAGCCACCGAGAACTCGAACTTCTACCTCAACTTGTGAATTCAGACGAAAGGACGTTCTGATGAAGAAGACCATCGCAATCGGTTGCGACCATATCGTTACGGACGAGAAGATCTATCTGGCCGACCGCCTGGAGCAGGCTGGCTACAAGGTGCTCGACTGCGGCACCTACAGCCACACCCGTACGCACTATCCCATCTACGGTAAGGCCGTGGGCGAGGCTGTCGCCAGCGGCAAGGCCGATTTTGGCGTGGCCCTGTGCGGCACCGGCATCGGCATCACCAACGCCGTCAACAAGGTTCCCGGCGCCCGCTGCGCCCTGGTCCGCGATATGACCTCTGCCCTGTATGCCCGTCGCGAGCTCAACGCCAACATCGTGGGCTTTGGCGGCAAGATCACCGGCGAGTTCCTGATGGCCGATATCATGCTTGCCTTCCTGGAGGAGCCCTACGAGAAGACCCCCGAGCACGATGCCCTGATCGCCAAGATCGATGCCTGCAATAAGGCCGATGCCGAGGCTCAGGCTGACCCGCACTTCTTTGACGAGTTCCTCGAGAAGTGGGACCGCGGCGAATACCACGATTAGCGGGTATCCGGCGTAATTAACTAGTCCGTTGACGGCTCGCGTTTCTGTGAGGGGGCGCGAGCCGGTTTTCTATCAGCCCTATTGACTTGGCGGGCTGTCGTAAGAAAGGGAAGGCTCCTATGGAGTTTGTTCTTGATAACGGTTCTGTTCGCGTGGTACTGAGCACGGCTGGCGGATCGTTCACTTCGATTAAAGCCAACGGTCGCGAGTACCTGTGGCAGGGCGATCCTTCGGTCTGGTCGGGCCAGGCACCCATTTGCTTCCCGATCTGCGGCGGCCTTCGTGATGGTCACGCAATGACCATGGGCGGCCGCGAGGTAAAGTTCGCCCGCCACGGCTTTGCGCGCAAACAGGAGTGGAAGCTCGAGGAGCAGAGCGACAACATGGTTGCGCTGAGTCTAAGCTCTGCCGACCATGCCGAGTTGCTCGAGCAGTACCCGTATCCGTTTAAGATCGTTGCTCGTTACACGATCGATGCGGAGAAGGTGGCCGTGTCGTACGAGGTGACCAATGAGGGCACCGAGGACATGCCGTTCTTTGTGGGCGGTCACCCTGGCTTTAAGTGCCCGCTTGACGAGGGCGAGTCCTATGACGACTACGAGCTCCGTTTTGAGCAGCGCGAGGCCGCCGAGCTCTGTACTGCCGTTCCCTCGACGGGCCTGATTGATGTTGAGCATCGCAGCAAGAACCCGATGGTTGGCCATGACCTGCCGCTGACCCACGAACTCTTTGACTTCGCGGAGACCATCTTTGACGTGCTCGAGAGCCGCGTGGTTACGCTGACCAAGAAGACCGAGGACAAGGGCGTGCGACTGACGTTCCCCGATATGCCGTACCTGATTGTGTGGAGCAAGCCCGAGGGTGACTTTGTGGCCGTGGAACCGTGGGGCGGCCTGTCCACCTGCTCCGACGAGGACGATATCCTGGAGCACAAGCGCGGCTGCCTGGTGGCCAAGCCGGGGGAGACCGTTACCCGCGGCTTTGAGATCGAGATCCTTTAACGAGCTATCGTATGTTTGGGGCCGCGCGTGTCGTGCCCCGGAAACAGGAGTTCAATATGATTCTGACCGTTACCATGAACCCGTCGATTGATACGCGCTATCAGCTCGACAAGCTGATCATCGACGATGTAAACCGCGTGACGCCCGAAAAGACCGCTGGCGGCAAGGGCCTTAACGTGAGCCGTGTGCTGCTGCAGTTGGGCGACGATGTGCTCGCGACCGGTCTGCTCGGCGGCCACATGGGTGCCTATATGGCCGAGCTTATGGATGCCGACGGCGTCAAGAACGACTTTGTGCCCATCGCCGGTGAGACGCGCATTTGCCTGAATATTCTGCACGAGGGTAATCAGACCGAGCTTTTGGAGAGCGGCCCGCAGATCGCCCCGGCCGAGCTCGAGGCCTTTACGGCAAAATTCGCCGAGCTTGCAGCAAAGGCGGACGTTGTGACGCTTTCGGGCTCGCTGCCGCGTGGTGTCGATGCCGGCTACTATGCCGAGCTCGTCAAGATTGCCGAGGAGGCGGGCGCCAAGGTGCTGCTCGACACCTCGGGTGCATCGCTGGAGGCCGCGCTGGAGTCCGACGCTAAGCCTGAGCTCGTAAAGCCCAACCTGACCGAGATTAACGGCCTGCTGGGTACGTCCTTTACGACCGATGATGTCGATGCCCTGCGCGAGGCGCTTGCCGCCGATGACCGTTTTGCCGGTATCCCCTGGGTTGTCGTTTCGATGGGCGCTGCCGGTTCGGTGGGCTTCCATGAGGGCCGCGCGTTCCGCGCCAAGACGCCCGCGATTGCGGCTGTGAACGCGACGGGTTCCGGTGACTCGACCATTGCCGGTTTTGCGCATGCCATTGCTGCTGGTGCCGACGACGTCACGGTGCTCAAGACCGCCAATACCTGCGGCAAGCTCAACGCCATGGATCCCAAGACCGGCCACCTGGTCATGGACCGCTGGGACGAGGTCTACAACAGCGTTGTCGTGACTGAACTGTAGGGTTACGCGGTTTTACCAAACCGCGTAACGGCGCGACGCTGCAAACGCCCCTAAGCGGCAATCTGACGTTCAATCGTCGGGCATGACCAAAAGGTCAATGCCCTCCTCTTTCACGTCACCTTGCTCGCTTAGGGGCGTTTTCGCTGTCGTTGCCAAGACACCGGCGTTGCCTTGGTCGCAAATAGTCATTGGGGACGCTCTTTAATGACTAGTCGTTTAAGAACGCCCCTTAAGAATGACCCCAATGACTACACTCAAAAACGGCGCCCGTCGGTGATGTTGCCGGCGGGCGCCGTTGTCGTGTAGACGCTATTTGTTGAGTGCGTGCGTTCGAGCTCGCATGCTATAGCGAGTCGATAAAGCGCTGTTGGGCGGCGCGTCCTGCCTCGTCCCACTTAAAGACGCCGGCGTTGTCGAGCACGTGGCCAAACACCACGCCGACCTCTTCGTGCAGGATGTCGATGGCGTTGTCGGCCGTAAGCTCGTCGGCGCGGCGGGCAATGACGTCCTCAGCCCATGCGGCGTGGCTGCGGCAAAGGTCGTCGCCCTCGAGCGCGCCGGCAAGGTCGTAGCTGGCATCTGCCTTGGCCGCCAGCAGGTGCTCGCGGACAGCGCCGAGCTCGGGAACCAAGCGCGGCGGCAAAATGGCCAGGCCCATGACCTCGATCAGGCCGATGTTCTCCTTTTTGATGTGGTGGTACTCAGCATGCGGATGGAATACGCCCAGCGGATGCTCGTCGGTCGTGATGTTGCAGCGAAGCGCCAGGTAGGCCTCGTAGATTTCGCCGCCGGCGTTGCCGCGGGAGTCGACGCGGCGGATGACGGGCGTCACGGTGTTGTGGGCCACGCCGTCGGCCGTGTGTGCGATGACGCCAACCGACTCATCGGTCCACTCGCGCCAGGCAAGGATAATCTTCTCGGCGGCGTCGAGCAGCTGGGCGCGGTCGTGCGATCGTAGTCGCAGCACCGAAAGCGGCCACTGTAACACGGTACCGATGACCTGGTCAAAGCCCGGCACGCTAAACTGCGAGACCTCGGCGGCGTGCATCATGGGGAACTCGTGCGCGCCGCCCTGGAAGTGGTCGTGCGACAGAATCGAGCCGCCCACGATGGGCAGGTCGGCGTTGGAGCCAATGAAGTAGTGCGGGAACAGGTCGACAAAGTCGAGCAGGCAGGTCAGCCCCTTGCGGTCGACGTGCATCGGACGATGCTCGGAGCTCATGGCAATGCAGTGCTCGTTAAAGTACGCGTACGGGCTGTATTGGAAGCCCCAGCGCTCGCCGTCGAGCTTAATGGGGATAACGCGCAGATTCTGGCGGGCGGGATGGGCGCCGCCGTCGGCTGCAGCGGAGCGTCCGGGATAGCCTTCGTTTTCGATGCAGAGCTGGCAGGCGGGATACTTCTCGCCCGTGTTTTTGGCGGCGCCGGCCGCGGCAATATCGCGCGGGTCCTTTTCGGGCTTTGACAGGTTGATGGTAATCTCGAGGTCGCCCCAGTTGGTGGGGGTGCTCCATTTGATGTTGCGCGCGATGGCGGCACGGCGCACGTAGCCGGCGTCGCAGCACAGGCCGTAGAACCAGTCGGTCGCGGCGCGGGGCTCGTTGACGCCCATGCGTCCGTTGAACTCCTCGTTTACAACCGAAGGCCTTGGCATGAGCGCGCCCATGATGCGCATGGCGATGCGGTCGCGGCCCGATGCCGTGTCCTCGGCGGCGCCGTTGGCAACAGCCGCCTCGGCAAGCGCGGCAAGTGTGCCTTCAAGGTCAAAGTTGGGCAGGGTGTCGGGGTGCAAGAGCGAGAGTTTTTCGGCCTGGAGCGCCCAGGCCATGTCGAGCGCCGGGCCCGTAGCACCGATGCACTCGAGAATGGTGTTATACGCCCAGATGCGATCGTCCTGGCCGATCATCGATCGGTGGATAGCGTACTCGATCAGGTTCTGCGCGGCCTCGCGCACGTCAGTCATTACAGCCATGCCGCGTAAGCCCCCTTGTCAGAAATTGCGTAGTGGCGGGCAGAGCCCTCGCCCAGCCAGCCGTTCATCTTGGTGATAAAGGTGTCGACCAGGTCGAGCGGCACGAAGGCCTGGATGGTGCCACCAAAGCCGCCACCGTGGATACGGACGGCGCCACGGCCGTCGAGCACGTGCTCGGCCAGTGCCAGGGCATACATCGAGGGCTGCTCGGAGCCCAGCTTGGCAACGACATTCTGTAGGTACATGGCAGAGCTGGCGCCGGACTCGCGCGTCAGGACCAGGAACTGATCGATGTCGCCGGCGTTCAGGGCAGCCCAGCGCTTATCGACCAGGCCGTTTTCGTACCAGTAGTGAACGGCGCGCAGGCAGGCGCGGTCGCCCAGCTTGGCGCGCAGCTCGGGGAGCTTGGCGTCAAAGTCCGCCACGTTTACCTCGCACAGGCGTGCCTTGCCAAACTCGGCGGCGACGTCCTGCATCTCGCGCGGAACGGCGGCGTAGTCTTCGGTGGCGGCCACGTGGTCGGCACCGACCTTAACGAGCACGAGAGCATAACCGTGATCCTCAAAGTTGAGCTCGAGCTTCTGGGTTTTAGGCTGAGCCTGATCCTCAAAGTCCATGTAGGCGAGGCCGCCCAAGCAAACGGCGGCCTGGTCCATCAGACCGCAGGGCTTGCCGTAATAGTTGTTCTCGGTGCGCTGGCTCATCTGGGCGAGCGTGACGGGCTCAATGGCGGGCGCGCCCCAGAGCGTCTCCATGGCACGACCGTACGCGGCTTCGACGGCGGCAGAGCTGGAAAGGCCGCCGCCCGAGGGGACGGAGCAGGTAAAGGCAAAGTCGAAGCCTTTGGGCTCAACGCCAAGGGCTGCGATTTCGTGGGCCATGCCGCGGACGAGGCTCGCGGACGTGCCCTTCTCGGACTCCTGAACGTCTAGCGTGTCGAGCGCGATCTCAAACGTGGGATAGCCCTCGTCGGCTACGCGAACCTTGTTGGAATCGGTTGCCACGGCGATGCCGTCGACGGCGACATCGAGCGAGCCGGCGATAACGTGGCCACCCTCGTGGTCAGTGTGGTTGCCGCTGATCTCGGAGCGGCCGGGCGCGTGCACGTAGAGCACCTGGCGGTCGCCGATGGGGCCAAACTCCTCCTCGAACAGCTTGGTGAGCGTGGCGAATGTCTTTTCGTCGGGGGTGGTCATGGGAGTCCTTTCCTTGGCGCGCCCGGGTGGGTTTTGCGTCGTTATGAGTACGTTAACAACTTAAAGCGGCATGAACCAAGTGTTCACGATACCGCACGTTACGGGCTATGTTAACGTACTCATAACACATCGCTTGTCACTTTTTGAGAATCTGGTAATCGGTAGAAATTCAGCCGTGAACGGTACTGCCGTATGGACTTATAAAGCAGAAGAGATGCAGATAGAAAAAGTAGAGTACGTTAACATGCGTCCGACGATAGCGGGCCTCGGCGCGGGATGTATTTCTGCCCGGGCCGGCATTCACGCTATTCAGATCTCGCAAGGGTGAAGGTGATCCTGTGGCAAGGCGCCCGTCCAACGATACCAGTTCGCGTCCGGTCTCCATGGCCGACGTCGCCCGCGCTGCCGGCGTTTCGCAGCAGACGGTTTCGCGCGTCGCCAACGGCTTGCCTAACGTTAACGAGCAGACGCGCCAGCGCGTGCAGGCCGCTATGCAAAAGCTCGGCTTTCGTCCGAGTTATGCCGGTCGCTCGCTGCGCGACGGCCGTTATCATTCGGTCGGCCTGTGCGTCAACGATGTCACCAAGTTTGGCAACCTCTCAATGATCGACGGCATCGCCAGCGCTGCTCGCGAGCATAATTGCGCCATCACGCTGGTCGAGATGTCCAAGACCGAGGAGTTTTCGCTTGCCGAGGCCACGCGTCGTATGGCCGCATTGCCGGTGGACGGCATCATCATCGGTATGAGTCGCATGGCGCCCGATTTTGAGACGTTTGATCCACTGCCGGGCATTGGCACGGTCATCGTTACCATGTACGCGCACCCGCGGGTGACCACGGTCGATTCCGACCATTACGGCTGCTCGCTATTGCTTATGGATCACCTGTTTGAGCTAGGGCACGAGCAGATTCGCTATATTGGCGGCCCGTCATTCTCGGTCGACGAGCAATTTCGTCGCGCCGGTTGGCAGGATGCACTCGAGCGTAAACACATCGAGCCGGCAGAGCCGCTCGAGGGCGACTGGTCTGCCAACAGCGGCTACGAGGCCGGCAGGTACCTGGCCGAGCACGATCGCACCATGACGGCGATTTACGCGGCAAACGACCAGATGGCAAATGGCGCGATTGCAGCGCTGCGCGATAGCGGTCTGCGCGTGCCCGAGGACGTGAGCGTGGTGGGCGTCGACGATTCGCTCGATGATTTTGTGGCACACAACGAGCTCACGACCGTTCGATTCGATTTGCATCAGCGTGGACGCGAGGTGTTCGAGCACGCGGTTCCCAAGGCGGGGGCAACGGACAAAACCGTTGCCATTCGTATTCCCGGCCAGCTTATCGTTCGACATACCACGGCAGCTCCGCGCACATAGTTTTTGCAGGTCAATGGCGATATATTCCGCCTCAATAACAATCGATAAGGATGCTGGCAGATAGCCGTGGCTATGAAGACGAGTGCTATGATAGACGGGCTCTTTTGTCTATCTAGGAGGCTTTGCCTGATGGAGATCACCAAGGATATCCGCTACATTGGCGTTAACGATCACGACATTGACCTGTTCGAGGGCCAGTACGATGTGTCCGAGAACGGCATGGCATACAACAGCTACGTTATCTTGGGCGAAAAGATCGCTGTCGCCGATTCAGTCGACGGCGGTTTTGTTGACGAGTGGCTCGGCAACCTCGAGGCCGTGCTCGATGGCCGCACGCCCGACTACCTGATCGTCCATCACATGGAGCCCGATCACTCCGCCGGCATCGCCGCCTTTATGGAGCGCTATCCCCAGGCGCAGATTGTTGCCAGCATGGGCGCCTTCCGTATGATGGTCAACTACTTTGGCACCGACTTCCCCGAGCGCAAGATGGTCGTCAAAGATGGCGACGTGCTCGACCTGGGCGGCCACAGCCTAACCTTTGTCGGTGCCCCCAATGTTCACTGGCCCGAGGTGCTCTTCTCCTACGAGTCCACCGACAAGGTGCTCTTTAGTGCCGACGGTTTTGGCAAGTTTGGCGCCAACGACATCGAGGATCCCGAGGGCTGGGCTTGCGAAGCGCGCCGTTACTACTTTGGCATCGTCGGTAAGTTCGGCAAGTTCGTGCAGGCCGTCCTCAAGAAGGCCGCCGACCTGGACATTCAGATCATCTGTCCGCTCCACGGCCCCGTACTGACCGAGAACCTGGGCTATTACCTCGACACCTATAACACCTGGTCGAGCTATCAGCCCGAGGACGAGGGCATCACGATCGCCTATGCGAGTGTGTATGGCCATCTGAAGGCTGCCGTCGAGGAGCTCGCCGCAGCGCTTGAGGCTCGCGGCCAGAAGGTCTCCGTCTTTGACCTGGCTCGCGACGACATGGCCGAGGCCGTTGAGGATGCGTTCCGCTACGACCGTCTGGTGCTCGCTTCCATCACCTATCAGGGTGAGATCTTCCCGTTCATGAGCACCTTTATCCATACGCTTGCCGAGCACGCCTATCAGAACCGTACGGTGGCACTCGTCGAGGCCGGCTCCTGGGCGCCCACCGCTGCCAAGGTTATGGCCAAGGAGCTCGAGGGCATGAAGGACATCACCTTGGCGCAGAACAAGGTGACCGTGCTGGGCTCGCTCAACGACGCCTCGCGCGCTCAGATCGAGGTCCTCGCCGACGAGCTTTCCAAGTAGCGATATTTCGCTTTTAACGAGCAAAACCACCACAAAGGGGACAGGCACCTTTGTGGTGGTTTTTGTTTAAGCGCCGGCGATGACGAGATTTGGGCGGGCGTCGTCGACGGTCTCGGCGATTGAGGTGGCGACGGCGCCATCGGGATCACGGTCCATCACGATGGTGTCGACATCGGTCAGCTCGGCAAAGCGGTACATGCCGCGTCCGTTAACCTTGCTGGCGTCCATAAGGGCGACGCTTTGACGGGCGGCACCGACCATAGCCGCTTTGGTCTCGGCCATCTGCGGAAAGTCGGTCGTAAAGCCGCAGCCGGGAACAAAAGCTCCAGGGCACATGACGGCAAGATCGGCGTGGACCATTTGGAGCGCTTGCATAGTGAGCGGGCCGTACAGATAGCGATGACCTTTGCGCAGCGCCCCGCCCAGCATGACGACATCGACCGAGGGCATGCTTTCGTCGATGTAATCGGCGATGGTAATGTCGGCCGTGATAACGGTGATGCCGTCGCGCTGATCGAGGAGCCGGACGAACTCGAGCGCCGTGGTGCCCGAGTCAACGAGCAGCGTGTCGCCGTCATTGACGAGCTCGATGGCGCTTTGCGCGATGGCCTGCTTGGCGGCGACGTTGACATTGATGCGGCGATCCTGCGTGGAAACAGTCAGACGCTTGTGGAGCGATACGGCGCCGCCATGCGTGCGGCGCAGCTTGCCGGACTCCGCGAGTGCGTCCAGGTCGGCGCGAGCGGTGACAGAGGACACGCCAAAGGTCTGGGCAATTTCTGCCACCTGCACCGAGGCGTTATGCTCAAGCATCTCCATGATGGCGGCACGACGCTCATCGGCGAAGGCACGGTTGGTAGCTTGGGCCATGTTTGCTCCATTCTCGGCTAAATTTGCAGGAATTGTGTTGACTCTATTTTCGTTCATTTTCTTTTTGAGTAAGAAAACACCTTTCGATTACTTATCTTTTCTATAAAAGAAAGACGCTCAACGCTCAAAATTCAATATCGAACACGCCCACTCGGCTCCAATTCCTTCCGTTTACTTTTCAAAAACGACTGTATTGACCTGCATGGGCTCAATATCTCGCACATGCAAAGATGCTGAATTTCATACAATGAGCGCGAAAAAAGGCAAGGTAAAACGCCTTGTGAACAACTACGCCCGATGTCCAGATGCGGGCGAGGGAGAGGAGCAAACGCTCATGGCACTTGTTACCACCGAAAAGATGCTCAAGGACGCTCAGGCCGGTCATTACGCCGTTGGCGCGTTCAACGTCGAGAACCTCGAGTTTGTTATGGCCGTTCTGGCCGCTGCCGAGGAGACCAAGTCCCCCGTCATCATGCAGACCACCCCGGGCACCATCAAGACCGCTGGTCTGGACTACTTCTACGGCATGGTCAAGGCTGCCGCCGAGCGCGCTTCCGTGCCCGTTGCCCTGCACCTCGATCACGGCGACGGCTATGACCGCTGCATGCAGGCTTTCCGCACCGGCTACACCTCCGTCATGATCGACGGCTCGCACGAGTCCTTCGAGGATAACATTGCCCTGACCAAGTCCGTCGCCGACGCTGGCCGCGCCATGGGCGTGCCCGTCGAGGCCGAGCTCGGTAAGGTTGGCGGCAAGGAGGACGACGGTCCTGCGGTTGAGGGCGAGAGCCCCTACACCGATCCGGCCGAGGCCAAGGAGTTCGTCGAGCGTACCGGCTGCACCTCCCTCGCAATTGGCGTTGGCACCAGCCACGGCGTGTACACGAGCGATCCGCACATCGAGCAGTCCGTGGTCAAGGCCATCCGCGACGCCGTCGACGTGCCGCTGGTTCTGCACGGCACCTCCGGTGTGCCCGATGAGCAGGTCGCCGAGGCCGTGAAGAACGGCATCTGCAAGGTTAACTACGCCACCGAGCTGCGTCAGGCCTACACCAAGGGCTTCATGGCCTACATGGCTGAGAACCCCGCCTGCTTCGATCCCAAGAAGCCGGCCAAGGAGGGCATGCGTGAGATCACCGAGCTGGTTAAGATCCGCATGACCAACCTCAACTCCGTGGGCAAAGCAGAGTAACAGCAAGGGTACTCCGACTCGCTATATATCCCGGGGAGGGACGAGGGCTTAGTTCCCCAATCGTCCTCGGGCATGCAAAAAGCCTCGCTGCGCACTTCGTGCGGCGAGGCTTTTTGCCCCCTGCGGAAAGATTGGGGAACTAAGCCCTCGTCCCTCCCAGGTTGACCTACTCGAGGTCGTCGCCCTTGTGGCGTTGGGGCGGAAAGGGGTGGGGCGCGAGGGGCGCTTTGTTGATGAGGGGCTAGTATGCCCGGGCTTGGTTGGGGAATGACTTGTTTAGGGCTGCTTGGAGCTTTTCGAAGGATGCTCGCAGGTTGAGATTCTGATCGGTTGAGCGTTTTGCTTTTGTGGTGGGGGAGTCGAGGAGGCCGTTTCTCTGTGTCGGGGGGAAGGAGAAAAGGTCTGCATGTTTTAGGGATGGCTGCTGTGCTGCGTCATTGGAAGAATGCATGCTTATGCGGCCTCCTCGATGTCCACCAAAAGGTTGCGCACGGGGTGTGCTGCTAGGTCCCGTGCGTTGGCAGTATTATGCCGCGGCTGCTGCAAAGAAGCGCTAAAGAAAGGCTTAACCTGGTTTGATGTTACGATGAAACTGCAGGTCAGAGGTATCGAGTAACACTCTTGAAAGGTTTTGAGCTTAAGGGCTTTCTAAGGTTTGTGACGTGGATGTGGCTCGCCTGTGTGGGGCGTGTGGACGGCTCGCTCCTAGCGCTGCGGCTCTGCGGCGCGCACCTGCTCGATGACCTTTTCCATGGTGGCGTCGATGCGGTCCTTTTTGAGCTCACATTCCCAGATGGTGATGCGCGTCCAGCCCATTTGGGTAAGTGCGTTGATGGCAGCGCGGTCGCGCTCGACGTTGCGACGGAACTTTGCCTCCCAAAACTCAACGTTGCGCTTGGGCTGGCTCGGGTTGCACTTGGGGCAGCGGTGCCAAAAGCAGCCGTTGACGAAGATGGCGATCTTGCGCCCGGGAAAGGCGATATCGGGCTTGCCGGGAACCTTCCATTCCAAGCGATAGCCCGTAAGGCCTGCTGCGCGCAGGCGCTGTCGTACGAGTAGCTCGGGTTTGGTGTTGGCGCGCTTGTTGCCCTTCATGGACTTTTTGATGGCGGCGCGACGGCGCACGAGCTCACGCTCGTCGGCGGAGAGGTCCGAGGTGTCGATGCCGTCGAGCAGACCGGGCTTGGGACGTTTTTTGCTGCGGCGCTTAGGTGCGCGCTTGGGTTTGGTGGCGGGCTCGTCGGTCGTGGCGGCCTCGGCGTCGTTGGCGGCGCCGTTGGCCTCAAGCCGATCTTCCTTCAACTCAATCAGAGCATCGATAAGCCCTTTGTCGGCGGGCATCCATTCCACCGTGGCAAGCGAGGTGCGCGGAATCCAGCGGATATCGAGCTGGCGGTCGTGTTTCTGGGGCTCATCGGATTCATCGGCGAGCGAGCAGTAGTAGCACTCCATGGAGAGATGAAAATCGGGGTAGTCATACTCAACGGTGTAGAAATCGCGCAGGTTGGTGACTTTTACCTGCAGCTCTTCCATGAGCTCGCGGCGTACGGCGTCCTCGGGCGACTCGCCGCGCATGAGCTTGCCACCGGGAAACTCCCAAAGTCCCTGCATGTTGCCATAGCCGCGCTGCACGGCAAGCAGCTCGTCAGATCCATCCTTGCGAATGATCCCAGCGGCAACATGAACATTCTTCAACAGGAGTCCTCTCTCAATATCAACACGCGGCAGGCTGGCTGCCCTACCTTACACAACGGTAAGGCAAGCGTAAGCCATATCGATGGTAGCCGACTCGTCTTCTTGCGACTATAGATGCCGTAGACTAATCGCAAGAAAGGACTCGGTATGCAAACCACGCACATGGCGACCCCGGTACTGGAGGTCGCGCATCTCGAAAAGGTATATGGAGCGCTGGGCAACGTGACCCGTGCGCTCAACGACGTCAGCTTTACCGTCAACCGCGGTGAATTTGTTGGCATCATGGGCGCTTCGGGCTCGGGCAAGTCGACGTTGCTCAACTGCGTGTCGACCATCGATAGCGCCACGAGCGGCACGATCCGCATCAACGGGCAGGACGTAACACGCATGAAGCAGGCTAAGCTTTCGCAGTTCCGCCGCGAGGAGCTGGGCTTTATCTTCCAGGACTCCAACCTGCTCGATACGCTCACGGCACGCGAGAACATCGCCCTGCCGCTCACCATTGCCCGCACAAACTCGGCAGAGATCTCGACCCGCGTGCAGGATGTGGCAGCGCGCCTGTCCATCAGTCAGGTGCTCGACAAGTATCCCTACCAGATGTCCGGCGGCCAGCAGCAGCGCGTTGCCGCGGCTCGCGCGCTCGTCACCGACCCCACCATGATCATGGCCGACGAGCCTACCGGCGCCCTCGACTCCAAAAGCGCCCGCCTGTTGCTCGAGAGCCTAGAGGCCCTCAACCGCCGCCTGCGCGCCACCGTGCTCATGGTCACGCACGACAGCTTTGCCGCCAGCTACACGAGCCGTGTGCTGTTTATCCGCGACGGCAAGATCTTCACCGAGCTGCGCCGCGGCGACACCGACCGCCGAGAGTTCTTCGACCGCATTATGGAGGTCGTTGCCATGATGGGCGGTGAGGGCTCCGATGCTCTGTAAACTCGCTTGGGGCAACGTCCGCCGCGCCGGCCGCGACAACCTCGTCTACCTTTTGACGCTCACCCTGGGCGTCACGGTCTTCTATGCCTTTAACACCATCTCGATGCAGGTCGACATCGCCGGCATCGATGAAGAGGGCTTGGCGCAGGTTATGGGCAGCATGCTCGGCGACCTGACGTACTTTTTGGCCGGTGTCATGGCCTTTTTGATGGTGTATGCCAATAACTTCATCATGAAACGCCGCAAGAAGGAGTTTGGCCTGTACCAGGTGCTCGGCATGGGGCGCGGGCGCGTCGCCACGATCATGGCACTCGAGACCGTGATCGTCTCGGTCGTGGCCTTTGTCGCCGGCATTGTGCTGGGTATGGGACTCTCCCAGCTCATGACGTTCTTTACGGCCTCGCTCTTTAAGACACAGATTGCCAATTTCCACTTCTTTTTCTCGGTGCATGCGTTCAATCTGACCCTTGCCTGCATGCTCGTAATGTTTGTGCTCACGCTACTGCTGAACCTTCGCGCCGTGCGTCGTACCAAACTCATCGAGCTTATGGGTGCCGAGCGTCGCAACGAGAGCATCAAGACACGCAACCCCTGGATCGCGATTGCCATCTTTGCCGTGGGCGTGGTGCTTGTGGGCGTGGCCTATTACCGTCTGCTACGTGATGGGTTCCCGCTAACCGCGACGGACAGCAAGCTGCAAGAGGCCATGAACCAGTTTGGTATTACGACCGTTATGGTTACCGTGGGCACCTTTGCCCTGTTCTGGGGACTCTCGGGCATGCTCATCAAGCTGCTGCAGAGCCTGCGCAGCGTGTATTGGCGCGGCCTCAACATGTTTACCGTGCGCCAGCTTGCGGCCAAGGTCAACACGGTGTGCTTTTCGATGGGCGTCATCGCGATGCTCCTGTTTTTGGCCATCACCTCGGTGACGTGCGGTATGTCGATTGCCAATGTGATGAACGAAAACCTGGAGCGCTATAACCCTGTTGACGTGTCTCAGACGTATGTCTATTACACGCCCGATACGCTCGACTACTACAAAGAATATGTCAATCCGTCTGAAGCCGACCGCATGGTGCTAGCCGATACAACGGTCGATTTGTACTCCGCATGGCACGGCAAGGGCAAGTCGGCGGACAACAACGACGAGACCGGCAAGAAGGTCAATATCGCCGATGTTGCCGGTGAGCATGTTCAGATCGATTCGTATCTGAGTTACCCGTTTGGCGGTTCGAATCCTTCGGTGTCTGCGGGTGAGATGTGCAAGACGATGGGAGAAAAGCTCCCCAAGGCGCTCGGGGGTAGCAATGCCGATACGATGGGTCTGTTTGTGACGCCGGCGAGCCAGTACAACAAACTGCGCCAGATGATGGGCGAGGAGCCGGTGAGCATTGGCCGCGACCAGTACCTGCTTACGTGTGATATGGGCGGTGGGCTGGGCGACCTGTACACCAAGTACATGGCCGGCGGCCATACCCTCACCTTGGGCGGGCATGAGCTCAAGCCCGCAACCGATAAGTCGGACAAGGACACGGCGGCCATCGCCAACTCGGCGATGGGCAGTAATCCGGGTACCGTCGTCGTTGCCGACGAGCTGTTGTCCCAACTTAATCTGCAGCCGTATTCCAGTAGCCTGCTCGTTAATTACAAACAGGGGATGGATACGACCGAGGCAGACGAGAGCATTAAATACACTTTGCTCGACAATCTGCTCGTTGACGGCAAGGAGCCGGGGTCATGGGGAATCTTCATCACACGCTCCGAGATGTACACGCAAGCAGCGCAAATGAACGGCATGATTAGCTATCTGGCCATCTACATTGGCTTTGTATTGGTCGTTGCATGCACGGCGATTCTGTCGATCCAGCAACTCTCCAACGTGGCCGACGGCAGCCGCAGCTATCGTGTGCTGGCACAGATCGGCTGTGAGGACCGCCAGATTCGCCATTCGGTGATGGCGCAGCAAGCGGTATTCTTCCTGTTCCCGCTGGCAGTGGGCCTGGCGCACTCCTTTGTGGCACTTAAGGTGATCATCGAGCTGGTGAGCATATTCGGAAATATGAGCATCGGTGGCACCGTGGGCCTCACCTGTGCAATCTTCCTGGCAGCCTACGGCGGCTACTTCCTGGTGACCTACCTCATGAGCACCGGCATGGTGCGAGCCGCCATCGCCTATGACCCAATCCAGGGGCACGGAAACGACAGGAGCCCCCGCTCGTGACCGCGGGTCGGGGCTGCGACAATGTTGTTGAAGTGCCAGAGGCGCAGCCGCGCCGCAACGAGGTTGGGAGGCTCCCGTGCCTAGATATTCTACCGCCTTCGGAATGGACGTACACCTCAGGTCCACCACCGTCTGCGCGCTCGACGCGGAGACGGGCGAGGCCGTGACGAGGAGGTTCCGCGGCAACCCCTGGGGCGAGGTCGCGGAGTGGATGTCGGGCTTCCCCGGCCCGTCGCTCGCCGCCTACGAGAGCGGCTACCTCGGCTTCGCCCCGCAGAGGGAGCTCTCCGGGCTCGGCGTCGACTGCGTCGTCGCGGCCGTCTCCAGGGTCCCGAGGTCGGCGGCAGACCTCTCGTCCAAGAACGACCGCAACGACGCGGCCAGGATGGCCAAGGCGATACTGTCGCACGATATCTCCCCGGTATGGGTGCCGTCCCCCGAGATCGAGGGGCTCAGGGACCTCGCCGGGGCCCACGACGCGGCGACCGCGAGGCTCGCGGCGGCGAAGCAGCGGCTCCTGGCGTTCCTAGCCCGCCGTGGCTACGCCTACGGCGGCACGACGCCGGCCGGAAACCCCCGGAGGTACTGGACGTACGACTTCCTCAGGTGGCTCGACAAGGTCCGGCCCGCCGACGACGGCGGCATCCGGGCGCTGGCGGCGCTGAGGAACGAGGTCGAGGCGGCCGCCGAGACGCGCGACGACCTCCTCGCCGAGTACAGGGCCGCCGTCGCGGCGGGCCCCCTCTCGGCGGAGGTCGAGGCGCTCCAGTCGATCAAGGGGTGCGGCTTCGCGCTCGCCGCCGCCTTCGCGTCCGAGGTCGGCGACTTCTCGAGGTTCCGCTCCGGCAGGCAGGTGACGGCCTACTTCGGCCTCGCCCCGAAGCAGAGGTCGAGCGCGGACTCCGTGCGCCTCGGCGGGATCAGCGGGGCCGGCAACGCCCTCGTCAGGAGGCTGGCCGTCGAGGGGTCCTGGAGCTACGTCCAGGCGAGCCACCAACCGAAGCTGATGCCCAAGGGCAGCGGCGTCCCGCTCGAGGTGAGGATGCACGGGAGGAAGGGTTCCGAGCGCCTGCTCCGGCGCCGCGAGGAGATGCTCGCCAGGGGCATGCCCCAGGCGAAGGCGAACGCCGCCACCGCCGCCGAGCTCGTGAGGTGGCTGTGGGCCCTCGGCGCGATGTGCCGGGAGGCAACCGAATAGACATAGCCCCCGTCCCGGCGAGCCGGGCAGCCTTCGGGGATACCCCCGCTTTCGCTGGGCGCGCGGCAGCGGCCGCATGCGCGTAGTCAGACTTGGGGAGCCCCGCCGAAGGAGAGGATTGCGGGCCGCCGGAGCGGTATCCGCGGATATGAGACTGAGCCGAAGGCGTCGACGACATGCCGGGGGCGGACCGGGACGGGGCCATTGTGGCTCTTGACAGCGGATTGGGTCATATGAGCGAAAATGCCCCTAGGCGAGCAAGGTGACGCGAAAGAGGAGGGAAGCGTACTTCGGTACACGACCGACGATTGAACGTCAGATTGTCGCTTAGGGGCATTTGCAGCGTCGAGCCGTTATGCGGTTTGGTAAAACCGCGTAACTTCTACAGCTGGCGCAGACCTTCCTCGAGACCGGTCTTGCTGTTGGTCTTCTCGTCGCGCATCTTGATGACGCGGGCGGGGACACCGGCCACGACGGCACCGGCGGGGACGTCCTCGACGCACACGGCGCCGGCGGCAACGACAGCGCCCTTGCCTACGTGCACGCCCTCCAGAACCACGGCGTTGGCGCCGATCATGACATCGTCCTCGATGATGACGGGCGTGGCGCTTGCGGGCTCCACGACGCCCGCCAACACGGTGCCGGCGCCGATGTGGCAGTTCTTGCCCACGGTGGCGCGACCGCCCAGCACGGCGCCCATATCGATCATGGAACCCTCGCCGATAACGGAGCCGATGTTGATGATGGCGCCCATCATGATGACGGCACGGTCGCCGATCTCGACGCGGTCGCGGATGATCGCGCCCGGCTCGATGCGGGCGTTGATGCCCTTAAGGTCGAGCATGGGCACGGCGGAGTTGCGGCAATCGTTTTCAACGTCGTAGTAATCGATGGAATCGGCGTTGGCGTCCAGGATGGCCTTAAGCTCATCCCAGTCGCCAAAGACGGTCTTGCCACGACGACCGCCGTAGACATGTGCGTCGCCCCAGGCAACCTTCATGCCCGGCTTCTCGCGCACGTACAGCTTGACGGGCGTCTTTTTGGGCGCGGTGGCGATGTAGTTGATAATCTCCTGTGCATCCATCTCGGCTGCGTTGCTCATATGCTGTCTCTCCTTTGAGGGGGTATGGTTGATAACTAGTTAGGCGAACATGACCTGGTCGAAGGTGTAGAAGCCGGGGTCGCGGGTGATGAGCTTTTGGGCTGCTGCCAAGGCGCCGTTGACGAAGATCTGACGGCTCGTGGCGCGGTGGGTGAGCGTGACCTCCTCGTCCTGGCCAAAGAAGCTCACCTCGTGCACGCCGGCGACGGTGCCGCCGCGCAGCGAGTGCATACCGATTTCCTTGGGATCGCGTGCTCCGCACATGCCCTCGCGGCCATAGACGGGGTGGTAGCCTGCCTCGGGCTCGGCTTCGACGACGGCGTCGAGCAGTAGCTTGGCAGTGCCGCTGGGGGCGTCGACCTTTTGGTTGTGGTGCGTCTCGACGATTTCGCAGTCAAAGCCGGGCAGCTCGCGTGTAGCCTGCGCTACCAGATGGCGCAGGGCTGCGATACCGATGGAGTAATTGCCCGAGTGCATAACGCGGGTGTTCTGGCCCAGCTCGCGCAGGCGGTCCATCTGCTCGGGGGTGTAGCCTGTGGTGCCTGAGACCAACGCCGCGCCCGTGCGCTCGACATAGGCGACGACGGCATCGAAGGTTACGACGTTCGAGAAGTCGATGATGACGTCGGCCGCCGGTGCGCTCTCGAGCTCGGACAAGTCGAAGCCGATCTGGGCGACGATGTCAAAAACGGGCTGCCCAGCGGCGTCGACAACGCCCTCGGCGGTAGTTCGGATGAGCGAGCCCATGCGGCCCGTTCCCATAATGACGGTCTTAATCAAGCAGACCAGCTCCCTTCAGAGCATCGGTAAGTGCGGCTCGCGTGTCGTCTGCCATGGGGCACAGCGGCATACGGTAGTTTGCCTCGATCATGCCCATCTGGGCGAGCGCTTCCTTGACGGGGATGGGGTTGACCTCGCTAAAGAGGGCGTTGATGAGCGGCTGGCCGGCAATCTGGATATCGCGGGCGCGCGCTACGTCGCCGTCCAGATAAGCGCGGCACATGTCGTGTACGAGCTGCGGCTGCACGTCGGCCCACACGCTGATGGTGCCCGAAGCGCCCAGGCTCATGAGCGGCACTGTGAGTGCATCCTCGCCCGAGTACATGCGGAAGTCATCGGACAGCAGGTGGGCGATCTTGGCCGCGTAGGCGACGTTGCCCGAGGCCTCCTTGATGCCCATGATGTTGGGGTGCGCGGCTAGGCGCTCTACGTTGCGCTCGCTGATACCGCAGCCGCAGCGGCCGGGGATGTTGTACAGGATGCAGGGGATGTCAACGGCATCGGCGACGGTCTTAAAGTGCTGATAGATACCCTCTTCGTTGGACTTGTTGTAGTAGGGGGTAATGAGCAGCAGGCCGTCGGCTCCCAAGCCCTGGTAAGTAAGCGACTTGGTGAGCATGGTCTGCGTGGAGTTGGAGCCCGAGCCGGCGATGACGGGGACGCGTCCTGCAACATGCTTGACCACGGCGGCGACGACGGAGTTGTCCTCGTCATCGGTCATCGTGGCGCTCTCGCCGGTGGTGCCCAGGGTGAGAATGGCGTCGGTGCCATTTTGCAAGTGGAAATCGATAAGGCGCTCGAGCGCGTCAAAGTCGACACTGCCGTCCTTTTTAAACGGCGTAACCAGGGCGACGATTGAGCCCTCGAGGTTGCGGATGTCCATGTTCTTCTCCTTCGCCTCCGCGATCTGGATGCGTTTGTTCCATTGAGCTGCGACTGCCAGGCGCTCGTCTTCGGCGCGACGGCGGGCACTTTCGGCGCGCGACTTGGCCAGCAGCTCTCGGCCGCACGGCAGCACGTCGAGCGTGGCAAAGTAATCGCCCGGGCGCTCGGCGCGGCGGATGAGGTTGGCCGCGCCATCGGGGCGCAGCAGGACCTCGGCCGAGCGCAGCCGTCCGTTGTAGTTGTAGCCCATGGAGTAGCCATGCGCACCGGTATCGTGGATTACAAGCAGGTCACCCATGTCGATATGCGGCAGCTTGCGATCGATAGCAAACTTGTCGTTGTTCTCGCATAGGTTGCCCGTGATGTCATAGGTGTTCGTGACGGGCGCCGTGGCCTTGTCGGCGCCGCCCGGCTGACCCATCACCGTAATGTGGTGGTAGGCGCCATACATGGCAGGGCGAATCAAATCGACGGCGCTTGCATCGACACCGATATAGTCCTTGTAGATCTGCTTCTCGTGGATAGCCTTGGTGACCAGACAGCCGTAGGGGCCCATCATAAAGCGGCCCATCTCAGTGCAGATGGCCACATCGCCCATGCCGGCGGGAACCAGGATCTCGTCGTATGCCGCGTGTACTCCCTCGCCGATGGCGCGAATGTCGTTGGCCTGCTGCTCGGGCAGGTAGGGGATGCCGACGCCGCCGGACAGATTGATGAAGGCGACGTGTGCGCCGGTCTCGCGCTCCAGGCGTACGGCAAGCTCAAAGAGGATACGCGCGAGCTCGGGGTAGTAGTCGTTGGTGACGGTGTTGCTGGCAAGGAATGCGTGGATGCCAAAGTCCTCGGCGCCCTTGGCTTTGAGCATGCGGAAGGCCTCGAAGAGCTGCTCGGTGGTCATGCCATATTTGGAGTCGCCTGGGTTGTCCATGATGCCGTTGGAGAGCTGGAACAGGCCGCCTGGATTAAAGCGGCAGCCGACCGTTTTGGGGATGGGTCCCGCAACACGCTCAAAGAACTCGATGTGGCTGATGTCGTCAAAGTTGACGATGGCACCCAGCTTGTCGGCGAGCTCAAAGTCGGCAGCCGGCGTATCGTTGGACGAGAACATGATGTCGTGTCCCGTGATACCCAGCGAGCGGGCGATCATGAGCTCGGTATAGCTCGAGCAGTCGCAGCCGCAGCCGTATTCGTTGAGAATGGAGATGAGCGCCGGGTTGGGGTTGGCCTTGACGGCAAAGTATTCCTTAAAGCCCGGGTTCCATGCAAAGGCGTCGCGCACTTCTTGCATGTTGCGGCGGATGCCCGCCTCGTCGTATAGATGAAACGGCGTGGGGAACTGCTCGACGATATGCTCGAGTGTCTCCTTGTCCACAAACGGCTGCTTGGCCGCATATGCCTCGTTGGGGGTCAATACCATGTCCCGTAAACCTCGCTATCCAGACGGCGCCATCTGCGCATCGAATCCGCATAGCGTGGACCCAATGTCCGGATAGCGCTCCCGCATTGCTGCAGACAGTCCTGTGGGTGTTTCCCACAGGCCCACCAGGTTGTTCGTGCCCGAAAAACCCAGTTCGGCGGGTTTCGCCTCCCCACGGGGTCAAAGCCTGCCGGCTCGCCCGCGGCTCTTCGTGCCCGCGCCTCTATCAAGTGGTAAAGACCCTATCACGTTGCACTTTACCAAACAAGAGTATTCGTATATAACGTTTAAAAAATGCAGCATCATGCTAGAAACGAGGGCGCCACAATCCTGCGTCACAATAGGTGACAACTGAGTTGCCCCATGAAAGGAATCCCCATGACCGAGCTCCAAGAACTCCGTCGCTATCGTCGCGACCTGCATCGCATTCCGGAGCTCGACTTCGATCTTCCGCAAACTATCGCCTATATCGAGGGCGTGCTCGCTCCGCTTGCCTGCGAGGTGATCCATCCGTGCCCTAGTTGCGTGTGCGCTTTCTTCGACGCTGGCACGGGTGCCTCGCATGCCACGGCGATTCGTGCCGATATGGATGCGTTGCCTATTGCGGAGACGACGGGCGCCGCTTTTGCCTCGACGCATCCCGGCAAGATGCACGCGTGCGGCCACGACGGGCACATGGCTATGGCCCTCGCGGCGGCAACTTTTGTCGACCGTACGATTCGTGAGCAGCCGGGCGTTATTAAGCGCAACGTGCTTTTTGTGTTCCAGCCGGCCGAGGAAACAACCGGTGGCGCTAAGACGGTATGCGAGAGCGGCGTGTTCGAGCGCTACGGGGTCGACCGCATCTTTGGCTTTCACGTGTGGCCCGATCTTCCTGCCGGTACGCTGGCGAGCTGTCCCGGTCCGCTGCTGGCGCGCTCGAGCGAGACGCACATTCATATCCATGGCACGAGCATCCATATCGCCAAGACCTACGGCGTTCCAGTCGAGGAATCACATGACGCAGCGCTGGCGGCGGCAAAGTTCCTGGTTGCCGAGCGCGAGCTGATGGACGAGCTGGGTGCCGATGAGCCCTGCATCGGTAAGTTTGGCCTGCTGCAGGCCGGCACCGTCTGCAATGCGGTGGCGGGGGAGGCCCATGTTGCCGGTAGCTTGCGTGTGTTTACGGACGCCATGTTCGACCGTGCGCGCGAGGGCGTACGCCGTGCGCTCGACGAGGCGTGCACCGCAACGGGCTGTACGTACGATCTCGACTTTGCCGAGGGCTATCCGCCAGTCGATAACGACCCCGAGTTGTTTGCCCACATTGCGCCTGCCTTGCCCGAGTTGCAACTTGTGGACGAGCCGCTGTTAATTGCCGAGGACTTTGCTTTCTATCAGCGCCATCTGCCGGGCGTGTTCTTCTTGCTGGGCACGGGCGTGCCAGAAGGACAAGAAAACCCGATCGACGCTGATGACTGCCCAGCCTATGCGATGAGCGCTCTGCATACCGATACCATGCTCTTTGACGAGGAGATTCTTCTCAAAGGCCTCGATGTCTACAAACGATTGCTTTTGCTTGACTAAGGCGCAAAGGACTATTTGTTCTAGAAAACACGAACAAACGTACGATATAATAGAGATGTAAGTCTATAGAAAGGTTTGACGTTACTAACGTAAGGCGATACTATGATTGCATCGTATAAAGATGAGGATACCGAACGCTTTGCCATGGGTGTGCGGGTCAGGAGGTTCGTGCCCTTTGAGCGTGTTGCGTTGAGGAAGATTCGCCAACTGCAGGTTTGTGCTTCGCTTGATGATCTTCGCGTTCCACCGGGCAACCGCCTGGAAGCTTTGAAGGGCGATCGTGCCGGTCAATATAGCATCCGTGTTAACGAGCGCTATCGGGTCTGTTTTGAGTGGAGACAGGAGATGGCTTGGAATGTCGAAATCGTCGATTATCACAAGTGATGAGACTTCGGCCGATTTGCTGTCGCCGGTGACTCCTGGTGAGCTTCTCAAAGAGGAGTTTCTTGTTCCCATGGGCATTTCTCAATATCGCCTTGCGAAAGAGACTGGGATTCCGGCTCAGCGTATCGGGCAGATTGTCTTGGGAAAACGTCGCGTGACGGCCGACACCGACCTCCGTCTTTGCCGTTATTTTGGCCTGACGGATGGTTATTGGCTGCGCGCTCAGGTGGCGTTTGACCTTGAGGCCGAGAAAAGGCGGATCGAACCGGAACTCGACAAGATCGTTCCTGTTCAGCAGGCTATCGCACTGTAGTGCTCAAAGATGATGGGGGTGGCGCGGCGATGAGGCGACGCCGACAGTCTGCCGTATATAGTCCGGGTGGATGCGGGTGCGGTTTGCTGCTGCTTCCGGTTATTGCTGTGAGCATTGGCGTGATGTTTGCGCTTGCCGGGCTTGCCGCGGCGGCGCTCGTGCTGTTTATCACTGCCATCGGCGTGACGATTTGGCTCTGCCGCAATCGCGAGCAACGCCGTGCCGACGGTAAAACCAATGTCGGCTGGGTCGTCTTTCTGATCATTGCGTACCTGCTGAGTGCCAGCTACCTTGTTTTCTTTGTCCTGTTGATGATCAGTGCCTTTACCGGGGAATCCGTCACGGTGGGTTGATGCACTGCCAGCAGACGGTCGCGCGCAGTGCGTTTGCTCGGCGTTTGGATAACTGCATTGGTCGTTTACCGCAGCCTTAGCTCTCAGCTAATGAATTCAAGTTCAATCCTTCCTACGATGTGCTGTGTACCGGCACGGTAGCCGGATCGTAGGAAGGATGAATAATGGCAAAAGAGGGAAAGAAGCCAATCGGCAAGATTGTCCTAGGCATCATCGTGGTGCTGGTTATTGTCGGTGCCGTGGGCTCTATGGGCGGCAACTCAACCGATTCGTCTGCGAGCGATTCGGCAAAACCTGCCGAGACGACACGGCAGGCTGAGGAGCAAAAAGAACCGCAAGAACCGTATACCATTGCTGACGAGGCTGAAGACACTTCCAATCAGTTTACCTATAAGATCACGGGCACCCTGACCAATAACACGGACAAGGAAAAGAGCTACATTCAGATTGAATATGTTCTGTATGATGCCGATGGCAACCAGGTTGGAACGGCTCTTGCAAACACCAATCATCTGAAGGCGGGCGGCTCCTGGAAGTTCGAGGCGCTGGGTACGGTGTCTCCCGACCAGGTTGCTAGCTGGGAGCGTTCGGACGTAAGCGGTTTCTAGCATGTTGCATGCACTGGGGGAGGTGAAGTCGTATGTCCGATAAAAAGCTGACTGACGAGTTGCTCAATGAGCTTCTCGACGCGCCAAACATCGATGGCTATATCAAGGAACACGACTTTGCCGCCCCGTCGCTTTCGGATTACTTAAAGCAGTTGCTGCAAGAGAAGGGGCTCGAGCGTTCGCGCGTGGTGCGTATGGCCGACCTCAACGAGACCTTTGGCTATCAGATCTTTACCGGTTCGCGCAATCCGAGCCGCAATAAGGTGCTGCAGATTGCCTTTGCAATGGCGCTGTCGATGAAGGAGACTAACCGCGCCCTGACGGCTGCCGGAGTGAGCGTCCTAAACTGCAAGGACCGTCGCGATGCAATCATTATCTTTTGCATCGACCGTGGCTGTAGCCTCCAAAAGGTCAATGAAGAGCTGTATCGCTTTGGCGAGGAAACGGTGAGTTAGTGGCCAATGGCTGAGCTGGCTGTTGCCGAAACAACTATGCGAACGAACAGGGTGCGGACACCATGGGGTGTCCGCACCCTGCGTTATGATGGACGCCATGGATACTCAGAGCCCAACATATTCCGATGACGAGCTGACTGCTTCACTTGCCGAGCATTTGGCGTCGCTCGACCGCGATGACAGCTATCGTGTGGAGCGCGTGCTCAAGTGCTCGGATGTCGAGACGACCGAACTCGTCTATTTTGAGGGCTCTGGCGGCGGGTCTCTCGGTCCCTTTGTCCGCAAGCGCATCGATGCTTCGGCGCAGATTGGCGGGGCCTACGAGCGCCTGTTTGCGGCTCAGCGGGCCGGACGCCGTTTTGAACACTTACCCCGGATTGTCGATTGCCGCCGCGCGGGCGAGGAGCTCGATGTGGTGATGGAATATGTCGAAGGCGAGACGCTCGAGGCGCTCGTGGGGCGCCTGGGCGCGACGCCCGATTATGCCCGCGAGCTGTATCCCGTTCTGTGTGAAGCGGTGGGCGAGCTGCATGCTGGTTTTGCAGCTGCGGGGGAGCCAGGGGTACCGGTAATCCATCGCGACCTTAAACCCTCGAACATCATCGTATCGGGCGTGAGGTATGCGGCCGATGCTGGCATGACCTTCTCGTCGTTGGTGATTATTGACCTGGGAATCGCGCGCGTATGGCGCGATGGCGCCGATGCCGACACCGTCAAGTTTGGCACGCGACCCTATGCGCCGCCCGAGCAGTATGGGTTTGGGCAGACGAGTGTGCGCAGCGACGTGTACGCGCTGGGCGCCCTGTTGTTCTTCTGCTTGACGGGAGTCGACCCTAAACCAGGGCTCGACATGCGCGAGCAATGCGAGGCGCGCGGTATTCCCACTCCACTTTCCGATGCCGTCTGCATGTCGATGGCGCTCGATCCGGCCAAGCGTTTTGCGAGTGCGGAAGCATTGGGACGGGCGACGCGCGCGGCATACGATCTGAGTCGCCCCGTGCGGCCTCCTGCGCCTGCGCCTGTCCGTACTCCAGACTCGGAGACAGTGTTGGCGTCCCAAGGGCTCCAGAAACCCGCAGGGCTTCCTGGCCCTGCCGCCTCCGCTGCATGCGGTCTGCTCTCTCGCGTTCCGGAGTCTCTGGGGCGCATTTGGAATACGCTCGTCTGCTTCTCGCTGCTTGTGTTCTTTGCCGGTAGCCACTTTGCCGTCTTTCACCCCACGGGAGCAAACCAAAGCTACCCGACGTGGCTTCTCATAATCGAGTATTTTTTCTTTGTCGATGGCCTTATGGTGCTTATGCATTTTGCGCTGCTCGATAAGCGCCGTCTTCGTCGGCGATTCGCATTGCTCGACAGCTATCGCGGCAAGAAGCTCGCGAAGCTCTTGCTCAAGGCATTGGGTGTGCTGCTCCTATGCATGATCGTCATAGTCGCGGTTGCCAATGCGACCGGCGTCGTCGATACCTCCGCTACCTAAAAGAAAAGGACCCCATTGGGGCCCTTTGCAGTTGCACTTAGATGCGGTTCATCTGAGCGGCGACTTTGTTGTACCAGTCCTGCCACGTGGGCGGGCAGTACTTTTTGGCCGCTGCCGGGGTAAGGGTGGAGCCGTAGTTGGCGCCCAGATAGGCAACGTGAGCGGAGATGCCCTCGCTCCAGCTGCCAAAGCTGCGCCAACCGCCGCCACGTGCACTCCAGCCCCAGGCGTTGTAAGAATTGGCGCAATAAGCACCCTTGGTGCTCTCGATGCAGGCGATGGCGGGGGACCAACGGGGGTCGACACCGGTATTCCAAGCGGCGACGGCAAAGTTATAGCCCTGGCCTGCCATGGGGGAGCCGGCGAGATAATTGTCGATGCGGCCTGTCCACTCATTAATGAACGAATCGTAATCGGAGCTACCAGTATTGGAGCTGTTCACCGTGGTGTCGATGGTGGTGTTGGTGTTGGTGGCCTGGCTGCTGGAATTGCTGCCGCTTACGCCCTCGCCCGAGAGCTTCTCGGCGGCAGCGGCCTTATCGGCCTCAAGCTTGGCAAGCTCGGCGGCATTTTCCTGCTCGGCTTTTGCCTGCGCCTCACTGCGGAGCTGCTGGGCCTGCGCCAGCGCGTCCTCGGCGTTTTTCTGCTCTGCCTCAAGCTGAGACTTGGCCTGCTGGAGCTCGGCCTTGTTCTGCTCGAGTTCGGTTTGCATGTTATTGAGTTCTTCGATCTCGTCGACGCTCGAGCTCGTGATCTGGTTGGTGTATTTGCAGGTCGTGATGAACTCGCCCAGGCTCTGCGCGTTGACCAGGAAGCTCACGATGGGATTGGTGCCCTTCTGATACTTGTACAGATCGCGCATGGCGGAGCTTGCCTTGGCCTGCTGCTCGGGAAGCTTGGCCTCGATTTCCTCGATGCTTGCCTCATTGGAGTCAATCTGCTTTTGCAGGTCATCGAGTTTGGTGCGGGCGTCGTTGTAGGCGCTCGTGGCGGCTTCGATCTTCTGCTGGGCTGCGGAAAGCTGGTCCTGCGTTGCCTGCGAGGCGGCATACGCCGCAACGGGGGAGAGCATCGGCGTGGCCGTCAGCGCAACGGCGAGCGCGGCGCTCGTGATGATACGAGCCGGCTTCGACGCAATGAGCGCTGCGGTGCGATGATTCGAATGCTGCATCCAGTCCCTCTGCAATCAATCGTAGGTTATGGTTCGAACGGTATTCTACTACT
Organism: Collinsella sp.; assembly: GCA_018368535.1. Classification (GTDB taxonomy): domain Bacteria; phylum Actinomycetota; class Coriobacteriia; order Coriobacteriales; family Coriobacteriaceae; genus Collinsella. The sequence goes on along the minus strand of JAGZDZ010000021.1, from coordinate 30,546 downwards.
GCTTTCGACCTCAACTTGAACCTTAAAGGTTCCAAAGGGTCAAGTTGAACTTGAGGCTTTGGCTTTGACCTGCAGTTATGATGAATTGTTGAGAAACCATAGAGTTCAACTTTAACGTTACAGAGCTATGTTTGAGAGGAGTTTTGGGCTGTAAAAGCCATCTCAACGTGGGGTTTTATAACTACAGCGTGCCCTTCTGGCGAGCCTGCTCAATCTCTTCAAGGGCCTCGGCGGGGATGAACGAACAGGTGCCGTCGCCGAGTTTGACTACCTGGATATCGTCGCCGGTATGGACCTCTCCGCCCTTTAGTACCACGCCGAAAACGCCCTCGTGGGGAAAGATGCAGTCGCCGGCGAGATAGTAGATGGCGCAACGGGTGTGGCAGACCTTGCCGATTTGGCTGATTTCGACGAGCACGTCGCTTCCAAGCTTGAGCTGTGTGCCCAAGGGGAGCGAGAGCAGGTTGATGCCCCGGGTTGTGAAGTTCTCTCCAAAGTCGCCCTTGCGCACATCGAGTCCGCGGGCCTGCGCCGTCTGGATGGACTCTGCGGCCAAAAAGGAAACCTGGCGGTGCCAATGCCCGGCGTGTGCGTCGGAGGCGAGGCCAAATTGCTCTATAACGGTGTCGTGTCCATCGGCGACGGGCGACTTGCGCGTGCCCTTGTGTGCCGACGTGTTGATCGAGACGATGCGGGCGGGTCCGTTGTAGGCGTCGTTTGCCGTGCACAGGGGAGCGGTCGCTTTCGCACGTTCCGCCAGCTCGCGCCTCGCGGCATTGAGGATGGGATTATCGGTCGGATGGTCTTGGGGCACGTGCGCGCCTTTCGCTCGAGGATGTCAATACGCTGAATCCTACAACAATGGTAGGTTCATTGCCCATTGTCATACAACAGTGAGCGCCGTCTTCGTGCTGGCCTTCGTGCTGGACGATTGCGTCGATTGCCATAGATACGGTGGAGCTTTGGGCGCCGGCGGCTTGGCACGCTAGAATAAATCAGTTGCGCAAAGACCGCCCGTTGTGTGGGCAGTTCATGATAGGAAGTTTCCATGGCATTGCAATTTACAGAGCGCGAGTTCATTCCCGTGCTGCTTGGTGGCGACATCAACGCCTATTCGGTGGCGCGCGCCTTCTACGAGGAGTACCAGGTCAAGAGTCTGGTCTTTGGCAAGTATCAGACGGGTCCCGCGTACCGCAGCCAGATTATCGACTACACGCCCAACGTGGATATCGACACCATGCCCGTGATGCTCAAAACCGTCAACGGCATTGCCCAAGCGCATGCCGATAAGACGATTGTCCTTGTGGGTTGTGGCGACAACTATGTCGCTCTCGTGGCTCAAGCCAAGGATGCTCATGAGCTGGCGGATAACATCGTCGCTCCCTACGCGCCCTACAGCATGCTCGAGCAGTGCCAGAAGAAGGAGATCTTCTACGAGCTGTGCGAGAAGCATGGCGTGCCCTATCCGCACACGTTTACCTTTACCAAGGCGATGCTTAATGCCCAGGGTGAGGCGCCTGCCGAAGTGCTCGACCAGATCGATTTTCCCTACCCGATGATCCTGAAGCCTTCCGACGGCATCATGTGGTGGCAGCACGAGTTCGAGGGCCAGAAGAAGGCCTATGAGATTGCCGACCGCGCCGAGCTGGAACAGGTCATTCGCGATTCGTATGCCAGCGGCTACACCGACGATCTGATCTTGCAGGATCGCGTGCCCGGCAACGACGAGTACATGCGCGTGCTCACCAGCTATTCCGACCGCAACGGTAAGGTCCGCATGATGTGCCTGGGCCATGTGCTGCTCGAGGAGCATCAGCCCCACGGTGTCGGCAACCATGCCTGTATCATTACCGAGCCCAACGACGAGCTCATGGGCGGCGTGCGCAAGTTGCTCGAGGACCTTCACTTTGTGGGCTATTCCAACTTTGACGTTAAGTACGACGAGCGCGATGGCTCGTTTAAGTTCTTCGATTTCAACACGCGCCAGGGCCGCAGCAACTACTACGTCACCAACAGCGGCTTTAACGTTGCCAAGTATGTGGTGGACGAGTATGTGTTCAACCGCCCGTTTGAGCCGGAGTTTGTGACGGCGCAGGACGAGGCCCTGTGGATGGTCGTTCCCATGGGCGTCGTCGACAAGTACGTCAAGGATCCCGAGATGCGCGCTAAGGTGCATCGCCTGGACAAGGAAGGCAAGGGCGCCGACCCTTCGTTTATGAAGGGCGACTTTGTCTTTAACCGCTGGCTGCGCATGTGGCACACCAAGCTGCGCCACTTTAAGCTGTTCAAGACGTATTACAAGTAGATGAGCGCGGCGCCCGTCCGGTTTGCATCGGGCGGGCGCGGGTATGATACGCGCAATTGCGCAAGCGTCACCAAGGAGGCGGCGATGGAAAAGCTGGGAGTTATCGGCGGCATGGGCGCCGAGGCCACGTCGTATTACTACGACCAGGTGGTGCGTCATACGGCTGCTGCCTGCGATCAGGAACATATCGACATGGTGGTGCTCTCCAAGTCGACCATGCCCGACCGCACGTTGGCCATTAAGACCGGCGAGCATGCCAAGCTGCTGGCGACCATGAAAGAGTGCGCCCAGGCACTCGAGTCGCTGGGCTGTGCACACATTGCCATTCCCTGCAACACGTCACACTACTTCTATGACCAGATCCAGTCGTTTACGAAGGTGCCGATTATCCACATGCCGCGTGAGTCGGTGCGCTATGCTCTGGCCGGCGCGGTGATGGGGGAGTGCGAGTTCGACCCCAACCTGAGTATGCCGGCCGAGCCGGTGCGCAAGATCGGCATCATGGGCACCGATGGCACCGTGGGCGCGGGCGTCTACGGCCGCGAATGTAAGGCTGCGGGTGTTGAGGTCGTCTATCCCAGCGAGAAACGTCAGAACGATGTGATGTCGCTTATCTACGATGATGTGAAGGCCGGACGTGAGCCCGATATGGATAAGTTCGACCGCGTGATGTGGGAGTTCGCCCGTAGCGGCTGCGACCGCGTCATTCTGGCCTGCACCGAGCTCTCGGTGCTGCAGAAGTACCGAGAGATGCCCGAGATCACCCTCGACGCCATGGATGTCCTGGTGCGCGAATCCATCATCCGCTGCGGCGCCCCCTACCGCCTCTAGCTTCCGACCTGCCAAAAAGGGACAGGTTTATTTTGGTAGGTTTTATCTGGTGAAACAGTAAAGGCCTCGGCTCGTTTGGTGCGAGCCGAGGCCTTTTGCGTTGGACGGTTGCTGTCGGTGGTGAACTAGAACAGGAAGCCGATGGCGATGAGGGCGATGCTGACGATGAGCACGGCGATGTCCAGACCCTTGATGGGATAGCGCTTGTACGAGCTGGCGCGTGTGCGCAGATAGAAGCCGCGCTGTTCTGCCGCCAAGGCTGTGGCATCGGTCTTGCCCACGCTCGAGATGAGCAGTGGCACGCACAGTGGCAGCATGAGCTTAAGCTTCTTGATGGGGTTCTTGGTATCGTACTCGACGCCGCGTGCGGTCTGCGCCTCCATGATGGCATTCATCTCCTGACCAAACACCGGTACAAAGCGCAGCGCCGTGGTAAAGGTGAAGGCATAGCGATACGGCACATGCAGCACCTCGACGCAGGCGTTGGCAAGGTCGTTGAGCTTGGTCACCATGAGCATGAGGATGAGTGGTAACGCCACGCCCAGCAGGCGCAGGCAGGCCTTCGATCCTGTGATGAGGCCCGTGTCGGTGATAAAACCCCACACCACGTTGCCATCGCGCATAAAGGCCAGCTGGAGCATCAGCATGATAAGCGCGAGCGGAATCAGCAACTTGAGCAGCGAGAACAGACGGTCGACGACGCCGGCGTAAGCTCCCAGTGCGAGCGTGAGCGCCAGAAAGCCCAGCAGCGCCACGTAGGTGTCGGACAAAAAGATGCCGACGATGATGGCGGCGGCGAGGCCCAGTTTGACGACGGGATTCAGGCGATGCAGCAGCGTATCGCCCGGCATGTAGTCGATGACGTTAACCACGGTGGACCATCTCCTTGGTAATTCGAACGACATCGGTGACCTCGCTCACCTGCGCAAAAGCGGGCGAGACGGAAGATGCCAGACGGCGCGAGAGTTCGATGACCTGGGGCGGCTCAACGTAGGCACGCTGCATGAGATCGATGTTCGAGAATAGCTCGTGCGTGCGGCCGCGGTCGAGGATGCGGCCGTCGGCCATTACCACGATGCGCTCGGCAAAGTCGGAGACAACTTCCATGTCGTGGCAGACCATGATAACGGCGCAGCCGCGCTCGGCCATGGTGCGCACGGTTTCCATGACGGTCATGCACTCGCGGTAGTCAAGGCCGCTCGTGGGCTCGTCGAGCACGACGATCTTGGGCTCAACCACTACGACGGAGGCAAGCGCCACCATTTGTCGCTGGCCGCGCGAAAGCGAGAAGGGCGCCTCGTCGGCCGGCAAGCCAAAGCGATCGATGACCAGCTGGGCGCGACGCAGGGCCTCGGCGCGGTCCATGCCGCCCAGTTCCAAGCCAAAGGCGACCTCGTCGAGCACGGTGTCCTTGCAGATCTGACGGTCGGGGTTTTGGAAGAGGGTCGCGACCTCGCGGGCAATGCGGCTCGTGGGGACGGCTGCTGTATCCAGTCCCGTGACGCGCACGCTGCCCGAGGCGGGCTTGAGCAGGCCTGTGAGCAGCTTGGTGAGCGTGGTCTTGCCGGCACCGTTCTGGCCGACGATGCCCACGAGCTCGCCAGGATAGAGCGTCAGGCTAAGGTCGTGTACGGCGGCACCGCCATTGGGATAGGCAAACTCAACATGGTCGAAGGTGAGTACGGGTTCGGCGTCCTTGGCATGAGGACGCAACGACGGTGCATGCGGGGAACCGGTGGGCGCCTGGGCTTCGATGGCTGCGTGTGCGGGGTCGACGATGCCCGAAATCAGGCGTTCGGCCTCATCGACATCCAAGCAAGGGGTACCGCTTACCAGACCATCGGCCTCGAGGCTATTGAAGATACGCGTGACGCGAGGGCAGTCGACGCCGATGGCACGGAGCTCGTCGGTATGTGCGAAGACCTCGTGTGGCTCGCCCTGCAGCGCGATTTCGCCATGGTTGAGCACGAGCACGCGGTTGCAGTACTCCGAGAGCAGGGCGACCTTTTGCTCAACGACGACGATGGTGATTCCAAGTGCGCGGTTTGCCTCACGCAGCGTCTCGAAAACCAACGTGGAGCTGGCGGGGTCGAGTGCCGCGGTGGGCTCGTCGAGAACCAAGACGCGCGGGCGCATGGCGAGGATGGCGGCGATGGCTACCTTTTGCTTCTGTCCGCCCGAGAGGGTTGCGATCTCGCGGTCGCGCAGGTCGCTGATGCCGACGGTCTCGAGCGTTTCGCTCGCGCGCTGCTCGATCTGGTCGTGGGGAACGCCAAAGTTCTCGAGGCCAAAGAGCATCTCGTCCTCGACGACCGAAGCGACCATCTGCGTGTCGATATCCTGCAGCACACTGCCGACGATTTGCGACACGTCGGTGAGCGAGACTTCGCAGGTGTCGTGGCCGTCGACCATGACGGACCCAAAGAACGTGCCGGTGTAGTGGTGGGGCACGGCGCCCGACAGGCAGGCGGCAAGCGTGGACTTGCCGGCGCCCGAGGGCCCGATGATGCCGATGAAATCTCCCTTGTTTACGCTGAGCGAGATGTGGCTGACCGCCTGCTCGGTCTGCGTTCCATAGGAGAACGAGACATCGTCGACGTTGATGATCGTTTCCATGGATACCTTTCATAGTCATTGGGGACGTTCTTTAATGACTAGTCGTTTAAGAACGTCCCCAAAAGCTAGCCGTTTGGGACAGTTTTTGGTGGTGAAGCACGGAGACGGCTTTACGAGGGGCCCCAGGTTGGCGCGAGAAAGAGGAGCGAAGCGTACTTGGGTACGCGAGCGACGAATGAACGCCAAGATGGGGTGGCTCGTAAAGCCGAGCGGGTTAGTTGAGCCTAAGAGCCTTCTGGATGGGCAGGTAGAGGGCGCCGACCAGAATGGCGTTAAAGACGGCGGTCATGGCAACGACGGGCAGCATGGCGGCGGCGAGCTCGCCGACCACGCCGAGCATGGCCATCTTGATGATCATGAAGATGACGCCGGAGACAAAGGTGGTCAGGAAGGTTGCGACAATGGCGATGGCGGGCTTGACCTGACCGTTCTTGCCGGCGGCGTTGACGATGCCGGCCATGAGCATGGCGGCGATGCCCTCGGCGGCAAAATCGACAAACGGCGAGGTGGTGGTGATCTGGATCACGGCAGCCGAGATGAGGCCAATGACGAGCGCCTGGCCGATGTTGGGGCGAACGACCAGGATGGTGAGGCAGAAGGCCGAGATGATGAACTCGGGGCTGATCATGCCGCCCGAGATGCCCGAGATGGCCTTGCCGACGGTGAAGTTGAGGATGAAGCCGGCAGCGAGCAGGATGGCGAGCAGGACGAGGGCGCGGACGTCGAGTTTGCCGCGGTCGGCGGTCTGGACGGTGCGGGGCTGGGCGGCGGTGGTGTTCTGAGACATGGTGAAAATCCTTTCGGAATGGGGGTGCAAGAGAAAAGCGGAGGCGCGTGATGCGAATGCGATCGGGCTCGAGATAGAAAAAGGCCCCCGGTCGAAACCGGAGGCCTTCCAATCACCTAGAGCGCAAAAACAGGCGTGAGGGACTCACTGTCGACCGATCGTATTCGCATCACGCCACCACCAGTTGTTGAGAGACTTCATCGTGTTCTTCATGTTGGTGGCTCCTTTCGTGATGCCGTGGCGCGGTCGCACCTAGTTGCTGTTGCGCTGCACTATAGCACAGCGAAGTGTGTGCGGGGAAATCTTTTTTGAAAAGATTTCAGGCGGGTTTCCCGCCGGTCAAAAGAGCGGGCTGAGCGGGCGAGGCTGCCATTGCTGCCTTGTCCGCTCAGCTAAGACGTTACTCCTTATTGCGACGGTAGAGGAAGTAACCGCCCGCGGAGATGACGGCAACGCCAGCGATGGCGAATGCGGCCACCATGCGGCCATCAAAACGATCGCCGGTGGTGGGCAGGCCGCCCTTGGTGTTCGTCTTGTTGGTGGTTACCGTGGTCGTGGTGTCCGACTTGCCAGGCTTCTCGGGCTTGGTGGTGGGCTGCTCGGGCTTAGCGGGCTGCTCGGGGGTACCGGGCTGCTCAGGAGTACCGGGCTGCTCAGGAGTACCAGGCTGATCCGGGGTTACCGGGTCGGTGGCAAGAGCGTCCTTGGCGTAGGTGATGGACACCTTGAGGCCGTTGATCTCGGTGTTCAGGTCGCTCGGGGTGAAGGGCTGGTCGAAGTTTTCGGCCTTCTGATAGGCGCGCATCTCCTGGAGCAGGGCCTTGCACTTCTTGTAGGTGTTCTCGGTAGCAGCCTTGCCGGCCTTGTTGGCCAGGGCAGTGCGGCCCTCGGTGGTCGTCTCGGCTAGCATGGCGGCGTCAACTTCCTTGTTCTGCTCGATGAGCTCGTTCTGGAGCGCATCGAGGTAGGCACGGACGCTGATACCAAGGGTGTCAGGGTTCTCAAAGCAGAGCGAGCTGATGTCCATGAGGACGTAGTTAATTGAGTTCTCGGGCTCCTCGTTGTACACGACGTCAGTCTGTTTGCAGTGATCGAAGGAGACGGTCTGATCGCTGAAGTACGGGCTGACCTCAGTTATCAGAGCGGAGTACAACGGGATGGCGACGGAGTACGCGGCGCGGGAGAGCATTTCCCACTGGATGGTAGCGACTTCGGGGTCATACCCGCGACGAATCTGGAAGAGGTTGATCTCGGTGTTGCGCTCGCTGCCGATGCAATAAACACCATCAGTGTTCGCGTTGAGGCCAGGGACGTTCTCGCCGCGGTTGCCAAAGGCACGAATCAGCTCAAAGGTGCTCCAGCCAGACTTGCCAGGCCTGAAGAACAGGGGCTGGATTTCGCTGACCATGGCTCCCTTTTGGTCAGGTTTTCCATCCTTCTTTACTGTGATAATGTCGTAATCTGTGCCTTCGGTCAGCTGACTACCAAAATAATCGCGGCCTTGCACATAGCGGGACCACTGGTTTACGCCGGAATCGGCGAGGCTTTCGCCATACGTTTGGGCGACATCGAATTTGCCGTCAGCGGAGTATTTGGCGAAGCCCTTCTCCACGGGCATGGACTCGATGCCCTCGGAGTGTAGGCAGTTCTCGGGGTCATCAAGGTCGACATCGTAGTTGAGGCTCCCGATATTAGGGTTGAGCGACGCGACGTCGTCAGCGAGCTTCATGGCGATCCACTGATGGGCGGAAAGTGTGGCGAACAGCCAGGTCTCGTTGTTGTCGGCGATGATGATCTGGTCGTTGGTGCAGACGCCTTGATCATCGATCAGTCTGCCGAGAAGCTCGACGCCCTCGCGGGCCGTGGCGCTCTCGCCCAGGATGATGCTGCCGTAACTGTACTCGCCCAGACCCACTTTCTCATCGATGTGGTCTGCTGCATCGGCCTCCTCGTTATAGGAAGTGCTTAGCGTGGCAGAGCAGGAGACGCCCTTCTCGTTGATTCCGGCCTCGGAATAGGCGTCGGTGCGACCCATCCAGTTGGAGGGGTGGTCGCGTACATAGCTGTAACGATAGGTAGGCTTGTTCGAAGTGTATTCAAAAGCAGATTCAATCGAGCTGTACTTAAAGCCAGGTTCGTGGGCAGGTTCGATGCCGTAGTGCTTAAGATAGCGCTTGTCAAAGTCCTCGGCGCGGCCGTAGTACGTATTGCCGTCGGCCGTATAGTTTTTGCCCATGTACATCTGCGTGCAGGCGAGCGCAGATGTCGGCATGGACATGATGGTTGCAGCTCCAAAGGCGAGGCCTATGGCTAGCTTCTTGAGCGCGTTGACGGGGTGAGTTTTCCTCATTTTCCCTCCCAGCGTGCGAAAGCCCTCTGTCGCCAGAGGGCTTCAGCCAATAAAGACACCCCATTAGCGTAACGAACTGGAAACAATATTCATCTATGAAAGACACTTACTCGATAAGCGTGATGAAATATGCGACGAGCGGTTAATTGTACTCAGTTTGTAGCTTTACTTTAATAAAGACGCCCTGTAATTACTGTAGCCGAATAAAGTAGCTGGGAATGCCTGAAATGAAAATCCCCCGCTGTTTGGCAAATGCATAAACAGCAGGGGAGACGATAATTGGATGAATATCATACCAATGTGGAATTACTTCTTCCGGCGGTGGATCACGTTGATCGCATAGCCGACGAGCATGGCCAAAACGATGATGATAAAGCCGAGCAGGGGATTGTCGTTCATAGGGTCCTCCTATTTTCCGAGCGGGGAGAATTCGTCGACGATGAGGTCGAGGCATTGCGGAAGCGCGCGGGCTCCAAAGACGCCCGAATTGCTGGAGATAATCTCGCCATCGAACTGCATGCCCAGCGACGGGGTGCAGGTGATCTTGGCTTCCTTGGTCTGGATGATCTTGAACTGCGGGCGGCCGAGTACCTTGCCGGCGGGGTCGAGTGCGGCGGTGATCACAGTCGGTAGAAGCTGCACAGTTTTTACGGGTTCGATGACCGCAATGTCGACCATGCCATCGTTCATACGGCAGTCGGGGAACAGGTTGATGTCGTTTTGGATGACCGAGGTGTTGCCGGCCATGCAGCAGATGCCGTCGAGCTCCTCGACAATGCCGTCATGCTCAATCGTAAAGTGCGCCACCGTGGGATTGGGCGTGGCGAGCGCGGAGAGGAAGTAGGCGATCTCGCCGATGTCGTTTTTGGTGGGGGCGGCCTTCATCATGATCTCGGCGTCGAAGCCCGAGCCGGCGATGATGATGAAGCCGTGGCGCTTCTCGTTGCCGTTCTCGTCGAGCCAAAAGAGCTCGCCCATGTCCACTTTGACCGTGCGACCGGCGCGGCAAGCCTTGGCAAGCGCCGCCGCCTCGGGGGCATTACCGATGTTGTTGAAGAACAGGCAGGCCGTACCGGAGGGGAAGACGAGCGTGGGGACACCGCATCCGCGCATCTGGTCGAGCACGTTGGAGACGGTGCCGTCGCCGCCCGAGACCACCACGCGATCGAATTCGCGCACGTCTGCCACGGCGTCCTCGGGCTCCATGCCATCGCCGATAAAGCGCATCACGACCTCGTCGCCGCCCTGCGCGAGGGCGTGCGTAAATGCGTAGATTTCATCTGAGCTGGGGCCCGATGCCGGGTTGTGGATGATAAGGCAGCGCATACTTACGTTCCCGTTCTGTGACTAACCGAGTATAGTTGTAAGGCAATGCCGATATCCTACCCGTGTTTTTCGGGCCTAACCTTATTCGATGGGTTGATATGTACATTTCCACACATCAGGCTCTACTCGACTTTTGCCAGCGCGCCCGTAAGTTCGACGCGATTGCCGTCGATACCGAGTTTTTGCGCGAGCGCACGTTCCATCCGCGTCTGTGCTTGGTTCAGATTGCCACCCCTGCCGAGAGCGTCGCGGTCGATCCCCTGGTAATCGACGACCTCTCGCCGCTGGCCGAGCTTATGGCCGACGAGAGTGTGATCAAGGTCTTCCACGCCTGCTCGCAGGATATGGAGGTCATGCTCCATACCGTAGGCGTGCTGCCGCGTCCGATTTTTGACACGCAGGTGGCCGCCGCCTTTTTGGGCGAGCGCCAGCAGATTTCCTACGGCGCGCTCGTGCAGGCGTTTTGCGGCGTCTCATTGCCCAAGACCGAGTCACTGACCGACTGGTCGCGTCGCCCGCTGACCGATAAGCAGATTGAGTACGCGATCGATGACGTCAAGTACCTGATTGTCGCCTATACCGAGATGATGAGCCGCCTGCGCGAGCTGGGCCGCGTGGACTGGGTGCTCGACGAGCTGCGCCCGCTGGCTGACGAGTCGCACTATCGCGCCGATCGCCACGAGGCGTTCCGCAAGGTCAAACGCATCAATTCGTGCAGCCGTCACCAGTTGGGCATCGCGCGCGAGCTCGCCGCCTGGCGCGAGGACCGCGCCGAGCGCCGTAACATCCCGCGCAAGTGGGTCATGTCCGACGACACGCTGCTTGCGCTCGTTAAGCGCAATCCCGTGCGCGTTGAGGAGTTCCGTAGCATCCGCGGTACCGATCAGTTGGGGGAGCGCGACGTGGACGGTGCGCTCATGGCCATCAAGCGCGGCGCGAGCTGCCCGCACGATCGCCTGCCGCTCATGGTGCGCGGGCACCGTCAGATTTCGCCGGAGTTGGAGAGTGTGACGGACCTGATGTACGCGCTCATCCGCCTGGTTGCCGAGCGCTCGGGCGTGGCGACTTCGGTCATTGCCTCGCGCGATGACCTGGCCGACTACATTGAGCATCCCGAGCAGAGCCGCCTGCGCGAAGGTTGGCGCTTTGAGCTTGTGGGCTCGCGCCTGGACGATCTGCTTTCCGGCAATATGGGGTTGACGGTGAAGGACGGCAAAATCGAGCTCCTGTAGGGAAGCCTAGCCGGTTGAGTGGGTAAAATGCCTCCAACGTGTAACTCGACTCGGAGGAATTCGCATGCCTTATTACTATGGATACGGCTTTGGCATCGACCCGCTGTACCTGCTGGTTGTTCTTGTCTGCACGGTGCTTGGCCTTGCCGCACAGAACTATATCAACTCGACGTACAAAACCTGGTCCAAGGTTCGCTCGGACGGCGATACGGGTGCCACAGTCGCTCGCCGCATGCTCGATGCCAACGGTTGTAGCGCCGTGGGTATCAAGGGTGTCGCTGGCGAGCTCACCGACCATTACAACCCGCAGGACAACAACCTGTATCTGTCGGATGCCAACCGTTCGGGCGGTTCGGTCGCAAGCGTTGCCGTCGCCTGCCACGAGGCGGGCCATGCCGCCCAGCGTCAAAGCGGCTATGCCATGATGAAAGTGCGTACCGCCCTCGTGCCGGTCGTCAACTTTACCCAGAACACCTGGACCATCGTGTTACTCTTGGGCCTGTTTATGAACATTGCCGGGCTCACGACCCTCGCGTTGATCTTCTTCTCGTTTAGTGTGCTGTTCCAACTCGTTACGTTGCCTGTCGAGATTGACGCCAGCCGACGTGCTGTGGCGTACATCGAGCAGTCGGGCATGAGCTCCAAGCAGGTCAACGGCGCCAAGAAGGTACTGACGGCAGCCGCGCTTACCTATGTGGCTGCAGCGCTCACTTCGATCATTCAGTTGCTCTACCTTATGGCTCGCTACAACAGAAACTCCAACCGATAACAAATGGGACAGGCAGGCGCCGCGGGGATTCGTGTCCTCGCGGCGCTGTACTATGTGTTGGACTTAATTTCGCACGGGGCCGGAGCCTCTGTGCTCGATAACGAAAGGAGGCTGCGTGGCAGGCTGGAACCTAACCGGTAATGCCGTTTCCGCCGAGTTCGACGGTTCGGACGAGCAAGAGCGCAAGGAGCTCAGCGTGAGCCAGGCGGTGGAGATCGCCGCCGGTGCGCTCGATGCCATTCCGCAGCTGAGCGTCTTGGGCGAGGTCACGGGTTTTCGTGGTCCTAACGCCCGAAGCGGCCACTGCTATTTCCAGATCAAGGACGATTCGGCCGCCGTTGACTGCATCATTTGGAAGGGTGCCTATCTCAAGCGCACGTTCGATCTGCGCGACGGTATGCAGGTGAGCTTTAAGGGCAGCTTCAATCTCTATAAGGCTACGGGCCGCATGAGCTTTGTCGCTCGCTCGTTTTCGCTGGCGGGGGAGGGTCTGCTGCGTCAACAAGTGGCGCAACTGGCCGAAAAGCTACGCCGCGAGGGCCTGATGGACGAAGCGCGCAAACGCCGCATCCCGGTGTTCTGCTCACGCGTGGCGGTTGTCACCTCGCTTTCCGGTGCGGTAATCGACGACGTCAAGCGTACGCTGCGCCGACGCAACCCGCTCGTCGAGCTCGTCTGCGTGGGCGCAAAGGTCCAGGGCGAGGGTGCGCCGGCAGAGCTTATTGAAGGCTTGCGCCGCGCCGCTGCCATTACGCCAGCGCCCGACTGTATTTTGCTGGTGCGTGGTGGCGGTTCCTTCGAGGACCTCATGACCTTTAACGACGAGGAGCTTGCCCGCGCGGTGGCGGCTTGCCCTGTGCCCGTGGTGACCGGCATTGGCCATGAGCCCGATACCTCGATTTGCGACATGGTGAGCGACCGCCGCGCCTCCACGCCCACGGCGGCGGCCGAATCGGTGGCGCCGGCCATGACGGAGTTGGCCGATGTGCTCGAGGCGCGCCATCAGCGTCTGGGTGCCGCGATGGCATCGATGATTGGGTCGGCCCAGGTCGACCTGGAGATGCTCGATCAGCGTGGCCGTCGTTCCTGGGATACCTATACGGCTCGCTTGGGCGACGCGCTCGATGCGGCCGCATGCCGCCCGTGTCTCAACGATCCGACATTTATGGTCGAGCGTCGTGAGTCAGAGCTTGCCTTGACGGCCGATCGTTTGTCCGGTGCCATAACGCGCTCGGTCGGGGCGTTCCGATCCAGCTTTGAACGCCTGCCCGAGCGTCTGGCTACAAGCACCTCGGGACTCGATGGCAAGCGCCATGCGCTCACGCTTGCGAGTTCCCGTCTGGAGCATCAGGGACGTACGATGCTCAGCAAACCCGCGTCCGACCTGGGCCGAGCTGCTGCGTCGCTCGATGCCCTGTCGCCGCTCAAGGTGCTTGCCCGTGGCTATTCCATCGCATACAGCGATGATGGTGTGGCTACGAGCGCCAAGACCTTTAAGCCCGGCGACGCCATCCGCGTGCGCATGGCAGACGGCAACGTGGCAGCAACGGTCAATACGGTCGAGTAGACCGCGTTTCATAGCGATAAACCTTTAGGAAAGGAAACAGATATGGCAGAGAAGACCCCGGTCGAGCAGCTTACGTACAAGCAGGCTTCGCAGGAGTTGGAGCTCATCATACGCAGCTTGGAGTCGGGCGATATGGAGCTCGAGGAGTCGCTCGAGAGCTATACCCGCGGCGTCGAGCTCCTCAAGAGCCTGCGCACCCGCCTGTCCGATGCCGAGCAGAAGGTCTCGGTGCTCCTTAAGGACGTTGACGGCAACGACGTACTCGCCGACGGCGAGGCCGCCAACACGGACGACAACCTCTCGTTCTAACCATCCCGACCAAATATAATTACCTTGGTCTGTGAGAAAGGAACCAACCATGTGCGACTGCATCTTCTGCAAAATTGCCAACCACGAGATCCCCTCGACCGTTGTCTATGAGGACGATCAGGTCATCGCCTTCGACGATCTCAATCCCCAGGCGCCGGTCCACACGCTCGTGATCCCCAAGAAGCACTACAGCGACATTGCCGACAACGTGCCTGCCGAGACCATGGGCGCCATGGCTCACGCCATCCAGGAGGTCGCCAAGGCCAAAGGTCTGGAGGACGGTTTCCGCGTCATCTCCAACAAGGGCGTTAACGCCGGCCAGACCGTCATGCACTTCCACATGCACGTTCTCGGCGGCAAGAACCTGGGTGAGAACCTCATCTGAGGACGCGTAGTCCGTCGACTTGGCTGCCTTTGGAGTAATCTATGCAGCTTTCTCAACTCGAATACCTTCAAGCGGTAGCGAACTATGGCGGCGTGCGCAAAGCAGCTCGCGCCGTTCATGTGAGTCCGCAGGCCGTTTCGTCGGCAATCAAAAAGTTGGAATCTGAGTATCAGATTGTTTTGCTCGACCGATCGGCGGGGGAGGCTGTTTTATCTCCGGCGGGCAGAGAATTTGCGCGTCGTGCACGCGTGATCCTGGCGCAAGTCGACGATCTCAAAAAGTACGCTCAATCGGGGAACGGCGGCGTTTCGCCCGACGGCCATTTCCGTCTTTACGCCCCCTGTCTTCACGGGCGGGGGCGCCTTTTTTCCGAAAACTGGTACGACTCGTTTGAAAGCTCGCACCCTCAGATTCATCTTGATGTGTGGCATCAGCCAACGGCAACATGCTTTGAATCACTTATACTTGGAATTTCGGACGCGGCTATCTCGTTTGAGGAACCACGGGACAGCGTCCTTTCTTCAAAATATATGGGTGAAAAGGAGCTCAGGGTTCTTTCATGCCCAGCCGGTCATCAATCTGTTGACGCTATGACCATTCGTGAGTTACTGGGCGGCAGGCTCGCTGTTCCCATTAATTTGTCACCCTGTCTCAATGCAATCAATCAATGTCCCGAAGCTCAGCTGGTTAATTTCCGCTTTCGCGATGTCGAATACGGAAGCAGGGCGCAGACTGAGTTTCTTCAAGCCGGGGGATTGATATTGAGTTTTTCTGGCTCTTCTCTCGCATCAAATGGATTGGAAGTAAACGAGTGCTCCATCGAAGGCTCGCATGACGTAGCCTTGCCCATCTACTTTTGCTATCGACAAAATGCCTGGACCGATCGACATCAGACGGTTTTTCTGCACCTATTGCGTCATCTTGCTTCGTGAGATTAATTGGCTTCGAGACGTCAAGTGATTATTGACGCCTTATAACACATAGCTGACGGCTTTGCCCTCATGCTTTTCCAAGAATCCGATTTAGATTGCTGACTCTTGGAGGGTGGAGCATGAAAAACCGTACGGTTTTGCTTTATATAACGTTCGTTTTTCTGTCGAACTTCAGCACTATTTTGTATTTTCTGACGGTTTACCTTGAATTCGTCGGATTCTCGATAGTGGCGATTTCTAGCATGATGATTGCATATCAAGTGAGCAAGTTCATCCTTGAAGTTCCCACTGGCTATATTGCTGATAGGTTTGGACGAAAGACAAGCGGTCTCGTTGGCGTCGTGGGGATGCTTGGATACTACGCCGCCCTGCTTCTTGTCCGTTCTCCTCTGCTTTTAATCGGCGCGTTTGCTCTCAAAGGTTTTGTCGCTGCATGTGTGAGCGGATCCATCGAAGCGATTTACATTGACAGCGTCTCTCAGGACCAGCTCGTAAGACTTAATGTCGTTGAGCGATTTGTTTTCTATGCGTCTTATGCCCTCTCCGCTTGTGTGGGCGGTTTCATTTCGTCCGCTGGCGCGTATCTCGTTGGGCTTTCGGTCGATATCATCACAATGGTGCTGACATTGGTTGTCGTTGTCTGTATTCCTGAGGTGAGAAGAGAGGGCACTGCGGGGACACCTGAGCGTGGAACTAGCCCGAAGATGATCGGTGCTACTATTGCGGGTAATGGCATTCTTCGGTCAGCGTTCATCATGGACTGTTCTCAGGCATTTGCCTTCGTCGCTCTGGAAGACTTTTTCTCACTGTTGCTTGCAGGCCGCGGAATGAATGCTGTCGCTTCGGGCGTGACCATTGCGGTCCAGCTCCTTGCCTCCGCCTCCATGGGGTTTATTGTGCCCAGTGTGATTGCTCGTGTCGACAAGGGCCGTTTTGCGTGTATTTGCGGCATTGTGCGCCTTTCCCTGACTGCTCTGTTTTTGATTCCCTTTACTCCGGTCTGTTTGCTGCCCGTGTTCTATGTGTTACAGACGGTCGCTTACTCGTTATTTGCTCCAATTAAATACTCAATTTTTCAAAATGCTGCTGATTCTTCGATGCGCTGTTCATTGATTTCGGTTCAAAGCCAGATGGTGGCGGTGGGTGCTGTTCTTTTCTATCTGCTCAATGCTGTGTTGAGCAGCGCTGCGGGCATTCGAGTCGTATTGCTTGTCGCGCTCGGGATTTCTTCCCTGGTGTATATTCCCGCGCTATTTCGTCTTACAGGTCAAAGGACATGAGTATTTAGGCACCGATAACTTATATATCAACGCCAATAAACCCGAGCGCGAGGGCGTTTGGGTTTATTATTGAAGCGTATGTAACCTGGCGGCGCCACACCGCCTGTTAGTAGGGAGACACATGAACGTTCTGGTCGTCAACGCGGGATCTTCGACTCTTAAGTATCAGGTCATCGACACCAAGTCCCACAAGGTGTCCGCAAAGGGCTCCTGCGAGCGCGTCTGCTTTACCGGCGGTACCTTCACCCACGCTGCTAACGGTTCCAAGAAGGTGACCGAGAACATCGAGTTCCCCGACCACAAGGTCGCCATCGAGGTCGTCCTGAAGGACCTCGAGGCCAACGGCGTCAAGATCGAGGGCATCGGCCATCGCATCGTTCAGGGCGGTTGGTACTTTGGCGATTCCTCCCTCGTCGACGAGGACGTTCTCGCTAAGATCCGCGAGGTCGCCCCGCTGGCGCCGCTCCACAACAACCCCGAGGCCAACGTTATCGAGTTCTGCCTGGAGCAGTATCCCGACCTGCCCAACGTCACGGTCTATGACACCGCTTTCCACTTCAACATGCCCGAGGTCGCCAAGACTTACGCTCTGCCCAAGGACGTTTGCGACAAGCTGCACATCCGTAAGTACGGCGCCCACGGCACCAGCTACCGTTACATCTCCAAAAAGGTCGCCGAGATGACCAACGGCGAGGCCCGCAAGGTCGTCGTGTGCCATATCGGCTCCGGCGCTTCCCTGTGCGCTATCGAGGACGGCAAGTGCATGGATACCACTATGGGCCTCACCCCGCTCGACGGCGTCATGATGGGCACCCGCTGCGGCTCCATCGACCCGGCTACCGTGTGTTACCTGCAGCGCGAGGGCGGCTACACCTTCGACGAGGTCGACGAGATGATGAACAAGAAGTCCGGCCTTTTGGCTGTGACCGGCGGCAAGACCAACGACTGCCGCAACGTCGAGGAGCTCGCCGCCGCTGGTGACCCCGATGCTCAGCTCGCCTTCGACATGTTTGTCTACAAGATTGCCGCCAAGGCTGCCGAGATGGCTACTTCTATGTGCGGTATGGACACCCTGGCCTTTACCGCCGGCATCGGCGAGCACGCTCCGGCCGTCCGCGCCGGCGTGGCCGACCGCTTGGCCTTTATGGGCGTCAAGATGGATCATGCCCGCAACGCCCTGCGTGGTGACGGCGCTTGGTGCCTGTCTGCCAAGGATTCCAAGGTCAAGATCTTCGTCATCCCCACGGACGAGGAGTTCATGATCGCTTCTGACGTCGAGCGCATCGTCAACGGCAAGTAATTGCAAGAGGGGAGGGGCTGGACGACCGAGCGCCGTTCGGCCCCTCTTTTGTGCTCGTTGGGCGATATGCTTGATAGCTATTTATCAAGTTGTGATAACTTCTTATTAAAATGCGGCCGCCTTAAGGGGTCTGCTTCGACCGTATTGCACTGCAAAGGAGTCTCATGAACGTACTTGTTGTCAACGCCGGCAGCTCAAGCCTTAAATATCAGCTTTTGGATACCGATACCCGCGAGGTTTTCGCCAAGGGCAACTGCGAACGTATCGGTTCGGACATGGGCATCTTTGGCCACTCCGAGAACGGTGGCGCCAAGCAGACCGAGGAGGTCCCTTTCCCTGATCATCGCTCTGCTATCGCTCGTGTGCTCGAGGAGCTCGAGAAGACCGACTTTACGATTGATGGCATTGGTCATCGTATCGTTCAGGGCGGCTGGCACTTCGATGATTCCGCAGTTGTCGACGACGAGGTTATGGCCAAGATTCTCGAGGTGGCCCCGCTCGCCCCGCTGCACAACTACGGCGAGGCCGCGGCGATTGAGTATTGCCGTGAGAAGTATCCGGAGCTGCCCAACGTGGCGGTCTTCGATACCTCGTTCCATATGACCATGCCCGAGGTCGCCTATACCTACGCGCTGCCCAAGGACGTGTGCGACAAGTATCACGTGCGCAAGTACGGCGCCCACGGCACGAGCCACCGTTACGAGTGGATGATGGCCAAGGAGATCCTGGGCACGCGCTGCCACCGTCTGCTTTCGTGCCACCTGGGCAACGGCGCCTCGCTCGCCGCTATTGAGGACGGCGTGTGCCGCGATACCACGATGGGCCTCACGCCGCTCGACGGCCTGATGATGGGCACCCGTTGCGGTTCCATCGACCCGGCCACCGTGTGCTACCTGCAGCGCGAGGGCGGCTACAGCTACCAGGAAGTCGACGACATGATGAACAAGCAGTCCGGTCTGCTTGCCATCTCGGGTATCTCCAACGACGCCCGCGACATCCGCACGCGCGCCTCCGAGGGTGACGAGCGCTGCCTGCTCGCCTTCGACATGTTCGCCTACAAGGCCATGCAGCAGGCCGGTTCCATGATTGCCTCCATGGCGGGCGTGGACACCATTACCTTTACTGCCGGCATCGGCGAGAACGACTGGTCGATCCGCAAGGCTTTCTGCGACTGCTTTGAGTGGCTGGGCGTGCGCATCGACAACAATAAGAACCGCGAGGCCGTGGGCAACGGCCCGCAGGTCATCAGCGCTGCCGGCTCCGCCGTCACGGTCATGGTCATCCCCACCGACGAGGAATACATGATCGCCCACGACGTCGAGCGTCTGACCGGTAGCAACTAGCGCATTCGTCTGCAATTGAGAGAAAGGCCTCCAGAGCAACGAGCTCCGGAGGCCTTATTTGATGGACGAGACGAGCGGGGCGGAAACTCCATCCCACAATCAGCCTCCAAACCGGGACACATTTTCCGGAAGGCCAGAAATCGGAACGCAGTCTATCTTATGGCTCCAAAGTGGTCATTACCTGCAACGCATACGCTCTCAGCAACGTCGCCCATCCATCCAAATTCTCAGCCCCAGCTCGTAGCCAAGCCGCCGTCCACCCCAGATTCCCTGAATGCCACGTGATAGTAGAAGGCCGCACAGGTTAACCCCTGAAAACATTCCGCAGACCAGAAACGCCCCCGTTCGTAGCTCCGAAGGAGCAGAACGGGGGCGTTTCATTGGTCGAGGACGTTTTCAGGGGTTAACCTGTGCGGCCTTCGGGCGAGTACGTCCGCTACTCAGCCATCTGAGCCTGGACGGCGGTGATGGCTACGACACCCACGATGTCGTCGGCAGAGCAGCCGCGCGAAAGGTCGTTGACCGGCTTGGCGATGCCCTGCAGGATGGGGCCGTAAGCGTCGGCGCCGGCGAAGCGCTGGACCAGCTTGTAGCCGATGTTGCCGGCCTCGAGATCGGGGAACACAAGCACGTTGGCCTTGCCGGCAACGGAGGAGCCGGGGGCCTTGAGCTGGGCGACGGTGGGAACGATAGCGGCGTCGAGCTGCAGGTCGCCATCGATGGCGAGCTCGGGAGCCTTCTCCTTGCAGAACTTAACGGCCTCCTGGACCTTCTTGGCGACCTCGCCGCCGGCGGAGCCCATGGTGGAGTAGGAGAGCATGGCCACGTGCGGCTCGACGCTGCCCATAAAGGTGGACCAGGAGTGAGCGGAGGCGATGGCGATCTCGGAGAGCTCGTCGGAGGACGGGTTGATGTTGAGGCCGCAGTCGGCGAAGATCAGCGTGCCGTCGGTGCCGAACTGCGGGGTATCGGTGCACATCACGAAGAAGGCCGAGACCAGCTTGGTGCCCGGGGCGGTCTTGAGGATCTGCAGCGCGGGGCGCAGAGTGTCGGCGGTGGAGTGGCAGGCGCCGGAGACCAGGCCGTCGGCGTCGCCCATCTTGACCATCATGGTGCCAAAGTAGGTGGCGTCCATCACCTGGGCGCGAGCCTGCTCGATGGTAACGCCCTTCTTGGCGCGGAGCTCGGCAAACTTCTGCGCGTACTCCTCGTGCTTCTCGGCATTGCGCGGGTCGATGACGGTAGCGCCGGGAACGTCGATCTCGTCGGGGTTGCCCAGGATGACGATCTTTGCCAGGCCCTCCTCGATGATCTTGGTGGCGGCGACGATGGTGCGCGGGTCCTCGCCCTCGGGCAGGACGATGGTCTTAAGGTCGGCCTTGGCGGCAGACTTCATACGGTTTAGGAAATCGCTCATGTTACTCCTTACAAGCGTTTCGCTAAGCTCCAGGCGCCCGGCTGTACACGAATAAACCCGCTGCTAGCGGGTTTACCTTTCAATAATGTACGCCGCGGTGCTTGAGCTTTCCTTGTGTGGCAAGCTCATTATAGGACGCATTAGCGCTATAATCGCTCTGATAAATATGTCTCGACGTATGTTCGAGAAAAAGCCCAGTTAAAAAGCGTGTGGCTTTTGACAAGGAGTATCGATGCAGATTACCTCAGGCCTGCCTGAAGGCTTTAATGCCGGTGCGTACGACATGATCGTTGTCGGCGCCGGTTATGCCGGTGCCGTTTGCGCCCGCCGTCTTGCCGAAACTATCGGCTATCGTGTTGCCGTTTTGGAGCGCCGTAGCCACATTGCGGGTAATGCCTTCGACTGCACTGACGAGGCGGGAATCCTGGTCCACGAGTACGGTCCGCACATCTACCACACCTTTAACGAGCGCGTGCACAACTTCCTGTCGCGCTTTACCAAGTGGACGGACTACCAGCACAAGGTGCTCGCCAACATCAACGGCACCCTCATGCCCGTGCCCTTTAACCACGCGAGCCTTAAGCTCGCCTTTGGTGACGAGCGTGGCGAGGAGCTGTATCAGAAGCTCGTGGAGACCTTTGGCAAGGACGTCAAGGTACCCATTATGGAGCTGCGCAAGAAGAACGACCCCGACTTGGCTGAGGTCGCCGACTACGTCTACGAGAACGTCTTTTTGCACTACACCATGAAGCAGTGGGGCCAGACGCCTGATCAAATCGATCCCTCGATCACCGGCCGCGTTCCCGTCTTTGTGGGCGACGATGATCGCTACTTCCCGCAGGCCCCCTTCCAGGGTATGCCGCAGGACGGCTACACCGCGCTGTTCGAGCATATGCTCGACCACGATCTGATTGACGTGTTCTGTGACGTGGATGCTCGCGATCTCTTCGAGATCGACGAGACCACCGTCAAGATCGACGGCAAGGTCTATGGCGGCGAGATCGTCTACACCGGTCCGCTCGACGAGCTGTTCAACCTCGACCTGGGCGCCCTGCCGTACCGCACGCTTGACATGAAATTCGAGACGCTCGAAATGGACCAGTTCCAGCCCGTGGGCACCGTCAACTACACTACGAGCGAGGACTACACGCGCATTACCGAGTTCAAGAACATGACCGGTCAGGTCCTGCCCGGCAAGACCACCATCATGAAGGAGTACTCCAAGGCTTATACGCCCGGCTCGGGCGAGACGCCATACTACGCCATTCTTGAGCCCGAGAACCGTGAGCTCTATGAACGCTATCTTGAGCGCGTTCAGAACCTGACGAACTTCCACCCGGTGGGTCGTCTGGCCGAGTATCGCTACTACGACATGGACGCCGTAACCAATTCTGCCCTCGATCTTTCGGATGAGATTATCGCCTGCCATGCATAAAGTCATAACATTCGGTATTCCCTCGTATAACGCCGCCAAGGACATGGACCATTGCATCACCTCCATTCTGGAGGGGAGCAATTACGCTACCGATATCGAGATTATCGTGGTGGACGACGGCTCCAAGGACGAGACGGCCGCCAAGGCCGACGAGTGGGAGGCCCGCTATCCCGGCATTATCCGCGCGGTGCACCAGGAAAACGGCGGCCACGGTATCGCCGTCCTCTCGGGCCTGCGTGAGGCGCACGGTACGTACTACAAGGTCGTTGACTCGGATGACTGGCTCGATGGCGCGGCGCTTTCGACCATGCTGTCGATTCTACGTGGCTTTGAGGAGCGCGACCAGCGCGTCGACCTGTTTATCTCGAATTATGTGTACGAGAAGGTCTACGAGGGCACACATACCGCTATTGGCTACAAGTTTGCCCTGCCGCGCAAAAAGATCTTTACCTGGGATCAAATCGGTCATTTTCGTCTGGACCAGAATCTGCTCATGCACAGCCTGTGCTATCGCACGGATGTGCTGCGCGAGTCTAACCTGCCCATGCCGCCGCACACCTTCTACGTGGACAACATCTACGCTTACGTGCCGCTGCCGCGTTGCAAGACCATGTATTACGCCGATATCGACCTCTACCGGTACTTTATTGGCCGTGAGGGCCAGAGCGTTAACGAGGCCACGATGGTCAAGCGTCTGGACCAACAGTTCCGCGTTACGCGCATCATGATGGAGTCCTACCATTTGTACCAGGACGTTGAGGCTTCGCGCCTGCGCTCGTACATGATGGGCTACTTCACCATGATGATGGCGATCTGCTCGGTGCTTACCAAGCTTTCCGAGGAAGATTGCGCCGATGAGCGCCTGAAGACGCTGTGGAATGATTTGAAGGCTTACGACGAGCGCATGTATCGTCGTGCACGCTACGGCGTGGTGGGCTTCTTTACCAATCTGCGTGGTCGAGCCGGAGACAAAACCACGCTCGGTCTATACCGTCTTGCCTCAAAGATCTTCAAATTCAACTAGCTGCTGAGTAATCGCTGCTGATAGGTTGACTGGGCCCCTTGGCCTTTAGTTTGCTACTGCGAACAGTCCTGCTCGCACGGAAAGCACATTAAGTGCTTTCCGGCTCGTGCGGAACTTGTATCAAACTAAAGGCCAAGGGGCCTCTGCTATAAGAATCGATTGTCAGACAATTTGAATTTGAAGATCTTCGACGCGCGGTACACAGGGGCCTGGGCTGAAAAGAATTAAGTTGGTAGTCGGTCGGAGGCGGGCGGGCATTACGTTTGTCGCGAGTTCCGCATGCAAAGAAGGCCACTTAATGTGGCCTTCGTCTCGCATAGGACTGTAGAGCAGCAAACGTAATGCCCGCCCGCCTCCGACCGACGGTCGAGCGAGGTTACTTCGCGGCGCCGGGGATGCCGTGGGAGGTTTTGGCGGTTTTGGCTCCGTTTACGATGGCGGTTTGCAGGGCCCTTACGGCGAGCATGCCCAGCAGGTCCAGGGGCACGGCGGCGCTTGCCTGGGTGCCCAGCTTGCCGCTGGCGAGGGTGTAGATGGTGTCGCCGTCGTTGGTGGTGTGCGTGGGGCGAATGGCGTGCGCGTAGGCGTCTGCGGCCATCTGGGAGACCTTGGTGGCCTGGGCCTTAGTGAGCTCCACGTTGGTGACGATGCAGCTGATGGTGGTGTTGGTGCGATCGAGCGGCATTTGCATGGAACCGGCGGCGGCGAAGGCTGCGAGCTCCATGTCGACGATCTGGTCGCTATCGACTGCGGCGCGCATGCCGGCGATCCACTCACCGGTGAAGGGGTCGACGACATTGCCGCAGGCGTTGACCGAGACCACGGCGCCCACCTTGACGGGGCCGAGCGCCACGGCGGCAGCGCCAAGGCCGGCCTTCATGCAGGTGGCAGGGCCCATGAGCTTACCCACGGTAGCGCCGGTACCGGCGCCTACGTTGCCCTGCTCGAGCGTAGCGGGGGTGTTGTCGAGCGCCTCGCGCACGGCGGCGATGCCAGCCTCGATATCGGGGCGTACCGTGGGGTCGCCAAAAGCGAGGTCGAAGATGCAGCTGGAGCATACGATGGGCACCTGCGTGGGGCCGACGGGCAGGCCAATGCCGCGGCTCTCGAGCTCGCGGGCCACACCGCTTGCGGCCTCGAGACCAAAAGCCGATCCGCCCGAAAGGCAGACGGCGTGGACCTTGTCGACGGTGTTCTCGGGGCGAAGCAGGTCGGTCTCGCGCGATGCCGGGGCACCGCCGCGAACGTCAACGCCGCCCGTTGCGCCTTCGGTTGCCACAATTACGGTGCAACCGGTGCCGGCCTCCTCGTCCGTATAGTTGCCAAAGCAAAAGCCATCGACATCACAAACGTCAATGGCTTCAAGCAGTGTGTCCATGTTTTCTCCTATCGGTTTTCCGCCGCGCCTTATGCCCGGTCGGGATCCGTACGGTACGCCAAAATTGTAGGCGCTGGGGGATGCCCAGCGCCAGATGCAATTACGAGAGTTTTTGAATCGCGCGTGCGACGCGTGCGATGGGCAAGCCCACCACGTTGTAGAAGTCGCCCGAAATATCGTGCACGAGCATGCGTCCACCGACGCCCTGAATACCGTAGGCGCCGGCCTTATCCATGGGCTCGCCCGAGGCGACGTAGCGCTCGATCTGTTCATCAGTAAGCTCGTAGAACGTCACGTCCGTCACATCGACAAACGACAGGCTCTCGGCAGCATGCGGGGCGGCAGCGTCGCCGGCCTTAACGATGCAGACGCCGGTCGCGACCTGGTGCGTGCGCCCTGAAAGCTCGCGTAGCATAGTGCAGGCCTCGTCCTCGTTTGCCGGCTTGCCCAAAATCTTGTCATCGAAGGTGACGATGGTGTCGGCTGCGACGGTCAGCTCGTTGGACTCGGCATGCTCGGCGGCGATGGCGGCGGCTTTGGCTCGTGCCAAGCGCTCGACAAGTGTAAGCGGCGCCTCGCCATCGTACGGCGTTTCATCGATATCGGCAGGAATGATGCGAATGTCATAGCCAGCTTCGCGCATGAGCTCGATGCGGCGTGGCGATTGCGAAGCCAAAATCATAGCTGGATGCCCTCGGCGACCTTCTCGACGGCCTTGTCGCCGGCGAGCGTGCGCAGCAGTTCAAGCGCAAAGGGGAGCGACTGGGCCATGCCGCTGGCGGTGATGATGTTGCCGTCGTGTGTAACCTTGTCACCGGTATAGGCGCCCTCGGGGAAGCTCTTCTCAAAGCCAGGGAAGCATGTGGCGTGGCGCCCCTCGAGCAGGTCGAGCTCGCCCAAGATAAACGGGGCGGCGCAGATGGCGGCAACGTGCTTAGTTGCGGCGAACTCGCAGACCACGTCGCAGACGCGCTGGTCGGCGCGCAGGTTGGTGGCTCCGGGCAGGCCGCCGGGGAGCACGACGCAGTCATACTCGTCAAAGTTGATCTCGTCAAAGAGCGCATCGCAGGTCACGGGAATTTGCAGCGAGCTCACGACCTCACGCGTGGGCATGATCGAGACGAGCGTGGCGCGCACGCCGCCGCGACGCATGACATCGACCATGGTCAAGCATTCAATAGTTTCAAAGCCATCGGCGGCGAGAACGGCAACGCTGGGCATGAGGGTTCCTTTCATAGGCGGCATACAATTAGCCGTCTTATACCCCGAAGACCTCCGCTTGCCACGCTCGATTTCCCAATGATTTTTCTGAGCAATGATTAAGTGGCTAGTTGCGCCTAAGGTGGACGACCGTCTCGCAGTGGAAGGTTTGCGGGAACAGGTCGACTGGCGTGATCTTTACGGGGGAGAAGGTGCCTTCTTCGACAAAGCGTTTGAGATCGCGCGCCAGGGTGGCCGGGTCGCAGCTCACGTAGGCGACATCGCGAGCACTCGTGCTGGCGATAAGGTCGATCGCCTCGGGGGCGAGACCTGCGCGCGGCGGGTCGACCACCAAGACGTCGGCATCCTGGTCGGGGAACTCGCGCACCGCGTCTCCGCCAATGACGTCGACGTTATCAAGCTTGTTGATCTCTAGGTTACGGCGTAGATCGCGCACGGCGGGGCCGTAGGCCTCGACGGCGGCGACAAAGTCGCAGCGGCGGGCGAGCGGCAGGGTAAAGGTGCCGGCACCGCAGTACAGGTCTACGGCAAGCTCGTCTTCCTGCGGGTCGAGCGCTTCCATGACAAGCTCGATCAAAATCTCGGCACCCTTGGTGTTGACCTGGAAAAAAGACGGGGCAGACAAGCGCATCTGACCCTCGGCGATATTCTCGGTCCATGAGCCCTCTCCGGCGAGCATTTCGACCTTGGAGACACGGCGGGCCTTCTTTTCGCCCTTGCTCATCACGCGCACGATGCTCGTGGGATGAGCGGCGTCCGCCAGCACGCGGGAGACCTGCGAGCGCGGAAAAGAGCCTGTGGGCGTCCAGAGTGCGACCCCGAGTGCCTTGGTGCGGCGCGATGCGCGAATGCCCACGCGTTCGAGCCCCAAGTCATGGCTGCCGCTTAGATAGTTGAGTGCGCCGACGACCGATTTGAGCGCCTTCGGGAAGCGCTTATCGAACAGCGGGCACGAATCGACGGTCACGATTTTGCTGGGGTCGACACCGTGCATACCAAGGCGAACGCGACCGTTGACGACGGTCGGTTCGAGTTCGATTTTATTGCGGTAGCCCCAGGCGTCCTTGGTGTGGCGGATGGGCTGTATCAGCTCATCGACCTGCTCAGGAGCGAACTTGCCGATGCGCTCGAGCGTGGAGCGCAGGTTTTGCTCCTTGGCGGCGAGCTGTGCCGTGCGTGAGAGATTGCCCCACGAGCAGCCGCCGCAGATGCCCACGAAGGGGCAGGGAGGCTGAATGCGATCGGGACTTGGCTCCAGAATCTCGGTGGTGCGGGCGCGCATGAACGACTTGCCGTCCTGTACGACCTCGGCCTCGACGGTGTCGCCTGCCACGGCGCCCTGCACAAAGACGGCCTTGCCGTTGTCGGCGTGCGCCAGACCGTCGGCGCCGTAGGTCATCGATTCTATAGTGAGCTTCATATCCCTGCCTGTCATTCGCGTTGTTGTTCGCACCATGGTAGCAGGGAAAAGCGCCCCGCATCCGAGGCTTTCCTCAAATGCGGGGCGCTTCTACAAACTGCTTCTACAAACGACTATTTCGTCTTGCCGGTAATGAGCGTCTTAAGACCCAGACCGATCAGGCCCAGGCCCATGCGCACGCGGCCGGGGCGATGGCGCTCGATGGCCTTGGTCTTGCCGGCGGGCTTATCGCGACGGGCACTCGTCCCGGGTGCGGACTTGGTGACCTGCGGCTCGGGCTGAGGTGCAGGTGCAGGCTCGGGCTCAATGACGGTCGCCTGGACCTCTTGGACCTTGGGCGTGGTCGGCTGCGGATCAGGAGCTGGGGCGGGCTTTGCCTCGGCGGCGGGCTCCGGAGTCGCGGTAGCGGGCTCGGGCGCTTTCTCCATGGCGGGCTCTGCGGCAGCCTCGGGCTCATTCACCGGGGGAGTGGCAACCGCTTCCGGTTTGGCGGCTGCCCCATGTTCAACCTCGGCCTGAATAGCTTCTTCGGCCACACGTTCCTTCTCCTGTGCGCGCTGCTGCGCGGCGGCCTCGGCGTTGCGATAGGCACGCTCCAGTAGAGCTTCCTGCGAGTTGAAGGGTTTCTCACCCTCTGCACGTTCCACGGGGACCCAGGTGCCGTCGCTCGTGAGGCTGCGGGCCTTCACGTTGTCCTGCAGCTGCATGCCCATGTACTCGTGCACTAGGGCGCGGCAGGTGGGGTCGAGCACGGGGAAGGCGATCTCCACGCGGTGCTCGGTGTTGCGTGTCATCATGTCTGCCGAGCTCAGGTAAATCATGTCCGAGTCCACGCCAAAAGCGTAAACACGGGCGTGCTCCAAAAAGCGTCCGACGATGGAGCGGACATGCACGTTCTCGGTCTTGCCCGGAACACCGGGCTTGAGGCACGAGATGCCGCGGATGATCATGTCTACGCGCACGCCGGCACACGATGCCTCGGCGATCTTGTCGATAACCTCGCGGTCGGTCAGCGAGTTGAGCTTAAAGAACACGCGGGCGGGCTCGCCGGCAAGGGCGCGCTGGATCTCGCGGTCAAGCCCGCGCATGATGAGCGGTTTCAGTCCGACGGGCGCCACACCCAGGAAGCGGTAGTCGCCGCGCAGGTTGCCCAGCGACAGATTGCGGAAGAACAGGTTGGCGTCTTCACCGATGCCGGGATGGGCCGTCATGAGCATAAAGTCGCTGTAGAGTTTGGCCGTCTTCTCGTTAAAGTTGCCGGTGCCCAAAAGCGTGAGGCGGGTGAGCGCCATACCCTCGCGATAGGTGAGCTGGCAGATCTTTGAGTGGCATTTAAAGCCCTCGGAACCATAGATGACGGTGCAGCCCGCTTCTTCCAGACGCTCGGCCCACTCGATGTTGTTCTGCTCGTCAAAGCGCGCGCGGAGCTCCATGAGCACCGTGACCTCTTTGCCGTTCTCGGCAGCATCGATCAGCGACTCGCACAGGCGGCTCTGCTTGGCCACGCGGTAGAGCGTGATGCGCAGCGAGATGCACTCGGGGTCATAGGCGGCCTCGTGCACCAGGTCCAAGAACGGGTTCATGGCCTCGTAGGGATAAAAGAGCAGCTTGTCGTGCTGCAGCACCTGCTCGCGGATGGAGCGGGTCATGTCGATGTTGGGATTGGGCTGCGGCCTAAACGGCGTAAAGAGCAGCTCGTTGCGCAGGTGCTCGGGAATCTTGCCCTCAATGCCGAAGACGTAGCCCAGGTTGAGCGGGATATCGCAGGTAAAGACAGAGCGGCGCGAAAGCTCGAGCGCCTTGCGGATAGTCTTGAGCGTTGCCTTCTCGAGCGACCCCGAGACCGCGAGCACTACCGGCTGCAGGCGCAGGCGCTTCTTGAGGATGCGCTTCATGTGCTGGCGGTAGTCCTCTTCCTCTTCGACGCCCTCGCCGTCCGGATCGATGTCGGCGTTGCGGGTGACGCGGATCAGCGCACGATCCAGCGGCTTATAGGAGCCAAAGCAGCTGTCCAAGCAGGCGAGGATGACGCCCTCGAGCAAGATGTAGGAGTAGGTGCCGGTGGGCGAGGGGATCTCGACCACGCGGTTCATTGAGGCGGGAATCTCGATAAGGCCCAGCAGGCTCTCCTCGTCGGTGGCGCCGTCCAGACCACAGGCCAGATAGAGCGCGCCATTGCGCAGGTTGGGGAAGGGGTGGCGCGGATCGATGACCAGCGGCGAGATGACCGGTGACACGTAGGCCTGGAAGTAGCGGGTTACAAAGGTGCGCTCCTCGGGCGTAAGCGAATCGATGCGGGCGCGGTGAACGCCCAAGGTGTCGAGCTTGCCCTCGATGCTCTTAAAGATGGACTCCCAACGGGTAAGGAGCCCGGGCATTTCGGCCATGACAGCATCGACCTGTTCGGAGGCGGTCATATTGCTCTTGTTGTCGACAGGTTGTTTTTTGAGCTCCGCCAGATCGGACAGGCCGCCCACGCGCACCATAAGGAACTCGTCGAGGTTGGACTCGAAGATCGAGACGAACTTTAGTCGCTCGAATAACGGAACGGTTTCGTCGAAGGCTTCGTCGAGCACGCGGTTGTCAAAGCGTAGCCAGCTGAGCTCTCGGTTTTGCGTGTACGAGAAGTCGCGCGGCGGTTTGCGCAGCTTTGCGGCGGCTTGCTTCTTTTCGATTTTGCTCGGCATATGCATCTGTCCGTTCAGTCCCCACAAGGGACGGTAGCCTAACACTAATCACTATTGTCTCAATTTAGTCGACCTGTGGCACGGACGCATCGCGCGAACGGTATCTTTACCTACTTCTTACGCTGCCAAGGCATGCAACTAACTGCCCAACTCGTTTAGAAACAATCTATATCCATACTCAATTGGTGAGGATGTATGAATAAGAATGATTGAGAGCTGAATATAATCGAATCCAAATTGAATCATGAACAAACGACATATATATGCAGAAAACCGTTTTAGCTATGCAATTCCTAAACATGAAAATATTTGTGCAATCTAGCTTAATTCCTTAGAAAAAAGAACATTTACCTTTGAAAACCTGCTTTAGAGAACCGAAGTGCATCATGGGGGAATCATATGAGATATACCGTTCATCGCACTTTGCTGACCGTTCGGGGGCGAGGTGGAATTGCAGGTGGTTTTTGGATATAACTAGAGCTGTCAGCAAGCAGCGTCCCATACGGAGGGGCGCTGATACATTCGGCCAGTAAGGCCCGAAAGAAAGGTAGGAGGCCATGACGAAAGGTCTGCACGTGCCTTCCGAGATCGGCAAGCTCAGGAAGGTCTGCCTGCACCGTCCCGGCGACGAG
>JAGZDZ010000064.1:0-2064 GCA_018368535.1 Collinsella sp. | reverse complement strand
TTGGGCACGTTCTGGCCGATGATGACCTGGAGCTGGCTGCCGGCGAACTGGCAACCCAGAACACCCTTGACCTTCTTGATCTTCTCCACGTCGGCCTTGCTGTTATCCTTGAGCGTCAGACGCAGGCGCGTCATGCAGTTGGTGGCGACGGCAACATTCTCCGCACCGCCCACGAGCTCGAGGACATCGGTGGCAATCTGCTTGTTATCTACTGCCATGGGACCCCTCCCCATATCATCGTGTGCCTACCCGTTTGGACGTAGGCACGCCTTTGACCCGGCGACTATAACCCCTTACGGCTGCCGAGCCCTTGGATACACTGTCGTAAACAATCTGTTTACTGAACGTTTACAGCACTTAGTTTACACGCAGCGTTGAATTTGTGGCAGTTTTGCCGTTTGCAGTCCGGTGAACGGTAGGAAATCGGGGGTGAACGTAATTGAACGCTAAGGCATTACATATAGTACCGTTTATTAATAAATAGCCGTCTACGTGGGATTTTATATAATCTGGCACCCAAATACCTTGTTGACCCATCAACAAAAGCCCTGCTAGATAGTGGTAAACGAGTGTTTAGTAGTTCATTGAGCGTTTGATGCGACCGTTTACCGAGTTCATCTGCTTATTCTCTAATTCTGCTTTACACTAAACATGTTTAGATTGTATTGCCGCACACGTTTAACTCTCGCGGCACAAGGGAGGCAGCTCATGGAACTCAAATCGTGCACCTACGCAACCGTCACCACCTTGGGTGACTTTGGCCCCTGGATCAGCAAGGTCGTTCTCGACCTGCCCTGCACCGTGCGCGCCAACGATCTCGATTCGAACACTTTCCATATATATGCAGAGCGTCACGAGCGCACGGGCGAGGTCCTGATGCGCAAGGAGCACGGCGCCGACCATGCCGCGCCCTCCGTGGGTTACATCGACGTTCTCGCCGCGTATCCATGTGACGAGAACGGCCACAAGCTCGCCGTGGGCACCCATGTGGCACTCGAGGTCGCCGAGCAGCGCCTGACCAAAAAGATCGAAGGCGGCGTCATGGGCTCGCGCATGCTCGATGACCAGCTGCACATCACGCAGCTCGCGGCTCTTCCCGGCAACGACAGCGACGACCCCACCTGCGGCCTGGTCTTCGATACCTGTCGCGGCGACATCTGCCCCGCACTCAAGGGCTGGAGCAATGCCGTACAAAAGACCGCCATTGATGGCATCGCGCTCGAGTACGGCTTCTTTGAGCCCAGCTTTAAGGCAGAGGACTCGGCCTGCTTCAATCCCTTCGCGCCCAAGGCCACGGTCGTGCCCCAAAAGGCCCCGCTCGTGGTGTACCTACACGGCGCCGGCGAAGGCAAGGGCGCCACACAGGGCGAAGGCGCCACGCGCGCCTATACCGGCAACCGCGTGACAGCCATTAGCCAGGCGCAAATCCAGCGCTACTTTGGCGGCTTTGCCTGGGTGCTCGTGCCGCAGTCTCCGACGTTTTGGATGGACAACGGCGTCGAGCAGCTCGGTCGCTCCAACCAGAGCATCTACTCCCCCGTACTCAAAGCGCTCATTGACGAGTTTGTCGCCGAGTATGCCGAGCGTATCGACACCGACCGCATCGTGATCGCTGGCCTTTCCAACGGCGGCTTTATGACCCTGCGCCTGTGCGCCGACTACCCCGATTTCTTCGCCGCGGGCCTTCCCTGCTGTGCCCCGTGGTACAACGCCACGGACGAGGACGTAGCCGCGCTCGCCAAGACGCCGCTGTGGTTTACGCACTCCAAGGGCGACGAGCTCGTGCCGCCGCAACAGACCGTGCTGCCGCTCACGGCGCGCCTGCGTGACGCCGGAGCCAACGTGCACCTCACCTACTTTAGCCATGTCGAGGACCTGACCGGGCGCTATCGCGAGGCCGACGGCTCGCCCAAGAAGACGTTCAACCACGGCGTGTGGATCCACCAATTCAACGACCTGTGTTATCAAGACTTCGACGGGGGTAACGTACTCATCGACGGCGAGCCGGTGGGCTGCTGGGAGTGGTCGGCCAGAGTTTCGAGGTAACCATCCCATCGGGGGCCC
>JAGZDZ010000063.1:0-2166 GCA_018368535.1 Collinsella sp. | reverse complement strand
GATACTGTCGCCGGCGTTTAACTGGATGGAGGGCACCTGGGGCGCCGGCGTCGCCGCGGCTGCGGCGTTCCTGCCGGCGATAGCGGCGCTTGTTGTCGCGACCGTCCTCGAGCGCATCAAGCGCGAGAACGACCTGGTGACATACCGCGAGATCCTCGCCTTCATGAACGGCGAGGCGGACATCGAGCGCGATCCGCGGGCACTCCCCCGCCGCGCGTGGCCGACGAAGCACCGACTGGCGTACGACTTGCTGACCTTCTTCGCCGCAGCCGCCATCGGCGGAGCACTCGGCTTTGCCGTGTGGGGGCTGCTGAACTAGAGGCAGGATCTGCCGAAGTCCGCATCACGCGCGTCAAGAATCAGCGCTTTGGGCGCCAGCGTTGCGCTCGTGATGCGGACTCGAAGGTGCCCGCAGCCGAAGACTTCAAATTGACGGCAAGCACTAGTAAAATTCCAGCTACTCAACGGTCCCTTCCGAAGGCCTTCATGAGAATGCTGACGATGCCGCAGAGAATGCCTCCAATTGGCCAAGGCAGCCAAAAGTAGCCGACGATGGAATCGGCCGCCTGACGCCCACTACCGATGGCGTCCCATGTGGTCCCAGCGAACGAAGGACCCAAAAACAGCCAACTCAGCGCAACGATGGTGGAAACGAGCATGATGACACCGCAAGCAGCCTCGATCTTCTCGTGCGTGCGCTTTGCGGAGCGCAGCTCGTTGCGCACCGCTTCGGGAACATCGATGCGGGCGATGTCCTCAACCTCGAGTTCCTCGACCGCATCGCGGTTGTACTCATCGATATCCACGCGACCGTACATCATGCCCGCATGGACAATCAGCCATACGCCCACCGCGACCAGGGCGAGCAGCGCAGCGCCCGCAGGAGCCTCCGCGCCAGACTCATGCTCGACGAAGTTGCCCAGCAGAACCCCCATCATGATGAGCATGAGCCCGGTAACCAACCCGCGTACCAGCACCTGGCGCGCCTGAAGACGATCATCGTCAGTATAAAAATCCTCGATAAAGGGATGCGCCTTCACAAAAGCAGAGTGCTCCATGCCAGCAGAAACCAAGATGCCAATGCCCACAAGCACGCCGGAGAACAGGGCGGCCAGCCCCAGAAGCTCGCCCCAACTTGCAGCCATACTGCTATTGAACAGGCCGCGCAGAGCCGTCCCTTCCTCAAAAAGCACGAGCCCCACAACGCCCAGGATAAACGCGGCGACACCCGTGGGAACTCGCTTGGCAAACGAGCGCATGTGGTCGTCATAGCCACACACATCCGTCGCGGGACCGGGCGGCACGGTAGCGACGGCGGGTGCCGGAGCGCGATCGGTAAGGTCACCCTGCACCAGGTCATCGAGCGAGCACTCGAAAATCTGGCACATTTTGATGAGCTTATCCATCTCCGGGTAGGACTTCTCGGCCTCCCACTTGGTGACGGACTGGCGGGACACCCCAAGCAGCATGGCGAGCTGCTCCTGGGTCATATGGCGCTCGGCGCGCAGATACTGAAGGTTGGTACGGAAGCTCATAGTAGGTCCTCTCGTTGGCTGGGAGCGACCGCTCGGGCGTCATGATCTTGGCTCACGACGACGGCGCGGGCGCGGCATCCCAGCGTTCGGTGCTTTCCTGCCGGCGACTTACACACTACGGTAGCCACATGGCGGAAACCACCAACTTGAGGCTTCATTTTACGCAACCTGCAGGCACCCTATGGTTGCAAACCGCAGGTAGATTAAATGGACGTCATATTATTAGGAGCTTGCATCCCCTGTGAACTCAAACAATCCCCGCCGATGTTACGACCCGTTGCTTGCGGCAACGGACCATCTGCGGGCAGCATTGCGGTAACGTAGGAACCTGGCGAGAGAAAGGATCCACCATGCTGAACGAGAACATCCAGGCCCTCAGGAAATCGAAAGGGCTATCGCAGGAGGAGCTCGCGCTCAAGCTGAACGTGGTGAGGCAGACGGTTTCCAAATGGGAACGCGGGCTCTCGGTGCCCGACGCGGAGATGCTCGTCGCCCTCGGTGAGACGCTCGACGTGCCGGTGAGCAAAGACGAGGCGCGAGGCGATGGGGCTCTCCCAAGAACAACTCGCCGAGAAACTCTACGTGTCGCGTCAGACGATCAGCAACTGGGAGCGGGACAAGACG
Source organism: Collinsella sp. (assembly GCA_018368535.1). Classification (GTDB taxonomy): domain Bacteria; phylum Actinomycetota; class Coriobacteriia; order Coriobacteriales; family Coriobacteriaceae; genus Collinsella. Next base: position 7 of record JAGZDZ010000063.1, on the reverse strand, counting down.
TATCCGG
>JAGZDZ010000020.1:0-43803 GCA_018368535.1 Collinsella sp. | reverse complement strand
CGGCGCCCCCGGACCCCAGAAGGGGCCGCGGGGGCGTTCGGCTAACTGCGGGAATGGCCTATTTGCTCAATGTGTTCGGCTGAGATCGGAAATCAACCTTTGTTTCAAATGGGGTGGTTTTGCAACCGTCACGCGCCACGCTATGCAAACGTGTCCCGGCTCGGATAAGATGGTGCGACCGAGTTCTACCGCGCTCACCGCAAGTAGTCTTTGTTGCTGAGATAGGTCATGGCCGAAAGGGGCCCGTATCCCAACAGATACGGGCCCCTTGCTATTTAAATGGGCATGAGGGTGTATTGAGGGGGGGATGTCTTGCTGTCGGCATCCGCGTGTGGTGCCATTCGCTGCCGTAAATTATACGTTTACGGCTAATTTCATACCACTTGTCGGAATGCGGACGCTGTCCTTGCATGCCGGGCGTACATTGAACGTGGTTTTTCGCGTGAAACCACGAATCGGTTGTCGGCCCTGAACAAGGAGGCCCAGCATGACGCTTGCCAAACCCATCAATAAATACATCGACTATATCGATGCCCCCGAGGACACGTTTGAGCAGTATGTCGAGAAGGCGTTAAAGTACAACTTTCGCTGCGTATTTGCGAACCTGCAGGAGTACGAGACGGGCCGCGCCATGCTCGAGGGCTCTGACATCATCCTTGCCGGCGCTATCGACTTTCCCCAGGGCGCTATGACGCTTGAGGAAAAGCTTGCGAAGTTTGAGGAATACGCTGCGTGTGGCTTTACCGAGATTGACTACGTTTTGAATCAGGGGTCGATCGAGAACCGCGATTTTGATGCCATCGAGCGCGAGATGACTACCATTGCTGATTTTTGTCGCGCGCATGGCATCACTGACAAGGTAATCGTCGAGATGTGCAAGCTGGACGGCGACGACGCCGCCAAGCGCCGTGTATGCGAGATCGCGCTGGAGGCCAAGCCGGGATTCCTTAAGACGTCGACCGGCAGAAGCTTTGGCGGTGCTAAGCTCGAGGACGTGCGGCTGATGCACGAGGTGCTCGGCGATGCCGTGGCAATCAAGGCGGCGGGCGGTATCCATAATTACGAAGAGGCTTGCGCATTCATCGAGGCCGGCGCCAGCGCGTTAGGTGCATCGGCGGGCATCGCGATCGTCGAGGGCGCACCGACGGATGAGCGTCGCTAGCAGACGTATTTGACCTGAGCGATAAAGCTTCACGACCACACGCCGTTCATGTTCGGGACAATATGACATTTTTCCCGTTGCAAACGGAGTCGCGGTGGCTGTTCTGTATGATGACTCAGACAAGGTTATTCAATGACAGGGAGGCATATATGGCAATCAAAGCCATCGCGATGGATATTGACGGTACGCTCACCAACGACCAGAAAGTGATTAGCCCGCGCACGCGCGAAAAGCTGCTCGCGGCGCAGGAGTCGGGCATTAAGCTCATTTTGGCTTCGGGCCGTCCCGCATGGGGACTACATGCTCTGGCGCAGGAGCTCGACCTTCAAAACCATGACGGTCTGCTGGTTGCCTTTAATGGCGCGCATGTGGTCGACGCTCAGACCGATGAGGTCCTTTTTGACCAGGCCATGCCGGCTGACGAGCTGCACCGTCTGATTGATCACCTGCAAAACTATGATGTGATCCCCATGATCTCGCTCGGTCGCGATCTGCACGTCGAGGATTCGTACCATTGCATGATTACGCTGCCTGACGGCTCGCAGAAGAATATCGTCAAGTATGAGCGCGATGCGTGCGATCTTAAGATCCGCGAGGTGGAGAGCCTGCACGAGGTCGTGGACACTTATCCCGTGGACAAGCTGCTGACGGCGGGCGATCCGGCCTACCTGCAGGCGCATTACGAGGAGATGTATGCGCCCTTTAAGCAGACGCTTTCGGGCATGTTTACGGCCGACTGGTACTTTGAGTACACGGCGCCCGGTATCGACAAGGCCCGCGCGCTCGAGGGTGCCCTGCCCAAGCTCGGCATCGATGCCAGCGAGGTCGTATCGTTTGGCGACGGCCAGAACGACAAGTCCATGATTGAGTGGGCCGGCACCGGTGTTGCCATGGGCAACGCCGTCGATGAGGTCAAGGCTGTGGCCCAGATGGTGACCGCCAATAACAATGAAGATGGTATTGCGGTGGCGCTGGATAAGCTGCTGGGTTAGAATCGCCGATTAATGCATGGTTCGGGCGCCTGCTCGCGGGCGTCCTTTTGTTGGGGAGGGTGCCGTGTCCGCATTTCCGTTCGATGCCGTTATCTTTGACATGGACGGCGTGATTGTCGATACCGAGTATTACTACCTGGGCGAGACCGCGGCTTTTGCCAAGGAGCTTGGGTTGAACCTGACTCAAGAGGAATTGAACGGGCAGGTCGGTACTTCGCACCAGTTCTTCCTGCATATGCTGGTCGATTGGTTTGAGCGCGCCGGTAGGGGGCATTTTACTGGCGATGAAGCGTTGGCCCGTTGGGATGAGTGGGCGCATAAGCGTCCGCGCGACTATCAGGCTTTGATTAACCCAGGCGCCGTGGATACGATTCGAGAGCTGCCGCGCCGTGGCGTTCGCGTGGCGCTTGCCAGCTCGTCTCCCATGGATAGCATCGAGGAAGTGCTCAATGCGTGCGGGCTGTCGGATGCCTTTGAGTATGTGGTGAGCGGCGAGCAGTTTAAGGAGAGCAAGCCCGAGCCCGACATCTACCTGCATGCGCTGGACCTGCTGGGGCTGCCCGCGAATCGCTGCTGCTGCGTTGAGGATTCGGTGCCTGGCATCACTGCCGGCAAGCGAGCCGGCCTGACGGTCATTGCCAAGCGCGAGGAGCGCTTTGGCTTTAGCCAGGATGCCGCGGACAAGATCATCGACCAGCTGCCGGAGCTGCTCACGCTTTCTTAGGAGCGCGGTAGTTGCGCGTTTTTCGGGTCTGATGAGTAAATAGCCAACATTTTGGTGCGACACCTAGCATACTTTAAGCTAATGCGGGCTTAAGGGCTTGTTGAATGCTCTTAAGCCCGTTTTAGAATTAATTGTGCTGGGAGAGGGTATATGCCACCGACTGAAGGGCCAACTGACGGTAAAGCAGCGATACCGCTGTACCAACAGGTCATTGATATCATTAAAAACGAAATCAACTCCGGCGCCTACAAGGCAGGCGCGCGGATACCCAACGAATTCGAATTGGCTGAGAGCTATAAAGTTGGCCGCGTTACCGTGCGACGTGCTATTGAGGAGCTCGTCCAGCAGGGCTATCTAACGAAGCGACAGGGGAAAGGCACGTTTGTCAATGCCCCCAAGCTCAAGCGCAAGATTCGCCAGAAGGATGACGTTCAGAGTTTTTCGGACACATGCCGCGTTAACGGAATGGAACCGGGGGCGTGTGTCATTTCGAGAAAGATACTGCCGGCGGATTCCACCGAAGCACATTTCTTTGGTGTTCCCGTTGGAACTGACTTGATTTGCGTTGAGCGCGTGCGTACTGCCGATGGCGTCCCCGTCATGCTTGAGAACAACATATACGTTTACGAGGACAACGCCTATCTATCAACGGCGCCTCTATCTAACCAATCCATTTTTGAGTTCGTGCGCAACCAGACTGGCCGCATGCCCGCGTTTACCGACCCGTGCACGCTCGAGATCGCGTGCGCATCGCCCGAGGTCGCTCGGTTGCTGGCGGTTCCCGTTGGCGAACCCTTGTTTTATATGGAAGCCTTCTTTTTCGATGAGCAACGGCGGCCGTTTATCATCGGTCGTCAGCGGATCGTTGGGTCTCGCTACGTTTTTGACATCTAGGACATTGCGAATGGAAACGCCCGGTGGATCATCTCACCGGGCGCTTCCATACCGTTCACGGCGCGAACGCGACCGTTCAACCGCGTTGCGGCAATCAGTTTGAAATTATCTTGATGACGGGAAAAGCTGCTGGTAATCTATAGAACGTCATAGAACGTTTGCCTTATGCAAGCGTTGAAGCGAGATGCGATGCAGTCTCGAGTTCTTTGGAGGTATCTATGTCAGATACGAAGGCGAAGAAGACAAACAGACGTTTTAAGTTCAAATTACCGCATGTCTATACGATCATGTTCTTGCTGATCGTTGTCTTTGCGGTCCTGACTTGGATCGTTCCCTCGGGTCAGTATCAGCGCAAGACGATTTCGACAGCGGCGGGCGAGCGCGAAGTCGCCGTTGCTGGAACCTATGAACAGGTCGATAAGAACTACACCGATTCCGAGACCGGCGAGACCATCAATCTGGGTCAGGATATCTTCGCGGTCCTGCAAGCGCCCACTAAGGGCATCCAGGAGGCTGCCGACGTCGTTGCGTTCGTCTTATTGATTGGCGGATCGTTCGCAATCATCACCAAGACCAACGCTTTGAATGCCGGCATGAGCCGTGTGATTAAAAAGCTCAAGAACAAGGACATCCTCATCATTCCCATTACGATGACGTTGCTGTCCATTTGCGGCACTACGTTTGGCATGTCTGAGGAAGCCCTGCCGTTCTATGCCATCTTCATTCCCATCATGATGGGTATCGGTTATGACTCGATGACGGCATTCATCATCTGCTTCCTTGGTCCTAACCTGGGATATTGTGCTTCGACCATCGACCCGTTTAATGTTTTGATCGCCCAGGGCATCATTGGCATCGAGGGCAATCCTCAGCTGTGGCTGCGCGCCGTTTCTTGGGTCATCTTTACTGCCGTCGGTATCGCATGGGCCATGCGCTACGCTATGCGCGTCAAGAAAAACCCCGAGTCGTCCATTACGTACGAGGACGACAAGCTCAAGCGTGTTGAGTTTTCCGTGACTGATGCCTCCATCGAGGAAGAGTTCACTACCCGTCAGAAGCTCGTACTTATCGATTTTGCCTGCGGTATGGGCATTATCGTCTGGGGTCTTGTTACCCAGGGCTGGTACATGAATGAGATTTCCGCCGTGTTCCTTGGCATGGGCTTGCTTGCCGGTATCCTGGGCGGTCTTGACCAGCAGACGATCGCTGAGGAGTTCGTTAAGGGTCTCGCCGATTTTGCGTACGCTGCTATCGTTATCGGTATCGCTCGCGGTATTCTGGTCATCGCCGAGGGCGGCATGATCATCGACACCATCCTCCAGGCGCTCGCTACTGCGCTCGCCGGTGCACCCGCTGCCGTCTACACCACGTTTATGTATATCGTCCTTGGCCTGCTCTCTTTGCTGGTTCCCTCGAGTTCTGGACTTGCGGCGCTCACCATGCCCGTCATGGGTCCGCTGACCGAGCTTATGGGCCTCAATCCCGAAGCTGCCGTTACCGCGCTCCAGTTTGCTAATCAGACCATCAACACCATCAGTCCCGTGGCGGGCATGACGGTCGCCGGCCTTGCCGTGGCTAAGATTTCGTTTGGCCAATGGTGGAAGACCATTTGGAAGTTCTTCATTTTCATGGTCGTCTTTGGCCTGATCGTAACGGCAATCTCTGGCATGCTTCCGGTGTAGGTGGTTGTGATGTCTGATCGTTTAACGGTCCTGACGTCTAAGAGCGTCTTTACCGGTACGGGGGACCTGCCGTTCGAAGGTTTCGTAGCGGTCCGTGGCAATCGAATTGAGGCGGTTGGCACCAAGTGTGAGGTAGCTTCGTATTTGACCCAAGCGGACGAGGTAGTTGATCTGGGCGACCGTACCGTCATGCCTGGCCTGATCGATGTGCATACCTTCTATACAGGCTGGGCGCTGCGGACGTTGGGGTCTGATCTGTCCGGCATCGCTGATGCCAAAGAGGCCGTGTCGCTCTTGCGTGCATGGAAAGAAGATCATCCGGATTGCGCGGCGGCTTTTGGCCACAGCCTACCCGAAACGTTGGCATCGGATGCCGAGAACGCAAATACGGCAGCTGTGTTTGACGATTGTTTTGGCGATATCCCTGTCGTCTGCTTTACACCGGGTGCGGAGACCTGCGTTCTCAATGCTGCCGCCAGTGCACGATACGGCTTTACACCCCAGGCGTGCTATGCCGAGAAGATCTGGCGCATGATGAGCGATTTCCTCGCGCTGCCCGAGGTACGTGCGGGGTATTCGGACTACATGAGCATGCTTAACGAGCGCGGCGTTACCGCCATCAAGGAGATGGCGTTTGATGACTACTACGGTTTTGCCGACGAAATGGCTCGCCGTGAGGAATCTGGTGAGCTGACGGTTCGCGTCTCTATGATGTCGCAGCCGGTGGGTGCCGGTGCAAATCTGGCATATGCCCGCGAGGCACGAGAGCGCTTCCGGGGACCGTTCGTTCGTTTTTCTGGCTTCAACCGTATGACCGATCGCGGCGTATGGGCGGGGCTTGCCGAGATGATTGACCCCTATGAGGACACGGCCGATGCGGGCGCTGCCGGCAAGACGGTTGTCGAGGAGCCCGAGTGGGATCTGATTGAGAACGAGCTGCGCGCAATTGATGCTGACGGCTTCCGATATTCCTTGCATTGCCAGGGCGATGGCGCCGTTCGTCGCACCGTGGCGCTCTATGCCTCGCTGCCTCGAGACGAGCATGGACGGTTGCTTCGCCGCCATGCGATTACCGATCTCGAGAACTCTGATCCGACCGATCTTGTCAAGTTTGGCAAGTTAGGTGGAATTTGCGAGGTCTATCCGCAGATTCTGACGCTGGACCGGCGCGAGGATTGCCTGTCGATGATGCGTCGACAAATTGGCAAGACGCGACTTTTGCACAGCTGGAATCGCCGCGGCATGGAAGATTCCGGATGCACGGTGTGCTGTGGTACGGATTTGCCGCTGCTGATTCCGAGCCTGGGCGAGTCAATCTACAGTGCGTGCGGCGGATACTTCGACGATGGACTGCCCGTGAATGAGGCCAACGCGCTGACGCTTGTCGAGCTCTTGCGTGCTTGGACTGCCGGGGGCGCGTACGATCTGATGCGCGAAGACGAGCTGGGTACGCTCGAGGTCGGCAAGCTTGCTGATATCTGCGTGCTCGATCGGGATGTGTTCGACCTCGATTATCGCGACGCACGCGATCTTTCGGTTGATATGACGATGTCGGACGGACAAATCGTGTTCGATCGAAATAAGGAGGCATAAGATGTCTGAATCCAAGCCGACGCTGCGCCGCGAACAGATTGCGGGCATGAATATCCACTACATCATGTGGTCGCTCGATTACTTCCTTGATGTGCAGCAGCGTTTGGGCTTTGAGTCCATTGAGCTGTGGTGTGCGGAGCCGCATGTGACACTCGACCATACGGGCTACTTTGAGGCTGAGGTCCTGGCGAAAAAAGCTGCAGACCGTGGGCTTAGGTATCGTACTCTGTGTCCCGAGAATGTTGTCTATCCTTGGCAATACTGCGCACGCAAACCGCTGCATGAACAGCGCAGCCTGGCGTACTTTAAGCACGGCATTGAGCTTGCCGAGGTACTTGGGTGCGACCGTATGTCCGTCAACTCGGGCTGGGGCGACTGGGACGAGGACCGCGAGGAAGCCTGGAAGCGCAGCCGCGAGCACATGTCCATTCTGGCGGAGTATGCCGGCGAGCACGGTCTGGTGCTTACGATGGAAAGCCTGCGTCCCGAGGAGAGCAACCTTGTGACGACGGTTTCCGATGCGAAGCGCATGATTGACGAGGTCGCGAGCCCGTACTTACAGCCCATGGTTGATACAACCGCGATGGGCGTTGCAGGCGAGACGCTCGAGGACTGGTTTGCCGCCTTTGGTGATGGGGCAATTCACGAGATGCACTTTATCGACGGTGATCCGTATGGCCATCTGGTGTGGGGCGATGGCAAGCACGATATGGACGCCTTCGTTGCCACGCTCAACGCCCATGGTTTCGACGGCATGCTGGGCCAGGAAATCACGGACGGTCGTTACTATGATGACCCGGCGGCGGCAGATGCCAAGAACATGGCCGCATTCGAGAAATATCTGATTGACTAAAACAACTATCGGCCACGCAACCAACGTCATTGATTGTGGACCAAACAAGAAAGGAACTGGATATGAACGCACACGACCTGATCAAAGAGGCAATTGCCGAGAAGGGCAAGTTCGACAGCGTCTACTGGATTGCTTGCGGTGGCTCCATGATCGATTTGATCCCGGCTCATGAGCTTCTGCAGCGCGAGGCAACCACCTTCACTTCGTATATCTATACGGCTCGCGAGTTTGATATCATGCGCCCGCGCCGCTTGGGTGAGAAATCCCTGGTCATTGCCTGCAGCCACAGTGGCAACACCCCCGAGGTCGTCGAGGGCTGTGAGATTGCCCTTGCTGCCGGCGCTACGGTGATCGCCCAGACCGACAACGCTGGATCCAAGATTGACTCCGGCAAGTGGACCACGTGGGTCTACCCGTGGGGCGAGGGCGTGCCGCAGGCCGAGGTCCCCGCTGGCATTTCGCTGTCGCTTGCGGCCGAGCTGCTCGATCAGCAGGAGGGCTACGCCGATCTTGCCGATATGTATGCCGGTATTGCCGAGATGGATAAGATTCTTCCCCCGGCACGCGAGAAGGTAAATGCCGAGCTGGGTGATCGCTTTGCCAAGCTTTGCCAGGAGCACGAGTTCTTCTATATTCTGGGCAGCGGTCCCAACTTTAGCCAGACCTACGGTTTCGCTATCTGCTCTCTTATGGAGATGCAGTGGCAGCACTGCAGCTACATCCACTCTGCCGAGTACTTCCATGGCCCCTTCGAGGCTACTCAGGATGGCGTTTTTTACTTCCTGCAGATGGGCTCCAGCGAGTGCCGTGCTATGGACGAGCGCGCCCTGGCGTTCCTTAAGACGCATACCGATACGCTGATGGTGCTCGATGCCAAGGAGTACGGTATGGAAGCCGTGCCGGCGAGCGTCCGTGCCTATCTGGACCCGGTGCTGTTCTACGCCATGAACTGCGAGCTGCGTGCCGCACGCGGCAAGGTGTTTGACCATGATCCCGATTTCCGTCGCTACATGGGCGTCGTCGAGTACTAGAAGGGGCAAAGGCCATGGCATTTAACGTTAACGCGCTCGGATTTGGCGACAACGTCGTCGATCGCTACGAGCATATCCACACCATGTATCCCGGCGGCAATGCGGTGAACTTCGCCGTTTATGCCAAGAAATGCGGTGCCGCACGCTCTGCATACATGGGCATTTTTGGCAATGACGCCGCTGCCGAGCATGTCATTGCAAGCCTCGAGGATGAGGGTATCGAGCTTGACAAGTGCGAGCAGATGATTGGCGAGAACGGAGCGGCTCGCGTGACCGTCGTTGACGGTGACCGTGTCTTCCTTGGCTCCAACGAGGGCGGTATCCGTGGCGATGCGCGCTATGTCCTCGATCGCTTTGACCTTGCGTACATGAAGCAGTTCGATGTGGTTCATTCGGGCAACTACTGCTTTACCGAGCGCGAGCTGCCCAAGTTGAAGGCTGCGGGCGTCACGGTCTCTTTTGACTTTTCGGACGACTCCACCGACGAGTACTACGAGCAGATTGCGCCCTACGTCGATTTCGCTTTCTTTAGTGCGGCGGATGCCGCGAGCGAGGACGAGATTCGCGAGCGTCTGGCATGGGTGAAGGGTCTGGGTCCGCGTTTTGTGTCGGCTACGGCGGGCGTCGAGGGCTGCATTGCTTACGACGGCGAGCGTTATTACCGCCAGCTGGCTAAACCGGTAACGGACATGAAGGACACCATGGGGGCGGGCGACTCGTTCCTCACCTCGTTTTTGATGTGCTATCTCGATTCCGTCAAGCGTGGTGAGGATGGCGCCGAGGCCATCGAGCGCGCGCTCGACTTTGCTGCCGGGTTTGCCTCGACCGTGTGCGGCATGGAAGGTTCTTGGGGCCACGGAGCACCAATCGTCGAATAGCCGAGCGGTCCCGGGGAGGTGCGGGTGCCTCCCCGGGACTCGGTGTGCAAAAAATGCCAAATATGAGTACTGTGACTAATTTAGTCGCAGCAAAATCAACCCCTTCAGATGTGATTTGAGCGTCTGGAGGGGTTTAAGATTTGCGAAAACGCAGGATGAATGACTGTAAAAGCTTTAATTAGCGGACAATCGAGGATTATTCTTGCGGTTGGGAAGTTAAAAGTAATGTATCCATTCCGGTAGCAGTACTCATATTTGGCATTTTTTGCCCACAGGGGTTAGCGAAGGTCAAATACAGAGCGCGCATTTGCTAAAACTGCCGACTCAATGTGCTTAGCGTCACAGTTTTTGAGTGAGGCAATGCGCATCGAGGTCCTTGTGAGCGATCTGATGAGCGACTGTGCGCTTGTTTCTGTGTTTGCCTCCGCCGGCGCATCGGTCTCGAGCAGTAAACGATCGAGTGGGATCTGTCGGGCGTATTCGCGACCGCGCTTGGTGGCGAGCATCCGCTCGTTCACGGAAAAATAACAGCCCGCATTACGCGCGCGGACGAGTTCGTCCGAAGTACCGCTAAACCAGTGGAAGATGATAGCGGGGGAGTCGGGGTTTGGGATGAGTAGTCCATGCGATTCGAGGACGTCCAGTACGGCTCCTGCTGAACGAACGGCGTGAATTGATATCACTCGCCCGGTAAGAGGATGCTGCACGAGTGTATCGCAGAGCCAGTCAAATGCCTGTATTTGTAGCGGCTCACTTAAGGCAAAACGAGCGGAAAAGTCAAGTCCGACTTCGCCGATGTAGCGCTCTTGGGCAGCAAACTCGCAAAGCAGGTTGACTTCGGCGGGACCGCAGCGGCCGTCGGCGAGCCACCAGGGGTGAAGCCCAACGCCGGCGATGATGCTTGGTTGGCGACGGGCGCGCTCGTTTGCGGCCGAAAAGTCGCGTGGGTCGACCCCGCAGTCAAAGAGCCCCAGACCCGACGCCGCCGACTCACTGGCTGCAGCATCGGGGCCGAGCATCAAATCAAGATGACAATGCGTGTCAAAGAATTGCGGTTCCATCGCAGGACATTCTGCTAGTCCAGGCGTTGGCCGTCGGCGCGTACGCGCTCGGTGCCGCGCCCGCTGATCTGGCGGATAACCTCGCCGGCAATCATCTGACCCATGATGGGCGGCATAAAGCTGGCGGTACCCAACTCGGTACGCTCGTGGATGTTGGACGGGTCGCGGGGTTGGGTCTTAACCGATTCCTCGCAGCTAAACAGCACGTGCAGACTCTTGATTCCGCGCTTCTTACATTCTTTGCGCATGATGCGGCTCATGGGGTCACGTACCGTATCGAAAATGTCGGCAAAGCGGAGGCACTCGGGATGGAGCTTGTTGGCCCCGCCCATGGAGCTAACCAAACGAATGTCGTGGTCCTGAGCATATTTGGCAATGGTGAGCTTGGCCGAGATGGTGTCGATGGCGTCGACGACGTAGTCGAGCTTGCCGTCCGTCTGCTCCAAAACGCTCGCGAAGAACTCGTCGATGTTGTCGCTCAGCAGGTATTCGGTGCGTTTGATAACGGTGGCGGTGGGATTGATGTCGTGGATCATGGCTTCCATAACATCGACCTTGCGCTTGTCGATAGTGCTGTGAAAGGCGATAGCCTGGCGATTGATATTGCTGGGCGCGACGATGTCCTTGTCCAGAATGACGAAATGACCAATGCCGCCGCGGGCGAGTGCCTCGCAGCAGTTGGAGCCCACGCCTCCGCAGCCGAGCACCAACACCGTAGCATCGGCGAGCTTATCGAGTGCCTCGCGGCCCATGATGATCTCGAGCTTGGTGTCGCGTGTCTCGACGAGAGCGGCAGCGGTTTCGGTCATAGACATCCTCCGATGGGGAAGCGAATTGTGTTTTAGCTATCGCCATTATAGGTGTTATCGCGATTCCATTTGAGCCCTTGGGCTTGTTGAAATGGGATCGGGGTTCGCATAAGATTGAAGCAGATGGCACCCGTTGCAGCGGGTTGGCCAACTCAAAAACACGTTTGTAGCGTGAGAAGTGGCCGTCTTCGCATTACGCGGAGGCGGCTATTTTTTTGAGTACAAGATTAGATAGTTAGACAAACAACTAAATATCGAGTATAGTGTGCGCGTCATGAGAGATGGTGAAAGGAGGTCTTATGCCGGGAGAGGGTTTTAAGGCGCTTGCCGATCCAACGCGACGGCGCATTTTGGAGTTGCTGCGCGAGGGCAATTGCACGGCGGGGGAGCTTGCCGAGCATTTCGATATCAGTAAGCCGTCGCTGAGCCATCACTTGGCGACGCTCAAAAACGCCGGGTTGGTGACCGACGAGCGCCATGGCCAAAACATCGTATACAGCTTAAACACCACCGTCATGCAGGACTTGATCGGTTGGTTTATGGGCTTTACAAACACGGAAGGTGATAAGGATGAATAACGAAAACAAGGGTATTCACGCCACGGGGGTATCGCGGCGTGTGTGGATTGCGCTGGTCGCTCTGTGCGTCGCCAATGTCGTAGCGCACCTCATGGTGATGCCGAGCTTGCCTGCGCAGATTCCCACGCACTGGGGCGCGAACAGCGCTGTCGACGGTTGGGGTCCTAGCTGGATGGCCTCCGCGCTCGGCGTGCTGCCTCTGGCGCTTCTCGCAATGTTCTGCGTGGTGCCGCGCATCGACCCCAAAGGTGAGGCATATCGAACCTCGGGCAAGTTCTATCAGGGCTTCGTAATCGCCTTCACCTTGTTCATGTGCGCCATAAGCTGGCTGGGAGAGCTTACGGTCTGGGGCGTGGTGCCGGCGGTCGGTTCGGTTAACGTGCTGATTTCCGGTGTTGTCGGTTTGCTGTTCATCGGCGTAGGCAACTACTTGCCGCGTGTGAAGCAGAACTATACGCTCGGTATCAAGACGCCCTGGGCACTTGCCGATCCCGAGAACTGGCGCCGTACGCAGCGCTTTGGCGGTGCCTGCTTTATGGTGCTGGGTGTTGGCCTGATTGTGATGGGCGTGGCGGGCAGCGTGCTTTCGAGTGAAGTCGTCGCCGCAGTGATTGCGGTTCTGGCGTTTGGTTCGGTCGGAGCCGTCTACGTCTACTCGTATCTGCTGTGGCGCAAATCGCAGCGAGCCGCTCGTTAAGGTTGCGGAAAACTAGCGTACGCAGTTCATAGTATGTTCCGGGGGACTTTTCCCAGGTAGTATTAGGGGGTATGGGCAACCATGCCCCTTTTTTCGTTAAGTTTCAGAGCTGGTTTCCTCATTTCGTTTCCACTAAAGCGAATCAAGAATAGAGAAACAGCAGGTAGAAAGGATAAAACAGGCAAATGGCAGAGTTCATCTACCAGATGTATCAGGCTCGCAAGGCCCATGGCGACAAGGTGATCCTTGACGACGTGACCCTGAGCTTCTACCCCGGTGCCAAGATCGGCGTCGTGGGCCCCAACGGTATGGGCAAGTCGACCCTGCTCAAGATCATGGCCGGCATCGAGGAGGTCTCCAACGGCGATGCCAAGCTCACCCCCGGCTACACCGTGGGTATCCTGCAGCAGGAGCCGCCGCTCGACGACGACAAGACCGTCATCGAGAACGTGCGCATGGCATTTGGCGACATGATCGCCAAGGTCGATCGCTTCAACAAGATCGGCGAGGAGATGTGCGACCCGGATTGCGACATGGACGCCCTCATGGCCGAGATGGGAAAGCTCCAGGACGAGATCGACGCCGCCGACGGCTGGGATATCGATTCCAAGCTCGGCCAGGCCATGGACGCCCTGCAGCTGCCCGATTCCGACATGCCGGTCAACGTACTTTCCGGCGGCGAGCGCCGTCGCGTGGCCCTGTGCAAGCTGCTGCTCGAAGCTCCCGACCTGCTGCTGCTCGACGAGCCCACGAACCACCTGGACGCCGAGTCGATCCTGTGGCTCGAGCACTTCCTGCACAACTACCAGGGCGCGGTGCTTGCCGTCACGCACGATCGCTACTTCCTGGATAACGTTGCCGAGTGGATCTGCGAGGTCGACCGCGGTCACCTTTATCCCTACAAGGGCAACTACTCCACGTATCTGGAGACCAAGGCCGCCCGTATCGAGGCGCAGGGCAACCGCGACGCCAAGCTCGCCAAGCGCATGGAGGCCGAGCTCGAGTGGGTACGCAGCTCGCCCAAGGCTCGCCAGGCAAAGAACAAGGCCCGTCTGGCTCGCTACGAGGAGATGGAGGCCGAGGCCCGCGCAAGCCAGAAGCTCGACTGGACCGATATCCGCATTCCCGTTGGACCGCGTTTGGGTAACAAGGTGCTCGAGGCCCATCACCTGCACAAGGAATTCGACGGTCGCGTGCTCATCGACGACCTTTCTTTCACCCTGCCGCGTAACGGCATCGTGGGCGTCATCGGCCCCAACGGTGTGGGCAAGACTACGCTCTTCAAGACCATCGTGGGCCTGGAGCCGCTGACTTCGGGCGAGCTCGAGGTGGGCGAGACCGTCAAGATCTCCTATGTCGATCAGAACCGTTCTGGCATCGACCCCGACAAGAACCTGTGGGAGGTCGTCTCGGATGGTCTGGACCACATGATGGTCGGCGAGACCGAGGTCCCCAGCCGCGCGTACGTGGCGAGCTTTGGCTTTAAGGGCCAGGACCAGCAGAAGCGCGCTGGCGTACTCTCCGGTGGCGAGCGCAACCGTCTGAACCTGGCGCTCACGCTCAAGCAGGGCGGCAACCTGCTGCTCCTCGACGAGCCCACGAACGACCTCGACGTCGAGACGCTGTCCTCGCTCGAGGCGGCGCTGCTCGAGTTCCCGGGCTGCTCGGTGGTCATTAGCCACGATCGTATGTTCCTGGACCGCGTCGCCACGCACATTCTGGCGTGGGAGGGCACCGACGAGAATCCGGGCAACTGGTATTGGTTCGAGGGCAACTTTGAGGCCTATCAGGCCAACCGTATCGAGCGCCTGGGTGAGGACGCAGCCCAGCCGCATCGTATTCACCGCAAGCTGACGCGCGGCTAGTCGAGCTCAGGTGACCTAACGAGAAAGGGACGATAACCTTGAGGGTTATCGTCCCTTTTTGTTACTTGGTAGAAGGCTCGACTTTATCGATGGCCCAGGTGGATCCGAGGCCACCGGTGGTGTTGCGGCGGATGCGCACGGTAACCTCGCGGCGCTCGCCGGCCTGCGTGTAGCGCAGGAGGAAGCTTGCGCGGTTTCGCACGGCCTCGATGGTACCGCGCTCGCGGGCGATCCAGTAGTACTCGCCGACAATGCCGAGGGTGTCGGCGCCGTAGGGGAGATAGGTCGACAGCTGGTGCAGAAGCGGGCCGGGGCAGAAGACCTCGGTTGCGAAATCGATGGGGAAGTCCTCGGGGATGGCAGGTGCTGCGGGTGCGGGGACCGGAGCCGGTACAGGTGCGGGAATCTGGTCATAGACAGGTGTGGATGCGGACTCGATGACAGGCTCAGGCTCAGGCGCCGCTTCCGGCTTAGCTGCGGAATCTGTCGGCTCCACGGGGACGGACATGTCTTCGGTCTCGGTTTTGGTCTTGGCTTGAGGGGCATCCTTTGCCTCGACAGATGGCTTTGTCTCGACCGGCGTGGAAGCCATGGTGGTGATGCCGGCGTTGGCGTTTTCGGGGTCATAGACGACCGTGAGCGAGATGGCGGGCTGCGGTGCCTCGGGCTCCGGCGCCGACTCGGTAGCGTCTTGATCTGCGGGCTCGTCGGACTGATCGTCCTCGGCCTTGTCACCAAAGACATCGCTGTTTTGGAATGCAGA
This sequence comes from Collinsella sp., assembly GCA_018368535.1. Lineage (GTDB taxonomy): Bacteria > Actinomycetota > Coriobacteriia > Coriobacteriales > Coriobacteriaceae > Collinsella. Next base: position 28,221 of record JAGZDZ010000020.1, on the reverse strand, counting down.
CGTCTCGGGCTGGTCAGCGGCTTCTTCGGTTGTCGACTTGGGAGCTTCGTTGAGCTCCGCAGTGGTTTCCTGCTCAGATATGACTTCGGGATCGGTCGTGGCGGTGATTTCGGTTTCTGCTGTTACCTCAATAGCGACTTCGATCTCTGCCTCGGGCTCGGGCTCCGGCACGGCTTCAACCATGGTTTCTGGCTTGGGACGTTTAACGTGCTTGGGACGCACGGCCTTGAGGTCCTTCTCGCCGCGCTTTTTCTTTTTGTAGGACTGCTTGGCTCCCTTGGCTGCCTTGGGCTTGTCCTCGCCCTTGGCAAGGGCGGCATCCCAAGCCTCGTTGGCGATGACGGTGGCATACAGGCGACCGCCCTTAAAGACGGTCAGCTTAATGCAGTCGTCGAGCTCCTCGAGCAGCTCACGCGTGGACTCAAAGCCCAGGTCATAAGCGGTCATGTCGCCGGCGGCGAGCGCCTCCTCGACCTGTGTCATAAACGTTTGCTTGCCGCACCCAATCGCGTCGCGCAGCAGGCGATACAGATAGATGTGGTTGCCCAGCGAAAGCGTGGGCCTAACTATTGTCTTGCTCATGGCAAATCTCCTCTTTACACATGTAAAGCATCTTACCATCGCATAGCGTTCGCCATGGCGGCGCCCAAGGCAAACGGGCGCGACCGTTGCCGGTTCGCGCCCGTTATGCAGGTCGGTTATCTATGAGGGGCAAACGTGCTTAGTTGCCCGATGCCGCGCCTTGGCTCGAGCTGTCAGATGCCATGTCGGACGCGGTTCCGCTCGAGCTGTTCGAGCTGTTGGTGTTGTTACTGTCTGCCGTGCCCGTTCCCGACGTGGTGTCGCTCGTCTGGCCTCCCGTGTTCGGCTGTGAACCGTCAGTCGTTTGGCTTGAGTCGGTCGTGCCGGACGGCGTGCCACTGTTGGCCGTAGAGGAATCGGTGCCCTGCGATTGGTTTTGGGTGTTCGAGGACGAATTGGCAGAGGTAGGACTGTCTTGCGTGTCGTCCGTCTGTGCCTGCTGATCCTGCGGCTGAGTGTTGCCATTTGCATCGCTCTCGGTCGTGCGCGACGACAGGATTGGCTCGGGACGCTCGCCCAGACCCTCACCGGCAGTGGTGATAAGGATGGCGCCGGCGCAGGCGATGACCGCGACGATGGCGATGGCGATCGAGAAGACGATGACCTTCTTTTGTGTCTGGCTGCGCTCTGCCGCCGCCTTGGCGCGCAGACAGTTGGGGGCGACGCGCGCCGTGGTCGCGCGTCCCGCAACCTGGCGCATCTCCTGCGTGGTCGCGGCGCCACCTAGGTGCTCCTCGACATCGGGCTCAACGGGCTCGTAGGCGCCGGCAGGGTAGTCGACAGCGGCATGCGTGCCCTTGATTGCTTCGGCGCTGGCGGAGATAAAGTGGCGATAGACCTGCGAGGACACAACAGTGATGACTGAGCTCACAGCGGCACCAATCACCGAGCCGGCAATGCCGATCTTTGAAGCAAGCGCCACGCTCGTGGCGGCAGCTGCGGCGCCGGCGATGATCTGGGGAATGGAAATGTCGTCGAACAGGCCCTTTTTGGGCGCGATGGCCATGGTCTGTCCAATGGAATGGTTCTCGTGTACGCCGTTGTTGAGCGATGCCGGCGTCATGACGCGCGTGCGCGGCGCGTCGGTGTACTTGGTTGTCATACGGGGTCCTCCCGGTGTAAATCTGCTTCGTTTCGTGTAGCCATCAGGGTACCCACCAGATGTGAATCGTACGTGACATTTAACAGATACCATCAACTCATCAAGGGGGCTTGCTGTCTTTGGTGCAATAGCTTGATGCTAAACTGGATTTACGATTGCGAGGTGGTTTACGTGATGTACCCGTATATGACATTCGAAGACGGTACCGAGGTCGTTCATTCTGACCTGATTACAGATGGGGATATCGAAAAGGTTGTCGTGCATTTTGAACGACCGACGGCAGAGGGCTTCGACTCCGCTCGCTGTGAGTTGCCTTCCTGTTCGTGGACTGACTGGGAAGGGCGTTTTACTCAGAGTGAAAAACGAGCTTTCGAAGAGTGTTTGAGCAAATCATTTAGATTAGTTCGAGTTTAGTTCGAATATAGAAGCCGAATGCGATGACCTAAAGCGTATGCATTTTTAGTATTAGATGCGTATGAAATGGAGGATGTGAATGGATGAGCTAATAGACTTTAAAAAACGATTTCTCAAGAATGGCGAGCTGGTTTCAATTCCAAAAAAGGAAAGCTATAAAAGAATCATGCTGCTATGGGCCGTCTCTTTCTTTGAATTAAATACAAGTTATACGGAGCTTCAGGTTAATCGTGTGCTGTCACAGCTCTATCCTGATTATGCCGTGTTGAGGCGGTACTTGGTTGATTATGGATTCCTATTAAGGGATGAGCGAGGCCTGAAATACGAGGTTAATCGTGATGTTCACGGTATTGAGAGCTAGCCGTCCGGTTCGGGTCCTATATATTGCTAGAGGGATAAGCGAAATAGGCAATTGGTGTGCGAATATTGCTTTGCCAATGCTGATTTACGAGGTAACTCACGATGTTTCTGCAACTGCTTTGATGGTCTGCTGCAGATTTGCCCCCTCTCTGTTTTCAGTTGCGCTCGCGCAGCTGCCTCAGAAGATGGGTATCGGGACACTGCAGGCCATGAGATTGGCAGACTTAATTCGCGCGGGATTATTCGTTTGCTATATTTTTGTTGATAGTAAATGGAGTATGTTTGCTATTACGTGCGCGGTATCGCTTTGCCGAACGGTTGAAATGCCCTGCTTTTACTCGTTGTTAAGAGCCAATACGAATAGTATCAATCGCGACGTAATTAATAATTCGTTTGGGTTTCTGCAGAATTTGATGATGGTTCTGGGGCCAGTTGCCGGCGGTTTTGTTGTCGCTCAATTTGGGGCGGAGGCTGTTCTTGCATTAGACGCGCTTTCTTTTGCCGCGTCGTTCTGGTTGCTGCGAGATGTTCCGTCGGTTATCGAGGTTAATGATAAAGAGGGGATAAGCAAAAATGAAAAAAACAGGACTGCATTTAGTGATCTTAGCGCGAAGCACTTGGCAATTGGTTTCCTATTAATCGATATTTCTAGTGGTGTGGCATTCGGCTCTCTGAATTCTCTTTTGCCAGCTATTGCGCAATTGCAATTTGACTCGTCATCGATACAATACGGATTCCTTCAGAGTAGTCTTACAATCGGACTGTTGTTCGGAAATACAATATATGGTCGTTTAATTAGTGGTTCCGATTGCGTTAAATCATATTGTTTTGTGACGTATCTTGCGCTCGGTGCGTATCTGGCGTTTGGCTATCGCTATGCGTCTGGGATATCGTTTATTTTCCTTTTTATCGTCGGTGCCGGAAACGCCATTCAAGATGTGCTTCTCATAACATCGCTGCAGGATTTGGCGAGAGACGAATCTGAATCGATAAGCCTGTTTTCAATTAGGGAGTCTTTGCAATCGGTTGCTGTTGTTATTTCAACACTCCTTGTTTCGCTGTTCACGAGCATCGCGATGTTCTCAATTCTCGTTACAGGACTTGGTGTATTTTCAATTATGATGGTAGTTGTGTTTCAATTGAATTATTTGCGAAAGATGTGACGTTGATATGCCTAAAACGCTTTTAGTATTTCCCCCAGGATGGAGTCCAGTGGGGCCGTATCTTGCCTTGCCTGTTTTGAAGTCATATCTTCAAGAGGTTGAACAATATAAAGTTGACATCATTGACTTAAACGTGGAATTTTACGATGACCTCCTATCTTAGAGACATGTCGAAGAGTGCTGTAAAAGGTATCGGGAATCAAAGGATTCGTTTAGTTCGAATGTTCAATTAACAATCGAGTTGATACAAAAGTCAGCACTTAATGTTGACGAGGCAAAAGATATTTTCAGATCGAAGAGATACTTTAATCTAAAAGAAAGACAATATGCTGAAAACATTTTTAGAAATGCACTCTATATCATAAATCACGTCTCATATGGAGTTAAATACACGTTCAACTCCATAGATCTGCCCTATGATTATTATTCGACACCAGAAATAATGAAATCGCTTGCGGATACCTTGCATAATCCGTTTATTTCCTTCTATGAAATTGCCTTTCTTAAGCGTATTCAGAGGGAAAAAATCGAGTTTATTGGGATTTCGGTGAGCGGCTGTTTCCAATTGATTTCTGCAGTTACGTTAGCGAAACTGATTAAAGAAGAATGTCCATCTGTTAAACACGTCTCATTGGGCGGCAATTACATTACTCGTTTAGCAGATGACTGCATGAAAGAATGGCATCCCTTTTTTGAATACATTGATTCGATAATGATGTATGACGGCGAAGAGCCGCTTGCACGTCTTCTTGAGGCTCTTGACTCTGGTGATGACAATCTCGACTGTGTTCCAAACCTTTGCCATGCTAAAGGTGGAAAGATATATAAAAACCATCGGATTGAGCAAACATTTATCAACGATACAGTTCCCGATTTCGATGGCTTCGCCCTTTCTAAATACTTCATGCCTGAGTTAATATTGCCGGTTTATTCCTCTAGGCAGTGTTTTAATCATTGCGCCTTCTGCACCATTCCCGGTGCTACCGGTGGTTGTTACCGAAAGATGCCTATATCGAGAGTATTTGAAATAATGTGTCGGTTAAATGAAAAATACGGCACGAGAGTTTTCTCTTTTGTGGATGAAACATTCGAAGGCAAAAGAATGGAGCAACTCGCGGATGAAATAAACGCATCGGGAAAAACGTTTTTCTGGCATGGAGAAACGAGGTTCTCTCCAACCCTAAGTACAGACGTTTTCAACAAGATATACCAAAGTGGATGTAGGCAGATTCAGTTTGGCCTCGAGTCATACAACCAAAGAGTTCTTGATCTAATGAAGAAGAACACGAGAGTTGATTGGATTGATCGCAATATCCATGATTGTCTCAATGCGGGTATTCCTGTTCATCTATTCTTTATGATTGGCTTTCCGACCGAAACTAAAGAAGAGGCTCTGAACACCTTAGCTTATACAGAGAATGTTTTGAATTATTCAAAACAGGTATGTGGTGTTCCATATTCCACGAGAGGATTTACGAATTTTGGTCTCGTTATGGGGTCGGATGTTTGGAATCATCCCGATAAGTATGGTGTCTCTGTAATGCCGAAGTCCCAATATGAGGATTTGCGCCTCGAAGTGGATTATGTTTCAGGCACTGGTTTAACTTTAAATGAAGCAAAATCCTTATCTGATGAGCATCATATTGATTTTTATATGCAAGAAGTCATAAACGGTAGCGACACAATTGACTTGCCCCAGCGGCTTCATATTTCAGAGGTGACCTGGATCCTAGATTCTATTCACGCTGTCAGGTATAAGGGACATTTGACCAAAGTAAAGCGACGGCTGACTAGTCTAAATCCAGCTGATCGAATCTGGCTGGATTCCAAGACCTCTGTCGTGCTCGTTGAGCCATTTGCCTACTTCTATAATTCTGAATACCATCATGTCTATGCTGTTTCCCAGTTGGTATACCTTAAGTTGGCCCGTTTATTGGAGGCCGATTGTAGCATTTCTCTTATCCTTGATCAGGGCGATCTCGAGCTGACAAGGGCGATAGAAGAACTGTTGCATTATGGATTGCTGAATACAAATATCGATGCCGATTATGTAATGCACGATAATGGTTTTCAATTGGTTAAAAGTTCGTTTGTGAAAGAAGTCGGACGCTCAAAAGAGGGGTTAAGAGTACTGCTGAGTTGTGCCACCCATAGAATGTGTGCGGTTAATGATTTTTCGTTCGCTTTGCTTTCGTTGTTTGAAAAGCCGATTTCTAAGAACGAGGTGCGCGACATTTTGAAAAAAGAGGGACTATCGGCAAGCGAGGAGCAATTAAACAAGTTGGTTGATAATTGCATGAAAGCAGATATACTACAATTGATTAGATAGAGGAGGTTTCTGCATGGACGTTATTAACAAAGATCTCTTGGAGCAGCTGAAAGAGTTTCAGGAAGAGGGCGTCGTGGTAGAAGTGTTCGACTTTGAGGACTACATGGATAAATTCTGCCATTAGTTTCGGAATTTACTCGCCTCGCTTAAAGGAGAAGTCGATTATCGATTTCTCCTTTTTTAATTAAAGATATTTTTGAACTACATGCTCATAGCACAGGTTGGCCTCTCAGTAAACTGGGAGGTTGCTTTGGCTAGTTAGAGATATGTGAACGTCCGTTAGACTGAATCTCAGGGTAGAAGGGGCCTCCAGTGTCCAGATCAACAAGGCAATGCTGCGTTTCGGCTAATAAGAACGATGGCTTTTTGCGTGTGGCGGCGGCGTCGCCGCAGATTCGCGTGGCCGATGTCGAGGGCAATGCCGAGGTTGCGTTGGCGGCTGTTCGCGCGGCTGTCGAGCGCGGCGTTCGTGCTCTGGTGCTGCCCGAGCTTAACCTGACCGGTTATACCGCGGCCGATCTGTTCCATAACCGCACATTACTGCATGCCTGCGAGACCGCACTGGCACATATTCTCGATGAAACCCGCGAGCTGCCGATTGTCTTCACCGTCGGTCTTCCCGTTGCGGTTGCCGAGAATATCTACAACTGCGCCGCCGTGTGCTGCGCGGGCGAGCTTTTGGGCCTTACGGCCAAGAAGTATCTGCCCAACTATGGTGAGTTCTATGAGCGCCGTTGGTTTGCTCCGGCGCCTGCGGATCCCGTGTGGGTTGAATTTGCCGGTCAGGGTCCGGTTCCGCTGGGTTCGGGGCTTGTCTACCGTTGCTGTGATGAGGGCGTCGAGGACCTGGTGTTGGGCGTTGAGGTTTGCGAGGACCTGTGGGTGCCAGCACCTCCTTCGACCGAGATGGCGCTTGCCGGTGCGACGGTGATTCTCAACCCGTCGGCCTCGGACGAGATTATCGGCAAGGCAGACTATCGCCGCAGCCTCATCTCCAATCAGAGTGCGCGCCTGTACTGCGCCTATGCCTATGCAGATGCGAGCGAGGGCGAGTCCACGACCGACATGGTCTTTGCGGGGGAGAACCTCGTCTACGAAAACGGTTCGAAGCTCGCCGCGACGAAGCTCCTCACTTGCGATATGGCCGTCGCCGACGTTGACCTTGACCGTCTGGTTGCCGAGCGCCGTCGCTCGACGACGTGGACGCGCGCGGACGATGCGCCGGAGGCCACGACCGTTGAGTTCTCTTTTGAGAGCACACTCTCCGAGGCTCCCGTCCTGCGCAACGCCTGCGACATCGACCGTGTCTTCCCCCGTGCGCCCTTTGTGCCGGCCGACCATGGCGACCTGGCCGAGCGTTGCGAGACCATCCTCGACCTGCAGACCGCCGGCCTTAAGACCCGCCTTGCCCATACGGGCACCAAGGCGGCCGTCATCGGCCTTTCGGGCGGTCTCGATTCCACGCTGGCGCTACTTGTGACCGTGCGTGCCTTCGATACACTGGGGCTGCCGCGCACTGGTATCACAGCCGTGTCCATGCCCGGCTTCGGCACGACGCATCGCACCAAGTCGAATGCCGAGTCGCTCGCTCGCGACCTGGGTGTGAGCTTCCGCGAGGTTTCGATCCACGCGGCTGTGGAGCAGCACTTCAAGGACATTGAGCACGATCCGGCCGTCCAAGACGTGACCTACGAGAACAGCCAGGCGCGCGAGCGTACGCAGATTCTGATGGATCTGGCCAACCAGGCTGGCGGTTTTGTCATTGGCACGGGCGACCTGTCGGAGCTGGCGCTCGGCTGGGCTACCTATAACGGCGACCACATGAGCATGTACGCCGTCAACGCGAGCGTGCCCAAGACGCTTGTGCGCCATCTGGTACGCTATGCCGCCGATGTCTTTGGCGGGCGCATTGCCGAGGTCTTGCTCGATATCCTCGATACGCCGGTGTCCCCCGAGCTTCTGCCGCCCACGGGCGACGGCGAGATTGCGCAGAAGACCGAGGATTTGGTGGGCCCGTACGAGTTGCACGACTACTTCCTCTACTACCTGCTGCGTTTTGGCTTTGAGCCGGGCAAGATCTACCGCATGGCGCTCAAGAGCTTCGAGGGCGTCTACGATGTCAAGACCGTCCACACGTGGCTACGTACGTTCTACCGCCGCTTCTTTGCCCAGCAGTTTAAGCGCAGCTGCCTGCCCGATGGTCCCAAGGTGGGCTCGGTGACGCTCAGCCCGCGCGGCGATTGGCGTATGCCGAGTGACGCCAGCTCGCGTCTGTGGCTTGCGCAGATCGACGCGCTCAATCCAGTTGACTAAGGTTGGCTAAATTGAACCAATACGGGGGTTGCAAGCGTTACACTTTTGCAATCTGATGGCCCGTATCACGCGGCGCTCTTGTCGGAGCGCCGCGTTTTTCATATCGAAAGGTGGTACCATGCAGGCATCGCAGCGTCTCGACCGCTTTGGCGCGGAGGTCTTCGCCTCGCTCAACAACAAGCTTCTCGCGCTGAAGGCTCAGGGCAAGACCATTTACAACATGAGCGTGGGCACGCCCGACTTTAAGCCGTACGACCATGTGGTCGAGGCGCTCACGCAGGCAGCCCAAGATCCCGAGATGTGGAAGTATGCCCTGCGCGACCTGCCCGAACTCAAGCAGGCCGTGTGCGATTACTATGAGCGTCGCTTTGGCGTTTCGGGCATTACGCCGTCTATGGTGCAGTCGTGCAACGGCACGCAGGAGGGCGTGGGCCATTTGGGACTGGCCCTGCTCGATCCGGGTGACACCATTCTGGTTCCCGATCCGTGCTACCCGGTCTTTGAGGCGGGCGCCAAGATCGCCGATGCCAAGCTCGAATACTATCCGTTGGTTGCCGAGCACAATTACCTGCCCTATGTGGCGGGCATCGATCCCGAGGTTGCCGATCGTGCCAAGTATATGATCGTGTCGCTGCCCGCCAACCCGGTGGGCTCGGTGGGTACGTCCGAGGTCTACGAGGAGATTATCGCTTTTGCCCGCGAGCATGATCTGTTGATCGTTCATGACAACGCGTACTCCGACATCGTGTTTGACGGCGAGCCCGGCGGCAGCTTCTTGCAGTATCCCGGTGCGCTTGAGGTGGGCGTGGAGTTCTTCTCGCTTTCCAAGTCGTTTAACGTCACCGGTGCCCGCATCGGCTTTTTGGTCGGTCGCGAGGATGTGGTCTCGGCCTTTGCCAAGCTGCGCGGCCAGATCGACTTTGGTATGTTCTTCCCGATTCAGAAGGCCGCCATCGCGTGCCTGAACGGTCCGCGCGATGAGGTCGAGGCGCAGCGTCTGAAGTACCAGGAACGCCGCGATGCCCTGTGCGACGGTCTTGAGGGCCTGGGCTGGGAGCGTCCCAACGCGCATGGCTCTATGTTTGTGTGGGCCAAGCTTCCCGGTGGTCGCACCGATTCCATGGCGTTTTGCGAGGAGCTCATGGAGAAGGCCGGCGTTGTGGTGACGCCGGGCGCGAGCTTTGGCCCTTCGGGCGAGGGGCACGTGCGCATGGCGCTGGTCCTGCCGCCCGATCAGATCGCTTTGGCTGTCGAGGCCATTCGCGAGGCGGGCCTGTATTAGAAACCTATTTCGACTCGTCAATAGCTCGAAACCGATTTCGTGCAGTTATTTTACGAATACTGCAACCAATTTCGGTAAACGGTCGATTTTTGGCTGCGAATAGGGGCATAATCAAAGTCCCGATTGGATGTATTGGGATTACGGCAAGCCGCTCGGGTCGTTCCCGGGCGGCTTGTTTGTGGAGAGAGATGGGAGTTTCTAATGGTTAACGAGAAGAAGGTCGCTATTGTCGGCTGCGGTTTCGTCGGTTCGTCTTCGGCGTTCGCACTGATGCAGAGTGGTCTGTTCTCCGAGATGGTCCTCATCGACGTGGACAAGAACCGTGCCGAGGGTGAGGCCCTGGATATCGCGCACGGCATGACGTTTGCCGAGCCGATGAAGATCTACGCCGGCGATTATTCCGATGTCGCCGACGCCGCCATGATCGTCGTCACCGCCGGTGCTGCCCAGAAGCCCGGTGAGACCCGCCTGGACCTGGTCAACAAGAACGTAAACATCTTTAAGTCCATTATCCCCGAGATTAAGAAGTCCGGCTTCGACGGCATTCTGCTCATCGTCTCCAACCCGGTTGATGTTCTGACCTATGCTGCCATCAAGATGTCCGGCCTGCCCGAGGGCCATGTCATCGGCTCCGGCACCGTGCTCGACACTGGCCGTCTGCAGCAGATGCTTGGTGCCCACGTCGAGGTTGACCCGCGCGATGTCCAGGCCTATGTCATGGGCGAGCACGGCGACTCCGAGTTTGTCGCTTGGTCCAGCGCTCAGGTTGCCGGCGTGCCGCTGAACACCTTCTGCGAGCTTCACGGCCACCTGGAGCATGAGGCTGCCGAGAAGCGCATCGCCGAGGACGTCAAGAACTCCGCCTACACCATCATCGAGAAGAAGCACGCCACCTACTACGGCGTCGCCATGGCTGTCAAGCGCATCTGCACCGCTGTTATGCGTGACGAGCAGACCGTTCTGCCCGTTTCCTCGCTCATGGTGGGCGAGTATGGCCTGTCCGATCTGGCCATCTCCATGCCGACCGTCGTCGGCCGCGATGGCGTTGTCTGCCGCGTCCCCGTGCCGCTGAACGATGACGAGCAGCATGAGCTCACCGCCTCCGCAAAGGCCCTCAAGGACATCATCGACAGCGTCGACTTCTCCTGCTAAATCAAGCTCTTTTGGGCAACAGGCTACAATGAAAGGCGTCCGGGCCACACGGTCCGGGCGCCTTTTTGGTGCGAGGGGGTCAGGTTACTTTGCACCACCCCAATGCACCATAGTTGATGGGAGGGCCATGTCGGATTCGCCTAATTTTTTGACCTATGCCCAGACGGCGTTTGATCCGTTTGAGGAACGGCCGTTCTGCGCGGTGGATAGCCTGGTTTTTGCGTGGTTGTCCTATTTGCGTTTGCCGGGTGATATGGCGGAGCTGACGAACTGGCAGGGCCTAGACGTACGCGAGCTGCTGCGCGCCGAGTGCTACCAAGACATGATTGGCGACCTGTGGGATCCGGAGGGGAGCAGGGCCTTGCTGGAGGCCGTGGCAGCAAGCCCTCGCTACCGTGGCGTGCACGTTTGCGGCTATCGTGCCGTGAGCGATGTGGTGGCGACAGAGCAGTTTGCAGCCATGGCATTCCGGTTTCCGGCGGGGTTTAGCTATCTTTCCTTCCGGGGGACCGACAGCACGATTGTGGGCTGGAAAGAGGACTTTAACATGGCGTTCCGGTGTCCTGTGCCGGCCCAGGAATCCGCGGCGCGTTATGTGGACGAGGCGGCGGATGCGATTGACGGGCCGCTTTTGTGCGGAGGTCATTCCAAGGGTGGAAACCTTGCGGTGTACGGTGCGGCGATGTGCTCCGATTTCGCCCGTGGGCGAATCGAACGGGCGTATTCCCATGATGGTCCGGGCTTCGTCGAGGAGTTTCTGAACGGAAACGCCTTTGCCGATCTTTCCGGCCGAATCGACAAGACGCTACCTCGGTCGTCGATCTTTGGCATGATGTTCGAGACACAGGAGGACTATGCCATCGTTGAGAGCACCGAGTTCAGCCTGCTTCAGCATAATCCCTTTAGCTGGGTGGTTGATGGTCGCGACTTCGTGTGCTGTGAGCGCCTGTCCGCCGGTGCTCGATACGTTGATGGCTCCATTCGCGAGATGCTGCTTGCGGTGTCGCCTAGCGAGCGCGAGCGTTTTGTAGATGCGTTGTTCTCCGTGCTTGAGGCTACGGGTGCTGAGCGGTTTGCGGATATCGCTGGGAATCTGCGCGAGAGCCTGCCCGTGATGCTCCAGGCTGCGCAAGGCTTTGACAAGGATACGCGACGCTTTGTCTCGCAGACCATCGCGGCAATCCTAAAATGCGCGCTGCTGCCCAAACGACCCCAGATCGACATGCCCGCAGTCGGTAAGAGTTTGGCAGAACAACTCGAGGCGTGGCAGTCCGAGCTCCTGCGCTAGTCATTGGTGCAAAGCAACCTGTCCCCGATGCGCCAATCTTCGATGCGCTTGGGGCGGGTTCGACCGCTATACTGATTCGTGCTCAATTCGATCTAGAACGGAATGCCGTATATGAAAATCAATCACGCGATTCTGCATATCCTGGACTTTGACTCTGCCGTCAACGTCATGAGCCAGCGCGAGCTCGATATCGAGAGCCGTACCGTGCGTAATTTCGTAACCACGCACCTGCGGCGCGCTCGTACCTCGGCTGATAACAAGCGTGCCACGTTTGCCGAGAACTCCGCATTCGGCGGCGAGCTCAAGGGCTATTTCTTTGGCGAGCGCGAGTTCGTGGACCTGTCGCAGCAGATTGCGGAGTTTATCTCCTCCGAGCTCACCAAAGCCGAGAAAGCCGAGTCTACCGATGTGCTCGTGGCTGATTTTGACGACGATGAGGATGCCCGCTGGTTTGCCGTGATGCTGCTGGGCTCCAAGCAGGCTTTTATGCACGAGGTGGGCCGCGAGGAGGGGGAGGTGCGCAACGACATCGCGCGCCACTACGCTATTCTGCCAAACCCCTCGCAAAAGGTTCCAAGCTATGCCATCGTGCGTGCGAGCACCATGGAGATCGGCTACGTGGACAAGAAGCGCAAGATTGCCGGCGAGGACCGTATGCTTATCCCCGATGGCCTGCTGCAGTGCGACACGGGCGTATCGGGCAAGGAGGTCATCGACACCGTGACGCGTGTGGTCGAGGAAGTCGCCGAGGAGCACGGTGCCAATACGGCCGTGGCGCTCGCCAAGGTTAAGGCTGCCGTTGCCGAGAAAGTCGAGGATGACGAGGAGCTGCCGCCTTGGGATATCGTCGATGAGGTCTTTGAGGACGAACCGGTTATCAAGGAGAGCGTGCGCGCGGCACTGACCGAGGAGAAGGTTCCTGAGCGTGTGCCCGTGGAGCGCAAGCAGGTCGAACGCGCGGCGGTGCGCAATCATAAGATTCGTACCGACACGGGCATCGAGATCAGCTTCCCGGCCGAGATGGGTTCGAACTCCGAGTACATCGAGTTTGTCAACGAGCCCAACGGCCTCATCTCCATCGAGCTCAAGAACATCGGGTCAATTGAGAATCGATAAACTGCGCTTGGACGCTGCAAAAAATAAAGGCCGAAGCCTTTTGGCTTAACAGTGATAAGGAACTAATTTACTTATCAACTGTTAGCTGACGGTTTCCGGGGTGCATACGGACAAATCCCGTCTGATTTCTAACAGGAAGTCAGACGGGATTTTCGCTTTATATTACGAATTATGGAGGACATACCATGAAAACCTTAATATCTTGTGCCTACAATATGGATAATTGCTGTGTGGAAGTGAAATTCAGCGACGGCAGTATGATTGCGATTGACACTATCGTCGTTGAGAACGAGATTGCTGACAATATGTATCAGCGGTCAGAGCTGGATTATTTGATCTACAACGCTCCTTTGGAGTATGCAGACCTTATCTTGAACGGCGATCCCGAAACCTATTTGAAAACTGTAACAGAATACAAGCCTTGGGATAGCTGACAACACGCTGCCCGCAGGAGAAAATCCTGCGGGCGTTTTTCTGTTTATATTATTTCCCTCCGTTGGATCTCAATTTAGGAAAGAAGATGACAATCTTGAAGCTCTTTCCCCACTGGGAAGCTGCTTCCAGATGAAGATTTAGATCGTCGGCCATCTTCTTAACCAGGTAAAGTCCCATACCGGTAGCCTTCTTTCTGCTGTCAGTAGAATCCCCGGTAAAGCCCTTTTGAAAAATGTACGGCAGATTATATTTTTTTACGCCAATGCCGTTATCTTCAACAGAAAGGATATCTGCAGTCTCCGAATGTATCACGGAAATTGTAAGCATGGGACTATCGCTGCTATATTTGATGGCATTGCTAACGATTTGTCCCAACATAAACTGAAGTCCTCTACGGTCTGTATAGACTGTTTCAGATTGCAGTTTGTTGAGAATGACAAAATGCTTCTCTTCAAGAAGTGGGGCATAGTCCTCCAGAACTTCACCCAAGCAGTCATTCAAATTGACATCCTCAAATCGGTAATCCTTTGTACTGCTCTTCAACCGGGCATAGTACAGCATCTGCGTGACATCCTCCTGAAGCTGACTGCGGACATAATCCAGCTTTGCTTGCAGGGAAGGAGAGATTTCATCGTTCCGGTTATCCAAGAGCATGGTCAGCAACGATAGGGGCGTTTTCGCTTCATGTGCCCAGCCCTCCACGTATTCTTCATAGTCCCGTAGGGCATCCGCCATATTGTTACTCTCGTTTTTGTATTCCCGTAAACCGAAGCCAAAAATCGGACAGATTCTCCTTCTTTCTGACTAATGGCACTGAGCAGCCGTTCTTCATTGCAGATGGTAGGATCACTGAGGAAATCTCGGAACAGTTCCATGTGGGTGTTCTCCCTCTTGTTTAGTACAAACAGAATCGCTGAAAACAAAAGGATGCTCGTCAGAACTACTAACCCGATCAAGGTTTGAAATACCTGAATGTCAGAAATCCAAAGAATGACAGCGCAAAAGCAATCCACGCCCAGCAGCAACAGAAGCCAGGGGTAGTACCGTTCTATCATGTGCCAAAGCTGCTTCATAGAGACACCTCCGCTTCCAAACGGTAGCCCATTCCTCGAACTGCAACGATTCGCTGCTTCATTTCAAGGGCGGACATCGTTTTTTTCAGCCGGGTTAGGTTAACCTGCAAGGCATTTTCATCTATGTATTCCGTGGTTCCCCATAGTGCCATGCAAAGCTGCTCCGTCGTGACCAGAGCATCGCCGCCGGACAAAAGAGCGACCAACAGTTTTCCCTGATTTTTTGGAAGCACCACAGAGGTATTATGAATATAAAGCGTGTAGGTCTGCTGGTCTAACAGGAAATCTGGTCCCTCTATGAGATTGGTACGGCCTTCATACCTTTTGAGAATATTGGATACCCTGGCAAGAAGTCGATCTTTTCTGCACGGCTTCGTCAAATATTCATCGGCACCCAACTGGAACGCTTGCAGTTCATCCTTTACCTGATCTCTGGAAGTCAGCACCAGGACGGGGATAGCAGTTTTATTCTTTAGCTCCTGGCAGATTTGAAAGCCACTGATCTCCGGCAAGTTCAGGTCTAAGATCACAAGGTCAGGGCGGAGGGCTGCCAAGAGCCGAGCGGCATCTTCAAACTCGGTAATTGCCTCCACAAGATAGCCGTCCTTTTGGAGCATATCGCAGAGTTCTTCCCGCATATAGACTTCATCTTCCACAACAGCAATTCTTTTCATGACAGCACCTCCTTCCAAATTATTCTTCTCTCTGCGGCTGCATCAGTGTCAGCAAATACCGATCACTGGAGCGCTTGACCACTCTCATATAAATATATTCTATCACGCAAAGTAGTAAAATCATAGCAGCAGATACAAGCAGCATTTCAGACACTGTCCCACGGGTTCGGGACGAGAGTATCCCTGTAAATAACGCCCTGACTCCAAACAGACTGCTGACAGCCGCAACCAATACAGGAAGTCCCATAAACCAGGTAATTTGCTTTCCAGCAGACTGGCAAAGGGTTTCGTAAGTAGCTCCCAGGCGGATCAGGGTCTGGTATCTGCGCCCGGTTTTCTGCTGACTCATCAGGAACTGAACACCCACGATGGTGTTGGCAACTACCAGGAAAACAATCGCAAGATAGAGGGTAATATAACTGGATGCTATGGTGTAGAAAAGCTGACGACCTATATTCTGAAGATAGCTTTCATATTCAATGCCAGTTTCGTCCAGCTTCTCGTTCAAATCCAAATATGCAGTCATAAGGCTATTTCCATCCAGAGCCTGCTCACTGAGCACCGCATTGACATAGGTATCATACATTCCCTGGCTATAATATAGGAATGCTTCATCCGGAAGAATCAATGCAAAGGACAAGGTTATAGAACGGTCCGTGACCAAATTCACAGACTGAACCTCTCCTGTAAGATGAATCGGACTACCATCCAGTTCCACCTTGGGCTGTCCGGCCAATACTTGGTTCAGCATTGCGGTACGACTTACCGTAGTAAACTCTGTATCAATATAGACAGCGGCCTCCTTTTCGCCTAATTGGAGAGCCGGTTTGCCGGACAATTCCAACAAACGATTATAGTCCGATAAACAAATCAAATATGGGTATGTGGCATAACCAAGATTGTTCAGAAGGACATCCCGGTCTTCCGACTGGGGCAGGCTCCGAAGAGAGTCCATAACAGCGTCCATGCTGTAGGCATTATCATAATCTTCTGTGGTGCGAATACGCCCAACCCTCATTTCAAAAAGCTCTGAAAATTGATTTTCCAAACCGTTTTCTTTCAGGGCTGCCTTTATATTCGGAAGAACCTGCGATGAATCTTCTGCAGTATGATCTTCAAAAGTATAGTCGATTACATGGCCAGAAGACAGGCTATTCGTTCCTGCAATTCCTACGCCCGCACCAAAACAACACAGCGCCGCCAGAATCAGCAGGGAGCTGATGGCCATGGAGGTTGACTGATGAATAACATTCTCCTGAATCTGCCGGAAGGTAAATACATGAAGCTGCTTATTTCCTTTTCCTTTCTTAACAATCAAAGCAATCAGCGCACGCATCCCATAGAAAAGCAGCATCGTACCAACTATGCCCAACAGCAAAGTCAGTCCCATCATACTTACCTTTGTCCATGCAATTCCCTGAATCGCCATGTAGTAAGCCACTGCCAACATCACACTTCCGCATATAGCAGCCAGTCCATAGATAACAGATGGCATTTGCTTTTTGGGGCGGTTCGTTGGCTGGGATAGCAAAGTACCGATCTCCTGGCGGCTGATTCGTCCACTCAAAATCAGAAGTGCCGTCAGCTTAATTGCCAGAAATCCTGCCAGCGTCCATTCAATTGCAGACCAGGATAAAGAAAACTGATGACCGATGATCCCCATGCCTACCAGCTTGGCGGTGACAAGACTGACAATTTCTGAAAGCACCACAGCCACAGGTAAGCCTATGAGCATGGCAAGAATACTGGTCAGGAAATCTTCCGCCAGAAGCATACCAAACAGTTTACTTCTACGCATCCCCAACATTAGATAAACACCAAACTCATGCCGTCTGCGCTCGAACTGATACTTGCAGGCAAAATAGATCAAAAAGAACAGAATACCGAGGGTCATCCCATAAAACGCAGGAATCAGAAGCAGGAGTTTGTCAACTGCGTCACTCTCCATTTTCTGCAAAAAGAGCATCACATCTTGAGTGGAGATGGAAAGAATCATGTAAAAGGCAACAATAGAAATCACCAGGGAGCTGAAAAACAGACCGTTTTCCTTTCGGCTGCGGTGGCTGTTCCGAAGAATGAGATTAGAGAACATTTGCGCTGCCCCCTCCCAGTTGCGCCATCACCTTCAGGATGCGCCCGTAGAACTCCTGCTGGCTTTCGTCTCCACGCCGAAGCTCATGAAAGATCACGCCGTCCTGGATGAACAGAATGCGCTTGCAAAAGCTGGCGGCATTGGAATCATGGGTTACCATCAGGATCGTAGCTTGTTCGTCACGATTCAGGCCGGACAGCTTCTCCATAAGACTTCTTGCGTTCTTAGAATCCAGCGCACCCGTCGGTTCATCGGCAAGGATCATTTGGGGATGTAAGATCAGAGCCCTTGCTGCCGCAACACGCTGACGCTGGCCGCCGGACATCTTGGACGGAAACTTATCCAGAACATCAGTGATTTCCAGATAGTCAGCCAACTGCTTCAGCCGCTGGCTGCTTTCTGCTTCGGATACCCCATGCAAGGAAGTCGGGAGCAGGATGTTTTCCCTGCCAGTCAGGTTGTCCAGCAATTCAAAGTTCTGGAATAGATAACCAACTTTTTTGCCACGGTACTCTGCAAGAGCCTTTCCCTTGAGGGATTGCAGAGTATCGCCTTCCACCTGAATGCTTCCACCTGTGGGTTGAATCACAGTCGCAATACAATTGAGCAGTGTGGATTTACCGGAACCGCTGCTTCCCATAATGCCGAGAAACTCTCCCGGCATCACCTGGAAGGTGATCCCATTCAGTGCCTTTGTTTGACTTGGCACATTGCCATAGATTTTTGTTAAATTTTCAATATTCAAAATGGGTTTCATGTGAATACCTCCTATCATTTGTAATAAAATGATAGCATGGGAACACAGCAAATACCACTTACAGTGGTTGTAAGGATTCAAGATATAAGTGGCGGCTCAAGGGGGACGAGCATATATTTTGTAAGAGCATCAGGCGACAATGATAAAATATACCGGATCGCCTCCTTGGCAAACCAGTTCGTTTTAATTGTATCCCAATCAGCAAGTCGGATAATCTCTGCTGTGCCGTTCTCAAAATCAACTGAAATTTCGCCCCATTCGCCGTCGCAGTCTGCTTGATATTCGTAGATTGCGGCGGCGATTTTCTTTTTGCGCTTGGTTTTGGTTTTCTGTTTCAGCCGGACAGCATGGAGCGCACCTTCGGCAACCAGCAGTTCTGTCAGTTTGTCCACCGCTTTCCGGTAGGCTCGCTCTGCACCGCTGGCTGTGCTGCCCTCAAACATAATCGCCAATTCTTCAAAAGTGGGGCGGTTCTTCCATGAGCCAACTCGCCCGCAGGTCATACAGATTGCTAACCGTTTTTCGAGCAAGGTCTGTTCCTGGTAATTCAGCTTCTCAAATGCCCGCTGTACCTTTTCTGCTTGTATGCCGTTCCAGAGGATGTCGGTATAGTTCCAGCTATCGTCAAGGGCTATATCCTCGCCTGTTTCCTCGCCGTCCTCGTCCGTTATATAGAACGGCTGCTGGTTGCGGATTCCACGGACAACTTTCAGATATTCTTCCGCAAGAGCAAGGTCGCAGTTATACTTCTTGGAAAACTGGTTGACCGCATCTTTGGTGTTATGGTACAGCCACGCCATTGATCGCACCATTTTGTAATTGGTCAGAGAGGATACCGACCATTTTTCTTCGCCCATGCGGAAACGGAGCATAGAATCCCAGATGAACGGATAGATGTATGTAGCATACTCCGCACCCTTGGCAGGATCATAGTCCATCAGCTTTTGGAGCATTTGCTCCCGGCAGGACAGTTTTATATCCAGAAAACGGTCTGTGTCGTATCGATTGCCGCCATCCACACCGAGAAAGGTTTTGATGCGCTTGTTAAGTTGCAGCTCGTAGTGGTGGAGAAAGAATGAGAAATATTTCAAGTCTTTTTCCCGTAGGGCAGACAGGATATATTCGTTCGGATTGTCTACTGTAGGCGGTTCCGGTTCCAGCTGGAAGATGCGCTCTGCAACATAGGGTGGGATGCCATCATCGGATGGATTGACAGCGTGTTTCGGTATGTATCCGGTCATATTCCATGAAAAATCATTCAGCATAGCGCACCTCCTTCCAGTTTAGTAATACTCATAAATATCCCGTGATCAACTAATGGGTTATTTATTACTTTATTTTCTTTAACATACGGTGATAAATAGGTGCATTTGGTGCAGGAGTTGTGATTGGGAGCAGAAGTCCCTCTTTGATAAATTGTTCCACACGCAAAGCAATCCACCCATCACCGATCCCTAATTGATTCTTTCCAAGAACCTGTCCAACAAGCACGCTTTCCCTAAACTCGTCGTCCAGTGTATCCAATTCTCGAAGAATAAATGTATCATACAGAGTTTCTGATACGCTGACCAGTTTGCCGTTTATAACAGCACGAAGAGGAGAATTTTCCTGTTGGAGTTCTCTCCAGCGGTTAGCCAAACTACGAAGGTAATTTGTTGGCAACTTCTTCCCAAGAGATGCCATCCGTCCCAAGTGATAAGGTTCAACTTCTCCCCAACCGTTATACTGGACAATGCATCCATCTGGTCTTGTTTCCCACATTGGAAGCTCCACAATGGTAATATCCAATTTTTCAAAGCCGATTGGTCGTAGTTGTTCCAGAAGCCAATACAATCCGCACACATCATCTGGGTCTCGTCCGACCCAAACACGAATCGGCTCTCCGTTTTGTGCTTTTTCCAGTAGTGTAGCATAGTTCTTTCGGGATGTATTGAGAAGTTCAGTTACGATTTCAGATGCCATATCGGGCAGTATGCTTAGTAGCAAAGATAATGCCGACTCACGCTCCAAACAAATTCCTGCTTCGGAGATGTTGCCCACAGACAATGCCAGCGGAAGATTAACTATGTCCTTACGATTTCCTTCCAACGGTATAGCATTCTCCCAACCAGAACGCTCCCGTTCTTCTGCTTGATGCTGGAACTTTTCTATTTCTTCTTTTGAAACTGTCCCATCAGAGATAATTACACTGGTTGCTCCGCCTAAAAAACCCTTATGTCCAATCGCAACCGCCATAGTCCCTGCGGCACTGTCGCTAAATACTACTTCTAACATAACGTTGCTCACCTCTTAGCTAAATTCAAATTCTTTTTATTGCTTCTTTCTTCAACGCAGCCTGTCCCATTTCTTTTTCATAATCACCCTTGGCGTAAGCGACATTGCCCAGCGCCCGAAGCATCTTATCTTTCGCCAGTTTTTTCATAACCTCTGCAAGATCAGCGTCCAGAGCGCCACGCTTCACATAGCGGTTTATGGTATTCAGTCGCTTCTCATAAATCTGTTTCAGCGGATGATCGTCCGCAAGTTCCCGCTGTTCTCTGCCTTTCAGGTTACCGATCTGCCGGCAGGTGCGGTGCAGCTTGTCCCCCGGAGCGTAGCCGCCGCAGTATTTGGTGTGCCTTGCATTGGTGGTCAGAAACCATTTGCCGCAGATTTTGCATTTTTTCGGTGCATGGCCAACACACAGGCCCTCAAAGAGATCAGACCGGAACATCCCCACAAAGGATACATAGTGCATCCGCTTGACCAGCTTCGCAACTTTTTCGCCGGGACGGATGACGGATACATACTGAACGGAATTGTTCAGGGTAGACATCCAGGCATTGCCCTCCGTGATGGAAAACTCCGGCGGGAAATAATTGCCGAACATTCTGGCAAAGCCCTCTGCGGTGCGGTCAGCTTCGTTGCCGTCTGATTTTTCTGCAAAATCAAGCATGGTCGTTTGGTATTCCCCAAGGGAGTATGCCAGATGCCCGAAAACTGCGGTATAGCGTTGGAGCATCATCGCATCGGCAAAGTTCTGGATTTCTTCAAATTGCAAAGAATTGGTTGCGGCTTTTATGGCAAACTCCACATATTTCAGCGCATTGTCCACAGTAAAGACTTTTTCAATCCGTTCTCTGTGCTTTGAGATATTCATATAGGAGAACGGCGGTGTTTGACTGAGAATATCAAGCATCGTCAGAGCAGCTTCCGTTGCAATAGGACAGAGTGCAGAAGCATCCTGTCCGGCGTTTAATATTCCAAGCAGCAGATTGATTTTCTCGCATTGCTCGTTCATCTTTGCGATGGTATCCGCAGGGACATTCAGCGCATCACAGGCAAGAGCGCCGACAGGAAGTGTTTTTCCCTCATATATGACCGTATCCTGCCAAAAATCCAATGTCATCAGTTCTTGGTTCATGCTTGCCCCTCCTGTCCTGTTTTTTCATTGTCTTAATTCTATCATGCTAATGTAAAGAAATCTACATCTATCCATAAGTTGTCCTGTTTTTTGAAACGGGGTTGTCCTCCGATTAGCCTGTTTTTTGAAAAATCCGGCATAACAATAGTAGACGGAGCGAAGCACCTGCCAATCACGGCGGGTGTTTCGTGCTTTCTGAATACTATGAACGGAGGTTTTCTATGACAATCTATGAAACCATCAAGGTGGCAATCAGCGTAAAGCAAGCCGCCGAACACTACGGGCTGAAAGTCAACCGAAACGGCATGGCTTGCTGCCCGTTCCACAATGACAGGCATCCGAGCATGAAGCTGAATGAGGATTATTTCTTCTGCTTTGGCTGCGGAGTCAAGGGGGATGTGATCGACTTCGTGGCAAGGTCGTTCGATCTGAGCAGCTATGAAGCAGCGCAAAAGCTGGCTGCGGACTTTGGACTTGACCCAAAACCGCCCACTGCCGCAGCTATGGTCAAGCCGAAGCGTCCCTATATCCGTCAGTTACGGGAGGATGAAATGCTGTGTTTCCGGGTGCTGACGGATTATCTGCATCTGCTGGAAGATTGGAAAGTACGATACGCACCCAAGACACCGGAAGATGCTCTGGATGACCGTTTTGTGGAAGCCTGCCAGATGCACTGCTATATCGAATATATGGCAGATGTGCTGACGGTGGGTGATCTGGAAGAACGGGTGGCATTGGTGGACAAGCTGATGCAGGACGACAAAATTGCTTTTCTGCAAGAGTATACCGCACGAAAGAAAAAGGAGGTGGCGCACCGTGGCGAAGAACCGGAAAACGCCTAATATGAATTTGCCTGTCTGGTTTGACGGGCAGAACATCAACGAAGCTCTGTTTTGTGAAGAATTTCTGCATGAGCGCAGAATCATCTTCGCAAACGGAGCTTTTTTCACGCCCGATGGTCGAGTGACGGATGACCTTCCTCTGCGTGGGGAGATTTACGACAAGCTGAAATTTTGTGCCGTGAACAACATCCCACGGAAGATCACCAACATTCTGGAAGTGCTGAAACTGGAAGCGCAGGTGTCTGACTTCCCTCCGGAGCAGGATCGCATCCATGTTGCCAACGGTACGCTGCTCTTGAACGGCACTTTCACCGAAGGCAGACCGGCTATCGTGCGAAGCCGTCTGCCTGTCGGCTATAATCCCGATGCTCCTGCACCGGTGATCTGGCTGAACTTTCTGGATGGACTACTCTATGCAGAGGACATCCCCACCTTGCAGGAGTTCATTGGCTACTGCCTGATTCCATCCAACAAAGGTCAGCGCATGATGGTGATTAAGGGCAACGGCGGTGAGGGCAAATCCCAAATCGGTGCGGTGCTGTCCACCATCTTCGGCACGAATATGAAAGACGGCAGCATCGGGAAGATTTCTGAAAACCGTTTTGCCCGTGCCGATCTGGAACACATCCTGCTGTGCGTGGATGATGATATGCGGATGGAAGCTCTGCGTCAGACCAACTATGTAAAATCCATCGTGACTGCACAGGGCAAAATGGACTTGGAACGCAAGGGCAAGCAGAGTTATCAGGGCTGGATGTTTGCCCGGTTGCTGGCATTCAGCAATGGTGATCTGCAAGCCCTGTATGACCGCAGCGACGGCTTTTACCGCAGACAGCTTGTACTGACTACCAAGGAAAAGCCCGTGGGCAGAGCCGACGATCCCGACCTTGCTGAGAAGATGAAAGCCGAAGCTGAGGGCATCTTCCTGTGGGCGTTCGAAGGATTGCAGCGGCTCGTTGCCAACAACTTTAAGTTTTCGGAGAGTGACCGCATCCGTGAAAATCGGGAAGCGGTCAAGCGTGACAATAATAATATCTTTGATTTCATGGAATCGGAGGGATACATCCGGTGCAAAGCGGATGCGTCCATCAGCTCCAAGGATTTCTATGAAATCTACCGGATGTGGTGCGAAGAAAATTCCCTTGCACCGCTGAAAGCCCGCAGCTTCAGCGACGCCATGATTGCCAATGCCGGGAGATTCAATCTGGAACATTGCAACAACATCACCAACTCTGCCGGACGGCGGGTGTGGGGATTTATGGGTGTGGAAGCTGTGGCAAGGCCTCATATAAATGGGTTTTACGATGTTTCGTCATGTACGTACGTACCGGAGGAATGGCGGGATTGATTTTGCCAGTCATGCTCTGTACGTATGTACGCAGCATTTACCCCTGTTTTCTCCCATTATAGGAAACAACGGCTTTCAGAGACAACCTGTTTTCGGGTATTGAAAATCAATGGCAATGGAAACAGCAAAGTTTTTGACCGCAGGACGAAGCTATTTCACGAAATCGTGCTTCTCTGAACCGTGTACCCTGTTCACGGAACAATAGATGTTTTCATTTTTCCAGACCAAATCACACGAAACAGTAAAGCGGGATATGGTCATATATGGACAGGACATCACAAGCAAAATTCTGAACGGATTTCAGAGATTGCAGATTTTTCACTGTTCGGTGTATCTGCTCCGTTTTGGGGTGCAGAGATTGTACCGAACCACAAACAGAATTATGGAGGATTTTTCAATATGAATGTACGCAATGAAATCAAGGCACAGATCATCCGTGCTGGGATGACCATGCAGGAAGTTGTTGACCTGCTCTCGGACGAGTACGGATGGAGCGACAGCGTTTCCAACCTGTCCGCAAAATTACAGCGGGAAAGCATCCGATACAAGGAAGTATTGGAGCTTGCCGATGTGCTGGGATGCGACATTGTATGGCAGCAAAGACGGGAGAAGTGATGCCCCCGGCAACAGCCCCTCGCATCTCCCGTCCCCATAGGCACACCGCAGTGCTGCCTATGGATGGCAGTGAAAGACGCTGCCAACGTCTGCAAGAAACGTTCCGCAGAACAGCTTCATGCAGACGGGCTGACCATGGGAAAAGTTGCAGACATTTTGCCTTGGTCAGCAGAGGTCACCGCAGTGACCGCACACCCCCTCGGGAGAGCCCACGGCACTTTGCAGCCAGAATGGATGAAAGTGTTATAGTGGGTTATTACACTTCCGCAGAAGTGCATCCCCGCAGCCCCGCCCGTCTGCTACTCTCGAAAGAAAGGAAAAAACCTATGGCAAGAAACGATGGAATTGACCGTACCTTTGCCCGTAACCAGGACTTGCCCACCCTCGACGATGTGACGAAAGTTCAGGAGCATAACGAGCGAGAAAAAGACAGCTACTCCAATCAAGATATTGATACCACCCAGACCCACCGCAATGTCCACTTCAAGAAACCTACCGACAGCTATGCCGCCATGTTCGATCAGATGATTGCAGATGGTGTTATCTCCACCCGTGGTCTGAAAGCCGATGCGGTGAAATATGGGGAGCTGCTGTTTGATGTAAACTCTGCCTACTTCCACAACCACGGCGGCTATGAATATGCCAAACAGTTCTATGCCGATGCCTACAAAGCCGCCGTGGAGATCGTGGGCGGTGAGCAGTATATCCTCTCCGCTGTAATGCATGCCGACGAGCGCAACCGGGCAATGTCGGAAGCTCTGGGTGAGGATGTGTACCACTATCACCTTCATGTGGTTTATATCCCGGTGGTGGAGAAACAAATCCTGTGGTCGAAGCGATGCAAGGATGAATCCCTCCGGGGAACGGTAAAGGAAACGATCACACAGGTCAGCCGCAGTAAGAAGTGGGAATCCAAACCCGTTCTTGATGAAAACGGAAATCCTATGTTGAACGCAAAAGGGAAAAAGATTTTGAAGTCGTCCTACAGTGTGCTGCAGGATGACTTTTTCAATTTCATGCGAAACGCTGGTTATACCGATGTAGAGCGTGGAGAATGTGGCAGCACCGAAGAACATCTGACGGTGACACAGTTCAAGGTACAGGCCGAACAGCAGCGTTTGGAAGCTGTGACCGGACAGGTGGCACAGGCCGAGCAGAGCTTAGCGGATGCCAAAGCTGCCACGGAGAAGCAGAAAAAGAAACTGGAAGCTCTGAAAAAGGAAACTCAGGCTGCTAAGTCTGTTGCTATGACTGCACATGAGATTGAGTCGATGGGCAAGAAAAATCCCATTACGGGAAATGTTACCATGACGGCGGATGAGTGCCGCACGCTAAAGGATTATGCGGTCAGCAGCTTTGCGGAAAAGTCTGAGAAGCTGAAATACAAGCAGAAATTCGAGCAGGCAGATAAAAACGCAAAGATATGGAAAGACCGTTTTGAAAAACTGAACAAAGACTATGAGGAGCTGAAACAAAAAGCCCAGCCTTTCCTGGATGCGATTGAGATTGCATCTGAAAAGGTCTGGGCTTTTATCAATGCCATCCTCGCCAGGGGAAAGGAACTGTATGAACACAAACACCCTGCCCGCAATCGTGGACAGGACATGGAAATTTAAGAAAGGAACTATTTGCCTATGAAGAAAACCGTAGATGAAATTAACAAGATGATTATGGAAGATGCCCCGATGGAAGAAATCAACGATGCCATCGGCTATATTGATATTTGCTCCTGCTTCGATCCGATTTTTGAGCCGCCTATTGATTTTCTGGAAGAATGCCGCAAGCGTTGGGAAGCGGCACAGTCCTCTTTCTGCAAAACCATTGAGTGCAAGATCGGAAACACATGGTATGTGATTGAAACGGAGTGTGATGGAAATGAGCCACTTACCGACAAGGTAAAACGGCTCATTTTTTCTGACAAGGGGGTGATTTGTTAATGACTGCGACACAAAAGCATGATATAATTCCAATATGCACAACGGTACTGTCGGCTGACCAACCACCGAAGGAGGATATTATGTTGGATCAGCAGAAAATTACCATTCTCTATTGCCGTCTGAGCAACGAGGATGCCCAGGAAGGCGAGAGTAACAGTATCGCAAATCAGAGAGAGTATTTAACCCGATATGCCCGTGACCACGGGTATACAAACCTGAAAATTCTGGTGGATGACGGTTATACGGGGACGAACTTCAATCGTCCCGGTGTGCAGGAAGGCTTTGAGCTTGTCAAGCAGGGGCTTGTGGGCTGCTGGCTGGTCAAAGACCTCAGCCGCTTTGGTCGTGACTATCTGACTGTTGGACAATATACGGATATTATCTTTCCGAGTTATGATGTCCGCTTTATCGCTATAAATGATGGCGTAGACAGCAACCGGGGAGACAGCGAGGGCTTCGCCGCAATCCGTAATCTGTTCAACGAGTGGTATCCCCGTGATACCAGCAAGAAAGTCCGTGTCAGTTTGCGGCAGAGAGGAACCAGTGGGAAGCACATGGGCAAACCGCCCTACGGATACCGCTGTGACCCGGAGGACAAGGATCACTGGATTCTGGATGAAGAAGCGGCTCCGGTAGTCAAGCTCATCTTCGACCTTTGCATTGACGGCAAAGGCCCGGAGCAGATTGCAAGGATTCTGGAAGAAAAGCAGATTATGACCGCAAAGGCACTCTATGCCAAGCGAAAGAAAAAGCCGATGCCGGAAAGACCGTACCACTGGGGCAACCAGTCCATTGTAGGGATTTTGGAACGGCAGGAGTACACAGGCTGTACCTGCAACTTCAAGACTTATTCCAAGTCCTACAAGCTGAAAAAGCGGATTCCCAATGAGCCGGAGAATATGTTTTATCTGCCGGACACACAGGAAGCGATTGTATCTCAGGCACAGTTTGACAGGGTGCAGGAACTGAGGAAAAACAAACGCCGCCCTGCAAAAGCGGAACGGCAGGGATTGTTCTCCGGGCTTCTGTTTTGTGCCGATTGCGGCGGCAAGCTCCACTTTGCCACAAGCAAAAACTTTGAGGGCAAGCAGGATCACTACGTCTGCAACAACTACAAGAGCAACCGTGGTACTTGTACTGCCCACTATATCCGGGAAGATGTGCTTCGTGAAATCGTTCTGGAACGCATCCGGGCAGTCAATGAGTATATCCGAAGCGATGTGGACGGTTTTCAGGAGGAATGGCTGCAATGCCGCAGGACTGACCAGGAGCGCAGCATCCGGGATGACAAAAAGAAGCTGGAACAGGCAAAGAAACGCCTTGCCGATCTGGATGTCATCATCGCCCGGCTGTACGAGGACTATGTTCTTGGAAATCTCAATCAGGACAGATACAGAAAGATGTCTGCGGACTATGAAGCGGAGCAGGAACGGTTAAAGCTCGAAATTGAAGTTATCGAAGAATGGGTGGAACAGCGGGAAGAAATGAACGACGGTCTGGATGCCTTTATCGCCCTGACACAGAAATATGTGGATGTGGAGGAGCTGACACAGACCATCGTGAACGAGTATATCAAGAAAATCATCGTCTATGCCCCGGACAAATCCAGCGGCAAGCGCAAGCAGAAAGTGAAGATTTTCTTCAACTTCGTGGACGATGTAGATATTCCCGTTATTTCCGAGCCTATCATCACGCAAACAACCTATGAACACAGAAAAACGGCGTGACCTTCGGGTCACACCGTTCTCTGCGACAAAATAGTTACTTGTCACTATTAAGCCTTGGGACTTCGGCCTTTTTTGTTTTCGGCTTGGTTGCTGACATTGCGCCGCAGGTTGAGCTCACGTCAGACACTATGACCCAATCCAGGGGCACGGAAACGACAGGAGCCCCCGCTCGTGACCGCGGGTCGGGGCTGCGACAATGTTGTTGAAGTGCCAGAGG
>JAGZDZ010000019.1:0-46483 GCA_018368535.1 Collinsella sp. | reverse complement strand
GTGGGAGGCCAGGGCGCCGCTGACCGGTGGACGGCACCGAGCCGTACGCTTGAACTGAGAAGGGGGAGGCCTCGCGGCCTCCCCCTTTTTTGCGTTTACCGGGCATAAATGACTCATTTACGCCAGACGATTTAATTCTTTTTGGTATTGAGCTTTTATTTAAAGAAAATAAAACGAATAACAAGGGCAACTGCTATGGCTGTAATGATCAAAAGCAGGATTGTCAGTCGATGCTGCTTGCGTCGTTTACTTGATGAAACGAAGATTGATTTTCCCTGTTTTGGCGTTTCGAGATAGCGAGCCGAATGCGTCAAGGTTTGCTTTGGTCGAGGACCTCTTTGTTGATGAGCGGCGGATGCTTTCATCGGCTCATCACTAGCTGCGCTGTTTTTAGATAATGGTGCGTCTTTCAGATATACAGGGTCTCCCGAGGCGACGCCCATATGTTTGCGTCCCGTTTGGGCATCCTCGAGCGTTTGATATCGATTTCTCGTCACATACTCGGGCTCCGGATCATTAATGGGCTCTTGCGAGATGTGGGGGCGATGGAACCGTGGCGGCTGCGTGGAAGTATCTTCCTCCTGCGTCGGCATAAACATATTGTTCTGGTTTTGGTCGTCCATGATGCCCTTTAGCTCGTTACCAACAACGTGTACGCGCTCATTGTAAGCCCCTTGTTATTTGTAGCTGGGGACATACTCGGTATTTAAGCTCTGGTTCAAAGAACCTTAACCTTCCTAAAACCTGAGTCATACGCACTTAGATATGCTTATAGTACTGGACTCAAAAAACTTTATAGTCGATGTATATATGAGCACTGGGTGGGCATATATAAGAGCGTCAAAAGAAGTCCCAGTCACCTGGAAGATGACTCGGCAGTCCTATAAAGGAGTGGTAAACATGGCAAGCATGGTTCCTTATCGTTCGGTTTTTGGCGTTCGTCCCTCTGCAAGCTCGCTGTTCGATCTGTTTGATGATATGAGCGACCTAGCGAACAGCTCGATTGCCTCTAAGGCGTTCCCCGTTGACGTTGAGGATAAGGGCGATGGCTATGAGGTCAAGGCTTTTCTGACCGGCGTCGCCAAGGACGATATCGATGTCGAGCTTAACGAGGGTCGTCTGTCCATTAGCGTGAATGTCGAGGAAGACGAGGAGAACGAGGGCAAGAACTTCCTGCAGAAGGAGTTCAGCTCGTACAGCGCGACGCGTGGCGTGTATCTTAAGGACGCTTCGAGCGAGGGCCTCTCGGCTAAGTACGCTGACGGCATCCTGACCGTTACGGTTCCCAAGATCGTCGAGAAGAAGAACGTTACGAAGATCTCCATCGAATAACTTCGTTGGTGTTCTTCGCTATTAAAAGACAACAAAAGGGGCTGGGAAGCGATTCCCGGCCCCTTTTGCTGTTTAGGACAGTCTATTGAATGGTTGCTGGCCGATACTGGCTTGCGGGGCGTATCGAGAGTTTTCGCGATCCTTGGAGAAGGGTGGCGGAGCTGCCGAGCTCGTCATCCAGGGTTGCGGCTAGAGCTTTGGCATAGCTTTTGACGGTAAGGCTCGGACGATTGTTGTCTTGGCTGATATGCATGGCAATGAGCTGTTCGGTGCGATCGGTAACAAGTTCGCGCGCGGCTTCGGCGGCTTGGCCGTTGGAGAGGTGTCCCCTTGCAGACCGGATGCGCTCCTGAAGAAAGCGGGGATATTCTCCCTCGCGCAGCATGGTCACATCGTGGTTGCTTTCGAGCGCGAGGACTCGACAATCTTTGAGGGTGTTCATGGCTTGGCTCGATAGCTCTCCGGTGTCGGTAGCAAAGCCGATGGAATCATCGAGGGCGTCGAATCGAAAGCCGATTGGATTTATGACATCGTGTGATGTTGAGTAGGTTTGCACGTGGATGCCGGCAATGGATAGGGTGTCACCGGGGTCGAATTCCTCGACAGGCAGATGCGAAAGATTTTCTTTGCTCGAAAGTGTGCCCCTGCTGGCAAAGAGGGGACCGTGCCAGTGCTTGCACCAGACATCGAGACCCTTGATGTGATCGCTATGCTCATGAGTAATGAGAAGAGCCGAGACGTTGTCTGCCGAGAGTCCCAGTTCTGCCATGCGCTTTAATGTCTCGCGGCGAGAAAGACCGTCGTCAATCATGATGAGCCCCCGGGGGCCTTCGATGAGCGCGCAGTTGCCTTTTGAGCCGCTGCCAAGGATATGAAGGTGCAGACGAGACATAAGATTCCAAAGGATACAATGGGTGCGGACGAATAGAGGAGGAAGCAAATGCCTACGGTATCACAGCATTACGGACACCATGCCGTGCCCGGGGCAGTCGATGAGACCCGAACGAGGCAGCAGGCTGCTCCTGTCGTGCTCATGGTATCAGGCGGCGCGGACTCGACGGCACTGCTTCTTATGGCGTGCACATCAAAGCTGGATATCCAAGACGGGCGCGGTGTTGCCCCCATTGCTCGCGAGCGCCTGCATGTGCTGCATGTAAACCATCATCTGCGCGGCAAGGCGTCCGATGGCGACGAGGCCTTTGTGCGTGAGCTCTGCGCGAAATATGGTTTACCGCTGTGCGTGGAGCACGCTTATTTTGATGGGGAGTCGGGCAATATTGAGGCCGCGGCCCGCGAAGTGCGCTATGCCGCGGCGCGGAGGTATGTTCGCGAGCTCTGCGCCCAGACGGGGGCACCGCGAACGGCGGCTCGTATCTGCACCGCGCACACGTCTTCGGATCGCGCGGAAACGTTTTTGATGAACGCGATTAAGGGTTCGGGGCCCGCTGGCCTATCGAGCATTCCTCGCCGGAGGAATATCGTGGTACGTCCCTTGCTCGACCTAACTCATGGCGAGCTCGTGGGCTATCTACAGGTACATGGTCAGCCGTGGCGTGAAGACGAGAGCAATGAGGATATCTCGTATCTGCGAAACTACGTGCGCCATCGAGTAATGCCAGTGGTGGCGCAGCGTAATGCGAGCGTGTGCAAGACGATTGGCGCCGCCTGTGAGATCCTTGGTGACGAAGATGCGTTTCTATCCCAGCTGTCGGCACAGGCGTTTCGAAGCTGTTTGCGCAAAGAGGCGGCGGGCGCGCTGGTGCTCGATGCCAGACGCCTTGCTGCGGCCGAGGTGGTAATCGCGCGGCGCATCGTGCGACTGGCGATTAAGCGCATCGATCCGGGCGCTCGTCCAGAGATGCGACATGTGGAGCGAGTTCTTTCCTGCGTTGCCGAGGGCGCCGGCTCGGTCACGCTTCCGGCGGGGATTGACGCACGCGTAGAGTTTGGCACGCTGGCGTTTAAGGCGCCGGCGGCTCGTGAGGGCCTGGTCGCGGATTGGGTTACCATACCCGGGCGTTTGTCGCTGGGCGGGGGACGTATACTGATCGCGGAACCGATGGCCGTTGAGCCGGGATGCGATATCGTGCGCCGCGCCCGTGAGCTTGCGGCTGCCGGGGAAGTGACGGCTTTGGTAGACGCGGCTGCCCTGGGTTTTGCCGACAGCGATAGTGGGCGGATCCTGGCGGGCTCGCGTGGCGAGATCCCTGCCGAGGCGCGATTGGCGCGCCTGTGGGTGGACGGCCCCGCACCGGGAGACGTGATGTGCCCGTTAGGGATGAGTGGCCGAAGCAAGAAGGTATCCGACTTGCTAGGCGAGGCTCGCATTCCCGTTTCCGAGCGCGCCGGCGTGCCTATGGTGAGGACGGCGCCGGGAGGTGCCGTGGTGTGGGTCGTCGGAGTTCGCGCGGACGACCGCTTTAAGTGCACGGCGGCGACGCGTGTGGCCTATCTGCTTCGCGTAGTTGATGCGGATTAGCCCCTCGCACCAGCTATTCTGTGCGGCGTTGACGGTATTCCCGCGCTGATGGTGCGCGGGCTGGAAAATATACCCCGTGCGCTGCTAGAATGTGTAGTTCGCGTCCATACGGCGGTGTGTGGGCGATTAAGCACAAGAAAGGGTTGTCATGGCTTCTCAACATCCGGATATCGAGAAGGTTCTGTTTACGCAGGAGGATATCGACGGTATCGTTTCTCGCCTGGGCGAGGAGATTACGCGCGACTACGCGGGCAAGGATCTGGTGCTGATCGCGGTTCTGCGCGGCGCTGTTGTCTTTATGGGCGACCTGATGCGCAAGATTGAGCTGCCGACCAACATCGATTTCATGGCTGTTTCGAGCTATGGCGACGGTGTGAAGTCTTCGGGCATCGTGCGTATCATTAAGGACCTGGATATCGACATCCGTGGTCGCGACGTGCTGATCGTCGAGGACATTCTGGACTCGGGCCTGACCCTCAAGTACCTGATGAAGAACCTCGAGAGCCGCAAGCCTGCCTCGCTGGAGGTCGCTGCCTTCCTGTGGAAGGACGTTGAGAACCGTACCTCGGCCATCACGCCCAAGTATGTTGGAACCCATTGCCCCGATGCCTTTGTGGTGGGCTACGGCCTCGATTATGCCGAGCGCTATCGTAACCTTCCGTATCTGGGCATTTTGAAACCGGAGGTTTATTCGTAAGATGCCCGACGACCATAACGATAACAATTCCCAGACTCCCCGGGAGCCTAAGATCCCGGGGATGCCCGGAGGCAAGAAGCCCACGCGTACGGGCTGGCTGTATTTTCTTTTGGCTTGCGCGCTTCTGGGCTATGCCTTCTTTAATATGGGCTTCGGCTTTGCCAGCTCCAGCAATACCGTTAAGCTCGCGACGAGCGAGATGGTCAGCGCCATCAAGCAGGATCGCGTCGAAGATTTGACCTATACGGTTCAAGACGGAAGCGTGGCGGGTCATTACTGGAAGACGAAAAAGGACAAGGGCGATACGAGCGAGCTCAAGAGCTTCTCCTCGACCTATGTCGGCTCCGATTCGCTTGCCGAGCTTATGGCAGAGCACCCCGACACCAAGTATATCGTCAACACCAACGACCCCGATTTCTGGGGCGACTTGGCAATGAGCGTGCTGCCGACGATTGCCCTGATCGCCATCATGTTCTACTTTATGCGCCAGATGATGGGCGCCAATAATAGGAACATGCAGTTTGGCAAGACCAACGCCAAGACCAACGAGGCCACGCGCCCCAAGGTCAAGTTCGAGGATGTTGCCGGCGTGGACGAGGCCGTCGAGGAGCTCGAGGAGATTCGCGACTTCCTGAGCGATCCGGACCGCTATCGCAAGCTGGGCGCCAAGATTCCGCGCGGCGTTTTGCTGGTTGGCCCTCCGGGTACCGGTAAGACGCTGTTGGCCAAGGCCGTTGCCGGCGAGGCGGGCGTGCCGTTCTTTAGCATCTCGGGCTCTGACTTTGTCGAGATGTTCGTGGGCGTCGGCGCCAGCCGCGTGCGCGACCTCTTTAAGGAGGCCAAGTCCCAGGCCCCGTCGATTATCTTTATTGACGAGATCGATGCCGTGGGACGTCAGCGCGGAGCCGGTCTGGGCGGCGGCCACGACGAGCGCGAGCAGACGCTCAACCAGCTGCTGGTCGAGATGGACGGTTTTGAAGAAAGCGAGTCGGTCATCCTGATCGCCGCAACCAACCGTCCCGATATTCTGGACCCGGCATTGCTACGCCCCGGTCGTTTTGACCGCCAGGTCACGGTTGACCGCCCGGACGTAAAGGGCCGCGAACAGATCTTGCGCGTGCATGCCGAGAACAAGCCGATGGACGAGGACGTGAAGTTTGAGAAGCTCGCCCAGATGACCGTTGGCTTTACCGGTGCCGATTTGGCGAACCTGCTCAACGAATCTGCGCTGCTGACCGCTCGCCGTCATCGTTCCGTGATCTCGATGGACGAGGTCGAGGAGTCGATGGAGCGCGTGATTGCCGGACCGCAACGCAAGGGTCGTGTGATGACCGAAGCCGAGCGCACCACGATTGCCTACCATGAGAGCGGCCATGCCCTGGTGGGTCACATCCTGGAGCACTCTGATCCGGTTCATAAGATTTCGATTGTCAACCGCGGCCAGGCTCTGGGCTACACGTTGCAGCTTCCGCAGGAGGATCACTTCCTCAAGACCAAGAACGAGATGCTCGATGAGCTTGCCGTGTTCTTGGGCGGCCGCGTTGCCGAAGAGCTCATGTGCGATGACATCACGTCGGGCGCGAGCAACGACCTGGAACGCGCGACCAAGATGGCGCGCGAGATGGTTACGCGTCTGGGCATGAGCGAGGAGCTGGGAACGCAAGTGTTTGGCGAGGCACAACATCAGGTGTTCCTTGGTCGCGATTACGCCGATCACCAGGATTACTCCGAGGAGACGGCGCGCCGCATCGACATCGAGGTCCAGCGCATTATGCGTGAGGCCCATCGTCGCGCGGTCGAGATTCTGGATGCCCGCCGCGATCAGCTCGATCTGATGGCCAAGGTGCTGCTTGAGCGCGAGACCGTCGAAGGCGACGCCGTGAATGCCCTGCTCGACAACGAGTGGGATGCCTACCTTGAGCGCGAGGGCGATATCCTGGCGGCCAAGGAGGAGCGCAATGCCAAGGCGGCCGGCATGCCGACCAAGAAGCGCGCGCCTCGCATGAGCGAGGAAGAGCTGGCGGCTGATGCCGCGGCATTTGCGCAGGCGGCCATGCAGGAGGATGCCGAAGCCGCATCCGATGATGCCGGCGATGACTGTGCCGTCAATGCCGGTGCCGACACCGACGACGACAAATAGCCCTTGTAACAAAAGCCTCCGCGGGGAAACCTGCGGAGGCTTTTTCTATTGAGCGATATGGGGCCGTCTGTTGATTGGGGACAGACTTAAATGAGCGTTTCCACGCATTTAAGTCTGTCCCCAATTAACATTGCTGCGGCACTTTGCTCGGCTAAAGCGTACAATAGCGCCTATGCGAAAGGGGAACAGATGATCAACGAAACTATGTATGCTCGCGGCGCGGAAAGCTCCATCATCCGTGAGATTTTTAGCTATAGCCTTGAGCGCAAGGCGCAGATCGGTGCGGAAAACGTATTCGATTTTTCGCTGGGCAATCCGAGCGTTCCGGCGCCCGCTGCTGTGGCTGAGTCGATTAAGAAGGCCCTGGAGCTGCCGAGCGACCAGCTGCACGGCTACACCCCCGCTCCGGGCCTGCCGCAATGTCGAGCAGCCGTCGCCGAATCGCTCAACCGCCGCTTTGGAACGAACTATGAGGGTAAGGACGTCTTTATGACGGTGGGTGCCGCGGCTTCGCTCACCTGTACGCTCAACGCCGTTACGAACCCGGGCGACGAGGTTATTGTTATCGCCCCGTACTTTCCGGAGTATCGCGTGTGGATTGAGAAAGCCGGCTGTACGTGTGTTGAGGCGCTCGCCAATGAAGATACGTTCCAGCTGAGTGTGGACAACGTGCTCAAGGCGATTACCGATAAGACGACTGCCGTCATCATCGACTCGCCGAATAACCCGACCGGCGCCGTGTATACGCGCGACACGCTGACGCGACTGGCCAATGTTCTGCGCGAGGCCAACGCTCAGCGCGATCCCGAGAATCCGATTATGCTCATCTCGGATGAGCCGTACCGCGAGATCGTGTACGGTGCCGAGGTGCCTTGGGTGCCCTCGATCTACGAGCACACCATCGTGTGCTACTCGTATTCCAAGTCGCTGTCGCTGCCGGGTGAGCGCGTGGGGTGGATCTTGGTTCCCAACACCAATCCGCAGGCTGCCCGTCTGATGCCGGCTGTTGCGGGCGCTGCCCGTACGCTGGGTTTTGTATGCGCACCGGCACTCTTCCAGCGCGTAATCATCGATTGCATCGATGAGCCGAGCGATGTCGAGGCCTATGCGCGCAACCGCACCGCGCTTACCGACGCACTAGCGGAGTATGGCTACACCTATGTTGAGCCGGATGGCGCGTTCTACCTATGGGTGAAAGCGTTGGAGCCCGATGCGAATGCGTTCTGTGAGCGCGCAAAGAAGTATGAGTTGCTTGCGGTTCCCTCGGACAGCTTTGGTATGCCGGGTTGGTTCCGCCTGGGCTATTGCGTGAGCTACGAAACGATTGTCAATTCGCTACCCGCTTGGAAACAGTTGGCGGACGAGTATCGTTAAAAGTAAAGCGCTCTGCCTACAATGTTTTACGTGAAACGGGGTTTGGTGTTAAGCCGGACCCCGTTGTCATGGACGTTGTGTCTTTGGGATGGAGTGGTTTTACGACTATCGAAGGCTATGCGTACAATGAATATAAGCGACGGCCGTGCCAGATAAGGAGACCTGATGCCCTACCTGCTTTCTTGTGACATTCATACCCATACGATGTTCTCTGCGCATGCATATTCGACCATTGAGGAGAATGTGTACTGGGCGGCAGAGCGTGGTCTGCAGGTGCTCGGATCTGCCGACCATTTGAGCTCTATGGTTACG
Organism: Collinsella sp.; assembly: GCA_018368535.1. Taxonomy (GTDB): domain Bacteria; phylum Actinomycetota; class Coriobacteriia; order Coriobacteriales; family Coriobacteriaceae; genus Collinsella. The sequence continues at coordinate 38,149 of JAGZDZ010000019.1, read as the reverse complement.
GCTTGCCCCAATGACCTGCGCAGTTACCAGTTCTTTATCAACCAGGATATCTGGCCGCGCATTTGGAGCGGCGTGCTGGTGCTGCGTGGTGCCGAGGCCGATATCGTTTCGCTGGACGGAAGCCTGTTTGGCGAGGACACTCTTGTCACGCTCGATATTGCCGGCGATTCGTACAGCCGTCAGCATTCGCTGTTCGATTTGGTTACGCGTAATTTGGATTATTTGGTTGCAAGCGTGCATAATCCGCAGATTGCCGAGGGCGCGACGCTGGCCCAGACGACCGAGATGTATATCAATGCCCTGGAGCACCCCAAGGTGTTCATGCTGGGTCACACGGGGCGTTCGGGCGTGCCGTTCGATATCGACGAGGTGCTGTTGGCAGCTAAGGCCAAGCACAAGATTATTGAGATCAACAACCATAGTCTTGAACACGGTGTCGACACTGAGCATTGGGCCGTATGCCGCAAGATCGCCGAGCGCTGCGCCGAGCTGGGCGTGGGCATTGGCGTTTCGACCGATGCGCACATTGGCATGGCAATTGGTAAGCTCGATTACGCTCGCAAGATGCTCGACGAGATTCACTTCCCGTTGGATCTGATCGTGACGCGCGATCGCGAGACGCTGCTGCGCGAGATGGCGGCAGCCGGCGTGTGCGATCTGCGCAATGGGATGTAGCGGAATTTATAAACCAAGCGAAGGGGGCGGCCCAGACGGGTCGCCCCCTTTCTTGTCCCAAAAATCTACTGAGGTTGGTTAGCGGCGTTCGAGGACCGCTACGGTTTCGGTGTGGTCGGTGTGAGGAAACATGTCGACGGGCGTGATCTTGAGCAGGCGATAGCCTCCGTCGAGGAGCTGGTGCAGGTCGCGCTCTTGGGTCACAGGGTTGCAGCTGATATAGGTGATGCGGCGCGGCTTAAGTGCGCAGGCGGCTTCGAGGAACTCGGGGGTGGAGCCGGCGCGCGGCGGATCGATGGAAAGGACATCGACCCGCTCGTTGTTGTCGGCGGCATCTAGGATGTAATCGGTGGCATCGTCGGCCATAAACCAGGCGCTGCGGGTAAGACCGTTGAGCTCGGCATTGCGGCGCGCGTCGGCAATGCCCGCCGGGTTGCGCTCCACGCCGAGCAGCATAATGCCGATACCCTTGTTCTGGGCATCTTTAGCTGCGCAAAGACCGATGGTGCCGCTGCCGCAGTAAGCATCCATGAGCACATCGCCCTGGTGCAGATCCATGCCGTCGATAGCGAGCTGATAGAGCAGCTCGGTCTGCTGCGGGTTGGTCTGGTAGAACGCGGTGGGGGAGATATCGAACTCGCAGCCGAGCAGCTGGTCGCGCATGCACTCGGCGCCATATACAATGCGAGTTTCCTCGCCGAGGATGGCGTTGCCGGTGCGTCCGTTGATGTTTTGGGCGACGGTGACGATGCGCGGATCGAGTGCGGCGACGGCCTCAAAGAAATCCTGTGCATGCGGCAGGTCGCGCTGGGCGGTCACGAGGGTGACCATGATTTGGTCGGTGCGCCAGCCGCAGCGAACGACGGCATAGCGAAGCAAGCCCAGATGCTTGTCCTCGTTAAAGGCGGGAATGCGCAGGCGCTCAGCCTCACGCGCGATGCCGTTGAGAATCTGACGGGCACCCGGCGCCTCGACGGGACATTCGGGAACAGCAACGATTCTGTGCGTGCCACGTTCAAAAAAGCCGCAGCGGACAGCGCCCTCTTTACCGGGGGCAAAGGGAGTGGCGGCCTTATGGCGAAACCCGCGCGGCGCAGGATATTTACCCGGGTCGCCCAGGGTGACGCCCATACCGCGAATGGGGTCGACGCTAATGCCCTCGCGCTCGCATAGAGCAGCAAAAAGCTCCTCCATAGCAGCCTGCTTGGCGGCGAGCTGCTTCTTATAGGGACGATTGAGCGCCGTGCACCCACCGCAGGCTTTCATGATCGAACAGGGAGACTTGGGGTCCACAGCCTTACGCGCAGACGAAACCGAATCATTATGTAGGCGCTTGGAACGAGTCCGAGGCGCTTTGTCCCCGCCTCGACGAGAGTCAGAACGCTTGGTCTTAGCCCTGCTCTTGGTCGATTTGCTTTTTGCAGCTTTAGAAGACTTGGATTTCGTAGAAGATTTCTCCTCCTTCGACCCCTCAGCCGCCTCCACCAAAGCACGACGAGCCCTACGCTCCGCACGAGATTCTGCCATCAATAACTCCACTAATTCATGAATTAAAGCTGCAAGTATTGTACCGTGCCAAGCCAGCAGACGATATGCAAGCGGTTTAATCGTGTCAGTGATAAGCCCAACGACGGTTGCCCGCCGCGTGAGGGGTGTGGGGGTTAAGTTTATCGCGAGTTCCGCACGAACAGGAGGCCACTTAATGTGGCCTCCGTCGTGAGCAGGACTGTAGAGCAGGAAACTTAACCCCCACACCCCTCACGCGGCGGGCAAACTCGCCTTGTGCTCTATCACGCTAAAGTGTATGATTCTGAACGTTACATGACTCACTTTAGCTAACTAAAGTGCCACCAAGGGGGAATACCATGAATACCGATATGTCTCGTCGTCAGTTTGTTGGTCTAGCCGGCTCGCTCGCCACGGTGCTTGGCCTTGGTCTTGTCGGTTGCGGCGGTGGTGCCGGCAAGGGTTCCGCTGCCGGTTCTGCTGCAGCCAAGGACGTGAAGGGCGCTGCGGAGTCCAAGAAGCTCGTGGTGGGCTTTGATAAGTCCTATCCTCCGTACGGCTTTGTGGGCGACGATGGCGAGTACACCGGCTTTGATCTCGATCTGGCCAAGGCTGTTGCCGATAAGCAGGGCTGGGAGGTCAAATACGAGGCCATCGATTGGGATGCCAAGGACACGTTGCTTAACTCGGGCGCCATCAACTGCATCTGGAACGGCTTTACCATGGAGGGCCGTGAGGACGACTACACGTTCTCCGAGCCGTACATGCTCAACGAGCAGGTGCTCGTGGTCAAGAAGGATGCGGGCATCAAGAGCTGGGATGATCTTGCCGGCAAGACGGTGATCACCCAGACCGATTCCGCCGCTCAGGACGTGCTCGAGGGCGATCAGAAGGATTTGGCGGCGACGTTTGCCACGCTCGACACGATCGGCGAGTACAACACGGCCTTTATGCAGCTCGAGAGCGGCGCGGTCGATGCCGTGGCGTGCGATCTTTCGATTGCCCAGTATCAGCTTGCCGCCAAGCCCGATGCCTATACGCAGCTTGATGAGCCGCTGTCCAGCGAGCACTACGCCGTTGGCTTTAAGAAGGGCGACACCAAGTCGGCCGATGTTGTAGCCGAGTCGCTCAAGGCACTCTACGATGACGGTACGGTTAAGGATCTCTGCGACAAGTATTCAAGCTACGGTCTGTCCTTCGACAACTGGGTTTTGAAATAGCGGCTTTCCCAGGCACCAGATTTTGCCGTTCAAACCGTCGCTTGCGTACATTTAGTACGCGACGCTCCTCTTTCACGGCAAACTCGGGCACCTGGAAAACCCGCTTTAGCATTGGGTTCGCTGTTCTGTTGCTGTGAAAGAGAGCTTGGGTTGTCTATTCAGGTCATGATGCAGATGCTTGGCCAGGGATTCTTGGTCAGTTTGCAGTTGTTTGTGCTGACACTGCTGGGGTCGATTCCGCTGGGAATCCCCGTGGCGTTTATGCGCATGAGCAAAATCGCGCCGCTTCGCTGGATTGCGCGCATCTACATTTCGGTCATGCGCGGTACGCCGCTCATGCTGCAGATGTTTGCCATCTACTTTGCGCCGTACTACGTGTTTGGCATTTCGCTCACGCCCGATTCCAAGTGGACGGCGTGTGTCGTGGCGTTCATCATCAACTACGCCGGTTACTTTGCCGAGATCTATCGCTCGGGCTTGCAGTCCATTCCGCGCGGTCAATACGAGGCTGCCGAGGTACTGGGCTACTCGCGCGTGCAGACATTTCTGTATATCGTGATGCCGCAGGTCGCCAAGCGTATTCTGCCGGCGATGGGCAACGAGATCATCACGCTGGTCAAGGACACGTCGCTGGCGTTTGCCATTGGCGTGGGTGAGATGTTCTCGACGGCCAAGGCGCTGGTCGCCTCGCAGGTGAGCATGGTGCCGTTTGCGATCGCGGCGCTGATCTACTGGGTCTTTAACTTTGTGGTCGAGATGCTGCTGGGCGCCGCCGAAAAGAAACTGGACTATTATCATGACTAACTCAGTGATGAAAATCGAAAGCGCGCGCAAGGCGTTTGGCGGCAATGAGGTGCTCAAGGATATCTCGCTCGAGGTAAAGCGTGGCGAGGTCGTGGCGATTATCGGGCCTTCGGGCGGCGGTAAGTCCACGCTTCTGCGCTGCGCCACGCTGCTCGAGACACTCGACGGTGGTTCGCTTTCGTTTGGCGACCTTGCCGTTGCGACGGACGCGGGGTCGGGTGCGGTATATGCGAAAGGCGACGTGTCCAAGCAAGCGCGCTCGCGATTTGGTCTGGTGTTTCAGAACTACAATCTGTTTCCGCACTATACGGTGATGAAAAACATCACCGATGCTCCGATTCGCGTGCTCAAGCGCCCGCGCGAGCAGGCCGAAGCACGCGCGCGTGAGCTGATCGCGCAGATGGGGCTTACAGGCAACGAGAACAAGGTGCCGTGTGAGCTTTCGGGCGGTCAGCAGCAGCGCGTGAGTATTGCCCGCGCCCTGGCGCTCGATCCGGAAATCTTGTTCTTTGACGAGCCGACCTCGGCGCTCGATCCCGAGCTAACGGCCGAGGTGCTGCGTGTCATTAAAGACCTTGCCGCGCAGAATATGACGATGGTGATCGTGACCCATGCGATGCAGTTTGCGCGCGATGTTGCCGATCGCGTGGTCTTTATGGATGGCGGTCGCATTGTCGAGGAGGGTCCGGCCGAGCAGGTCATCGATCATCCGCGCGAGCAACGTACCCGTGAGTTCTTGAGCCGTATCGAGGGCTAGGCTCAGGTATTTACTCAACTATTAATTAAGGCGAAGCCGCCGCAGATCTTACGGTCTGTGGCGGCTTTTTGTTTGCGTCGACGGGGTTCAATAATCGCCTCACAAGCTTGTCTCTTCCTCTCGCCGCCTGTATTCATACGTGCGCCGAAAGGTATGCATGGACGGTCGCCCGTGAGGGTAGGGTGGTGGCATAGGACATTTGGAGGGTGAGTCGGCTCGGCTGCCGACCATGCTGCTCCCGGGATGGCACCGACCGCGAACTCTCCCCGTTGGCGTCGCGCATTGCGCGCGGCCCTGCAAGGAGGTCATCATGGGTGCTCCCAAGACCGGTAACGTAAGGAACGTGGTGCTCGTAGGCCAAGGCGGGGTGGGCAAGACTTCACTCGCCGAGGCCATGCTCCACCTTTCCGGCAAGACCGCCCGCCTGGGCGGCCACGACGGCACCAAGCCCACGCTCGACTATGACCCCGAAGAGGTCAAGCGTGCATTTTCCATCTCGACGACCATCGCGCCGATCGACTGGAAGGGCGCGCGCATCAATGTGCTCGATGCCCCGTGCTACCCCGATTTTATCGGCGACGCCTTTGCCGCGATGAGCGTCTGCGAGACGGCTCTGTTTGTGGTCGACGCCGAGGCCGGCCCACAGCCTACGACGGTTAAGCTCTGGTATGCCGCCGAGGACCTGCGTCTGGCGCGTGCGGTGTTCGTAAACCGCCTGTCGCGCTCCGAGGCCAGCTTTGCGACCACGATGGACCTGCTGCAAGAGCGCTTTGGCACGCGCCTGGGCGCCGTGACCCTTCCCTGGGGCGAGGGCGAGGACTTTGACGGCATCATCGACCTGGTGCGCATGAAGGCGCGCCATTGCAACGGCACCGAAGCCGTTGAGTCGGAGATTCCCGAGGAGTATCGTGCCCAGGCCGAGGAGGCCCATGACCATCTGTGCGAGTTGGTGGCCGAGGCCGACGATGAGCTGATGATGAAGTACCTGGAAGGCGAGGAGACGCTGACGCAGGAGGAGCTTGAGGGCCTGCTGTCGAAGGCGATCGCCGAGCGCATCTTTGTGCCGATCTTTGCGGGCGATTGCATTAAGGAGCAGGGCGTCAACTCGCTGATGGACGACATCGCGACGTACTTCCCGGCGCCGACCGACTACGGCGAGATGCCGCTCATCGACGGTGATTCGCTCAAAATCTCGAGCGACGATGACCGTCCGGTGGCGTTTGTGTTTAAGACCCTGGCCGATCCGCAGCAGGGTCGCATCAGCTTTATCAAGGTGCTGACGGGTACGCTTGAGCCGGGTCTTGAGCTGATCAACGCGCGTACCCGCAAGGGCGACCGTCTGGCTCACCTGTATGTGATGTGCGGCCGCGATATGACCGAGGTCGGTCACGCCTATGCCGGCGACATCATCGTGGCGCCCAAGCTGGCTGCCGAGACGGGCGACACGCTCTCGATTACCGGTAAGGTCGAGGCCGCGGCGTTTAAGTTCCCCAACTCGCAGTACCGCATTGCCATCGAGGCCGAGAATCGCGGCGACGAAGAGAAGCTCTACACGTTTATCGAGAAGGCCTGCAAGGCCGATCCGACCATGAGCATCGACCGCGACGAGGAGACCGGCCAGACCATTATCTCCGCCGTTGGTGAGGCGCAGGTTTCGGTGCTGCTCAACCGTTTGGAGGATCGCACCAAAGTCGTGGCCAAGAGCGTGCCGATCCGCATTCCGTATCGCGAGACTATTCGCCGTACGGCAAGTGCCCAGGGCCGCCATAAGAAGCAGACCGGCGGCGCCGGTCAGTACGGCGACTGCTGGCTGCGCGTGGAGCCGCTCATTGGGCCCGACGGCACGAGCGATGGCTATGAGTTTGTGGACGAGGTCGTGGGCGGCCGTATTCCGCGCTCGCTGATCCCCGCCGTGGACAAGGGTGTCCAGGAGACCATGAAGGACGGCATCATTGCCGGCTACCCGCTCACGGGCATTCGCGTGGCTGTGTACGACGGCTCGTATCACAGCGTCGACTCCAACGAGATGGCGTTCCGCGCGGCAGCTCGCATCGGCCTGCGCAAGGCATGTGCCGATGCCGACCCGGTGGTGCTGGAGCCCATTGAGGAAATTACGGTGACCATCCCCGAGAGCTACGCCGGCGCTGTGATGGGCGACATCTCGGCATCGCGCGGTCGCGTGACGGGCATGGAGACCGATGAGCGCGGCGATACCGTGGTTATTGCCCAGGCGCCGCTGGCAGAGCTGACGGATTATTCGACGCGCCTGCGCTCTATCACGCGCGGCACGGGTGACTTTACCATGAAGCCCGCAGGCTATGAGCAGGTGCCTTATGACGTTCAGGCCAAGCTGGTCGAGCGCTATGAGGAGGGCCGCGCCAAGTAGCACGTGATTTTGTCTGCAATGTAGGTGCTGACGAAAGGGCCGCCCTGGGTAACCGGGGCGGCTCTTTTTGATTCCTTGGGGACGGAGGAAAACGGATCATTTAGGCTTTGGGGCAGCTTGGTCGGTCCTAGTCTCCCGAGGCCTGATTGCGGCCGGTGGTGTAGTCGATCTGCACGTGCGGCTGCAGGTTGTAGCAATATACGTGGAAGCAGAGGGTCTTGCCGTGGTCCTCGACCGATTGCGCCTCAAGGCGCATGCCACGGCAGACAAGTTCCTCTTCGTTATACATAGGCGTGACGCGGTAGAGCACATGGTTGCCCGTATCGCGAATATAGTTGAGAATCTGCTCTTCAAACGGCAGCATGCCCGTCTCGTTGAGATAGCGCGTGCCGGTGAGGAGATTCTTGCGGTTGGCGTTTTCGCCGCAGAGCGACCAGGCGATAAGGTGGCAGCGGTTGTAGAGGCTCTGGCCCGGAATAAAGTCGTAGCGCTGCTGGTGCCAACCGGCAGGATGGATGCGCGAGATATCGCCGCGCTTTCCCTGTCCGAGCGACTCGGGGCCTACACAGGCGAGCGCCTTGCGAGTGCGACCCAGGCTGTCGAGCTTGGAGAATTTCTTAAAGCAGCCCTCTTCGGTGGCGCGATCGTATTCATCGAGTGTGAATGACGGCGTGCCGAGCGGGTGCGTGCTGTCGGCGCGAAGGGCAACGTAGGGGTTGCCGGCGTAGTCGGGAATGCTGCTGAGATAAACACCGCGGGCGCGGTTGAGGTCGGGGTTTTCGACCTCGTCGATGGGGGTGGCGGCACTGCCCGCGGAAACGTCGTCATCGGTGTCGGTCGCGGCGGAATCGGAGCCATCGCCGGAGTCCTGGCTGTTTTGAGGGTCCGCCGCGCTCGCCGTTCCCGATTCGAGCCGAGCGACCAGGTCTGCCTCGTCGTCGGTGCGGCTGGGACTCTCGTTTTGTTTTTCGGCCAGAGCCGCCGCCTGCTCATCGCCTTGCGGCGACAGCAACTTGGGCGCTCCGTCGAGCGATCCCGTAAACAGCGCAAACCCCAGCACCACGGCGGTGCCGATGGAAAGTGCTTGCTTGTAGGCGGGCTTGCGCGACATTGAGGCTCCTGGATGGACGGTTGGGAATCTACCAGTCTAGCAGGAGCCGGCAAGGGCCGTTCTGTCGAACAAATACTTAAGATTTGAGACAAACGCTACTGATTCATTTGTCCCGCGGTCTAGATCGAGGTGGAGTCGAGCCAGTTGAGCTTGCACTCGAGAATGCGCTGCTCGCCGGGTTCGCTGCTTCCGTCAAGTAGGGCGAGCAGCATCTCGGCTGCTTCGCGACCTTCTTGGTCGACGGGCTCGATGATGGTGGAGACGGTCGGTGTGGTGAGATTAGTCCAGTCTTCGCAGTTGAGTCCCAAAAGGCCGATTTGCTGCGGAAGCAGATGGGCCATTGGCTGGAGGGCCTTGTAGACACGGGGAAGTGCCCACTGATTTTGCACGAAGATAAGGGTTCGCTTGGCGGGATTGAACTTGAATTTAAAGTATTCAGTGAGCTCGTTGATTGACGGCTTGTTGTGATCGATGGGAATCGCTTTGTAGAGCTGCCCGTTCGCTGCCAGCGCCTCGGCATACCCCTGAAAACGCTCCATGCGGGTGCGCATTTCGGTCATGTTGGCGGCAATGGAAAAGAAATCTTCGTAGCCGGCGTCGAGGAGTGCCTGTGTGGCGTTGTACACGCCGTCGTAAAGGTTGGTTTTGATCCAGCTGGTACCTGGGCTATAGATGGCCGCATCGAAAAAGACGACCGGCTTGCCGGCGCGTCTAATGCGGTCATGCACGGCTTTGAAGTTTGCCGTGGGCTGGATGATAAAGCCATCGACGCCCAGCGAGAGCATCTTGTCGACGTACATGAGCTCGGTCTCGGGGTTAAAGTTGCTCGTGCAAACGACCGTCTGGTAGCCCGCGGGGAGCATGACCTGCTCCATGCCATTGAGAACGAGCCCCGCCCATTTGTTGGTGTTATCCAAAATGATGATGGCAATGACGTGGGTTTGCTTGCCGGTGAGCGTCTGCGCTTGGGCGTTGGGAACGTATCCGAGTTCCTTAATGACGCGCGTGATTTTGTTCTGCGTCTTCTCGCTAAGCTTTTCTCGTTTGTCGTTGAGGTAATACGAGACGCTTGCCGTCGAGGTTCCCGCCTCTCGAGCGACGTCTGCGATCGTAACGCGCTGTTTTGCCACAGCGACTCCTTCCGACAGATGAGCATTTTCCAACATGATGACTTTGAGTCTTGGTGAAGGATACGCTTCGGTGAGCGGCTTTTTCCTTTCATATGAGTATGCAACAAATGCGGCATACGGGTGGGGTCGAAATTTGTGACCGGCATGCGCATCTGCCGTCTACCGAGAAAATCAAATACTTCTTGACTTTTGAAATCGAGGGCAAAATCGCAGGATTCATTTTTGGTTAAACGCATAACTAAATCGCATAACCAACGCTCTGACCTGCGCGTTTACCGAAATAAGCTGGCATTAAGAAAAACGAGCACCTATATTGTTCTTGTCGAAAAGACAGCAAGTCCAAACGGCAGGGGATGCTCCGGAGGCCTCCGCAAACGGTGTCTTGCGCACGCAACTCTATGAAAAGAGGGAAGCAATGAAGATCGTAGGCGTTGCCGCCTGTACTGTGGGTATCGCCCACACGTATATGGCCCAGAAGGCGATTCAGGATGAATGCGCCGCCCGTGGCATCGAGTGCAAGGTCGAGGCTCAGGGTGGCCTGGGTATCGAGAATGAGCTCACGCAGGAAGACGTGGACTCCGCCGACCTGGTCCTGGAGTCCGTCGACGTGGGTGTCGAGAACGAGGACCGTTTTGAGCAGAAGATGGCCGAGGGCAAGTTCCTGAAGGTCGGCACCTCGGATGTAATCGCCGATCCGGTAAAGATCATCGACCAGGCCATTGAGATCATCAAGGCGACGGGTGGCGCCGTTGACGCGCCCAAGGCCGAGGCCAAGGCAGAGAAGAAGGCCGTCTCCGCTGCCCCGCAGGCCCCGACACCGGCGTCCAAGCAGTCTATCTTTGCCGATCCTGGCAAGACGCTGCTCAATGCATTCAATACCGGCGTTTCCTATTTTATCCCCATCGTCGTTATCGGCGGCGTGTTTCTTGCCTTCTCGCTGGCATCCGGTACCGCCGGCGCCAACGGCATGGAGGTTACGAACCCGCTGATGGTGAGCCTTAACACCATCGGCATGGCCGGCATCTCCATGATGATCCCGGTGCTTGCGGCATACATCTCCTACTCGATGGCCGGCAAGCCCGCGCTCGCCCCCGGTTTTGTCCTGGGCTACCTGGTCAACAACGCAGTCGTTACCCCTAACGGCAACAGCGTTTCGACCGGCTTCTTGGGCGCCATGATCATGGCGGTCATCTGCGGCTACTTTGTCCGCTGGATGAAGACCTGGAAGGTCAACAACACCATCCAGACCATCATGCCCATCCTGATCATCCCGATTCTGACCTCGCTTGTCCTGGGCATGGCCTATATCTACATCCTGGCCACGCCGCTTGGCTTTGTGATGGACTGGCTCACCGGCGTGCTCGGCAGCCTGCAGGGCGGTTCCGCAGTTGTCCTGGGTCTGGTCATTGGCGTTATGACCGCCTTCGATATGGGTGGCCCCATCAACAAGACCGCCTCGACCTTCACCATGGCCATCATGGCCTCCGGTATCTACGGTCCTAACGGTATGTTCCGCGTCGCCGTCGCCGTTCCCCCGATCGCCTGTGGCCTCGCTGCGCTCATCGCCAAGAACAAGTTCGATGACGCTGACCGCCAGATGGGCATCTCCGCGCTGTTCATGGGCTGCATCGGTATTACCGAGGGCGCTATCCCCTTCGCGGTCAAGGACCTCGGTCACACCCTGCCCGGCATTTGCATCGGCTCTGCCGTGGGTGCGGCACTTGCCGCCTTCCAGGGCATCGACTGCTACGTCCCGCACGGTGGCTTTATCGTCGCCCTTGCCACCAACAACGTCGCGCTGTTCTGCCTGGACATCGTGATTGGCGCCGTGGTCGCCGCTGCAATCCTGATTGCCATGAAGCCCACGCTCGATAAGCAGGCCAAGTAAACCTTTAAGGACTCCGGTTGTGCGGAGGGATGGATTTGACTCCGCACAACCGCCCCTACACAACAAAATCCATCCGTACTGATAGGGCCCACATCTGGGTCCCAGGGAACTTTTGTCAAAAATCCTCTGGAGAAGGAGAACAAAATGTCCAACCTCACCATCCGTCAGGCCGTTCAGGGCATGCTCAAGCTGCAGGATAGCGGCGATCACGCAACCATGGTCGGCATTGGCCCCATGAGCCCCAACCTGATTCAGGCCGTGTTCGAGCTTGCCAAGGACGAGGATTTCCCGCCCATGTTTATCGCCAGCCGCAACCAGGTCGATATGGACGAGATGGGCGCCGGCTACGTCAACGGTTGGGACCAGACGCGCTTTGCCGCCGACATCAAGAAGGTTGCCGACGAGGTGGGTTACACCGGTCCGTACTACCTGTGCCGCGATCACGGCGGTCCGTGGCAGCGCGACGAGGAGCGTAACGCCCACCTGCCCGAGGACGAGGCCATGGAGCTCGCCCGCAAGTCCTTCGTCGCCGACATGGAGGCGGGCTTTGACCTGCTGATGGTCGACCCCACCAAGGACCCCTATCAGATCGGCAAGGTTATTCCGCTCGACGTGGTGCTTCGCCGCACGATTGATCTTATCGACTACCTTGAGCAGTACCGTCGCGAGCATAACCTGCCCGAGGTTGCCTATGAGGTCGGTACCGAGGAGACCAATGGCGGCTTGACCTCTACCGATAAGTACGAGGAGTTCATTTCTCAGCTGCAGCCCGAGCTCGAGAAGCGCGGCTGCCCCATGCCCACCTTTATCGTCGGCCAGACCGGTACGCTCACCCGTTGGACCGAGCAGGTCGGCCATTACAACTTCAAGAATGCCCGCGAGCTCGCCGACATGGCTAAGCGCTACGGCGTGGGCCTGAAGGAGCACAACGCCGACTATCTGGACGACGCGACGCTGCTCGAGCACATCCCGGCACACGTGACCGCCTCCAACGTTGCTCCGCAGTATGGCACCGAGGAGACCCGCGCCTACCTCAAGCTCTGCGCCACCGAGCAGATCCTGGTCGACAACGGTCTGTGCGATGACCCCTCCGACCTGTATCACACGCTGCTGGTCAAGGCTATCAAGACCGAGCGCTGGCGCAAGTGGATGACTGGCGACGACGTCAACCTGCAGGTCGATGACATCCTTGCCGACGATGAGCTCAGCCTGAAGATCCTGGATGTCTCCGGCCACTATGCGTTCAACGATCCCGAGGTCAAGGAGCAGGTCGAGAAGCTCTATCGCAACCTCGCTGCCCAGGACATCGACGGCAAGCGCTTTGTGATCGAGCACATCAAGCGCCCGATCAAGCAGTACGTCGTCGGTCTTAACCTCAAGGGCGTCACGAGCCGCATCGAGAAGGCTCTCGAGGACTAAGTAGCTTTTCCTACACGACGCCGGGCCTGGGGCATGTCCCAGCCGCAGGCCCGGCACATAGGACAAAGGGACATCCCCTTTGTCCTATTTTTTGAGTTTTGGATTCCTTCGAAGGAGTTTGCACCATGAAGTTCTTTATCGATACTGCCAATCTGGACGAGATCGCCGAGGCCAAGAGCTGGGGCTGCCTGGCCGGTGTTACCACCAACCCGTCCCTGTACGCCAAGACCGGCGGCAAGCTTGCCGACTTTGAGCCGCATATGCTCAAGATTGCCGAGCTCTGCGAGGGCCTGCCCGTTTCCGCTGAGTCTACCGCTACCACTGCCGAGGGTATGATCGAGGAGGGCAAGCGCCTTGCCGCCCTCGCCCCCAACATCGTGGTCAAGCTTCCCGTGTGCGAGGCCGGCCTTGCCGCCTGCCGTGCACTGGCCGATGCTGGCGTGCGCGTCAACATGACGCTCGTCTTCTCGCCGACGCAGGCCCTTATGGCCGCCAATGCCGGTGCTCGCTACATCAGCCCGTTTGTCGGTCGTTTCGATGACATCGCCGAGGACGGTATCTCGCAGCTCGACAACGTCGTGACCTGCATTAAGAACTACGACTGGACGGGCAAGAACGTCGACGACACCGTCGAGATCATCACTGCCTCGGTTCGTACGCCCAACCACGTGACCCAGGCCGCGCTACTCGGTGCCGATATTGCGACCGTGCCCATGGCCGCTCTCAAGAAGTGCCTGCATCATCCGCTGACCGACCAGGGCCTCGCCTCTTTTGAGGCTGACTGGCAGAAGGTCGTCGCTCAGGCTTAACGAGTGGATTGCCCCGGCATCGCGTCATCCGGTGCCGGGGTTGTTCTCAAGAGAGGAATTCGTATGACCAACCAGGAGCTGGCGAAGGTCGCCAATGAGGTCAGGAAGGGTGTCGTGACTGCGGTTCACGCGGCCAAGTCGGGACACCCGGGTGGATCGCTCGGTGCTGCCGACATCATGACGTATCTGTACTTTGAGGAAATGAATATCGATCCTGCCGACCCTCACAAGGCCGATCGCGATCGCTTTGTGCTCTCCAAGGGTCACGCGGCGCCGGGCCTGTATTCGGTGTTGGCAAATCGCGGCTATTTTCCCGTCGAAGAGCTCGAGACGCTCCGTCATATTGGCAGCCGACTGCAGGGCCATCCCAACATGAACGACGCCCCTGGCATCGATATGTCCACCGGATCGCTCGGTCAGGGCATCTCTGCTGCAGTTGGAATGGCGCTTGCCGCTAAGCACTGGGGCGACGGCTACCGTGTCTACACGTTGCTGGGCGACGGTGAGTGCGAGGAAGGCCAGGTGTGGGAGGCGGCCATGTTCGCCGGCAACCATGCGCTCGACAATCTTGTTGCCGTCGTCGACCACAACGGCTTGCAGATTGACGGCACGATCGATGAAGTCAACTCGGCCATGCCGCTCGCTGACAAGTTCCGCGCCTTTAAGTGGCATGTGATCGAGCTCGCCGACGGTAACGACATGGCGCAGATTGCCGCCGCCTTTGCCGAGGCCCGCAAAGTGAGCGACTCGCCCGTGGCCATTATCGCCGAGACGGTGAAGGGCAAGGGCGTCTCCTTTATGGAAAACCAGGTGGGCTGGCACGGCAAGGCACCCAACGATGAACAGTTTGAGCAGGCCATGGCCGAGCTCGCAGCAGCAGGGGAGGAGCTCTAATGGCAGACGTCAAGAAAGTCGCCACGCGCGTTAGCTATGGCGAGGCACTTGTCGAGCTGGGCAATGAGCGCGATGACTTTGTGGTTCTCGATGCCGACCTGGCCGCCGCCACGCAGACCGGTAAGTTTAAGGCTGCGCACCCTGAGCGCTTCTACGACGCCGGCATTGCCGAGAGCAACCTGATGGGTCTTGCCGCCGGCATCGCGACCACGGGCCGCATTGCTTTTGCGAGCACCTTTGCGATGTTTGCCGCCGGTCGCGCCTACGAGCAGGTCCGCAATTCCATCGGCTACCCGCACCTCAACGTCAAGATTGGCGCTACTCATGCCGGCATTTCGGTGGGCGAGGACGGCGCCACGCACCAGTGCTGCGAGGATATCGCACTCATGCGCACGATTCCGGGTATGACGGTGGTCGTTCCCGCCGACGACGTCGAGGCTCGTGCCTGTGTGCGCGCCGCCTATGAGTTTGAGGGCCCGGTTTACATGCGCTTCGGCCGCCTGGCAACACCGGTCATCAACGACTGCGAGGACTATGAGTTCAAGATTGGTCGCGGCGTGGTCGTGCGCGAGGGGTCCGATGTGACCATCATCGCTTGTGGCCTTATGGTCGCCGAGGCGCTTGAGGCTGCCGAGGCGCTCGCTGCCGATGGCATCGATGCCGAGGTCATCAACATGCATACGATCAAGCCGCTCGACGAACGCCTGGTTGTAGCCAGCGCCAAGAAGACCGGTCGCGTGGTCACTGCCGAGGAGCATTCGATTATCGGCGGTCTTGGCGAGGCCGTTGCCTCGGTGCTAGCGGAGCAGTATCCGGTGCCGATGCGTCGCGTCGGCGTGCGCGATGTGTATGGCGAGTCCGGCCCTGCGGTCGATTTGCTGCACAAGTACGGTTTGGACGCCGACGGCATCGAAGCTGCGGTCAGGTCTGTGTTGTAAGGAAGGTTTCCATGGGATTTGTATCTGCCAACCAAGTGACGATAGGGTATACCGCCGCCTCGCGCGAGGATGCCCTGCATTATTTGTCCGATCAGGCCGTCGAGCTCGGCTTTGCTGACGACGCATCTGCCGTAGAGACTGCCTTCATGGCTCGCGAGAACGAGGCCGAGACTGGCCTTGTCGCCGGTTTTGCCGTTCCACATGCCAAAAGCGATGCTATCCACACGCCGGGCGTTGCCGTGCTTAAGCTGGTCGAGCCCGTTGAATGGCCGAGCTTCGATGGTGTGCCCGTCGATGTTGCGCTCGCGCTGTACGTGCCTGCCGGCGAGGCAGGAACCACGCACCTGCGCTTGCTCTCCAAGGCTGCCGTGATGCTGATGGACGCCGGCTTCCGTGACAAGGTGCGCGCGAGCACCGATCCCGTTGAGATTGCGGAGCTCATCAATAGCGGACTCGAAGACTAGAACGGTCATCCCGTTCAATCAATTGATCCTTCTCCAAGGAAAAGGGCCGCGACGCCGTATGGGTGTCACGGCCCTGTTCGCGTTTCCCAAGATAAAACCTGCCGAAATAAACCTGTCCCTTATTGGCAGGTTACTGATTCATGGCACCGTGGATGTAGGGGGTGACCTCAGGGGAGATATGGTCGCAGCCCAGCTCGCGCAGCGCGGACTCGATAACGGCGGGCAGCGGGGTCTTGCCCTTGTCGTCGACGGCGGCACCGCCGAGGGTGGCAATCTTGGCGACATCTGCGGGTGCGGCCTCGATATGCATGCAGCCGCCGACCAGGCGCGCGCGTACCTGTGCCAGATCAAGATCGTGCAGGTAATCCTCGCAGGCGCGAATCAGGGAGACCTTCTCGCGCGTAAGCTCCTCGCCCGTGGGGACGCGCGTGGCAAGACATGCTCCCGCCGGCAGGTTCCAAACGGGATAACCCCATGCGCGCAGCAGCTCGCGCTCTTCGTCCTTGGTAAAGCCGACCTCCATAAGGGGTGAGCGTACGCCGAGCTCTTCTGCCGCACGCATGCCGGGGCGGTAGTCACCGCGATCGCTTGCATTGCTGCCATCGATGACGGTGGGAAAGCCGAGCGACTTGGCGTGGTTGACGATGGCGGTAAAGCCAGCGTGCTTGCAGTGGTAGCAGCGATTGGCATCGTTGCAGGCTACTTGGGGGAGCTGCAGCTGATCCACCGAAAGATTGAGCACGGGGAGCTTAAAATGCGCCCCTTCATTGGCTTGTCCATCAACGGACTGCTCAAACGAAGCCTGCTCGGGCGTGCCGATGAGCGGCGTGGTGAGATGGACGAGGAGGGTATTGGTAGGCATGATGCGGGCGCATACGGCGGCCAAAAAGCTGCTGTCAACGCCGCCGGAAAACCCGATAGCCACGCGCCCGTATGCCAAAAGCAGCTGTTCGAGCGCCGATAGCTTGTCTTGAAGCTCCTCTGCGGGTGCCGTGGTGTCTAAAATCATGAAACGTTCCTTATCGTTGAGTACTCGATCGAAAACTATAATCCTAATGCGTTACTTGCCATAAGACTTCTATCTGTGTAACGAAAGTGCAATATGGTATATACGTTATATACAAGTTGCCAAATGCGGTAGAGTTGCAGCAACGCGACAGCGAGAGTCGATGGGGGACCGATATGATCAAGGCTGTTATTTTTGACATGGATGGAACGCTGGTCGATACCGAGCGTTTGGGGATTAAGGCCTGGAAGGCAGGCGCCGCTGAGCTGGGGCTCGCGATTGATGAAGCGCTGATCCATCAGTTTATCGGCCGCACGCTGCCCGATGTCATGGACATCCTTGATGAGCATTACGGCAGCCACGAAACCACCGAGGCGGTCTATGTCCGCCACAAGGAGATTCGCGACGAGATGGTCAAGACCGAACTGGAACTTAAGGCCGGCGCCGCCGAGTGCCTAGACGAGCTGCTGGCTGCGGGCTATCACGTTGGTCTAGCGACGTCGTCGCGCCTCGTTACGGCCGAGCGCAACCTTAAGATGGTTGGCCTCTTTGACAAGTTTGAAACGGTAACGTGTGGCGAGGACGTCGTGCACGGCAAGCCCGACCCCGAGATGTATCTGCTCGCCTGCGAGCGCGCGGGCTTTGCTCCCGAGGAATGTGCCGTGGTCGAGGATTCGCGCAACGGCTGCGTCTCGGGCATTACGGCCGGCTGCCATGTCTTTGCCGTCCCCGATATCGTGCCGCTGCCGCAGGACGTGGTGGATGGCTGCGAGGCCGTGCTCGATACGCTGTTCGATCTGGCGGCGGCGGTCAAGGCCGTGCGCTAGACAATTGCGGCGTTGAAACGAGCAATTGCTTACGTTTGCGCTTAAACAAAAGGGGTCCGGCAATGGTCGGGCCTCTTTTGCTTGAGCGGCGACTTAGCATACTTGCGGGCGTGCTATAGATACGCGCCGAGGTTGATGGCCGTGGCGTCGGTCTGGCTGCTTGCCCGGGTGCTGGCGCGTTCCAGCAGGAACGGACGTACCAGTTCTTGGCGGTTGATATCCTCGGCGGCGACTGCGGTGACGGTACGCACTGCGGAGCCGACACGGATATGCTTGATCTTTGCCGGGGCCTTGTTCTCGATTTGCTCCATCAGCAGTTGGACACCCTTGCGGCCAATCTCGTAGCCCGGGGGCGCTACCGTAGTGAGTGGGACCGATCCGCTCCAAGCGAGCGGGTTGCCGTCGCATCCGGCCACGCGAACCTGCTCGGGGACGGAGATGCCTTTGTCGACCAATGCCGAGATAACGCCCGAGGCCAGCACGTCGGTCAGGCCGACGACAAAATCGGGACGTTCGTCCGCGGGGCGCTCGGCGATTTGGGCACCGATGCCGTAGCCGTCGGCAGCGGTATTCCATTCGCCGGCGTCGATGACTTCGATCTTGATATCGGGGTGCAGGGCGAGCGCCTTATGAATGCCAAGGACGCGCAGGGTGAGTTGCATAAATGCTGCTCGGCCGACGACGACAATATGGTGCGCGCCGCGGGCGATGGCAAGTTCGGCAATGATGCGACCCTGGGCCTCATTGTCGGCCGCTACGTAGTAGCCGGGCTCGGAGCAATGGATGTCCAGATGGACGATCGGCACGGGCATCTTGGTCATGGCGGGGTGCCAGTCGGGGGATGCCATGGGCTGAACCATGACGCCGGACATCTGGGTGCCCATAAAGTAGCGCAGGTAATGGTCCTCGAGAATATCGTCGTTATCGGCGTTGGCGATGAGCAAGTCGTAGCCGTGCTTGCGGGCCTCGTTGTGGGCGCCGCTGGCGATTTGGAGCGAAAAGCCGTGATCGAGACGGGGGAGCACCAGGCCAAAGGACTTGGTGGCGCCGCCCGCGAGCTGACGAGCGCTTTGGTTGGGCAGGTAGCCCAGTCGATTGATGGTTTCATTTATGAGCTTGAGGGTCTCGGGGCGCAGCTTTTCGGGATGGTTGAGTGCGTTGGAAACCGTGCCCAACGAAACCCCGGCTTCGCGCGCGACGTCGCTGATTTTAACCTTTGCCATAGCGGCCCCTTTGATGCGTTTCAAGTACAAGCCAGATTGTAGCATCCCAAACCTACCAAAAAGGGACAGGTTTATTTTGGCAGGTTTATCTGGGGAAACGCCGTTGCCGGCGCGACCACCACGAAGGGGGCAGGTACCTTTGTGGTGGTTTGAACCGGCTGGACGTGTGTGCATCGAGTGGTATCTAAGTTGAGATACCACTTCTGGTATATCAGCTTGCGTTTGCGTGAGTACAATACTCGAACGTTATGCGTCTCAGCGCCCCCTGTGCGTGGACGTTTTGCAGTCAAGCGGACGAAGGGATTTATCCTATGTGCGGAATTGTCGGCTACACCGGCTCTGATATTGCAAAGAACATCCTGGTCACGGGCCTCAAGCGTATGGAGTATCGCGGCTATGACTCCTCGGGCGTCGCGCTCGAGGTGGGCGAGGGCGCCGCGGCGCACCTCGATGTCATCCGCCGCGTGGGCAAGGTCGCGGGCCTGGAGAGCGAGCTTTCCAACATTGACAGCGACGCTACCTGCGGTATCGGCCACACCCGTTGGGCCACCCACGGCAAGCCCTCCGTCGTTAACGCTCACCCCCACACCAGCTGTGACGGTCGTATCGCCATCGTCCACAACGGCATCATCGAGAACTTCGCCGAGCTGCGCGAAGAGCTGGAGGGCCGCGGCCACCACTTTAAGAGCGAGACCGATACCGAGGTCTTCGCGCATCTGATCGAAGAGGCTTATGCCGAGACGCACGACCTGATGGCCTCCGTGCGCGAGGCTTGCACCCACGTGGTCGGTGCCTATGGCCTGGCCGCCGTGTGCGCTGACGAGCCCGGCGTGATCGCCGTGGCCCGCAAGGATTCCCCGATCGTGGTCGGCGTGGGCGAGACCGGCGCCTATGTCGCCTCCGATGTCATCGCGCTCATCGACGCCACCCGCGATGTCGTGGTGCTCGAGGACGGTCAGTTTGCCAAGCTCGCGCCCGCAGGCGTCGAGTACACCGACGAGGCCGGCAACGTTATCGAGCCCAAGGTCACCCACATCGACTGGGACCTGGATATGGCAGAAAAGGGCGGTTATCCCGACTTTATGCTCAAGGAGATTCACGAGCAGCCGCGCGTCGTGCGCGACACGCTGGTTGGTCGTATGACACCGGCCGGCGAGCTCGACATCGACGAGCTGGGCCTTTCGCTCGAGGAACTCAACGACATCGACCGCGTCTACGTGATCGCTTGCGGCACCAGCTATCACGCTGGCCTCATTGCCAAGAATCTCATTGAGGGCTGGGCTCGCATCCCCACCGAGGTGGAGGCGGCCAGCGAGTTCCGCTATCGCAACCCCATCATCACGCCGACGACGCTCGTCGTGGCCGTGTCCCAGTCGGGCGAGACGGCCGACACTCTCGCCGCCATCCGCGATGCGCGCATCAAGGGTGCCAAGGTCTTCGGCATCACCAACGTGGTGGGCAGCCCCGTGGCGCGTGAGAGCGACGGCGTCATCTACACCAAGGCCAACAAGGAGATCGCGGTCGCCTCGACCAAGAGCTTCATCGGCCAGGTTGTGAGCCTGACGCTGCTGGCCCTGCTGCTGGCGCAGGTCAAGTACCGCTTGACCACCAAGCAGGCGCGCATGCTGTTCCGCGAGCTTTCCGATACGGCCGAGCAGATCCAGTGGATTTTGGATACCCAAACCGAGGCCGTTCATGAGGCCGCCCTGCTGTGCAAGGACGCGCAGTCCGCACTGTTTGTGGGTCGCGGCATGGGTGCCGCTATTTCCTACGAGGGCGCGCTCAAGCTCAAAGAGGTCAGCTACCTGCACGCCGAGGCATATGCCGCCGGTGAGATGAAGCACGGCCCCATTGCCCTGATCGACCTGGGCTTCCCTGTCATCGCTGTGGCCACCAAGAGTGCCACCTACGACAAGACCGTGTCGAACCTTATGGAGTGCAAGGCGCGCGGTGCCAAGGTCATCGTCGTTGCCACCGAGGGCGACGAGGAGATCAACAAGATTGCCGACTGCATCATCCGCGTGCCGGCAGTCCGCGACGTGTTCAGCCCCATCACGGCGAGTGTCCCGCTGCAGCTGCTCGCCCGCGAGGTCGCCATCCTGCGCGGCTGCGACGTCGACCAGCCCCGCAACCTGGCGAAAAGCGTCACGGTCGAGTAGTTGGTTCCGCCGTTCTAGCGACTAAGGCCCGGCTCCGCATCAAGACGGAGCCGGGCCTTTTTTGCATTTGACCAGATAAAACCTGCCAAAATGAACCTGTCCCTTTTTGGCAGGTTAGCGGAGCTTGCTGGTCTCGAAGTACTCGGGGAACTGGTCCAGAACCTCGGTTTGGTTGCGGAACATCATGTGCAGGTGCTTGCTGACCAAAAAGCTCGCTTCGATGGGGTCGCGACCGGCGATAGCGCGGCGAATCTGCTTGTGCTCGTTCACGATGTCCTGATTGTCGAGAACCTGCGTGGCGGCGCGCAGCCAGCGGAAGCGCTCCAGGTCGGCATTGGTCTCTTCGAGCCACGACCACACGGTGCTGCGACATGCGATGCTAAAAATCATGTGATGCATGAGGTTGTCGCTCAAAAAGAAGCCGATGCGATCCTCTTCGGCCATGGCCTTTTCCTGCAGCGCGATGGCACGGTCGAGCTGCTCGATGCCGGCCGACGTGGCGCGCGCACAGCATTCCACGATCACCTGCTTTTCCAGATGCTCGCGGATGTAACAGGCACTCTCGGCAAGGGTGAGGTTGATGGGTGAGACGTAGGTACCGCTCTGGGGCACGGTGCGCACCAGGCCCTCTTGCGCCAGACGCACCAGTGCCTCGCGCACAGGGGTGCGCCCCATATCCAGGTCGTCGCAAAGTTGCTTGACGCCCAGCTTTTCGCCCGGCTTGTAGTCCAGGTAGACGATTTTGCGTCGAATGGTGTGGTAGGACTGGTCCTGTAGACTCGTTTCCTGCTCGCCGACGTGCATCGATTCTTCCATAGCGCCTCGCAACTGTTCTATCAAACTCATATGTCAGTTGTTAATTATGCCGCGAATCAGCTCTCCGCGGTGGGTAATTCGGCTGTTGCCTGAGAACTAATGCGGCATCTTAGTCTGTGTTTGCGCAAGGCTGCGCTCAATGTTGCCGTATCATAAGCCGTCGCAAACGTGAAATAGAAAGAAGGAATCCCATATGCAACTGGCAAATATCGTACGCGAGCGCTGGAAAGGCGTTTTGTTCTGCCTGATCATCGCTATCCCCGCGACGTTGCTCGGCAAACAGATTGAGGTGGTCGGCGGTCCGGTATTTGCCATCCTTTTTGGCATGGTCCTGGCGCTCGTCTTTCCCAAGAATCGTCGCGAACAGCTCACCGCCGGCGTTACCTATACGTCCAAAAAAGTCTTGCAGTACGCGGTTATCCTGCTTGGCTTTGGCATGAACCTCTCCCAGATCCTGTCCAAGGGCGCCCAGTCGCTGCCGATTATCGTGGCGACGATCTCGACCTCGCTTGTCATCGCCTTTGTGCTCTGCCGCGTCATGAACGTGCCGGGTAAGATCGCGACGCTTGTGGGTGTGGGTTCGTCGATTTGCGGCGGTTCTGCCATCGCCGCGACCGCACCCGTCATCGATGCCGACGATCGCGAGATTGCCCAGGCTATTTCGGTCATCTTCCTGTTTAACGTTATCGCGGCGCTCGTGTTTCCGACGCTCGGCGGCATGCTCGGGCTGACCAACGAGGGCTTTGGCCTGTTTGCCGGCACCGCCATCAACGATACCTCGTCCGTAACGGCTGCGGCGAGCGCCTGGGACAGCATGCATCCCGGCGCCAATGTGCTCGAGAGCGCCACGGTGGTCAAGCTCACCAGGACGCTGGCCATCATTCCCATCACGCTGGCGCTTGCTTGCTGGCAGATGCATCTGGCGCGCAAGGCCGGCGGCGACGCTAGGAGCACGTTCTCGCTTAAACGCGCGTTTCCCATGTTTGTGCTGTTCTTTGTGCTGGCGAGTGTGATCACCACGGTGTTTCAGCTTCCCGTGTCCATCACGGCGCCCATCAAGGAGCTGTCGAAATTCTTTATTGTGATGGCCATGGCGGCTATTGGTTTTAATACCGATATCGTTGAGCTGGTCAAAAAGGGCGGCAAGCCCATCGCGCTGGGCTTTTGCTGCTGGATTGGCATTGCGTGCATGAGTTTGGGAATGCAGCACGTGCTGGGAATCTGGTAGAGAAGTAGCTTATTTGCGTGCTGCGTGCTGGTGAGCGCATTCTCACGGTGGAGCGATAGGAGCTCTTGCGGGTATGGCTTGTCCGCAGGTTTATAAGTCCCGAAGAGCTCTTATCGCCCCGCCAGGATGGCGATGCGGGGCAACACCTATACTCGCAGGACGGCGCTTTCTGCCCTATAGTGTTTGGTGAGCAATATCGTTCAATTTTGAAACACTCGGTCGTGCGACCGTCGGCGGTTGCACGTTGCTGCGGACAGGGGCAAATAATGGATAGCGATGTCAAGCTGAACATCTTGACCGAGGCCCTGGCTGCTGCCGGGGCCTCGGCATTGGCAATCGATGCGCGTGGAGACGTCGCGATCTCGACCATGAATGACGCGGCGCTCGAGCGGGATGTGGCGGCTTTTGTCGCTGAGCGCCTCGACCGTATAGGAGACGGCGCGCGTCTTGTTATGGGGCGTGCGGGTACGCGCCTGAGCCTGACCGTTCGCCCCACCGACAAAGAGGGCGGGGGCCTTTGGGTGGTCGTGGCGCGTGAGGTGCGCGGTGCCGCGGCGCATGCGGGCATCGAGTGGCTCAACGCCGACGAAGTTGAGGCCCGCTACGAATCGAGCGCGTACGGCATCGTTGAGGGTGCCGCTGCGGTGGCTGCACCGGTTGCCGAGAGCTACGCGCGCGGTGTGCCCCTTATGCTCGAGGGCGAGCTGGGAGCGGGTCAGGTCGAGATTGCCAAGCGCCTCTATCTGGACGGTCCTTTTGCCGATCAGCCCTTTGTTTCCGTTGCGCTCGATGAACTCACCGAGCGCGGTTGGCGCCATGTGCTCAAAAGCGCCGAATCGCCGTTGTTCCAAATGGGGCTGACCCTTTGCATTGAGGGCTGGAACGCGGTTGGCCCCCAGCGCCTCCGCGAGCTTGTCTCCACGATGACCGACACCGCGTTGGCGACGCGCTGCCATGTGGTGCTGACGGCGAATGACATGCCGGGCGGCGGCGAAAGTGATCAAGCCGCCTTTGTGACCGAGCGCTTCGCCTATGCGGTGAGCGTGGCGCCGGCAATCGCCGAGCAGGGAGCCGCGTCGACGAAGGCTGCGCGCTATTTGGAATATCTCGCTGATGCATTTGGGACGGCAGCGCCCACGCTGTCTGTCGCGGCGACGAAGACGCTCGATGCTTACCGCTGGCCGCGCAATTATCTGCAGCTCCGCGAGGTCTCGGAACGACTGTATATATTGGTGGGGGCGGGCACGGTGGACCGCGCTGCGGCGGAGGAAGTGCTCGCCCAAGAGGACGTGATTAAGACCGCAACCTTTGGCGCCCCGACGCTCGAAAGTGACCTGTATATCCTGCGACCGCTGGCCGATACCGAGCGAGATATCGCGCATCTGGTTGTAGACCATCTCCACGGCAACCGAACCCGTGCGGCGGAGGTGCTGGGCATAAGCCGTACAACGCTGTGGCGCTTGCTGAAGGACGATGACCGTTGAGCGAGGCGCCCGTGACCGCACGCGACGCGTGTGCTACAGTCCAAAGCGTTATTGTTTCGATTTGGTTACGGCGTGCGAGGGCATATGGCTGAGACTTCAAAACCGAGCCGCAGAAGGCGGAGTGCCGCGCCGGTCAACCGACGCACAACATCGGTGACGTGGGGCAAACACGCCTCGGGGTTTGATGGCTCGTTCAAGCGCACTAAATACGGCTATCCTTCGGCAAGCGCCCGCTTGGCAATGCAGGCCGAGTCCTCGCTGTGGGGCCGCAAACGCGTGGTGGGCTCAAAGCTCAAGCACGACGGAACGCTCGGTTATATTAGCCGCGGGGCGGCTCGCCGCAGCGGACTCAATCCGGCTGGTTGGCACCGTTATGTTCCGATCGCGGTCGCCGTTGCAGTGATCGTCATCGCACTCGCTGTGCTTGGCTACGCCGGCGGTGGCGCCAACTTGGACGCAGTGTTTAAATCGCCCGAGCTCGCGCATGCAGGCACAGAAGTTGTCGAGGGCGCGCAGACCCAGACAGGCGTCGCGCCCCAGCGCGGCATCGTCGCGGCGGCCTCCACCATCGCCGATGCGCAAAAGGACGAAGACAAGCAAGGCGACGACGCCGAAACGGCCCAGACAAGCGAAGCGACGACAACTCAAATATCAACATAGCTTGCCGGCAGAAGGGGACGTTCCTTTTCTGCCGGCAGTTTGGGACACTCCTGCGCTACCTAACGTACGCCACGTTGTCGCGACGCGGCTTTGCCTCGGGTAGCGTGTCCTCGGCGTAGCCAAGAATGCAGTTACCGACACCGCGCAGACTGCCGTCGGCGGGCAGGCCCCAGCTGGCCAGCAGCTCCAGGCCCTCGGGCGAGTCAAAGACCTCATGCGCGCGGTGAATCCAGCACGAATCGACACCCAGCGCATAAGCGGCGTTGAGCAAGTTGCCCATGGCGAGCGAGCCGTCTTCCAGATGTGTGGGCACGCTGCGGTCAACCAGCACCACCACAACGGTCTTGGCGCCATAGAAGGGGTCGCTGTTGCTGCCCATGACTTGCGCGTTGAGCTGCGAGAGACGCTCGACGGTCGCGGGGTCGGTGACGGCGACAAACGTCACCGGCTGGCGGCCCATGCCGCTCGGTGCATATTGGCCGGCTTCGATAATACGTGCAAGCTTTTCGGCCTCGACGGGACGATCGCTGTAGTTGCGGCAGCTGCGGCGGTGAATGAGTGCTTCGATAGTCTCCATGGTGTCTCCTTGCGGTGGCGTTGCAGATGCCCCGTTCATACCCGTCGGGCTCAAACGATAGACGGTCAATTGCCCGGCCAAAAGGATAGATTCCAATTGGGAAAGTAGGTTTGCATAAAAGTACCTTCAGAATGTGACAAACAAATGGGATGGTTAAACGTTTTATCCCGTCTACCCTGCGGTTTTTTACCACTTGCCTAAATGACGAACGCATAACCTCTGATAAAGGTTTTACTAAAGGAGTACCAACGTTTATCAACGCGCCGTGGTGGCGCCGGGCCAGGAGGTAACTATCATGTTCCAGGCTGGAGATGTCGTCGAGACCGACTTCGAAGGATTTCTGAAGCTGCTGCGTTCCAAGACGCGCGCTTTCGTGTCGATCAACGATCACGAGTACTACATCACGCACACCGATGGCTATTGGCGTGTTCAGGATTGCGAGGCCCTCAACGACAAGGGCCACTTTACTGACTGCTCCGAGCTGGTCAACACGGTCTGCGAGGTCGTCGAGCTGCCGTGGATTGCCGGCAAGAGCCTGCATGACAGCTTCTCGGGCGCTACGGTCTATGAGGCCGTCGCCGCCTAACAGGCAATAAAACCCGATTTTCACGTGACCGCTGGCGCCGCCCCCGCGCCGGCGGTCTTTTTCTGCCGATAGGCCATAAAAGTGCACGTATTTGCGGAGAGCCTGTTGACGATAGTCAAAACTCGGACTAATCTAGAGACACAAAATTGGTCAAAAATCGGACAATTGAATGGTGGGATAGATGGATAGTGCGGTTACGCTGGTCGACTTCGACCGGATGCTCAACGGGCTTGACCGTATCTATTCGGAGTTCGCACGCATCTGCGGTCTTTCGGACTGCGCCTACTGGATGCTCGTCGACACGAGTGCAGCGGGCGGAAGCGTTGCCGTGAGTCGGCTGACGAGTGAATGGTTCTACAGCAAACAGACCATCAATTCGGCGATTAAAACGCTTAGGGCGCGAGGGCTTGCGACGTTGGAGTTTGCCGAGGGCAGTCGTAAAAACAAGGTTGTACGACTGACCGAAGAAGGCGTGCGGTTTGCCAAACGCTACGCGTTGCCGGCGCAAAAAGCCGAGCAACAGGCATTCGAGGCGCTCGAGCCGTGGGAACAGTGCGAGATCATGCGCTTGGTCGGTAAGTTCTCCCATGTTCTTAACGAAGAGTGCGAGGCATTTAAACGGCAAGTGGCCGCCGAGAACGAGACTGACGATAAGGGCGAGGGGGACGCATGCGACTCTTAATGAGGTTTATGAGGCCGTACCGCGGTCTGATTGCGGTGACGCTGTTTGCGGTGCTGATAGATAACGTCGGTACGTTGCTGGTTCCCACGATGCTGGCGAACATGGTCAACACCGGTATTACCACGGGCGATGTCGACTACATTTTACGCAACGGCCTATACATGTTTATCGCGACCAGCATGGCTAGCGGCGGCACGGTGCTGGGCTGCTATCTTTCGGCGCGCCTGGCCGCCAACGTGGCTTGCGATATCCGCAATGCCGTGTACGACAAATCGCTCGAGCTCGCGGCCAGCGATTTTGAGCGCTTTGGCACCGGATCGATGATCACGCGCTCGCTCAACGACATCAACGTGATTCAGCAGGCGATTCTGCAGACGATTCAGCTGGTGCTGCCCGTGCCGTTTTTGGCTGTGGCGGGCATCATCTTCGCCTGGTTTATCGATCCCGCCATGGGCACGCTTCTGGGCATAGTCGTTGCTATTGTGCTGGTGGCGGCGGTCTTTACGGTTGCCAACGCGGCGCCGATTTTTATGCGCCTACAGGGCTTTATCGACCGCATGAACGTGGTGCTGCGCGAGAATATTGTGGGCGCGCGCGTCATCCGTGCGTTTAACAAGGAGCGCCACGAGGAACGGCGTCTGGACGAGGTGTTTAGCGACTACGCCGCCAACGCCATCAAAGTCAACCACCTGTTTGTGGGCCTCGACAGTTCAAGCTTCTTTTTGATGAACATCGCCGAGGTGGCGGTGTTGTGGGTGGGCGGCAACCGCGTAGGCGCCCACGCCATGCAGATTGCGAGTATCTCGGCGGTGCTGGAGTATGCAATTCTGATCCTGTTCTTTGTGATGATGGCCCAGATGGTGGTGCTGACGCTTCCGCGTGCTGCCGCGTGCCTGAACCGTGCGCAGCAGGTGTTGGAGATTGAGCCGAGCATCGTCGATGGCGAGCGCACGCTGGATGACGGGGCGCGCGAGCCCCAAGACGAAGCCGATGCGGTGGCCGTGTTCGACCACATGTCGTTTCGCTTTGACGATGCCGACGAGGACACCCTGTGCGACCTGAGCTTTGCCTGCCGTCGCGGTCAGACGACTGCAATCGTTGGCTCGACAGGCTCGGGCAAATCGACGGTGGCAAAGCTTCTGCTGCGCTTCCACGATGCCACCAAGGGCTCCATTCGCCTGAATGGTGTGGACCTGCGCGAGCTTTCGCAAGGTGAGATTCGCGGGCACATCGCCTATGTGCCGCAGAAGGCGTGGCTGTTCTCGGGCACCGTGGCAAGCAATCTGCGCTTTGGCAACGAGGACGCGACCGAGGCGGACATGCTTCATGCGCTGCGGGTTGCCCAGAGCACCTTTGTGCTCGATCAGCCGCAGGGGCTCGATACCCCGGTTGCCCAAGGCGGTACGAACTTCTCGGGTGGTCAGCGCCAGCGCCTAGCCATTGCTCGCGCGCTCATGAAGCATGCCGATCTATATATCTTCGACGACAGTTTCTCGGCCCTGGACTTTAAGACCGATGCCGCCCTGCGTCATGCGTTGCAAGATGAGACGCGTGACGCTGCGGTGCTCATCATCGCGCAGCGCATCTCTACGATCTTGCACGCCGACCAGATTGTCGTGCTCAAGGACGGCGAGATTGTGGGCTTGGGCACGCATAGCGAGCTTATGGAAACCTGCGAGGTGTACCGCGCCATCGCGGAATCGCAAATGAAGGGAGGTGAGTAGCATGACCGA
The DNA here is from genome assembly GCA_018368535.1 of Collinsella sp. GTDB lineage: Bacteria > Actinomycetota > Coriobacteriia > Coriobacteriales > Coriobacteriaceae > Collinsella. The sequence continues at coordinate 9,167 of JAGZDZ010000019.1, read as the reverse complement.
GGAGCTCAAGAAGCAGGGCGGCCTTGTCGATGCCGCCGCTGCGGACGCTGCCGATAAAACGGTCGACCAGGCTGCCGCGTCGACCGAGCTGGATGACGCCGCCAAGGCTGCAGCCGAGCGCGAGGCTCGCCGCCAAGCGCTCTACGAGGAAAATGAGCGCGCCGAGGACGAGCGCGCCTGCGCTGAGGCGGAGCGCATGCGCGATGTGGACGACGAGGACGAGGACGAGAAACCCCGCGACACCTGGGCGACGGTGCGCCGCCTGTGGAGCGAGGCTGCCGGCGACCATTGGCGCTTCTATATCGTGTTCGCGAGCATTGTGTTCTATGCCATCTTTAACACCGCTGCGCCGGCATATAGCGCCCGTGTGATCGATGAGCTGTGGGGCCACATTCAGGTGGCGTTTGCCAACAACGCCACCTTCAACATCACCTGGGAGAACTGCGGCAGGACCATCTTCATCTACTTTATGATTTGGACGGCCGCCGCCTCGTTCTACGCGCTCCAGAGCTTTTTGATGTCGAGCGTTGCCGAACGCCTCAACCTGTGCCTACGCAACCGCATCGCACAAAAGCTCAACCGTCTGCCGCTTGCCTTTTTTGACGCGCATCGTCCCGGTGAGGTCGTCAGCCGTGCGACCAACGACTTGGACAAGATGTCCGAGAGCATGCAGCGCGGCTTGCTGCAGCTGCTGGTGTCGATTGGCACCGTGGTGGGCGCCGTGAGCGTGATGTTCGTGTTTAGCGTGCCACTTACGCTGGTCTTTTTGTTCTTTACGGCGTTGTCGCTGCTGGTGACCAAGGTGGTCTCGCGCCGCACGCATGACGTAACCGGTGAGCGCCAAGAGTGGGTGTCCAAGATTACGAGCGCGGTCGAGGAAGGCTACTCGGGCCGTCTGGTGATTCGCGCGTTTAACCGCGAGCGCCAGAGCTCTGCCGAGGTGCACGAGGCCTCGGGCGAGCTGGCACGTGTGAGTGCCAAGGCCGACTTCATGATTAACGCCGTCGGCCCCGCGGTGCGCTTTATCGGCCGCTTGGCACAGATCGTGATTGCGATTGTGGGCTGCAGCATGCTGGTTGCCGGCCACATGACTGTCGGCGTGTTCCAGGCGTTCTTCCAGTTTATCTACGAGGCATCTGAGCCCATGACGCAGCTGTCGTTTACCTTCAACTCGCTGCAGAGCGCGCTGGCGAGTGCGGAGCGCGTGTTCGACCTGCTCGATGAGCCCGAGATGGAGGTGGATCCGCAGCCGGGCGAGGCTGCCAGGCTACCGGGTCGCGTGGAGGGCCGCGTCGCCTTTGAGCACGTGCGCTTTGGCTACACGCCCGAAAAGCCGCTTATGCGCGACGTGTCGTTTACCGCCGAGCCGGGCCAGAAGATCGCGGTGGTGGGAACCACGGGCGCAGGCAAGACGACGCTCATCAACCTGCTCATGCGCTTTTACGAGATCGACGGCGGCCGCATTACGCTCGACGGCGTGGACACGAGCCGCATGGACCGCGGCGAGCTGCGCCAGCAGTTTGGCATGGTGTTGCAGGACGCCTGGCTGTTCGATGGCACCATTGCCGAGAACATCGCCTATGGCTGTCCCGAGGCGACGCGCGAGGAGATTGTCGCGGCCGCACGTGCCGCTCAGGTCGACTTCTTTGTGCGCACTATGCCGCAGGGCTACGACACGCGTGTGGCTAACGATGCCGAGAGCATCAGCCAGGGCCAACGTCAGCTGCTGACCATCGCGCGCGTGCTGCTCAACAACCCGGCGATCCTCATCCTGGACGAAGCGACGTCGAGTGTGGACACGCGCACCGAGCTCGCCATCGGCCGCGCCATGGACGCGCTCATGCGCGGGCGCACGAGCTTTGTGATCGCGCACCGTCTGTCGACGATCGTCGATGCCGACCTCATCCTGGTCATGGATCATGGCAATATCATCGAGCAGGGTACGCACAAGGAGCTGCTGGCTGCCGAGGGCGCTTATGCCGACCTCTACCTAAGCCAGTTCGCATAAGGTGGCAAAGGGGGCGGTCCCGCATGTCACATCGAAAAGAAGGCGCGCCGGGGGCGGATTCCCCGGCGCGCCTTTTGTGCTGGCGTCAATGTTGTCGGTGGCCGTCCGCTTCTAGCGCTCGTCCACGAGCTTGGCGACGAGGGCTTTGAGCTCGGCCACCTCTTGCTCGAGTTCTTTGACGCGACGGGCGTTTTCGGTGATGCCCTGACGGTTGAGGGCGCTCTGCTCGGCGGCATCGTCGGGCATATACTCGCGATGCTGCTTGGCGTCGAAACTCTCCTCGAACACGCGGCAGCCGTTGCGCTTGATGATGCGCCCGGGCACGCCCACGACGGTGCAGTTGTCGGGCACGTCCTTGACGACGACCGAGTTGCCGCCGATTTTGACGTTGTTGCCAATGTGGATGTTGCCAAGCACCTTGGCGCCCGTGCCCACCGTGACATTGTTGCCCAGGGTGGGGTGGCGCTTGCCGGTCTCGTTGCCGGTGCCGCCGAGCGTGACGCCCTGGTAGAGCACACAGTTGTCGCCCACGATGGCAGTCTCGCCGATGACGACGTCCATGGCGTGGTCGATAAAGAAGTGCTTGCCGAGCTGCGCGGCGGGATGAATCTCGACGCCGGTGATATGGCGGGTGATTTGCGAGAGCACACGGGCGAGTGAGCGATGGCCGTGTTTCCAGAGCCAGTGCTCGGGCACGTGGTTCCACTTGGCGTGCAGACCAGGATAGGAAAGGAAGATGACCAGACCGTTTTGCGCGGCGGGGTCCTGCGCCTGGACGGTCTTGATGTCCTCGCGAATGGTATTGATAAAGCTCACTGGCCGCCCTCCCTTAGCGCCATGGCAATGCGATTCACTAAAGTATAGCGATTCGCTAGGGATTAGGAAGGGCGATTTTGCTGTGCTTTGGGCGACAAGTGTCAGTTATGCAAACTTGCTGGTAATGGAGTCATGCTTTTGTGGGGTTGCGCACGAGGGGGCGCCGCAACCGTATACTGGTCAACTTGGACGTGTCCGCGCCCACAACTGAGAGGTTTTACTTCATGGGTTTCATCAATTTTATCGCCGAGCTGCTTAAAGACCCGCGCACCGCGATTGCCAGCTGGATCGCCGCCGGCCCGCTTATGGCCTACGGCTGCGTGTTCCTGATCATCTTTATCGAGACGGGCGTGGTGTTCTTCCCGTTCCTTCCCGGCGACTCGCTGCTGTTTGCCTCGGGCTTCTTTGCCCATAATGGCGGCTTTAACATCGTGGCGCTTCTGGCCACCGCATGGGCCGCAGCCATCCTGGGCGATCAGTGCAACTTTATGATCGGCCACTTCTTTGGCCGCAAGATCATCGCCTCGGGCAAGGTAAAGGCCATGACGCCCGAGCGCATCAAAAAGTCCGAGGATTTCTTGGACAAGTGGGGCCATCTGGCCATCTTCCTCGGCCGCTTCTTCCCGTTCATCCGCACCTTTGTGCCTTTTATCGCCGGCATGGGCGGCATGCACTGGCGCAACTTCGTCGTCTTTAACGTGCTGGGTGGCATTACCTGGTCGACGGTCTTTACGCTGCTGGGTTACTTCTTTGGTGGCATTCCGTTTGTGCAGGAGCACTTTGAGCTGCTGATCGTGGGCATTGTCGCCGTGTCGATCATCCCGACCGTGGTCGGTCTGGTTAAGGCTAAGCTCGGTAAAAAGAACGCCTAGTCCGAGCTTGTTTTCGGACGTTAATTCCAAGGCCCGTCATCGGATTCGATGGCGGGCCTTTTGTGTTGGAGGCAAGTGAAAATACTTTACTTAGTTAAAGAAAAACGTTTTATCCAAGGCGTGCGGGGAGTACAATCACCTGCATGCGAATCGACGCGCCATCGGCTTTGATGCTGCCCGCGTGTCCTGCCCGGCCCTACGCTCCGGGCGTGCGACGTTGCGACGCGGCCGGCTTCGGTCCTTGCGTGCGGGTTCGCGAGTATGCAACCGTGTATGTAAGGAGCGACATATGACTGTCGAGAAGAAGGATATCGATTGGGGTAGCCTCGGCTTTGGCTACATGAAGACCGATTACAGCTACGAGGCCCATTGGAAGGATGGCGAGTGGGATGAGGGCGGCCTGACCACCGACCACACCCTGCACGTCTCCGAGTGCGGCGGCATCTTCCACTACTGCCAGGAGGTCTTTGAGGGCCTGAAGGCCTACACCGCCGAGGACGGCAGCATCGTCTGCTTCCGTCCCGATATGAACGCCGAGCGTATGTACAACTCCGCCCAGCGCCTCGAGATGCCCCCGTTCCCCAAGGACAAGTTCGTTGAGGCCGTCAAGCAGGTCGTCTCTGCCAACGCCGCATGGGTTCCGCCCTTCGGCTCTGGCGCAACCCTGTATGTGCGTCCGTTTATGATCGGCTCCGGTGACGTAATCGGCGTGGCTCCCGCTCCTGAGTACACGTTCCGCATTCTCGTGACCCCGGTCGGTCCGTACTTTAAGGGTGGCCTCAAGCCCGTTAAGCTGCGCGTTTCCGAGTATGACCGCGCGGCCCCGCACGGCACCGGCAACATCAAGGCCGGCCTCAACTACGCCATGTCCCTTAAGCCCACGATGGAGGCTCACCGCGAGGGCTATGCCGAGAACCTGTATCTCGACTCCGAGTCCCGCACCTATGTCGAGGAGACCGGTGGCGCCAACGTCCTGTTCGTGAAGGAGGACGGCACGCTTGTCGTCCCGCAGTCGCACACCGACTCCATCCTGCCCTCCATCACCCGCCGTTCGCTCGTTCAGGTTGCTCAGGACCTGGGCATGACCGTCGACCAGCGTCCCGTCGAGTGGGCCGAGGTCAAGGCCGGCACCTTTGTGGAGTGCGGCCTGTGCGGTACCGCTGCCGTCATCTCCCCGGTCGGCGAGATCGACAACAAGGTCTACGGTGCCGATGAGACCGTGACCTTCCCGGCTGGCTACACCGAGATCGGCCCTGTGATGAAGAAGCTTCGCGAGACCCTGACTGGTATCCAGTCCGGTGCTGTCGAGGATAAGCACAACTGGGTTTACACCGTCGCGTAATTTGTCTTACGGATATGTCCGGCCCGAGGGCGACCTTCCTTTCCGGCGTGTCCTCGGACATGAAAGAGCCTCCGCTGCGCACTTCGTGCGGCGGAGGCTCTTTCGTCCTGCGGAGTGCGCCGGAAAGGAAGGTCGCCCTCGGGCCTGCGTCACCCTGGCGCTGTCGTACGGGCAATATAGATTTGAATTAAAGATGGTGTGCGGCCTTTTAGGCCGCGCTTGTGTTTTGCTTCGCGCCATGTGGGGGCGGTGGCGACGTGCATTTTTGCGAGTATTCTGCAATCGAAGGCCCCTGCATACCGACCTCGGGCAAAAAATCGGGATTTCTCGATGTTTTCTACGGATGATGGGCGGGGTTATGGGCTGACAGTGTTTGATTTGCAGGGATATTCGCGGTCTTTGGCATTTATCGTGGCGCCCGAAGCTCTTGGTTATGTTGAATACTCCTAAAAATGCACGGCGCTTAGAGGGGGACCTTCGCGAAAAAGGAAACCGCCCCGTCGAAGTATGCATTCGACGGGGCGGTTTATGCATTTGGCCGATTAAGGATGCGCTGCCAAACTACTAGAACTTGACGGTCGGGGCCTGGCGGGCTGCTTCGGCGGCCTCGAAGCCCTGGCGCTCCTTAAACTGGAAGATGCCGGCAAAGATGACAGCCGGGAACGTTTGAATGGCGTTGTTGTAGCTGAGCACGCAGTCGTTGTAGCTCTGGCGTGCATAGCTAATCTTGTTCTCGGTATCCTCGAGCGATGCCTGCAGCTGCGTAAAGTTGGTGTTTGCCTTAAGATCGGGATAGGCCTCGGCTACGGCGAAGAGCTGGCGCAGTGCACCGGTCAGCACGTTGTCGGCTTCCATCTTGGCCTCGGGCGTGGTGGCCTTGACGGCGGTGTTACGCGCGCTGATCACGGCGGAGAGCGTCTCCTGCTCGTGCTTGGCGTAGCCCTTGACGGTCTCGACCAGGTTGGGGATCAGGTCGTTGCGGCGCTGCAACTGCGTATCGATGTTCTGCCAGGCGTTATCGATGCGGTTACGCTTGGTGACCATGTTGTTGTAGATGCCGGCGATGGCGCAGACAATCACAATGACAACAACGATGCCGATGATGACGGTAATCATGATGTCTCCGTTTCGAATGGCCGCGGCGGCATGCGCCAGCTGCCGTTGGTATAACGCTACTAGTATACCCGCAACGTTTTGCCGTGCCGAACTTTCCGGTAAGCGTTGTGTTTTCGGCGGGGCCGGCACCGGGGCAAAGCGCGCGAGGTACAGGTGTAAGATATGCGACAGATTGACGAGTGTTGTCTTTGCCCTGAGGATGGTGATACCGGTGGACCTTCGCATTAAGAAAACCTACCGCGCCCTGTTCGATGCCTTCACCGAGCTTCTCGAGGAGCATCGTTTTGAGGACCTGACGGTTGCCATGCTGTGCGACCGCGCCATGATTCGCCGCACGACGTTCTACAAGCACTTTCGCGACAAGAACGATTACTTTGCCTTTTATATCGATGAGCTCATGTCGGGCTTGCCGCAAAAACAGCCCGATGAGGCCGGTGCGGTGTCTGCCGAGGACGTGCGCGCGCTTCGACACGCGATTTTGGACGATGCCATGGATTTGATTCTGACGCACGAGCGGCTCATGGATAACATTTTGGCAAGCAGCATGTCGGGCATGTTGACCAGCGTTATTTGCGACCGCATTGCCCGCTCCATCCGCGAGCGTGTGATGAACGTGCTTGCCGAGGATGCCCTGGCCCCCGTGTCACTCGAGACGACGTCTGAGTTTGTCGCCGGCGGTATTATTCGACTTTTCACGATATGGTGGGAATCGGGCCACGATCTTGAGCGTCGACCTGAGATAGCCGACGTGGTCGATGCGTTGTTTGAGCGGACCATGACACCGGTGCATCACTAGGAGTGGCGGAGAGAGGGGGATTCGAACCCCCGGAACGCTCTCGCGCTCAACGGTTTTCAAGACCGCCGCATTCAACCGCTCTGCCATCTCTCCGTGAGTCGTAATGATAGCATCGTTTTGAATTTGCAACAGGGAAGGCGAACGATGACGATCACCGAAATCGACGAGAAGTTCATGCGCGAGGCGCTGGCCGAGGCGCGCACCGCCGCGGCGGTGGGCGAGGTGCCCATCGGAGCCGTAGTGGTGCGCGCGGGCGAGATTGTCGCGCGGGCGCATAATCGTCGCGAGCTCGACCAGGATCCTTCGGCTCATGCCGAGTTTGCGGCCGTGTGCGCTGCAGCCCAGGCGCTTGGACGCTGGCGTCTTTCCGATTGCACGGTCTACGTAACGCTCGAACCCTGCTGTATGTGCGCGGGGCTTATGGTTAACGCGCGTGTGGGGCGTTGCGTGTATGGCGCGGCCGATGCCAAGGCGGGCGCGCTGGGCTCGCTGTATGACCTCAATGCCGATTCGCGCCTGAACCATCGGTTTAACGTAGATGCCGGCGTGCTGGCGGATGAGTGTCGTGAGGTGTTGAGCGACTATTTTAGTGGGCTGCGTGGCACCGATGGTGCTGGCTGCGGTTGTGGGGCCGATCTTGAGGCGCACGCCGCTCATGCCGAGGCACTCTCGTGTGCCGAAGATATCGCCGTTGAGGCGGTTGACTTTGGTCCTGCGTGCCGCCGGCCCCGCCGTGTGCTGCTGGCGATCGACTCCTTTAAGGGCAGCGTTTCGAGCGCGCAGGCGGAAGCGGCGGTTGCCGAAGGCGTGCGCCGCGTTTGGCCCGATGCCGAGGTGTGTACATTGCCGCTGGCAGATGGTGGCGAGGGAACGCTCGATGCCGTTGCCGCGTGCGGCGGTGAGATTGTGACCTGCGAGGTGGCAGGTCCCTTGGGCGACCGCGTGTCTGCCCGGATGCTGGTGGACGACGAGCGCGACTCGGCTGTAATTGAGATGGCCGAGGCGGCGGGTATTGGGTATTCGCCTTGCACGGAATCGGCGGCGCTTGCGGCTTCGACCTATGGCGTGGGCGAGCTCATGCTTCGCGCGGTTCGCACGGGCGCAAAGACACTCTATATTGGTCTGGGCGGCAGCGCCACCAACGACGGTGGCGCCGGTATGCTGCAGGCGCTGGGCGCGCGTGTGGTCGATGACCAGGGCTGCGATGTCGCCCCCGGTCTTGCCGGCCTTGAGCAGGTTGCGAGCGTTGATTTGGCGCCAGCGCTTCGGGCGCTGAACGGCGCGCGTGTCGTGGTGCTTTCTGATGTCGAGAACCCACTCGTGGGGCGCCGCGGTGCGCTGGCAGTGTTCGGTGGACAGAAGGGTCTGCCGACGGGGGATGTCGAGGCCCTGGGCAAGTACGACAGCTGGATGGTCGGCTACGGCCGCCTGCTCGATGCGGCGATTATCGGGGTGCGGGCTCAGGGGTTGTTGCGCGTGCCCGAGGGTGCGCGGACATTTGGCTCGGTGCTCGGCGTGCCCGGCGCGGGCGCTGCCGGTGGCTTGGGCGCGGCGCTGCTGGCGCTCGGGGCGAAGCTGCGCTCGGGTGTGGAGACGGTGCTCGATCTCGTGGGGTTTGACGAGCGCGTGCGCGATGCCGATCTGGTCATAACGGGTGAGGGCAATATGGATGAGCAATCCGCCGCCGGTAAGGCACCGGTGGGTGTGGCTCGCCGCGCCAAGCGATATGGCAAACCGGTGGTTGCCGTCGTGGGTGGTCGCGCCGCCAACCTGGATGTGGTGTGTGTGCAGGGCATCGACTTGGTGCTTCCGATCTGCCGCAAGCCCATGCCCCTCGACCAGGCGCTCGAACCACGGGAAGCCACTGCCAACCTCATCTGTGCCGGCGAGTCAGCCGCCCAAGCCTATGACCTCGCTCGCCTCTAAGGCCTATCTCCCTATAAGTTGCGGTGGAATACGGAGTGTTTTTGCCTTTAAGGTGCCAATTCAGTCCGTATTCCACCGCAACTTCGAGAATGGCCATTCGAGGTTGGCCGCCTTGTGCCTTGGGTCGGACCGTTCGCCACGAAATGCGACCATCTACTACGTTAAACCGGCCACCTTCGACCATCCCGGAATTTGCAAAAACAAAACCGACGCTCCTATAAGTTGTCAAGAGGCAGTTTGCGGGAGCGTTCTCTCCAATTCGCACAGGAGCTCGTAATACCTCCTCTCCAG
>JAGZDZ010000062.1:0-2313 GCA_018368535.1 Collinsella sp. | reverse complement strand
GCCCGTGGGAGGCCAGGGCGCCGCTGACCGGTGGACGGCACCGAGCCGTACGCTAGAACTGAGAAGGGGGAGGCCTCGCGGCCTCCCCCTTTTTGCGTTAAAGGCGGCATTCACTAAGCAATTAAATCAATCCAATCATCCACCGGTGAATATAAACGTTCACCGTTCTGTGGCCGGTTCTCTGTTCTCAATGGACTAATATTTGCTTTAGCGCGCTGATGCGCTTGTCCTGTTTTACACGGGTTGTTTTATTGATTGTGACGGAAGGACTCACATGGCAGATGTTCATGAGCTGCTTGATACTTGGATTGCCAATGTCAAGGACGAGGAGCTCCTCGCTGAGCTCAACACGATGAAGGAGCAGGGTGACGAAGACGCCATCACCGACGCTTTCTTCCAAGATCTCGCCTTCGGTACCGCCGGTCTACGTGGCACTATCGGTGCAGGCACTAACCGTATGAATATCTATACGGTTGGTCGCGCGACGCAGGGTTTTGCTGACTATCTCAATGCGACCTTCGAGCATCCGACGGTTGCCATCGCTCGCGATAGCCGCAATAAGGGTGAACTGTTCGTTAAGACGACGGCTGCCATTCTTGCCGCAAACGGCGTGACTGCTCTCGTGTATCCTAAGATTTCTCCCGTGCCGACGCTTTCCTGGGCCGTCCGTGACCTTAAGTGCTCCGGTGGCATTTGCATGACCGCTAGTCATAATCCAGCGCCTTATAACGGCTATAAGGCCTATGGCCCCGACGGCTGCCAGATTACCAGCGAGGCTGCCGATGCAATTTCTAAGGCTATCGCCGAGACCGATACGTTTACCGGCGTGAAGTCCATGGACTTCGATGAGGCTCTTGAGCAGGGTCTGGTCAAATGGATCGATGACTCGTGCCTCGAGCGTTATTATGACGCCGTTCTCGCCCGCGGCGTGACCAACCTTTCTGCCGAGGAGATCGCTGGCGCTCCGCTTAAGCTCGTCTACACTCCGCTCAACGGCACCGGCCTCATTCCCGTCACGACGGTGCTCGAGCGCGCTGGCATCACCGATGTCACGGTTGTTCCCGAGCAGAAGGAGCCTAACGGCGATTTCCCGACCTGCCCGTATCCTAACCCCGAGATTCGCCAGGCCATGCAGAAGGGCATTGACCTGTGCGAGCAGGTTCACCCTGATCTGCTGCTTGCAACCGATCCTGACGCCGATCGCGTTGGCGTTGCCGTTAAGAATAGCGATGACTATCTGCTGCTGACCGGCAATGAGATGGGCGTTCTGCTGCTCGACTATATCTGCAAGACCCGCGCTGCTCGCGGTGAGGACCTCACTAAGAAGGTTGCTGTCACTACTATCGTTTCTTCCGCCATGGTTGACGCTCTGGCCGAGGAGTACGGTTTTGAGCTCCGTCGCTGCCTGACGGGCTTCAAGTACATCGGCGACATCATTACTTCTCTTTCCGATGCTGGCGAGGTCGATCGCTTTATCTTCGGTTTTGAGGAGAGCTACGGCTATCTGGCCGGCGACCACGTGCGCGATAAGGACGCCGTGAGCACTTCGCTTTTGATTTGCCAGATGGCGCAGTATTACAAGCTCCAGGGAAAGAACCTTGCCGACGCGATGCACGAGCTGTACGAGAAGTATGGCTACTATCACAACAAGACGATTTCGCTGAGCTATCCGGGTGCTGAGGGTGCGGCAAAGATGGCCGGCATCATGGCCGGTCTGCGCGAGAACCCGCCCGCGGAGCTCGCCGGTTCCAAGATTGAGGCCGTCGTTGATTACAACACCTGCGTGAACGGCCTGCCGAAGGCTAATGTTATTGAGTTCGATCTTGAGGGTGGCAACAAGGGTATTGTTCGTCCTTCCGGCACCGAGCCCAAGATTAAGCTGTACATCTTCGCTAAGGGCGCGGATGCCGCCGAGGCAGATGCAGCACTTGACGCGATCGAGGAGTCCGGTCGCAAGCTGCTGGCATAAGGCTTTGAAAGCCTATTTCTATAGATGGGCGAAAGAGGGGATCTCGGATGCGAGGTCCCCTCCTGTTTTTAACCAGCCAGCCGAGAGTACTTATATGTGTAGGAAATGTGTACGCCTAGATTCCCGCCCACGGGGCCCCTCCGGTCTGGCAATATATCTCCTTGCCGCGCGGCCCGGTGGAACCGGATGAGCCGCGCAGGCGTGCACCTTGAGAACCGGATACTGCGAGGATGGACACACCAGTTGTGTCGCATCCGGGCAGACATCGAACCATTTGAAATGGTCTAACTTGGATTTGTTTTTCGCAAGGCCGCCGAGAGGCGGCCCCGAGAAATTCCTTTTCC
>JAGZDZ010000018.1:0-48611 GCA_018368535.1 Collinsella sp. | reverse complement strand
TCGACGAAACTGGAGAGGAGGTATTACGAGCTCCTGTGCGAATTGGAGAGAACGCTCCCGCAAACTGCCTCTTGACAACTTATAGGAGCGTCGGTTTTATTAAATCTCAAGCCAGCATGGCACAAATGCCAACATCGCCTGGCAATACGCGCCGTCCAAGCTCAACTGTTCCTGCTCAGAATATCCAGTACCGCAAATCTAAGTGAGTAGACTTTTCGTGACCTGTCGAGCACACCAAAAACTGTCACCTCTGTGACCTGCGGTTTTACTAAGGCAGATACGCCTTGTGCTCGACCTGCGCCAAAAAGTCTACTCACTTAGTTCGAATCGAAGCCAAACGGACCCAAATCGAAGCCAAATTAAGCCCATCCGCATCAAAAGACGCGTGAATCCGCACTTCTCGCGGTGAATTGACGCTATAAAGCGGCCAAAATAAACCTGTCCCTAAATGGTAGGTTTGGGAAGGTCGGGGAACCAGGTTGGTTTGGGTTGATTGGGTGTGCGCTCGGCCAGGACCAGCTCCATCCAGCACATGTCGTACCAGCGGCCGAACTTTTGGGCGCAGCGGTCGAAGGCGCCCACCAGGCGATACCCCATATGGGCATGGAAATCCTGACTGTTGTGCGTCAGATACTCGTCGTCCTTATCGTGCGGCACGGCAATGAGCGCGCACATGTTGGTGATGCCCATCGCGACCAGGCATTGCTTGAGCGCGTCGTGCAGCTTGCGACCCAGCCCGCCATGGCGCACATCGCGTGCCAGGTAGATCGACGTCTCGACCGACCAGTCGTATGCCTCGCGGCTGTTAAGCGGACTCACGTAGGCATAGCCTACCGGACGCCCGTCCAACTCCATCACCAGATACGGATAGCGCTTGAGCGTACGCTCAATACGCCCGGCGAACTCCTCAACGCTCGGCACCGCGTATTCGCAGGTTATCGCCGTCTGGCGCACATACGGCTCATAGATGGCAAGCAACGCCGGCGCATCATCGGGCGTCGCCAGGCGAATCGTCGGCTCGGACATCTCGGTCATACAACCCTTCTCCCTCAAAAACAAAGGCCGCCTTGCGCTAAACCCAGCGCAAGGCGGCCCCTCGTCATTACATCAGGCTACAGAACCGCCGCCAGCGCGTCGATATCCTCCTGCGTCGTGGCCCAGCTGGTGCAAAAGCGCACCACCGTGTGGGTCTCATCGTACTTTTCCCAGTACTCGATCGAGGCATGCTCGCGAATGCGCGCCATGTCCTCGTTGGGCAGAATCACAAACTGCTGGTTGGTCGGCGTCTCCAAGAAGAGCTGGTAGCCGCGCTCATGCAGCACGCGACGCAGCGCCTGAGCGGTCTCAATCGCCTGGCGACCAATCTCAAAATACAGGCCATCGGTAAAGAGCGCCTCAAACTGCACACCCGTCAGGCGGCCCTTGGCCAGCAGCGCGCCGTGCTGCTTAATACGCGGAATGGGATGCGCCGGAGCATGCATGCCGCAGAACACCACGGCCTCGCCGCAGAGCGCGCCGCACTTGGTGCCGCCGATGTAGAACACGTCGCACAGCCGTGCCAGCTCGGGCAGGGTAATGTCGCACTCATCGGCCGCCAGCGCATAGGCCAGGCGAGCGCCATCCACAAACAGCGGAATCTGGCGCTTCTGGCACACTGCGTGAATCGCCGCAAGCTCGGCCTTGGAGTACAGCGTGCCGTACTCGGTCGATAGACTCACGTACACGGCACCCGGGAACACCGTGTGCTCGTAGCTCTCGTTTTCGTAGAATACCTGGATATAGTCCTCCAGATCCTCGGCGTGCATCTTGCCCTCGTAGCCGGGGATGGTGAGCACCTTGTGGCCGCCAAACTCGATGGCCCCCGCCTCGTGGCAGGCGACGTGGCCAGTCTCGGCAGCAACGACTCCCTCGTACGGCGCGAGCAGCATGTCGATCACCGTCGCGTTGGCCTGCGTGCCGCCCACCAGCAAAAACACGTCGGCATCGGGGGCCTGGCAGGCCTCGCGGATAAGCTGCTTGGCACGCTCGGTGTGCGCATCGGTACCATAGCCGGGCTGCGGCTCCATGTTGGTATCGACGAGCGCCTGCAGCACCGCCGGATGTGCGCCGTGGGAATAGTCGTTGTTAAACGCGAGCATGGCAATCCTCTCTAGCCGGGCACGGGCCCGATGATTCAAACGGGGCTATTGTACGCCGTCCGGATAAGCAATGCGCGCGGCAAGGCACTCAAGTGCCAGTACCAGGGCAAAACCGCAGCTCACGTCGCTCAAAAAGTGCGCTCCGATCACGATACGGCCAAAGGCGACGAGCGTCGCGACCACAGCCGCCGCCCAAAAGATCACGCGGCGACGCGAAGGTTTTTCCTTAAAGGCTGCCGCGGGAAGCCCGGCGAGCATAAGGCCGATCGCCGCATGCGCCGTGTGTCCGCTCGCAAACGACTTGAACCCGTCCTTGATCACGCCGGCGGCGATATAGGTCCACTTGTCGGGATTGCCGATCACCCACCACGGCTGAAAATTGAGCCCCGGCGTGACCTCGATCACGCGCATGCGCGGGCGCGACCACAACGGCTTAACAATGACGTTGAGGATGATGGCCTGAGCGACCCACACGGCAAGCACCATCAACGCCCAGCGCGTAAGCTCGTCGGGCGCGGTGTCGCGCGTAAGGCGGTAGGCGATGAAGTTGGCTGCGATGACCAACGCAAACGTCAGAACCAGCTGAAACGCAATAAGCTTGCCGCCGACGCGCAGCGATCCGATAATCTCGTAGCCGACCAGGCCCGCGTTGATCAGAACGCCCAGCACGGCGAGCCACTTGCTCGCCTTGGAATCGGGGCGTGCCGAGCGCACGAGCATAACGCCCGCGATGCTCGCCGTCAGCTCGAACGGCAGCTCGCCGGCGGCCTCGACAAAGCGACCGTACATGCTGCCGATGTTGAACAGCGCACTCGAGATTTGATAATCAAAGAAGCTGCCCACGCCCAGACAAAGGCACAGGACAACCGCGATAATGGCGACATCTTTCTTGTAGATGTATCCGAACATGCTTTCCTTTCGATGGGGTTGGAATCAACCTGCGAGGTGACGGGGCAAAGAACAACCGATGGCTCTGCCCCGCCACGTCCCCTACTTGTTAGTCATCGTCGCTCGCACCCAGCTGCTGCAGCAGCATGAGCGCCGCGGCCACGGGGCCGGTGCCGTCGTTGGCGTCGAGGCCGCGACCCAGGCCGCTGCCCGCGCCGGCGCCCGCCTTGTAGGGCACCGACAGCTTGCGGCTCTTGGGAAAGTTCACCGCGCCATAGCGGGTCTTAAGCTCAAAGGCCACCTTCTTGGGCACGTCAACCCCCAGGAAGGTAATGCGTCCACCGCTGAGCGTGACGCTCTCGAGCCCCAGGCGCTCGCCGCGAATACGAATGCGAGCGCGGTTGAACAGGTTGAGTCCCGCCAACGGCAGCTCGCCATGCGCAGCCTCGGTCTCCTCCTGCACCTCATCGATGCTCTCAAGGTCCTCGGCCGCTGCGAGCTTACGGTACACGAGCACGCGCTGATCCACCGCCGGTAGGTACTCCTCGGACAAGAAGTAGTCGGCCGGCAGGTTGATGCCCACGCTCGCCGCCTCCACGCCGGCATCGTCATCGCCGCGCGCCTCGGCCACGGCTTGGCCCAGCATCTGCGTAAACAGGTCAAAGCCCACGCTCGACAAGTTGCCATGCTGCTCGGCGCCCATAAGCGAGCCGGCGCCGCGAATCTCCAGGTCGCGCATGGCGATGCGCATGCCGCTGCCCAGGTCCTGGAACTCTGAAAGTGCAGTCAGGCGTGCCGTGGCCTCCTCGGTAAGCGGCAGCTCGCCGGGGAACATAAAGTACGCGTATGCCTGCGTGGCCGAGCGGCCCACGCGGCCCTTAAGCTGGTAGAGCTGTGCCAGGCCCAGACGCTGCGAGTCCTCGATGATGAGCGTGTTGGCGGTCGCGTTGTCGATACCGCTCTCAACGATGGTCGTGGCGATAAGCACGTCAATCTTCTTGGTCGCGAACTCGATCATCGCGTCCTCGACCTCGCGCGGGCTCATCTTGCCGTGTGCCACGCCCACGCGCGCCTCGGGCGCGGCCTCGTGCACGCGCGCCACGGCGTCGTCGATGGTCTTGACGCGGTTGGACACGTAATACACCTGACCGCCGCGGCCCACCTCCAGGCGAATCGCCGCACTCACCACGTCGGGGTCGTACTCCCCCACGTGCACGATCACGGGACGACGCCCGGTCGGCGGCGTGGTGATCAGGCTCATGTCGCGCACGCCGCTCGTGGCCATCTGCATGGTTCGCGGAATAGGCGTTGCCGAGAGCGTGAGCACGTCGATTTGCTCGCGCAGGTTTTTGAGCTGCTCCTTGTGCTGCACACCAAAGCGCTGCTCTTCGTCGATGATCACCATGCCCAGGTTCTTGGGGTTCACATCGGCAGAAAGCAAGCGGTGCGTGCCGATGAGCACATCAATCGTGCCCTCGGCAAACGCCTTGAGCGCGCGCTTTTGCTGCGCCGGGGTGCGGAAACGGCTGAGCACCTCGACCTCCAGGCCAAACGGGGCAAAGCGCTCAAAGAATGTCTCGTAGTGCTGTTGGGCCAGAATGGTCGTGGGGCAGAGCACCATGACCTGACGGCCGGAGTCCACGCACTTAAAGGCCGCGCGCAGGGCGACCTCGGTCTTGCCGAAACCCACGTCGCCGCACAGCAGGCGGTCCATGGGCTTGGGCGCCTCCATGTCGGCCTTGATGTCGGCGATGGCCTCCAGCTGGTCGCGCGTCTCGTCGTAGGGGAAGCTCTCCTCCATCTCGATCTGCTCGGGCGTATCGGGCGGACAGGCGATACCGGTAATCGACGAGCGACGCGTATAGAGGTCGACCAGGTCAAACGCCAGCTTTTTGGCATTCTTGCGCGCCTTGTTGGTGGCCCGCGTCCAGTCGGCGGTGTTGAGCCTGGTCAAGCGCGGTTTATCGCCGTCGGGACCAACGTAGCGCGTAATGCGGTCAACCTGCTCCAGCGGCACGTAGAGTTTGTCGCCGTCGGCGTATTCCAGCAAAAAGTAGTCGCGTTCCTTGCCGCCCACTTCCTGGCGCGCGATCTCGCTAAAGAGCGCGATACCGTGGGTAGCGTGCACCACGTAGTCGCCCGGCTTAAAGGGGAAGGTGATCTGCGTAATGTCAACCTTGCGGCGGCTGCGCGCGCGGTTGGCATCCATGCGGGCGTTGAGGTCGGCAATCGAGAATACGGCCAGGTTGGCATCGGGCACCACCACGCCCTGCGGCAAGGCAGCATCGACAAAGGTCACGCGTCCGCGCGAGATGGTGGGCACGGCGGCACCGGCGGCAGCCTGGGCGGCACCCGCCTCGAGCGAGCGGGCGTTGAGCGCATCGGCCTTACGCTCGCGAATGGAAGCATGGGCCTCCTGGCGTGCGGCACGGTCGGCGGAACCCGCCGCTGCCACGCGCACGCGGTCGCCGATAGCGCCGGCATTTTCGGGCGCGGCGGTCAGCGATTCCTCAAAGGTAATGCCCTCGTCGCCAAAGGTGAGCTCCATCGACTCGCGCGCACCGCGGTCGGGGATGGCAAACACGCAGGCATAGCGCTTGCCCACGACCTCCTGGATGCGCGTCATAAAGCGATTGTCCGAGCCCGCAATGGCCGGCTGCTCAATCTTGAGCTCTGCCGTCACCGCACCGCCGGCACGGATGAGGCTCACATAGTTCAGGCGCTGCTGAGCACCAAAATCGAGCTGCTGGGCACGCACATACAGGCCGTCCAGACGGTCGACCCCCGCCTCGCCGGCACGTGCCTCGATATCCTCGTAGGCGCGCAGGCAATCGTCGAACAGCGAGCGCGGCTCGGACAGCACTACGAGCGCCTTGCCGCTCACATGCGAAAGCGGGCTCACGGTCTGGCCGTACATCACCGGCAAAAAGCGGTCGAGCTCAGGCGTGACGATGCGCGCATCCACCATCTCGAGCAGCGCCGCCAACTTGCTGTCGTCCTGGCTGGCGCGGTAGAGCGCCACATGCATGTTGTGAACGGCCTCGTCGGTAAGCGCCAGCTCGCGACAGGGGAAGATCTCGATGCTGTCCTCGTTGCCGATGGTCTGGCCCGTTGAACTCACCATGCGGCGGATGCGGTCGATCTCGTCGCCAAAGAACTCAATGCGCACGGGCGCTTTTTCCTGCGCGGGGAACACCTCGACGGTGTCGCCGTGCACGCGGAACAGACCAGGCGCGTCGGCGGCGCCGGCATTGGTGTAGCCCATGCCCACCAGGCGCTGCGGCACCTCGTCAAAAGGAATCTCCTCGCCCACCGCGAAGGTCGTGGACTCCCAGTAGCGGCTCTCGACTGGCGGCACGCAACGCAGCAACGCGCGGGCCGAGGCGACCATGATGCAGTTGTCACCGCGAACGATGCGTCCCAGGGCCTCGCAGCGCTGGGCAACCACAGCATCGTCGGGCGCCTGCTCGCGCCACGGATAGTCCTTGCGCTCGGGAAAACGGCACACGTGTGCCAGACCCACGTAGGCGGCAAGGCTGCGCGCGGCGCGATCGGCCGCATCCTCGCCGCTCACAATGTAGACCGTCGGGCGCGGACGGCGCGCAAACTGGGCGGCCGCCATAAGCGTGCGACCCGACTGCGACACGGCCAGCGTCACGTCCTCGCCGGCATCGAGTCCGGCCTCGACGGTCTGCAGCGCCTCGGCAGTGTAGAGCTGCGCGGCTATACGGTGAATGAGCATGCTGTTCCTCCGGCATCGCAACGCCAAAAGCCCGCCGGGGCAAGCTCGGCGGGTCGTACGTCAAAGATCATTGTTTGTCATGGTAGCGCATGGAGAGGACTCCGGCTCAAGGGCAAACCCAGCCCCGCAAAAAACGCCAGACGAAGATGCGCTCCGCCCTACCCCGCTACGCGCACGCTGGGGCACAAATCTGCCAGCGGACACTCGTCACACTTGGGTTTGCGGGCGTCGCAGATCTCGCGACCGAAGGTGATCCACTGATGGTTGACCGACTCCCAATACTCGTGCGGCAAAATCTTGAGCAGATCTTGCTCGGTCTTGAGCGGCTCTTTGGCGTGCGTCTTGGGACTCAGCATCAGGCGGTGCGCAATGCGGTTGACGTGCGTGTCCACCGCAATGCCCTCCACGATGCCATACCCCACGTTGAGCACGATGTTCGCCGTCTTGCGTCCCACGCCCGGCAGCTTCACGAGTTCCTTCATGTCGGCCGGCACCTCGCCGCCATAGTCGGCGACGATCATCTGCGCGGCCTCGACGGCGTGCTTGGCCTTGCTCTTATAAAAGCCGAGTGACTTGATGGTGTCTGCCACGTCAGCCACACTCGCCCCGGCCATGGCCTCGGGCGTGGGCCACTGGGCAAACAGCTTCGGCGTCACCTTGTTGACCTGCGCGTCGGTCGTTTGCGCCGAGAGCAACACCGCGATCAGCAGGCGGAAGGGATTCTCGTGGTCCAAAAAGCACTCGACCGGGCCATAGCGACGGTTGAGGCGCTCACACACCTCAACGGCGCGCTCGCGTTTGGCGGCATTGGTCTCGCGTGGCATAACGACTCCTCGGCTCAACGGCACAATAAACTAATGGGCACAATTGTCCCACGTCCGAGACGCTTACGCCTCCAAGAATGCGCCGGTCTGACGGCTCCACAGGCTCGCGTACTCGCCACCCGCCTCGACGAGCTGCGTATGCGTGCCGTCCTCGACAATCTCGCCATCGGCCAGCACCACAATGCGGTCAAGCGCCGCCACGGTGGACAGGCGGTGCGCCACCACAATGGAGGTGCGGCCGCGCATCAGATTCTCGAGCGCCTCCTGCACCAACGCCTCGGACTCGCTGTCCAAGGCAGACGTCGCCTCGTCGAGCACCAGAATCGGCGCGTCGGTTAGGATGGCGCGGGCGATAGCCACGCGCTGACGCTGACCGCCAGAGAGCTTGACGCCGCGCTCGCCCACCATAGTGTCAAAGCCACGGGGCAAGCGGTCGATAAACTCGGTCGCATTAGCCAAGCGAGCCGCCTCGCGAATCTGCTCATCAGTGGCGTTGGGACGACCGTAGGCAATGTTTTCGCGAATGGAGCGGTGGAACAGCAGCGCCTCCTGCGGCACGTAGGCAACCTGACGGCGCAGGCTCTGCTGCGTGCAGCGCGAGACGTCCTGGCCGTCCACGAGCACGCGGCCGCCCTGTACATCGTCCAGGCGCAACAACAACTTGGTGAGCGTCGTCTTGCCCGAGCCCGATTTGCCCACCAGGCCCACGCGCTGGCCCGCCGCCACATGAAGTGTCAGGTCATCGAACACGCTCTCGCCCGCCGCAGCGTCACGGTACGCAAAGCTCAGCTGCTCAAAATCAATCGCGCCCTCGGTCACTTTGAGCTCGGGGGCGTCCGGGTCGTCTGCCACCAAACATGGCTCGTCCAGCACGCGCGTCATCTCGGCCGCATCGCCCAAAGCGCGGTTGATGCGCTGCATCATGGAACTCACGTAGTTCAGGCGCATGGTGAGGTTATAGGTATAGGTAAAGATCATGACGAGCGAGCCGGCCGAGATGCCAAACCACGCGTTGCCGCCCGCCACGAACACACTCACCACGGCCATGGTGATGACGATAAGACCCGAGGTCGTAAAGTTGCGCTGCATCATGGCGTGCATCGAGACCGTCTCGGCATCGCGCGCGGCACGATCGGCGGCGTCGAACAGATCGCGTTCAAAGTCCTCGCGCCCGCAGGTCTTGACGGCCAAGATGTTCGTGACCGCGTCGGACAGCACGCCCGACAGTTTGTTCTGCGCGGCGGACGTCGCGGCCGAAAGCGGCATGATGCGCTTGTACATAAGCCAGACAAACGCGATGTAGACGACCATGATGCCCACCAGGATCACGGTAAACGTCGGCACCACCGGGGCGAGTGCGGCCACGGTGCAGATGACCGAGGTGATGGTGGGGATGAGCGAATACACCGTCACGTCCACCAGCCCCGTATAGCCGCTCATAAAACGACTCGTCTGACTCACGAGCGATCCGCCAAAGCGGCTGGTATGGAATGTCATGGATTGGTTGGAGAGCGTGTCGAAGCATAGGCGCGCCAGGTGATAGTTGCCCGCGATCTCGAGCTTGTAGACGGTGTAGTCCTGCAACTTGGAGAGGATCTGACCCACCAGGTTAACGAGTACGAGCGCCAGGATATAGGGGCCGAAGACCTCAAACACCTGGTCACCCGCCACGGGACCGGCTTGAACGCGGTCGACAATGAGGGCCATCACATAGGTATTGGCAAACGTCAGCAAAAAGATGTAGCCCGCCGACGAGAACACCGAGAGAAAGACAATCAGCGGCTGCGTGCGCGTGACACCCCAAAACCGCTGCAGCGTGCGGCGCACGGTGGAGCGGCTGAGCGGGCTGGTGCTTCTCTGAGACATGGGCTTCCTTTCGCGTCTGATAGGGCGAAACGCCATTGTTGCACATTGGAGCACACTCCAGACAAGTGCGATACGAAAAGCGGTGGGGCGCCCGCGTTTGCGCCGGCGCCCCACCGTCTTGTTGCAATTAGCCTTCGTCTTCTTGGTCTGTGAGAAGGTCCGCGGACGTGAGTCCCAAGATCTCATCGGCTTGGTCGACGTCTTCCAGTGCGTCGATGTCCTTGAGCTTGCGCTCCATGACGTTGGTGCGCGTGGTGATGATGCCCTCGACCGTTTTGCCCGCGGTCTCGATCTGCTGCTGGGCGCGGCGCAGTGCCTTTTGATAGCGCGGCAGCTCGGCCTTGACGGCGGAGAGCACGCGCAGCACGTCGTCGGTACGTTTTTGCAACTTAAACGTCTGATAGCTCATCTGCAGGCTGTTGAGAATGGCCGCCATGGTGCTGGGGCCGGCAACGTTGACGTGATAGTCGCGGCCCAGGGTCTCGATAAGCCCGGAGCGGCTGACGACCTCGGCGTACAGCCCTTCAAACGGCACGAACATGATGCCAAAGTTGGTCGTTGCCGGCACACTCAGGTACTTTTCGCAAATGTCCTTTGCCTCGCGCTTGACCATGGTGTCGAGCGTCTTGCGCGCAGCCGCCACGGTCTCCGCATCGCCCGACTCCTGCGCGTCGAGCAAGTGCTCGTACGCGTCGCCCGGGAATTTGGAGTCGATCGGCAGCAGCACGGGATCGCCCTCGTCCACCGGCAGCTTGACGGCAAACTCAACGCGCTCCGAGGCGCCGGGCTTGGTGGCGACGTTTTCCAGATACTGGTCGGGCGTAAGGATGTCCGCCAGAATTGCACCCAGCTGCACCTCGCCCAAAATGCCACGCGCCTTCACGTTGCCCAGCACGCGCTTAAGGTCGCCCACGCCGGTGGCGATGGACTGCATGTCGCCCAGGCCCTTGTACACGGCCTCGAGCTGGTCGCTCACCTGCTTAAACGATGCCGACAGTCGGTCGTTGAGCGTGCGGGAGAGCTTCTCGTCCACCGTCGCACGCATTTGATCGAGCTGCACGTTGTTGTCTTTGCGGATGGCGCCCAGCTGAGCATCGACCGTTTCGCGCACCTTGTCCAGGCGATGCTCGATACCCTCGCGGTTGGCACCGAGCTGTTGGGCCGTCTCGCGGCGCAGGTCATCCATCCGGTCACCAGCTTGCGAAAACTCACGTGCGATGGTCAGGTAACGTTGCTGCTCCACGGCCGCATCTGTCGTCTGCTGCTGCGCGATGGCATTGGCCGTGCGGCGAGTTTCGGCCAGCGCGACGTTCAGGGCATCGAGCGCGTTGTTGGCCTGCTCGAGTGCTGCCAGCGTTTCCGCGCTACTGTCGCCACGCTCCCGCAACTCGGCACGCAGGCTCTTGAGCTGGAGGGCGCAAGCCACAGCAACCCCCACCGCCACCAAGGCGATCACAACAAGCACGATATCAATAGCAGACATAGACTCCGCCCAACAAACTCAATCGGTCATCAATCAAAACCGCGATCAATCTTACCCCGCCACACACACCGGGCGCCCGGCCCCTTCTTGGGTGCCCCTCTCCTCCGCATATTCCATAATGCGGCGCGCCGTTTTCCTGCTCACCTTTGAGTCATCGCCGGCCAAGTATGCGTATACGTTTCCTTTATTCAGGTGCAGAGCACGGCAGAGGCCATAGCGCGTTACACCCGATTCCTCCAATGCTTCCAGCGTTTTCTTTCTCATCAGGGCGTTCACCCTTCTATCGGCCGCCGGCTTTTCCTTCACCGCTCTATACGCACGCCAAACGTTGGCATAACGATTTGGGAGCTCACTTTTGGCGCATAGAGACGCCATGCTACCCGCTTGACCGTACAAGGATAAAACGTCTCGGTAATCCCGTTCCATCCACGAGCCCTCGGATAAACCCAGAACGTATTCGGCTTTTCCTTGCGCCAAAGCGAGCAAAAACAGAGGCTCCGCCACGCGCGGCGCATCCGTCGTCGCCTGCTCAACCAATTTTCTAAAACTCAGCGACCGCTGTCCGGATAGCTCTCGGCAATAGCCTTTTAAGAATCCCTCAAAGGTCAGATTCAACCGAGCACCTCCTTTTTGTATTGCCTGTATGCACAGACCATCTCTTGATAACTCCGCTCCGAAGGCGACGACGCCAGCGCCTCTCCCTCGTCGAATATAAGCCGTTCGAGCAACCCCCAATCAAGTCGGTCGACGAATGCCTGACTATGAAGATCGATGATGTCGTTCGGACGACAGGCATAGAGCTTCATTACCGCCAGGTCCTCCAAGGATGGCGTAAAGTACCTGATAAAACGCGCCCCAATATCCAAGGGAATCAAACGATCTTCGTAATTGAACGGCATCTGATTACAATATGCCACCGCCATACCATTCACCTCGGGGTATCGAGCTATGATCTCGCGGAGGCACCTATCTGCCTCAAACACATCAATGTCATGTGTAACCGAACGATTCGTCACATCGTTTAGCATGAAGGCGCTTCCTCCCACCAATACAACGTTCGGCCTGTCGTCTCTTGGACCTATTTCCAGCTCCGCCTCTTCGTCAATGCCCAAAAGAGTCTGTTCTAAATCCTGCTTATACATAACAAATCCTATTATTATTCATTTTCAATAATACTATTAAGTCGCATGACAGGACCCACAGGATGCGAGGATTCTACTCATGGCGATAATCCCTACACCCTAGAAGTCCTAATGTGACAAACGCTAACTCTCCCAGCCGGCGCGGATTGTTGTTATGACATCGCCTAGGCGCTGGCCGAGGGCTGACAGATGTTGGAGCACCTCGTTGGGCGATGCGCCGTTGAGGATGCACGTGAGGGCATACGACGCCAGAAAGATGGCCGCAAGCCCTAACGGGATGAGCACGATCATCGCCAATATGCGCAAGCGCTGGCCCACACGGCGACGACGCGCACGACGCTTGTCGAACGCGAGCTCCTGCGCATATGAATCTTGCTGTACGGAATAGGCCTCTGGCGCCGATTTACACCCGGGCACAGCTGCAGGTACAGCAGCGGGCACGACATTTTGCGCAAAGGGCTGGGCTGCCGCCCCTTGCATTTGCATCTCTATAAGCCGTTGCTGTTGGCGCAACATGCGCTCGGCTTGTTGCTGCGGAGTCTCAAGAAACAGATCCATGCTGGCCTCCAAAATCGGAGCATTCGACGCTTACGACCAGCATCCCGCACCGCCATGACCGCGACAACGCAATCGCCGGCAATAGCCACAAAGTTTCTTCTGCTCAAAAGCTGTCGAAAAGCTCAACAACTCCCCTACCAGCACTTTCTCTGAGCTTTTTTCGCCAACAATCTTTTGGCCTTCCACCCTTACGCCAACTGACCAAAATCTAACCAATAGCTTGACGAAAATTGTGGAGACCGGGACCCCACACAAAAAGTGCCGCCCCAAAGGGGCGGCACACAAACCAATCTATTAGCCAAAACTCGTTGGCGAGCCCGCGTCGTCAGACCCGCGGCGCATGCCTTTGCCTCGCGTGACTCTGCGAAGCCGTGAGCGAGAGGGAAAGGGATGCGCCGCGGGTCTGACGTCCGGAGCGGTGAAACCAGCAGTTGCCCTGCGCTCCGTGGTCGGTGAGGACAGACTACATGCCCGCGAGACCGCGGGCGGCGGTGGCGCACATAAACGCCAAGGCTAAAATCACGAGCGAGCCCGCAATGTCTGCCAGCACGCCCATTGCACGACGCTCAAACAACCAGCTCTCAAAGTGCGGGGCGACGTTGCGCCAAACACGCCACAGCAAGATGCCCATACCGATGACGCCTGGGATATTGAGCAGTAGGATCTCGGAGCACAAAAGACCGATCAGGTTGCCGGCGGCAAAACCAGCGTCGCCCTCGCAGTATTTGCGATAAATCATGTACAACATGTACGCCACAAACGGCTGCAGGCACGCAGAGATAAACGTAACCACCATCGAGGGGTCCTGAGAAAAGACATCGGTGAGTTTATCGACACTCGTGGCATCTTTCGAAGCCAAGAACAAGCCAATGACCACCACGGGCACCACGCCCAAGATAACCTCGACCAGAGTAAACAACTTAGCAGTCAGATCCTCGCTAGCCGTATTGAGGTGAGGCGCCCACTCAGGATGAGCATGCGCGCCAACCTTCTTGTCCTTCTCGACACGATCGACCTTTTTACCCTCGGCAACCCGACGACCAGGATCCTTGCGAGTTCCCGCCGCAGCAACCCGAGCCCGAGACTTCTTACCCATACAAAAACACCCCATCAGGTAGTAGATAAACTAAAAGTCGCCACCCAGTGTACCCCACCCATGAACGGTGCCGTCCCAACCAGTCCCCATACAAAAACGTGCCGCCCCGATAGGGGCGGCACACAAACTTAGTTATCAGCTTTTCTGTAGCGAGCACGCAACGAACCAAAGCGGGCCGGGAGGGCCGGACTACCTTCCCTCAACGCGACCCTGCGAAGCCGTGAGCGAGGAGGGAAGGTAGTCCGGCCCTCCCGGCCCAGCTCACGCTAGCGCCAAGCGCTAGTAGTTCACCACCTGCTCCTCAAAGTACGCCTTCGGGTGGTTACACACCGGGCACACCTCAGGCGCCTCGGCACCAACGTGCAGGTGCCCGCAGTTCAGGCACTTCCACACCTTCACGCCCTCACGCTCAAACACCTCGCCCGACTCGATGCGCTCGACGAGTTTGTTGTAGCGCTCCTCGTGGGCCTTCTCGACGGCGGCGACGCCACGGAACTTCTCGGCGATCTCGACAAAGCCCTCCTCCTCGGCGGTCTTGGCGAACTCGTCGTACATCGTGGTCCACTCGTAGTTCTCGCCCGCAGCGGCGTCGCGCAGGTTGTCCAGAGTGCCCGGAACGGCGCCGTCGTGCAGATACTTAAACCACAGCTTGGCGTGCTCGGACTCGTTGCCCGCCGTCTCGGCAAAAATATTCGAGATCTGAACGTAGCCGTCCTTTTTGGCCTTGGATGCATAGTAGCGATACTTGGTGTGTGCCTGGGACTCACCGGCAAAAGCGGTCTCGAGGTTCTTCTTGGTTTGGGAATTCTCAAAATCCATAGGTGTACTTCCCTTCAACGCATGCCGCCCACAGACTTTGAGCGGCCTTGCTTTAAGGATGCCCTCATGCCGAGAATTTAAACCTTACAATCCCGTTCTTCAGATTCGAGTGAGCTACACACTCAGCCAACGATCGCCCTCGGAGCCGCAAAAGCCCTCGCGCTCCAGATCGGCAAGAATGCTTGCGACCAGCTCGCGCTCGACCGGCTCTCGGCCGGCTGCCGTCTCCATCTCGTTAACGCCTGCAACGGCTTCATCGAGCGTAATACCTGCCGGTTGTCCATCGCGCGCCGCCAGCAGCATGCGCACAATG
Source organism: Collinsella sp. (assembly GCA_018368535.1). Taxonomy (GTDB): domain Bacteria; phylum Actinomycetota; class Coriobacteriia; order Coriobacteriales; family Coriobacteriaceae; genus Collinsella. Next base: position 33,742 of record JAGZDZ010000018.1, on the reverse strand, counting down.
TGGGCGCGCTTTTGGCGACGCGAGCCCTCAAACTTGGACTGACGACTATAGCCCGCCGACCGCCTGGACGGATTGGGCAGCGTCTTTTTAAGATACGCGCCGTAATCCAGCAACGCGTAATACCATGCGCGCGGCGTGTCGGCATCGTCTTGAGGCACGGCAAAGGGCGCAATCTCATCCGCCGCCGCACCAGGGGCCGCCGGACAGGCGGCTTGAATCAGCGGCACCAGCTCGCGATCGGGAACGGCCGGCACATCGGGAAAGAAATGATGCAAAAAGACCGTGCGCACATTGGTCTCTAGATACACGCCTGGAAGATCAAACGCAAACGAACGGATGCCCTGCGCCGTTGCCGGGCCAATGCCGGGCAGAGCGACCAAGTCACGCGTCTCACGCGGAAACTCCCCGTCCCAGTCCTCTACAACGCGCTGAGCGGCCCCATGAAGCGCCAGAGCGCGTCGGTTGTAGCCCATGCCCTGCCAAGCATCCAAAACATCGGAAGGCGCGGCCTGGGCAAGCGCCTGCACAGTCGGAAAACGATCGAGCCACACCGGCATGCGCGCCTCCACACGCGGCACCTGCGTTTGCTGCAGCATGACCTCAGAAAGCCAAATGATGTACGGATCGCGTGTGCGGCGCCACGGAAGGTCGCGATAACGCAGGACCCCTTCCGAACGAATCATCGAACGAAAGGGGTCCTGAATCATGGCTATGCTCCTTATGCGGCGCTATTCCTCCCGGTAAGCGCACGCGCAGGTGGCGTACTCGGGAAACGCTTCGCGGTCGGCGAACTTGGGATCGACGGCCGGGAACTGGCGGTGAGCGACGATGTCGCCGAGCGAAACGGAATCGAGGTAGTCGCGCATCAACGCCTGGGCTCCGGCCCACAGGGGATGATAGCAGCACGCGCCCATGCGCGCACAGTCACCATCGGGCGCGGTGCAATCGTTCATAACCATAGGACCCTGAACGGCCTCGACGACCTGGCGGATAGTGACGTCGTCCGGACTGACCTTGAGACGCATGCCACCGTGGACGCCACGCAGGCTCTCCACAATACCGGCCTGGACCAAACCGTGCTGAATCGAGCGGGCAAACGAATACGGGACATTGACCTCTTCGGCAGCGGTGCGAACAGAAAGCAAACGCTCCGGATCCTCGGCAAGCATCGCCAGCATGCGAAGGGCGTAATCAGTCTTCCTCGATATGTCCATTTTCCCCTTTCAAGGAATACGAACAGCTCGAACGAGCTCCGGGGCCGAGCTTGTGTCGAGACGCTAAATGACCGCCAGGACATCCAAATGGTAAATCGGATATCCACTGAGTGCCGCGCTTGGAGCGAAATGCATCAGATGCGGCGCACAGTGCAATTTAGTATAACCTAACCCCCTGTCTCGTAGAACAGGTGTTGCGCAACAAAGCTGTTGTTCAGACAGATATACTTATTAGATTTTACTTGCGTTCCCGAAGGCGCGGGGATTCTGGGCGAAGATGCACCAGGGCGATCGTTCTATCGAAACAAAGTGCATCAAACGCAAAAAGCCACGTCCGAAGACGTGGCTTTAATTGCGTTGGCGGGAAGTACGGGGCTCGAACCCGCGACCTCCGACGTGACAGGCCGGCGCTCTAACCAAACTGAGCTAACTCCCCAGGCAGACGTTCGCGTTTGTTTCCGCTCGCGTGCGCTGCGGGGATTAGTATACACAGAAGTCTGTCCGGCGCGCAACAACTTTTTTGAAAAAATTTTTCGGGGCCATCCGGGAGGGTCTCCGGGCTGAGGGCGGGGGTTAAGTTTGCTGCTCTACAGTCCTGCGCAAGACGGAAAACACATTAAGTGCTTTCCTTTGCGTGCGGAACTCGCGACAAACTTAATCCCCGCCCTCAGCCCGGAGACCCTCCCTGCCGTCACATTATTCAACCAGTTTTGCGGGCGTGCGCCGCTGCGCGGCTAGCCCGCGTGCTCCTCGGCGGGGTTGGTCTGATGGATCTTGTTGAACTTCGGCCTTTGGCTCAAAGAAAAACGGGGGATGCATTGTGCATCCCCCGTTTTTGTTGCGGTTAGTCTAGGTCAATAAACTTGGTGCTTATGACATGGCCGTCTTTTACTAGCATTCTGGCCATGGTGGGGCCTCGGGTGCCTCTGGGGTAGCTGGCGCTGCCCGGGTTGAGGACTAAGCAACGGCCCACTTGGGCTTCTTTGGTTACGTGGGTGTGGCCGTTGATGGCTACGTCTACGGATCCCACCGGAAGGTCTTCGCGGTAGTGGGCTACGGCGAACTTGAGTCCTTCGTAGGTAAAGAGCGCAAGACGGTCTACATCGGGGCCGTAGTCGCGGTAGTAATCGTTGTTGCCCAGTACGGCCCGCACGGGGGCGATGGTGCATAGGTGCTCGTAGTCCATCTCTGACGTGAGGTCGCCGGCGTGGATAATCAGGTCTGCGCCCTCAAGCTCATCCAGGAGCGCAGGCGAAAGATAGCCGTGGGTGTCCGAGATGATGTCGATACGCTTGGCGCTTGCACTGTTCATGGGATCCCTTCCGCAAAAAACGATTCGGCAGATACATACAAAAAGGCCCCACGGCTCCGCAGACGATGGGTCTACAGGGCTGCGGGGCCAGTGTGCTAGAGACTCAGAGCCTTCTTGAGCGGCACGACGCGGCGGCGCGAAACCGGCACGCGTTCGTCGACGCCCGTAATGCCCAGCTGGATGGCGCCCGAGGGCACCGTCTCCACATCCGTGACGCACGCCAAGTTGACGATATAGCGGCGGTGAACACGGAAGAAGCCAAAGTCGCAGAGATTGGCCTCAAACTGCGCCAGCGAGGTCGTCGACAAAAAGCGATCATCGACGGTATAGATGCAGGAGTAATCGTCCTTGGCCATGATAAAGCGAATGTCGTCCACGGGAATGAGCACCTTGCGGCCGCCCTTTTCCACCGGGATACGCTCGATGGTCACCTTGCTGTCCGTAACCGGCTTGGTGCGTTGCATGACCTTCTCGATCGCGCGATCCAAGCGAGCTTCCTCGACCGGCTTCATCAGATAATCGACGGCATCCACGTCGAATGCCTCGACCGCATGGTCACTATACGCAGTCACAAACACGATCGCCGGCGGATTTTTGAGCTTATGCAGCGCCTCGGCAAGTTGCAGGCCCGAGGCACCGGGCATCGAGATATCGAGAAACACGACATCCACGCGACTTTCCATAAGCATCTCGATGGCGGAGCGGACGCTCGACGCCTCCGTGATCGTGCCGATCTTGCCCGTTTGCTCGAGCAGGAAGCGAAGCTCCGAGCGAGCCGGCGCCTCATCATCCACAATCATCGCACGCAGCATAGGGATAAAACCTTTCGTCAACTAACTACGCCGGGCGTCCGTCGCATGACGTTGGGCCCGTAGCTTTTTATTTTACTCTTGAATGTCAAAGATGCTCTCTGACAAATCAAGATGAAGAAGCACTTTGGTGCCCTTGCCCGGCGCCGATTCGACACGCGTATAGGAGTGCGGCCCATAAAAGCGATGGATGCGCTCCGAAATATTGTGCATGGCCACACCGGCGCCGCCACCTTGGGGAGAGCTGGCGTCGGGACGGGCAGAGCGCTCGTCAAACAGTCTGGCGGCGGTACCCTCATCCATGCCCACGCCATTATCGGCCACGGCAATCAAGATTGCATCCTCGCCGTCTTGGTGAACGGTCACGTCGATCCTCAGGGCGTCGTCATCGCCCATACCATGACGTACGGCGTTCTCGACAATCGGCTGGATCACGAACGCCGGCACCAGCGTATCTTCCACGTCCTCGGACACATCGAACGTCGCAAGCACGCGGTCCTCGCCAAAGCGGGCCTTCTCAAAGGTAAGGTAGCGCTTGGTCTGTGCAACCTCGCGCGAGACCGGAATAAGCGATCCCGAGTTGTCGAGCGTGGCACGATAGAACGATGAGAACTCACGAAGCAGTTCGCGGGCCCGCAGCGGATCGGTGCGCGTAAACGATGCAATGGTGTTCAGCGTGTTGAACAGGAAGTGCGGGTTAATCTGCGCCTGCAGCGCACGCACCTCGGCGCGCGCCGTGAGTTCCTTTTGCACCTCGAGCTCGTGGATGGCGAGCTGCGTGGACAAGATCTCGGCAAAGCCCGAGGCAAGCGCGTACTGGGTACGGTCGACGGCGCGCGGGGTCTTGTAGTAGAACTTGAGCGTGCCGACGGTACGATCGCCTACCTTGATGGGGGCGATAATGCCGGCGGGAACTTGGTTGTGCGAGCCGTCCGAGCCCACGACATCCACCATACGGTTGAACGACTGCACGATGCCATGTTCGATAACGTAGCGCGTGGCAAGCGTGTGGATGGGAGAATCTGGCAGTAGTTTTTCCTCAAACTCTCCCGCGCAGGCAAGCACGTTGCCCTCGTCGGTGATGGCCACCGTCATGGCGCGCGTCTCGGGCAAAATGCGCCGGCACACCAAACGCGCCGACTCCTGCGTCAGACCGCCCTTAATGTCCTCGAGCATGGCCGAGGCCACCGAGAGCGTCTCCTCGGTGTACTGGGAGCGCACCGAATCGGGATTGAGCGTCAAAAAGATAAAGATGCACAGAAAGATGCACAGCAGCGCGCAGGCAATCACCGTGGCGATCGGCTCGATACCGGTCACCAAGGCAAAAATAAAGTACACCAGCACGCAAATGGCGCAGGCAACGGCAATGATGCGAAAGATTGATATTGAACTATCGCGCTGGGCGCGGCGGTCGATCATTCGGCCCCCTCCAGGATACTGATCAGTTGTGCGTCACGCCAAAGCCCGTCCATGATCTTGGGCCAAAAGCTCTGGAAACGCAGATAGCTTGCAGCGTTTTGGCGCGCATAGGCCTTTGCCTCGTCGATACCATGGCGCCAGATGCGCAGGTAGCCCTCATGCTCGCGGGTAAACACGCTGCGGACCATAGCGGTCTTGCGCACGCGGTCGTCGAGCTCGCGCGAAATCCACGGGCCCGGGTAGGGCATGAGCGATGCCGCCGTAACGGGAATGAGCTCCTTTTGATGCGCGGCGAACGTCAACTTGGCCCGTTCGTAGTACCAACGGTATACATCCTGCATAAAGCGCGGTGAGCGCTTTTCGGACTCCGGAGGCAGATGGCGCACGGTCCACTCGTTATCGAACCACACGTCGTAGCCAAACATGCGCATGTTAAAGAGGTAATCCAAGTCCTCGCCGCGGGTGATAAACGGGTCAAAGGCCACACGCGTAAAGGCGCGGGCGTGCAGGGCCATCAGGCCGCCGCACACGTAGTTGGAGCGCGAGATGCGGGTGCCCGAGAGCGCCTTTTTCATCCAACGGTTGAACTCGATGCGCTTGGTCCACCAACGATGGCAGATGCCCGCCTTGTCCGTGGGAGCCAGCGGCGAGCCGTCGCGATCGTAGAAATAGCCGCTCTTGACCAAGATAGGCAAGCCCTGACGCGTCTGCTGCCCCAACGCATAGGTCGCGCGCTTCATAAAGTCGGCGTCGATGACAGTCTCATCGTCATCCAAAAAGATAACCGCGTCATGCCCCAGCACCGCGGCGCAGGCCAGCCCCATGTTGCGGATGGCACCGTAGCCTCGCAGGCTCACGCACTCGCCCGAACCCTTGGGCGCGATCTGAGCAACCCGGTCTGCGATGCGCGAGGCCTGGGTGTTGGTGACAACGGTGACCTTGAGCGTGGGATGCGCGTCGACAATCTCGTGCACGCGCAGCGACACATCGGCTGTGGCAGAAACGGGACAGACCACCAAAAGGATGATGCGCGGGATGTCGCGCACCTGCTCAAGCGAGGCCAGGCAGCGGTCGAGTTCGGGATTGTCGGCGTTGAGTCGCGTCGAATGGTCATAGGTGCCAGGGGCGTTTGCGCAAGCGTCATCGCCCGCCCAATACGTTGGAATCACGACTGTGGCGTTCATGCCTTACCCTCCCTGCAACACAAAAACGGGACGCCGCCAAACACAGGCGACGCCCCGCGACCTAGCTGATTCCATCATACCCACTTGGGCAAATCATTGCTCGCAAGTCGCAATGTTTATTGCGGATAACCCCAAAAGAGTACCGTGGACAGGCACAATAGCCGCTCGCTCCTATGCGGCATGCTCTGCTGCCCGAGTCATGCGGGACAGGCGGACCAGCAGCATAAAGCCAACGATCAGCAGCACGCCAATAGAAAGGACGCCCAGCGACGGGTTGCCGGTCAGCGAGGTGACGACCGACACCAGGAAGGTGCCCATAACGCTTGCATAACGACCAAAGATGTCAAAGAAGCCGTAGTACTCGTTGGACTTTTCCTTGGGGATAATGCGGCCAAAGTAGCTACGGCTGAGCGCCTGCACGCCGCCCTGGAACAGGCCGACCATAATGGCAAGCACCCAGAATTCAAAGGCGGTCTTTAGGAAGAACGCGGCGAACAGCACAATGCCCATGTAGGCGGCGACCGCCACCAGGATCATGTTGAGCGTGCCCACGCGTCCGGCGAGCTTGCCGTAGATGATGGCGGACGGAAAGGCCACGAACTGCGTGACGAGCAGCGCCAGCACCAGCTGCGTCGAATCGATGCCCAAGGCCGATCCGTAACTGGTGGCCATGGAAATGACCGTGTGCACACCGTCGATATAGAAGAAGAACGCGATCATGTAGACCAGCACGGTCTTGTTGTGGGCGATCTCGCGCATGGTGTGTCCGACCTCGGAGAACACGCCGCCCACGATGTGGCCGATGGTGTCCTCGGGACCACGCTCGCGACCGTACTTTTGCTTATAGGTGCGAATGAGCGGCAGGGTAAAGATAAGCCACCAGGCACCAGTGATGACAAACGACAGACGCGTTGCCAGCATGGTGGGGACACCAAGAGCGGGACCACCCATGATAAGCGCCAGGCAGATGATGAACGGCACAGTGGAACCGATGTAGCCCCAGGCATAGCCCGAGCTGGACACGGCGTCCATGCGCTCGTCGGTGGTAATGTCGGGCAGCATGGCGTCGTAGAACGTCATAGAAGAGTTGAGGCCGATGGTGCACAGCACGTACACGGTCAAAAATGCCATGGCGGACATTGGGATAGCCTGCGCCAGGCAAAGAACCAGGCCCGTGAGGAAGAAGCCCAAGAAGAACTTGATCTTGTTGCCGGCGTAATCGGCAAGCGCGCCCAGAATGGGCATGAGCATGGCAATGACCAGCGAGGCAATCGTCTGCGCGTTGCCCCAAGCGACCACCAGGTCTGCCGAGGAAGCACCGGTATTGATGGCGTTAAAGTAGATGGGCACCACCGAGGTATTGAGCAGCACGAGGGCCGAGTTTCCCACATCGTACATGACCCAGTTACGCTCGAGCTTGGTGTATTTCATGGACAGGGACCCTTCGTATTCGCCCGATATGCAGCTAGTTCATCGTACCCCAATTGTCCAGAAGCACCGGTAAGGATTCGGCAAAGGGGCACGCGCGGGCCCTATTCCTCGCGGTCGAACTCCTCATCGGCATCGAGCACGCGGCCGCTGTAGTTGACGTGACTGGTCACGGCCTCCATGTCACCGGTCTCGATAAAACGCGCGACCGTGCACTCGTAATCGACCAGCGCGCGATCAAAGACCTCGGGGAAACTCTCGTTCGAGACCTCATCGGTAAAGGGATTCTTCCATGTCAGATGGCCCAGGTTACCGGTGCGCTCGGACAGCTCCGTCGTCACGCGATGGGCAAGGCCGTCGAGCAGCGAGTGATCGTGCACCAAGCCCTCAACCAGCGAGATCGCGCGCGTCTTTGCGGAGCCGGCCGGCTCAATCGCGCGGTAAAGTCGCTGCATATTGGCAACGGCAGCACCGTACTCCCCCGCCGGAATGTCAATGCCGTACACGCGTCCGGCAACATAGCTCATCAGCACGCCGGCCACGCGATTGATGCGATCAGTGGTGACGATCTCGCCCGCCGGCGGGTAATCGTCAACCGTAGCGCCATCGCGTTTAAGCTGCAGCATCAGCACATCCAGGTCGCTCTCGATCACGGCATGGACCTGACTGCTCGAATCCTCAAGCTCTGAATCGGACTCGACAATGCCAAACTGCTGCTCATAGACAAAGGGATGAGCGTTGCGGTCGAGCACGTAATGAGACAGCAGGCCCAGCGCAAAGGCACGACCCAAGCTGGCGTCGCGCGGCAGCAGATGCGACACGCCGTCGCGCAGGCACGCAAACTGACGAGACATGCGCGACCGATGCATGACCTGCGCCAGCAGCGTGCAGTCGGAAACACGCGGTGTCAGAATGTGAAAGAAAAACGGGTCGGGGCCTTGGTTGCCCAAGATAAAGGCAATGCGCTCTTCATCGGACGTGATGACGCCCTGTGGAAGACGGTCGATGCTTTCCTCGCCAAACAGATGATGGGTGATAAGCGCGGGCATAATGATCCTTTCGATTTCATTCGATGCCACCCATTATGCCCACCGCGCGCCCATGCCAAACCTGCGATGGTAAACGACGGCACGCAGACCGTCTACGCAAGCCCCAAGTGTGCTTTAACCTCGGCAGCGCGACGGCGGGACACGGGCACCGTCGAGGTTACGCGATCGAGTCTGAGCTCCATAAGACCCGTGGAACCGATCTCGACATTGTGCACGTCTTCCAAATTGACCAGATAGCTGCGATGAACGCGAATAAAGCCCTCGGAGACCAAGCGACGCTCGAGCGAAGAGATCGACTCATTGATCAGGTACGTTCCCTCGGCGCAGATGGCGTTGCAAAAATCGGCGCGCGCCTCAAAGTAGCAGACGTCTGCGGCGGGAATGAACACCTTTTTGCCCCCGCGGTCCACCGTCAGACGCAAAGGCTGGCGCGGAGCGTGGATAACACGACGGGCACCCAAGGCTGCCTCGATCTTGTCGAGTGCCTTTGACAGGCGTGCGTCCTCGACCGGCTTGACGACATAGTCGACCGCATCGAGGTTATACGCATCGGCGGCAAACTCGGCAAACGCCGTCACAAACACAACCACCGGCGGCGTCTTTAGGTTCTGCAGCGTCTCGGCAAGCTCAATTCCCGAGCGGCCGGGCATCGTGATGTCCAAAAACAACACGTTGAGCTTGTTCGAGAGAATCGACTCCACGGCCTCGGTGACATTGCCCGCCTCGGCAATCTGGCCCACACGCGTATCCTTTTCCAACAGATAGCGTAGCTCAGCCCTAATGAGAGGTTCGTCATCAACCACCAAGATGTTCCAGCCTTCGGACATATGTGCTTCCCCTCTTTTTCTCTCAATCCAACCGCGTGCTACGCCGTCAACGGCGCCGGCTCATGCGGCTCGCCGTTCAGCTCGACGATGACCTGCGTTCCCACGCCCTCCTGGGACTTCACGCGCATGCCAGAATCTTCTCCGTAAAAGAAATGGATGCGCTGAAGCACGTTGAAGAGCGCCAAGCCGCAGCCTCGTTTGATGGAGCCGTCGGCGGTAATGCTCTCGGGCTCCTCCAGGCGATGCTGCTCAAACAGATGCGCGCAGACCTCTTCGCTCATACCGATGCCATCGTCCTCGACGATGATCTCCAAACCGTCATCGGTCTCGAAAGCCCTAACACGAATAGAAAGCGGCTCGGTCTCGCGCTGCGCGTGCTTGATGCAGTTTTCGAGCAACGGCTGCAAGATAAACGGCGGCACCATGCAATCGCGCACCTCAAAGTCGATATCGACCGAGACGCGCAAACGGCCGTCGCCATACCGGGCCTGCATAAGATTGATATAACGAGTACCCTGTTCCACCTCGTGCTCGAGCGTGGTGAGCGTATCGGAATCAGAAAGCGTCTGACGATAGTAATTGGAGAAGTCGATCAGCAGCGATCGCGCCTTGTCGGGCTCGGTTCGAACGAGCGACACGATGGTGCTGATGGTGTTAAACAGAAAATGAGGATCGACCTGCGATTGCAAGGCGCGCAGCTCCACGCGGGCCGTAAGCTCGTCCTGGCGCTCGAGCTCAAAGCTCGCAAGCTGCGTGGAAATGAGGTCGGCAAAGCCCGAGGCAAGCGCCGTCTGGCGCATATCGATGCTGCTCAGACGGGGATAATACAGCTCGAGCGTGCCCACGCAATGCCCGCGCACGGTAAGCGGTGCGACAATACCGGCGCGCAGGCGCGGAAAGTAGCCACCTGTCTCGGTCGAGGCATCGCGCGAGAACACGCTTTGCTCACCGCTGTTGATCACGTTGAGCGTAGTCCGCAGCACCACCGGGGTGCCCGCGGGGCATTTTGCCGAGTCCTCGCCCCAGCTTGCCAACACCTGCTTGCCGTCGGTAAAGCAGATGGCAGAGGCGATAGTTTCGGACAGGATGATCTTAGAGGCGCCCAGGGCAGCTTCGGGCGTAAGGCCGCGCGACGTGTAGGCGAATATTTTTGAAGCGATGGCGAGCGTGCGGTCGGTTGCGCTCGATGTGAGGTCGTCGGGAACGACAAAGACGTACGAGAAGAAGAAGCACAGCATGACCAAGCCGGCAATGACAACAACGGCCGGAACGGGATTGGGATTATCGGTTAGATCCCAGATGAGCAGCAGGATAAGCAGCGGAACGACAATACCGAGCAAGATGGCTTGAACCACATGCTGAGCGGTACGAAAGACCTTGGTAGAGTTGTAGCTCTTGCCCAGAATCAGCCTATTGAGATCCACCGTCATCTCCTTCTTACTGACGCACCCCATAGCAATAAAGAGGGCCGCAAGCGACCCTCTCCATTGCATTATGCATCAAATACTGTGTTTTACATCAAGCCATCGATGAACGGTAGCTTAGGCGCTGTACTTGTTTGCCTCGCCGAAGGTGCCGCCCTCGACAATCCAGCCGTCCTTCATGATGACGTCCATGTTGTCGGTGTTGAGCACGTGGATGTCGGCGGCGACGTCACCGTTGACGACCAGCAGGTCGGCGCACTTGCCGGCCTCGATGGAACCGGTCTCGTCCTCGATGTGGCACATCTTGGCACCGTTGAGAGTGGCACAGGTGATGGTCTCGACCGGGGTGAAGCCGATCTTGTCGACGAACTCGTACATCTCCTCGATGGAGCAGGTGCCGTACGGGGTGACGAAGGAGAAGGAGTCGGAGCCGATCGTCATGACGACGCCGCGCTTCTTGGCCTCGCGCAGGCAGTCGTAGTTGCGCTGCAGCTCCTTCTCGACCAGGGTGCCCTCGTACTTGTCGTGCAGCTCGGGGACGTAGACGGGCGGATAGGTGGCGTACCAGGTGGGCAGGAAGGCGATCGTCGGGGTGAAGAAGGTGCCCTGCTCGGCCATGAGGTCCATGGTACGCTCATCGATATCGAAGCCGTGAATCAGCTGCTCGCAGCCAAAGCGAACGGAATCGTAGGCAGCGGCGTGGTTGTTGTAGCAGTGGCTCCACACGGGGATGCCGACCATCTTTGCCTCTTCGACCACGGCCTGAATCTCCTCGGAGCAGTAGTGCTGGTCGCGGCCGGAGTCCCAGCGCCAGATGCCGCCACCGGTAGCCCAGATCTTGATGGCATCGGGGTTCTCACGCAGGCGACGACGGACGGCCTTGCGCAGATCCCAGGGACCGTCGACCTGATCGCCCCAGGGGTGCGATTCCTTGTTGAGCTCCTGGCTGCAGTGGTGGGAGTCGCCGTGGCCGGCAACGCGGCAGAAGCCAAGGCCGGTGGCCAGAACGCGCGGGCCCTTGAAGACGCCCTTGTCGATGCAGTCACGGATCTGGATACCAAAGCGGCCGATCTCGCAGACGGTGGTGAGGCCGTGGGTGAGGCAGTCGTAGGCCTGCTTGACTGCGACGGCCTGCTTCTCGAGGAGCGGCTGCATGACCCAGTCGGTGTCATCGTCGGTCAAGTTGCCCGAGAAGTGCAGGTGGGTGTCGATCAGGCCGGGAAGGACGGTCTTGCCGGCGGCGTCGATGACCTCAACGCCCTCGGGAAGGTCCTGCATAGCACCGGCGTACTCGATCTTGCCGTTGTCGTCGACGAGAACGAGGGAGTTCTCGACCGGCTCGGCACCGGTACCGTCGATGAGCTTACCGCCAACGATTGCATACTTAGTGGACATGGTTCCTCCTTATGGATCCATATAGTGGGCGAGGCCGTGTTGGGTTAAGGCCTCACAAAGCTACCCAAGTGGCGCCGGGTTCGGTGCACGGAAGAGAGGATTCCGCGCACCCGATCCGCCCCGGCTCGGCGTTACTTTTTGCGGGAATTGGTGAAAGCCATGAGGGCCAGGCCAATAGCCAACCAGCCGATCACGATGCTCCACTCCACCATGTTGAGGGAGGCGGGAGAGAACGGAATCACGAGCAGGCCGATGATGATGGCGCAGGCGGCGATAGCGAGGCCGATGCCAAACTTGCCGCCGGGCACCTCGTAGGGACGAGGCAGGTCGGGCTCGGTGAAGCGCATACGCAGGCATGCGAGGGCGACCATGCCGCAGGAGAAGATGAAGGCGAGAGCCGACACGTTGGTCAGAGGGATGAGCATGTTCTTGCCCAGGAACGGACCGACGACGGTGATGACGCCCAGAACGACGCAGGCGAGCTTGGGAGCGCCGGACTTGGGGTCGACCTCGGCGAACTGCTCGGGCAGCTGGCCCTTGCGGCCCATGGCGAGCATGATGCGGCTCGTAGCGCCGTAGAAGGAGTTCATCGGGCCCATGGGTCCAAGCGTGGCGATGACGAGCATGGCCAGGTACAGGAGCATGTTGATACCCTTGAGGCAGGCAAGCGCGGGAACCGGGCTCTTAACAAACTCATGCCAGTCGAGGATGGTGCCGAACGAGTAGATGCAGACCATGTAGAAGCCGCCGGCGGCCAGCAGGGCCAGGGAGATGATCTTGCCGAACTTGTTCCAGTTGAGGCCCTCGGCTGCTTCCTCAGCCTGCTGAGGAATGGTGTCGAAACCGGCGTAGAAGAACGGGGTCAGAACCAGGACCGACACGATGCCGGCGAACAGGCTGGCGCCCTCGGTAGCGGCCTTGCCGCCGCCAGCGCCGGTGACCTGGGAGAACACGGGCATGGCGTTGTCCGGCGAGCCGGTGAACAGCGAGACGCCCATGGCGAGCAGCATGCCGCAGAGCAGGGCCTTGGTCAGGAAGGCCTGGAGCTTGGCGGCCGAGCTGGCACCGCGGAAGTTGAGGAAGATGACGTAGGCTGCAAAGCCGAGCGCGATCAGCGTCGGGAACAGGTAAACGTCGGCGCCCAGGATGGTGTAGAGCTTGACGGCGCGCAGCCACTCAAGACCGGGCAGGCTGCCGAACATCTCGGACACGAGGGTCGAAATGGCGATGGCCTCCCACGGGCACAGGATACCGTTGCCCAGGGCCAAAAGCCATCCGGTGATGTAGCTCAGCGTACGGCCAAAGCTACGATCGACATACTCGACGATGCCGCCCGAAATGGGGATAGCAGCCGTGAGCTCGCCGAAAACAGCTCCGACGGGCACGAGGAAGATTGCACCCAAGAGGAATGCGATCATAGCGGGAACGGGACCGCCGCCCACGACCATCCAGTCGCCGACCTGCAGAACCCAACCGGTACCGATGATGGCACCGAAACCGATGGTGAAGAAGTTCCAGAGCGAAAGCGTTTTCTTCATGCCGCCGTTATCCTCGACTGCAACTTCTGCGTTCTTGTCCGCCATTGTTCCCCTCCTTTCCTGTTTGACGCCCCTTGACGTCACCCCTTGCGCGGTCTGTTTTGCCGCGCGCTTTTATTTCATGGCTTTAAGATACGGCCTTGGCACAGCAGCGCCGCTTGTGGCTCGACCGAAGGCAGAACTGCAAAACGAGCGGCGCCGTTTTTGGGACGAACGGCGAGAGACGTCATTCGTCTTGGACGCTTTCATCTTGCCTGCTTTTGAATACCTGTTGCCGTGACGCTTGGCACGCGGCGCGGCAACGTTCATACCATTTGTCAGGCTTTTGGCGCACATACCCATGTGTCGTGCATCTTTTTATGTAGGATAGACAAGTTACACATGAGGCAAGGTGATTCGAATGGCATACGGATACAATGACGGCGACCAACGGCCACAAAGCGTGCGCCTTGCCGGCCGCACCACGCCAACGCCCAGAATCACCTCCGACAACGACAACCCGCAGCGCCCCCAAGAGCAGCTCGGGGCTTCTTCGCGGCAACAAAGCCGTACCGCGCAGCAGTCAGACCGTGTGAGCACGAGCACACGCCAACGTCAGACCGACACATTGCAACCACGCCGCTACGATCGCCGTAAGACCGACTACTACGTCAAGCGCTCCTTTTTGCGACCTCAACGCGATCGCGGCAATTCCGCCCCTCACCCCGCGTCGCACACCACAAGCCACGCGCTTCCGGCCCGCCGCCTACGCCTTGCGCTTTGCTCCATCGCCGCCTGCCTCGTCTTTGTGTTTTTGGGATCCTGTATCTCCCACGGATCAGCCGGTCTTGAGCCCACTGCCGAGGACAAGCTGCTTAAAGCTCCCGTCGCGCCCGGTTACTCCTTTGCGTTCTCGACCCCACGCTCGCAATGGCAGGCCGGCGCCATGCCCCACATCTACCAAATTGACCCCGCATGGTCGGAGCTGCCCTATGCCGGTGGCACTATTCGCGAAAACGCTTGCGGTCCCACTTGCCTCACCATGGTCTATATCTTTAAGACCGGCCACACCGATAAGACGCCGGTCGATATATGCGCACTGGCCGAAGCCGGCAACTACGCCCCCACTGGTGCCACCGAGTGGTCGTTTATGACAGGCGGTGCGTGGCAGCTAGGGCTCAACGGAACACAGCTCTATAACGATCGCGAATCGATTACCCAAGCACTTCGCTCGGGTGCGCCCGTCATCGCCGCAGTGCGCCCCGGTACGTTTACCAACGTAGGCCACTACATCGTGCTCTACGGCATCGACGATGCCAATCAGATTGGCGTCTACGACCCCAACTCGGCCAGCCGCAGCGCCCGCCGCTGGGGCGTCGTAGAGGTCCTCAACGAAGTCGAAGCCATGTGGGCCTACTACTAGTCATTGGGGACACTCATTGGGGACAGACTTAAATGAGTAGTCCCAGATTGCCAGGAACCGCCGGTACGGAAAGCGCATCCCACTTTGGAACTCAATGGTGAGATGCGCTTTCCGCTAGCGGTCCGTTTGGGAAACAACATCCCGCTTTTCGGCCAAATTCCGGGATGCATTTTCCCGTTGAGGACCTCAAGGGAAACTAGATCCCGTTTTGGACGTTCATCCTGGGATGCACTTTCCGCAGTTGATCGACAGTGGCCTTTAAGGACTGTCCCAAGCTGCCGGCAGGAAAGGAACGTCCCCAAGTGCCGGGTTTCCGCAGTCATTGGGGACAGACTTAAATGAGTAGTCGTTTAAGAACGTCCCCAACGACTACCCACAGAATGAGGGTCTCATCGGGGACTAGGTAAATAGCAAAAGCCCCCGCGGCCGAAGCGGACCGCGGGGGCAACAGACCTGCAAGAGTTAACTCAAGTCCTCGCCATTTGATGCAATGACCTTTTGGTACCAGCAGAAGCTGTCCTTTCGGTAGCGATCGAACGTGCCTTTGCCCATATCATCGGCATCAACATAAACAAAGCCATAGCGCTTCTTCATCTGCCCCGTCGAGGCCGACACCAAATCGATACAGCCCCACGGCGTGTATCCCATCAGGTCAACACCGTCCTCGACAATTGCATCGCGCAGCGCAAGAATATGCCTTCGCAGGTAATCAATATGATACGCATCGTGGACTTTGCCGTCTTCCAGCGCATCGAGTCCGCCCACACCGTTCTCGGCGATAAAGAGCGGAAGATGGTAACGATCGTGGTAGCCGGCAAGCGTCACGCGCAAACCCAGCGCATCGATCTGCCACTTCCAGGCAGTCTCTTTATCCTTGAGGTACGGATTGCGCAACGTCGGGAACACGTTGCCCTCCGCCTTCTCGGCGATCACCTGATCATCGGCGCACACCAAGCGCGAGCAATAGTACGAGAACGAGATGAAGTCGACCGTATGCTCTGCCAGATACTCCGTATCGCCCGGCTCAAAGGGCACGTGAACACCCTCTTTCTCGAGTGCACGCAGCTTCCAAGCAGGATAGGCGCCCGCAGCCATCACGTCTGTGTAGAAGTAGCGGCCGCGGTCCTCCTCATACGCAAGCCATACGTCCTCGGGCGCACAACGGTACGGATAGGTCGCACCGGCAGCGACCATGCAACCCACCTTGTTTGCGGGATCGATCTTGTGCAGAATCTCGACAGCGCGAGCGCTCGCCATAAACATATGGTGCGAGAACGCCGCAGTCACGGCTGCACGGTCACGCTCATCCTCGAGCGTGACACCCGCGTTGAGATAGGACAGCGCCACGCTGTTGATCTCGTTGAACGTAAGCCAATAACGCACGAGGCCCTGGTACGCGCGTCCGACGGTCTCGACGTAGTGCGCATACCGCTCGATCATCTCTCGGCTTTGCCAGCCACCATAGTGCTCGACCAGAGCCAACGGATAGTCGTAGTGCGACAGCGTCACAAGCGGCTCGATTCCATGCTCGCGCAGCGCCTCGAATACCTGACGGTAAAACTCCAAGCCCTCGCCGTTGGGCTCGGCCTCCATCCCTGTGGGAAAAATACGGCTCCAGCAAATTGAAAGACGCAGGCACTTAAAGCCCATCTCGGCAAAGAGCTCGACATCCTCGTGCCAATGATGGAAGAAGTCGTTGCCCCAGCGGCATGGATACAGCCTGTCCGGATCGTCCACGGGCTTTTGCCTGCCAAACATTACATCCCAGCGGTCGGAACCCTGTGGGATCAGGTCGGAGTGCGACATGCCGCGGCCGCCCTCGTTCCAGCCCCCTTCGGCCTGGTTGGCGGCGAGGGCACCACCCCACAAAAAGCCCTCGGGCATACCGGCGGCAGACGTTCTGTCAAAGTAACTCATGCTACTCAGCATCCTCGGCAGAAGCTGCCGCGGCGTTCTCCTGCTCCTGAGCCAGGAGCTGGTTATCGTACACCTTAAAGAACGGGTACCAGACCACAGCCATGACCACGATCAAAACGATCGTAAACACCCAGATGCGCGGGTCGAGGCACTGGACAAAGCCCTGAACGAAGATGGGGAACGTGCCGCTCACCAAGATGTAGAAGTTAGAGACAAGACCCAGTGAGACCGCACCCCAATACAGCAGGGCCGAGATCATGCCGCCTAGCACAAACGGAATCATGAGGATCGGGTTGAAGATGATGGGCGCGCCGAAGATCGCGGGCTCGGAGATACGGAAGAAGCTCGGCACGATCGATGCCCTGCCAAATGCCTTGAGCTGCTGCGACTTTGCCCTAAACGCGCAGAGCGCCACAAAAGAGAACGTATTACCCGTGCCGCCGATGAGGTTGATGGCCAACGACATGAGCACCGGGTGGAACTCAAGCGGCTGCCCGGCAGCATAGAGCGAGGCGTTGGCGGCAAAGGCGGCAAGCGAGACCGGGGCGGTGATGGGCATTACGATCATGTTGCCGTGGACGCCAAAGCACCAAAACAGCAGCGTCATGAAGCAGATAAGCAGTGCGCCGGGCACAGAGTCAACTGCGACGGAAAGCGGGGCAGCGAGCAGCTTCTCGATAACCGAGGGGATGGACAGCGCGGGATCGATCATCTGGATCAGCAGGTTGCCGCCAAAGAAGATGAGGATGTTGGCGAGCATAGGTACGATGGCGCCAAAGGTTTCGGACAAAAACGGCGGCACGCCATCGGGCATCTTGATGGTGATGCCCTTGGTCTGGCAGAAGCGCGTGACCTCGACGGAGACCAAGGCAACGATGATGGCGGTAAACAGGCCCTGCGCACCCAGATAGGTGCAGGGGACCGCCTGGAGCACGGACTCGTCAGCAAGCTGGTAGTAGGACGACGGCGCCGCGGCGATCAGGAACATCACCAGCGAGGTCATGCCGGCGTTAAGCTTGGGCATCTTGTAGGTGCCCGCCAGGTTATAGGCGATTGCGAACGTCACGATCACCGACAGTATGCCCATCGTCATGTTGAAGGGAATGAGCAGCGTGAGCTTATTGGCCGTGGCAAAATCGAGCCAAGGGCCAAAGACGGACCAGAACCCGCCCTGCGCCACCAGGTCGGCCGTGACCGGCGGGTTGGCGAGGATCATAAAGACGGCAGATACCAAGATGAAGCTGATCGCGCTCATAAAGCCCTTTTGCATGGAGGCAAAGTGGCGCTCGGTGCCGCAGAAATTGGCGATAGGGGTCAGTTTTTCCTGAAGCAGGGTCATGAACTTCTCCATGGTTGCCTCCTAACCCAACAGCGACTGGGCGAGTGCCAGCACGTTGGCGGCGTTGCCCATGCCGTAGTCCTGTGCGGGGATGACCGCGGTCGGCTTACCGCTCCCCTGCTTGACGGTGTTGAGCTGGTAGGACACCTGCGGCCCCAAGAGCAGCACGTCATAATTGGCGCACGTCTCCTGATACTCGCCGATACCCACCGCATCGATATCGAGCTCGATGCCGTTTTGCTCCGCATATTTCTCGAGTTTCTTCATCAGAATGCTTGTAGACAGACCAGCTGCGCAAACAAGAAGGATCTTCATAAGGGATTCCCTTCGCATTGATTGGTTGGATAGTCACCGCACGCCGCTAGGCGTTCTTGGTTGCAGTGCGCTCATACAGGCAGATCAGCTCCTGCACGAGCTCCTGAGCAAGCATGGAGCACATGAGGTGGTCCTGAGCATGGACCAGCAACACATCCACCGACAGATGCTCGCCCGCTGCCTCAGTCGAAAGCAGCTGCGTTTGGATGTGGTGAGCCTTGATTCCCGCATCCTTTGACTGCTTCATGAGTTTGGCGGCGGCGTCAAAATCCCCCGCCTTTGCCTTTTCAAGGGCTTCGAAGGCAAGGCTGCGTGCCTCTCCCGCTGCAGCGACCAGCTGAAACGAAACCATCTCGGTTCCTTGATCGTCCATAACGGTCTCCTCTCCCGTGATGTTTGGTTTGTACTTGAATATTCGAAACGCCTATCTCCCGCCCGCAATCCTCGAGGTTTATTGCAGGTAGACTGACAGGGTCATCGACAAAAGAAGTCTTAAGCCGTATGCGCTTGCACAAGCGCCATCAGCTCATGCCAGGACCGGCGCTCGCGTAGGCGCTCGACCCCCTGGCGGTCCATAAAGATCTCGGCGAGCAGTGAGCTCAAGATCCGCGCCTCATCGCCGCCCGACCGGGCAAACGACACCATAAAGACGATATCGACCTCATGGCCGTATTCGTCCCAAAGAATGGGATGTTCAAGCAGGCCCACGATAACAAAGGCCTCGGCGCTCAAGGGATGCATCCCATGGGGCATGGCTACCCCATTGCCAAACGAGGTGGCGCTCGCGCTCTCGCGCTCGGCGACCTCTTGGGCAAACTGGGCATCGACACGGCCGCTCTCGACGGCGCGCTCGGAGAGATATCGGAGAACGGCCTGCTTCGACGACGCCTCAACGCGGTTGAAGAACAGGGCACGGCTAAAGAAAGAGCTCACGGAGTCCGATTGCGCAGTGTCGTCGCTCAGCACCTTGCGGATAGCGTTGACATCGCTCGTCTCCAAGAAGAAATCGGCCTCGCGGACGGGCACGGGCAACTTGACGTTGAGCGGCACCGTTGTGAACACGTAGTCGATATGCGAAAAATCGAACGTTCCCACGCGGGCGACATCGCATGTCTCAATCGAATCGATATACATGCCAAACTGCTTGCGGTACTGGTGCTCGAGCATACGGGCGCTTCCCGCTCCCGAGGCGCACACGATCAGGATGCGTTTGCGACGCGGCTGGTCGGCTTGCTGCTCGAGGGCCAGGGCAAATGCCATGGCGATGTAGCCGAGCTCTTCATCAGAGGGCTGGCTGCCAAAATGACGCTCGAGTACCTGCGAGGCGCCAGCTGCCATCGAATAGGCCAACGGAAACCTCGTCTTGATATCGGACAGCATGGGGTTATCCATATGCATGTGATATTCAAGGCGATAGCCCAGAGGGCCGATATGCCGAGCAAGGTTCATGCGAAGTTCAAGATCGCCGCTAAAGTCAAACCTAAACTCATCGTTGACCGCACGTACCATCTCGGAAGCAATCTCCCACATCTCGTCCGAGATAACGGCAGAGCCCTTCTCGGGCACGCCCGTGCCCCTGCCGAGCAAATGGATTGCGATAAAGGCAACCTCTTCTCGGGGCATGCTCACGCCCAGGGCATCCTTGATGTTTGCGGCAATCTGGAAAGCCGCGGCGTATTCGCGCGTTCCCTCCAGTTTTTGAACGTCCGATTCTGCAGCTGGGACATAGCAGCCCTGCTCGATGCGGCCAAGAGCAATGTAAAGATGCATGATGAGATTGCGGGATGCCAGCGAGCTCACCGTGACGGGCGAGGCCGTCAGAGCATCGTCCACACATGCGGCGATGGCCCGCAGGCGCTCGGCGAGCTTTGCATCGTCGGTGTCGGGCAACACGGGCCTCACCAGCGAGGCCAGGCACAGGCGCCGCTGCGACTCCCCGCCCGCAACGCGGATTCCGTAGCGTGGGCGCTTTTCGAGCGTTAAGTCAAATTGGGCGAGTTTCTGCTCTACCAGACGCATGTCATTGGACAGAGTTCGCGCCGAAACGTAGAGTAAATCCGCATACTCCTCAATCGTCACCCACTGGGACCGCATGAGGAGGTCGTTAAGAAGGAAGGACACACGGCCGTCGCGCGTATCAGGAATGCCCGGATGGGCCAGAGCCGCACCGTCTAGCAAGCGAGCAAGCTCATCTGCACGTGCAACATCGATACGATACTGCCCCTTGCTGCCAACGATGCGTGCAACCCCTGCAAGGTTGTCGTTTGCGCGATGGATATAGTTTCTCACGGCGCGCTCGCTTACCTCGAGACGCTTGGCAAGTACCGCGACAGCGACAGGCTGAGCGTCCTCGATCATATTTACAAGCTGCTTGACGCGAGCATCCATGTCCTCCTCCTTTCCCTGCGTCTAGTCTAACGCGGTAAAGAATGACACTCCACGTCGCGCTCGTTCCGCCAACTCGGAACAGGTTGCGGGGAGTCCAGCCGAACTTATAGGGAGCACGGAGAAAGGGCCCGAAAGCCATGTGCCGGTGTGAGATGCGCTTTCCGCAGTCATTGGGGACAGACTTAAATGAGTAGTCGTTGGGGACGTTCTTGTTTGACTAGTCGTTTAAGAACGTCCCCAATGACTACCCTCCCATCGGGGACTAGGTAAATAGCAAAAGCCCCGCAGTCGGAGCGGACTGCGGGGCTCATGAAGAGAGGCTAGTTTGTGGGCGCCTTGCCTGGCGCCCACGAGAGAGGCAATGGAGTAGAGGCTACTCGTGGATGCGGGTACCGGAGAGGCCGGCCATGGTCTCGGCAGCCTTGTCCAGGGCGCCGATGATGCAAGTGCGGCCCTTGCGGGAACGGGCGAACTTGATGGCGGCGCGGACCTTGGGCTCCATGGAACCCTTGCCGAACTGGCCCTCGTCGGCCAGGCGCTCGGCCTCGTCGGCGGTGATGTCCTCGAGCTCCTCCTGGTTGGGCTTGCCAAAGTTGATGGCGACATGCTCAACGGCGGTCAGCAGGAACAGAACGTCGGCGTCGCAGTCCTCAGCCAGCAGCTCGCCGCCCAGGTCCTTGTCGATGACGGCGGGAACGCCCTTGTAGCAGCCCTTGTTCTCGTAGTCGCGGACGACGGGGATGCCGCCGCCACCGCAGGCGATGACGATGAACTCGTTGTCGAGCAGGTTGAGGATGGAGTCGGCCTCGACGATCTTCTTGGGGTCGGGGGAAGCGACAACGCGACGCCAGCCGCGGCCGGAATCCTCGACGAAGACCTTGGAAGGATCCTCGGCCATGAACTCCTTGGCCTGCTCCTCGGTGTAGAACGGGCCAATCGGCTTGGTCGGGTTCTTGAACGCGGGGTCGTCGGGGTCGCACTCGATCTGGGTGACGACGGTTGCGGCGTGCCAACGCTTATAGCGCTTGTGCATCTCGCGGCCAATGCCCTGCTGCAGGTGATAGCCGATGTAGCCCTGGGACATGGCGCCGCACTCGGGCAGCGGCATCTCGGGGGTGCCGATGGCGTCGTGGGCGGCGGCGAAGGCGTTCTGGATCATGCCGACCTGCGGGCCGTTGCCGTGGGTGATGATGATCTCGTTACCCTGTTCGATCAGGCCGAGAAGAGCGTGAGCGGTGTTGCTCACGGCCTCGATCTGCTCGACGGGGTTGTTGCCGAGGGCGTTGCCGCCAAGGGCGACGACGATACGATCGGGCTTGCCAAGAGGCTTAGACATTGCTGGAATCCTTTCTGTAAAAGGCCTACAACCCATTAATAACCCGCGCCCGTGCGATACGCGAGTTTATTAAGGTTTATATTCTATTTATCGCTCTTTTTATTCATTTTGAAAATAGTTGAACGGTGAACGGTCGCTTTTACCCGCTCAGCGTAAAGAACCCCAGCTCAAGCATATCTACGTCATTTACGTGCAACTTTATTTTAATAGAGCAGGGATTAGACCAGATTATGCAAACTGTATCTTTGCTAAACATAAAACAGACAGCGCAAAATCTTACTCGCACTATACGAGATTCTATGCACTTATTGGACGAGTATGCAGCCCTGCAATAACATGGCGTTTTTCATCCAACTTAAGGAATAGACGAGTGCCTTTGCCGCGCGTCGGCCGGCAGCCGGCGAGCCGTCTCGTCGGTTGCCGCTTCCAGAAAATCAAAAACTGATATTGCGCGCGCAATTGCTGCATGGTACTTTAGCGAAGAACAGCGCGGGCTGGGGCGACAGAGATCTGTCGTGAAGTTTGGGTTCGGCGACCCCGCTGCTGCCTTCTCCTTATCCGCCAGCGAACCCCTTGAGCGACGGATTGAGGAGGTCCCTACTATGACAAAAATGCTCAAGATCACGCTGAATGGCGAGACGTTTCTCGCCGACATGCTCTGGGACAAGGCTCCCAAGGCGTGCAAGCTGTTCGAATCGTCCTGTCCGGTCGAGTCACGTATCTTTTCGGCCAAGATCTGCGATGCCGAGGTAACCTATCCCGTATCGGGCCCCATCGCCAATTACGAGCACATCGAGAACCCCGTCTTTCACGAGCCGGCGGGCGCCGTGAGCTGGTATGGCGGCTGGTCGTCAATTTGCATCTTCTTTGATGTGTGCGAGCCCTTTGGCACCTGCAACATGTTCGCCCGCATCTGCGAAGCCGACCGCAAGCGCTTTGCCGCCGCCTGCCGCAATGTCTGGGACAACCAGGGCATGTACATTAAAAACGAAATCGTCGAGATCGAAACGGAGGCCTAAAGATGATGGATATCAACACCCTGCTCGTACTCGACCTTGCCGAGTACACCACTGCACTTGAGGCCCTCGCCGATCAAATGATGCTCGAGGAACCGCGCGATATCGACTACATGCGCCGCCGCAAGCTCGACACCGGCCGCGAATTCGCCGTCTGGAACTTCACCGTCGGCTACTGCATGAACGCAGCCGACGCCCTCTCCCTCCTGCGAGCCCAAGCCAACGAAAACGCCAACGACGGCACCGCCGACCTCGCAACGATCAACAACAGCGCCGCGCGCCTGTGCGACTGGTTCTCGGGCGCCTTCGACGTCACCGGCAAAATGGATGACACCACGGCAATCCTCGCCCACAGCCGCGACCTCTACGCCCAGGTTGAGACTCACGAACAGTTCGCGGCCCTCACCCGCGCCACCGAGCGCTATCTGGTCCAGCTCCAATTTTGGGTTGACCGCCAGATTCCCTGGCCGGCTATTAGCGACCTCGTCCACGGCTACCGCCTACGCACAGAGAGCGGCGAGACAAGGTAACCAAGCAAGCAGCACCGACAACGCCCCACCATCGGGATCCAAAGTAAGAATCAGAGGGCTGGAGACGCACCCAACAGCGTCCCCAGCCCCTTCGCAAAGTAGAGCACTGTTTCAGTGGCTTTGAGGCCTATTCGAACCTTTGCTATCTCCCAATTTTTGTATATTTACGACATTATTATCTGCCAATTTTTGTATGATTTTAGGCGATTCTATCTGTCAATTTTTGTCATTTGGGGGTTTAATGCTACGCCGTAAGGTCACTGATAGGCTTTTGAGCTGGAAGAATAACTCCAATAAGGCATTACTCGTTACTGGTGCGCGTCAGATTGGCAAGAGCTATGCGATTCGCGCGTTTGGAAAAAGCAACTACGCTTCGTATTTTGAGGTCAATTTACTACTCGATGTCGAAGCAAAGAATGCACTTGTTGGCGCAAAGAACTCCGTTGACTTTATCAACCGCGTAGCCCTTCTTGCGGATGCGCCGCTTGTTGAGGGCGATACGCTTGTCTTTGTCGATGAGATTCAGGAGTATCCGCAGATCGTTACACTCATGAAGGCGTTGGTCGAGGATGGGCGCTTTAGCTATGTCTTCTCGGGGTCTATGCTTGGGACTGAGTTTAAGGGGATCTCTTCTTTTCCGGTGGGGTATGTAGAGCACATTGTTATGCGCCCGATGGATTTTGAAGAGTTTTGTTGGGCAAACAGCGTTAGCGAGAATGTGCTTGCAGGCATTCGCAGCTGCCTTGTCGAGAAACATCCTGTCGAAAACTATATTCATGAGGCGATGCTCAAGAACTATAGAGCTTATATCGTTTGCGGCGGCATGCCGGAGGTCGTTCAGAATTATATTGATTCGGGTTATTCGCTCGTGAGCACACGTGAGCTTCAAACTCAGCTGGTCGATCAGTACAAAAGCGATATCTCAAAATACGCATCGACTCGAGCGTTTAACGTTCGGTCGATTTTTGAGCAAATTCCCGTTCAGCTTGAGGCGGAGTCTCATCGCTTTGTTGTTTCGTCTCTGGGTGAGGGAGCTCGCCTTAAAAAATATGAGCAGGATTTCCTGTGGCTTGTTAACGCAGGTGTTGGATTGATGGTCGCCAGGGTGACGGAGCCACGGAGTCCTCTCAAGAGGACGGAGAAAACGACAGCCTTCAAACTATACGAGTCTGATACAGGCATGCTCGCATCGCGATACCCCGGCAGCACCGCACGCGCTGTCTATCTTGATATGAAAACTCCCAACCTTGGTGGTCTCTATGAGAACGTGGTCGCGCAGGAACTCGTTGCCCTCGGGGCGGATGCATGGTACTACCAAACGCGTGAGGTCGGTGAAGTTGACTTTGTGATCGAAGGCGTCCACGGTCATGTTGTCCCAATCGAGGTCAAATCGGGCAAGAAAGTTCGAGCGCACGCGGCCCTCGATCGTCTGATGAGTGTGGGCGAGTACAAAATTCCCGAAGCCGTTGTACTAAGCCACGAGAATCTCAGCAAAGAGGGCAAGGTTCTGTACGTTCCAATCTACATGACGTTTTGTCTCGATGAGTTTATGGAAAAGGATGACCCCAATAACGATTTCTCGTTCGCACCCATATCTCTCTAGCCATTTGAATCCGCAATCCAGCCCCGTCCACACATCAATGCATTTCCCAAGGTGCTGCGCGTTTCGCGCCAAAGGCGCGAAAAAGCAAAGGGATAAGGCGTTGCAACAGCCACGCCCCCCCATCCATCCCCAAAGTAACGCGCCTTTCGCGGTAAAGCCGCGAAAGAGCGAAGGGGACGGAATACCCGACCAACTACGCGCTTCATCCGCCCACACAATCCGAGAACGTAGTCGTAGCAGGATCTGAGGGCTAACCTTCGCGGACACTCCGCAGGACGAAAGAACCCCCGCCGCACGTAGTGCGCAGCGGGGGTTCTTTCATGTCCGAGGACGTCCGCGAAGGTTAGCCCTCAGATCCTGCGGCGGGAGACCTAGGCCTCGTTGTACACCGTCTTGAGCTTCAGCAGGTGAGCGTAGCGGTCCATAGCGGCCTGCTCGTTCTCCTTGAAGAGCTCCTCGGCGCGCTCGGGGAAGGAACGCGTCAGCGAAGCGTAACGGGCCTCGTTCATCAGGAACTCCTGATAACCGCCCGCGGGCTCCTTGGAATCGAGCGAGAACTTCTTGCCGGCAGCAGCCTCGGGGTTGAAGCGGAAGAGGTTCCAGTAACCGCACTCGACAGCCTTCTTCATCTCGGCCTGGCAGTTCTGCATGCCGCCCTTCTTGATGGAGTGCATCTCGCAGGGGCTGTAGCCGATGATGAGGGACGGGCCGTCGTAGGCCTCGGCCTCGTGGATGGCCTTGAGGGTCTGAGCCGGGTTGGCGCCCATGGCGACCTGCGCCACGTAGACGTAGCCGTAGCTCATGGCAATCTCGGCCAGGGACTTCTTCTTGGTCACCTTACCGGCAGCGGCGAACTGAGCGACCTGGCCCAGGTTCGAGGCCTTGGAGGCCTGACCGCCGGTGTTGGAGTAAACCTCGGTGTCGAAGACGAAGACGTTGACGTTGTGGCCGGAAGCCAGGACGTGGTCCAGGCCACCGAAGCCGATGTCGTAGGCCCAGCCGTCGCCGCCGAAGATCCAGAAGGACTTCTTGGTGAGGTAAGCCTTGTCGGCGAGGATCGCCTTGGAAGCGTCACAGCCGCACTTCTCGAGCTCGGCAACGTAGGCAGCGGCAGCGGTCTTGGAGGCCTCGGCGTCGTTGACGGAGTCGATCCAAGCCTGACCGGCAGCCTTGAGCTCATCGGACGGACCATCGGCAGCGATGATGTCCTGGGTAGCGGCGATCAGCTTCTTCTGGACGGCCTCGTAACCGACGGCCATGCCCAGACCGTGCTCGGCATTGTCCTCGAACAGGGAGTTGTTCCACGCCGGGCCGTGACCGTCCTTGTCCTTGCAGTAAGGAGCGGTGGCAGCGGGGTTGCCCCAAATGGAGGAGCAGCCGGTGGCGTTGGAGATGAACATGCGGTCGCCGGCGACCTGGGTCACCAGACGTGCATAGGCGGTCTCGGCGCAGCCGGCGCAGGAGCCGGAGAACTCCAGGTAGGGCTGCTTAAACTGGCTGCCCTTGACGTTGGCCGCGATGAGCTCCTTCTTCTCGGAGACGTTCTCGACCATGTAGTCCCAAACGGGCTGCTGGTCCATCTCCTGCTCGGTGGGAACCATCTCGAGAGCACCCTTGGGGCAGACCTTAACGCAGTTGGTGCAGCCCATGCAGTCGAGCGGGGACACGGCCATGGTGAACTTCATGCCCTTGGCCTTGGGGCCCATGGCGTCGAGCGTGCGGGTAGCCTCGGGCGCGGCGGCAGCCTCGTCCTCGGTCATCGCGAACGGACGGATGGTGGCATGCGGGCACACGTAGGCGCACTGGTTGCACTGGATGCACTTGGTCTCGTCCCAGTGAGGAACGACCACGGCGACGCCGCGCTTCTCGTATGCGGAGGCGCCCAGCTCAAACTGGCCGTCGGCGCAATCGACAAAGGCGGAAACGGGCAGGCTGTCGCCGTCCATGCGATCGATGGGCTCGAGCAGGTTCTTGACCTGCTGGGCGATAGCGGACTTGGTCTCCTCGGAGAGCTCGACGGGAGCAACATCCTCGGCGGTAGCCCAGTCGGCCGGAACCTCGAACTTACGGAAAGCGGTAGCGCCGGCATCGATGGCCTTGTGGTTGGCGTCGACGATGGCCTGGCCCTTCTTCATGTAGGACTTGGTAGCCGCGTCCTTCATGTACTGCAGGGCGTCCTCGGCGGGCAGGACCTTGGCCAGCGCGAAGAAGGCGGACTGGAGCACCGTGTTGGTGCGCTTGCCCATGCCGACCTTGGCGGCCAGGTCGATAGCGTCAATCAGGTAAACGTTGACGTTGTTGTTCGCGATGTAGCGCTTGGCCACGGCGGGCATGTGCTCGGCGAACTCCTCGTCGCTCCACTGGCAGTTGACCAGGAAGGTGCCGCCCGGCTTGACGTCGCGGACCATCTTGAAGCCCTTGACGATGTAGCTGGGGTTGTGGCAAGCGACGAAGTCGGCCTTGGTCACGTAGTACGGCGAACGGATCGGGGAATCACCAAAGCGCAGGTGCGAGACGGTGACGCCGCCGGTCTTCTTGGAGTCGTACTGGAAGTAGGCCTGGACGTACTTGTCGGTATGGTCGCCGATGATCTTGATCGAGTTCTTGTTGGCGCCGACGGTACCGTCGCCACCCAGACCCCAGAACTTGCACTCGATGGTGCCGGGGGCTGCGGTGTTGGGCGCATCCTCGGCCTCGGGCAGGCTCAGGTTGGTCACGTCATCGACAATGCCGATGGTGAACTCGCGCTTGGGCTCGTCCTTCTTAAGCTCCTCGAAGACAGCGAACGCGGACGCGGGAGGCGTGTCCTTGCTGCCCAGGCCGTAACGGCCGCCGACGACCTTGATGCCCGTCTTGCCGGCCTCGTAGAGAGCGGAGACGACGTCCTGGTAGAGCGGCTCGCCGATGGAACCCGGCTCCTTGGTGCGGTCCATGACGGCAATCTTCTTGACGGTCTCGGGGAGAACGTCGACAAAGTGCTTGATGGAGAACGGACGAAACAGGCGAACCTTGACCAGGCCGACCTTCTCGCCGTGAGCGTTGAGGTAGTCGATGACTTCCTCGAGCACGTCGCAGAAGGAGCCCATGCACACGACGACACGATCGGCATCGGGAGCGCCGTAGTAGTTGAATAGGCCGTAATCGGTGCCGAGCTTCTCGTTGATCTTCTTCATGTAGCCCTCGACGACGGCGGGAAGCTCGTCGTAGACCTTGTTGCAGGCCTCGCGGTTCTGGAAGAAGATGTCACCGTTCTCGTGGCTGCCGCGGGTGTGCGGGTGCTCAGGGTTGAGCGCGTGGTCGCGGAAAGCCTGGACGGCGTCCATGTCGCACATCTCGGCAAGATCCTTGTAGTCCCACATGGCGACCTTCTGGATCTCGTGGCTAGTGCGGAAGCCGTCGAAGAAGTTAAGGAACGGGGTCTTGCCCTCGATGGCGGCAAGGTGAGCCACCGGCGAGAGATCCATGACCTCCTGGACGTTGCCCTCGGCGAGCATGGCGAAGCCGGTCTGACGGCAGGCCATGACGTCGGAGTGATCACCGAAGATGTTCAGGGCGTGCGAAGCGACGCAACGCGCGGAGACGTGGAAAACGCCCGGGAGCTGCTCTCCTGCGATCTTGTACATGTTCGGGATCATCAGGAGCAGACCCTGAGAAGCCGTGTAGGTGGTGGTCAGAGCACCGGCGCCCAGCGAACCGTGAACGGTACCGGCTGCACCTGCCTCGGACTCCATCTCGACGACCTTGACCGGGGTGCCGAAGATGTTCTTGCGACCCTGGGCCGCCCACTGGTCGACATGGTCGGCCATCGGGCTGGACGGCGTAATGGGATAAATTCCCGCTACCTCGGTGTACGCATACGAAACATATGCGGCCGCCTCGTTGCCGTCCATAGACTTAAACTTACGCGCCATATACCCCTCTCCTCTCATATAGGTATACAGGCCCCGGCGCTCGCCGGGATGTTGGCGTGATGGGATTTTCGTTGTTGCTTCCGATCATCTGACAGGCGGACTCAGCGGCAGGTACATGGCGTGGAGAGAAGGCATGCCGAGGCGAGGAGAGCTGCACGCGCTCCACAGGCCCAGCTACCCGTCTTGCACATGACCGAGCGCCGCAAAGACCGCATGCCGGATGCTCCCGGGCACGCCCCGGCGATGGGAAGCGCCCGCAACGGAAATCCGCATGCGGGTTTATTGTACCCCGCCGTCAGGCCATATTTCGGCAAATATAGGTGGGCGGTAAAGGTTTACCTCGGGTGACTATTGTGCGCCCGGCACCGACGGACACAGTCCCCTGGAACCCCACAGCAGTTGCGGTGAAATAGGGACTGTTTTTGCCGTTAACGGCCTTAATCAGTCCCTATTTCACCGCAACTCATTGAGGGGATGAGCTAGAGGGCGCCGAGGAGGATGGCGTAGGTAGTGGATTCGCCGAGTTTGAGCTCGTCGCCGGGGTTGAGCTGGGCGGAGCGGCCAGGCTCTACTTGAACACACACACTCGTGGCCCCGTTTACCACCACGGTGCCGTTAGTGGACGACAGGTCCTCGACAAACCATGTGCCCGAATCGTCGCACCAGATATGGGCATGACGGGCCGAGACATCGTCGCCAACATCGGTGATGTCGCCCTCCCCCGTTGCCAGCGCGCCGATCTCGACGCCTTCCTCACTCGGCTGAATCCAGCGCGGGGCGCTCACCACGTAGCCGTTTTGCACGCGCAGCAGTCCCAATGGATGCGCCGGCGCGGCCTCGTGCTCGCCCGCGACCGAAGATGTGCTCAGCGAGCGCGGGGTCGATGTGGCGCCGCCGCAAGTCGCGTGCGCATAGTCGATGGCATAGGTCACCGAGGATCGAACATCTGCCGAGCAACCCACGGCGACAAACAGCACCAGGATGGCCTCGGCGCGCTCGGCGGGCATGAGTTCAGCCGCCTGCGACAGGCGCTCGAGCGCATTGCGATAGAGATTCGTGTCCTGGTGGCATTCCTCGAGTGCCCGCACCATGGGCTCGCCAGCGGGGCCGCACACCATATTGGTCACGGCCGCGGCGTCCATGGGGTTGCGACGGCGCAGGGCCAGCTGCGACATAATGCGCGCGGCCGAGGTGCCGTAATCGGCAAAATAACGTTCCTGCAGCGTGCCGACCGGCGCGCGCACGATAAAGCGCGAAACCCAGGAGCGATCGGCGGCACGGCTCTGCGGACTACGGCCGTCGGCGAGCGGGCGACTCGAGAGCACCAAGCCGCACAGTTCGATATGGCTCAGGTGCGCTGCGCGCTTAAAGATGTCAAACATTGCCCCGCACGGGGTGAGCTCAGCTTGAGAAGCCATGGCTTAGCCCTCCTTGGTCGCAGAGATGGTGTCGGATACTTCGGCCGGCCCGCCAAAGGCGCGGGCAGCCGCGGCTCCGCCGGCAAGCGGCGTCGCCATGGGAATTTTCGCACGTCGTGCTGACACGACGGGAAGCTCAAAGGCAAACCCCATCGCCAGCAAAAACCACGTGAGCGCATAGGTTGCAATTATAGCGGCCACCAGGCCACCCGCCACGGCATGCTGGGAAAACACGGCACATGCGAGTGCGGCCAGAGCCGGAACCTCGCAGGCGGAAAGGGCCAACACACCCTGCAGGAATCCCACACGACGGTCGCGCGCCAAGGCCCCGGCAGCGATGCCCACCATGCCCGGCAGCGCCAACGCCAGCACAGCGACGATGCCTGGCAACTTTCCGGACCACATAAGAGGCCCCGCGGCAATCGTCACATGGGCGCCCGACGCCAACAGCGCCGCCGATACCACGACCACAGTCCAAAGCACGCCGCTTGCCGCCGTCGCACCAACCATCGCCGCACGCCGGGCTGTGTGCCCCGATGCCTCCATCGGGCACGGCATGAGCGGCTCGGCGCGAAGCGAGCGGGCGACATTTTGCGCATAGTGGTCGCAAAATGCCGAGAGCGCCGCCTCCACCGCAGCCGGCTCGGGACGATCTTCCTGATGGCAGGACAGGCAGGCCATCAACACATCGAACAGCTGAGCGTCGACAAACGCCAACGCATCGCGCAGATCCTCGGAATTTGGATCGAGCCCCAGCTGCTGAGCCTGTTCGGCCGCGGCAAGTGCCACATCGGGCTCGCGTCGCAGCAGTTGCGTCAAGTCGCAGCCGGGCGCGTGGGCGCCGACGGGATAATCGGGCAGCGTATCCATCTTGAGGCGATAGGGGCTGGCGATATCTCGTGTCTTTTTGCGCGAGCCCGAAGTACCCGACGCACCCGGCGCCACTTCGTACGGCGCGACACCGGCGATGAGCTCGTAGACCGTACTCGCCGCTGCATAGACATCGATCGCCGGCGACATGCGAAGCATGCGCAGGTCGGGGATATCGTCGGTGAGCATCTCGGGCGGGGCGTAGGCCACCGTCGCGCGGCGCAACGTGGCATAGCGCTCGGTAAACGACGCCTTGCCGCCGGTGCCGGCCACCGCAGAGGCGGGCTCGAGCGCCAGCGACGAGCCAAAGTCGATCAAGCACAGGTCGAAGGTGCCTTCGGCAAGCTGTCGGTCGAGCGGCAGGCGCGCCGTGCGCACCATTATATTAGCGGGCGAGATATCACGATGGACGAACCCCTCGCCTACCAAGCTCATGCGGCAGAGCAGATCGAACAGGTCGCGACCCAGGCGCGCCGCCACGAGCGGCGACAGACGCCCGGCATCATCTACGGCAAAGCGCGAGCGCAGGCGGGCGAGCGTCTCGCCCTCGACCCACTCCATGACAATCGCGGGCACGCCGTCGACCTCGCCCCACCCGTATAAGCGGGGAAAGCCCTTAAGGCCCGAAAGGGCACGATGGCATTCATATTCCTCGCGAAACGCCGCCTTGAACTTGGCGACCAGCGCCTCGTGGGCGACATCGTCATCAAATTCGTCGCGCGTTGGCAAGATGAGCTGCTTGAGCGCCACGGCCTCGCCCTGCGCGTTAACGGCACGCGTCACACGGCCGATACCGCCGCGGCGCATGGTGGCGTCATCGGCAAACAGCATCGTAAAACGGCGCAGGTAGGCGGGAAGCTCGTCCGTGCCCAGGGCGACGGCCGGCTCAAACCCGTCGACGCGCGCCAGGCGCAAGCCCACCATGGGATCACGGTTGAGCGACTGGGCTACCGTAGAAGCGAGGTCGTTCGTCATAGGGCGATCGCCGCCACATTGGTGTTGAAGTTGTTGAGCGCGACGTCGTCGTTGCCGTAGTGCCCAACCCATTGGCACAGGTTGGTATAGCAGCCCCACAGATTGGCATACTGCCGATACCACTTAGATTTGGTCGAGAACCTTTGTCGACCGAACTCGGCACGGATAACAAACATGTCATTCGCCAGGGTGTCGCACGGTCCGGTATCGCCCGTGGCGTTATAGGTCGACACCACGCTATTGGCGCGGGCGACATAGCCATCGAGCATATTGTATTTGGTCACGAGCCAGCTGTGGATACTCTCTTCCTCGGCAGCCGAGAGACCACCCGAGCCCGCGTCCCCGCCGGTGCCGCCGTCCGTCGAGCCATCACCCGAAGATCCACCGCCAGAGGCGGAGCCCGAACCGGAACCGCCGCCCGACGAATCGGAGCTGGAGCCAGACGAACCCGAACCGCCGGGCTTGCCTGTCTGTTGGGCGTCCTGCCCCTTCTGCTGCTCGGCCTTATTTATGACAGATGCCACACTGTTGTTGGAAAGCTTCGTGATGATCTTGGTGTTGGTGAGCACGATGGTCTTGCCGTTTGCCAGCGTAACCTCGTTGTCCGATGTTTCGGGACTGTCCGCATCGTCGCCACCGAACACAACGTGCGAGACCACACTCGCCCACGTATATCCGGCTGTCGTTCCCAAGTCGCTTTTGGCCTTGCGCCCAATATGCAGCTCACGCGCAGCATGCGCCTGCACCATGGACGGCACCGTCATGCCATAAGCCGAAACACCGGCTATGACCAGCACGAGCGAGCAAGACAGCAGCACACACGCCCGAGGTGCCAGGCCCAGCCGGCGTCGCATGCGCACCGCGGCGCCATGCTTTGTCTGAGTGCCCCCGGGCCGCATGCGATCTCCTCCAACAAAAACACGCCGCTTAAAAGCGGCGCATTCTTTCACATCCACATTTGAGTGTATCAGCGAACCCAAAAGGTTGTGCAACGAATGGGCAAATACGAGGTGCGACCGGACCCATCCCTTGATTATCGACTTTATCCGAACACCTCCCACATTCATCCGCACATGTACG
The DNA here is from genome assembly GCA_018368535.1 of Collinsella sp. Classification (GTDB taxonomy): domain Bacteria; phylum Actinomycetota; class Coriobacteriia; order Coriobacteriales; family Coriobacteriaceae; genus Collinsella. The sequence goes on along the minus strand of JAGZDZ010000018.1, from coordinate 43 downwards.
GATGAATGTGGGAACCCGATACCCTGAGGGCCGGACCGGCCGG